>JBDUDK010000005.1:0-31417 GCA_040002995.1 Acidimicrobiales bacterium | reverse complement strand
GGCAGCCACCAGTCTGCCAGCCGCGCCGGATTGGTGATCGCGTCCCAGACGTCGCGGATCGGGTAGGGCTGGTGGCGTTCGAATCGGCGGTGCGCTCCAACGCGCCATCGTACGAAGCGGGCACGTCGCTCATCAGGTTTGCTTTGAACTCGGGGGGATCGGTTTGGCGGTGCGTTGCAGGTGCCGCTCGAGCGAGTCGAGCCGCGCGCCCATTCCGCTCGTCTCGCGCTCGCGAGTGGACGAGAGGGACGCCTCCGCTCACGACGAACAAAAGTGCATCTGAGCTGCCTAGATGGTCACTCGATGCGCAGTCCGCTGATCGCTCTTGCGATCACCAGGCGCTGGATCTCTGACGTGCCTTCGAAGATCGTGTAGATCTTGGCGTCGCGGTGCCAGCGCTCGACGGGATACTCACGTGTGTAGCCGTAGCCGCCGAGGATTTGGATCGCCTGTTCGGTGGCCCATACGGCGACTTCGCCCGCCTTGAGCTTCGACATCGATCCCTCGCCGTGCTGGTACCCGCCGTTCCGCCCCAGCCACGCGGCGCGCCACACCAAGAGACGGGCGGCGTCGATCTCCATGCACATGTCGGCGAGCTTGAACGCGATTGCCTGGTTCATGATGATCGGCTTGCCGAAGGCCTTGCGCTCCTTCGCATAGTCGAGCGCGAACTCGTAGGCCGCCCTGGCGATGCCGAGCGCCTGGGCACCGACCGACGGCCGGGTCGCCTCGAACGTCGCCATCGCCGGTTGCTTCTCGCCGGAATGACCGGCCTCACGGGCGCGGGCCAGCTTGGCTTCGAGCTTGTCCTTGCCACCGAGCAGGCAGCGACCCGGCACGCGGACGTCGTCGAGAACGACCTCAGCCGTGTGCGACGCCCGGATTCCGTGCTTCGCGTACTTCTGCCCCATCGACAGACCCGTCGTACCAGGCGGTACCACGAACGACGCCTGTCCCTTCGCTTTCAGCGTGGGGTCCACCGTTGCGACGACCACGTGCACGTCGGCGATGCCGCCGTTGGTGATCCACGCCTTGGTGCCGTTCAGCACCCACTCGTCGTTCGCCTCGTCGTACACCGCTCGCGTCCGAAGCGACGAGACGTCGGAGCCGGCATCGGGTTCGCTCACACAGAACGCGCCGAGCATCACCTTGTCGGTCGTGCCGTAGCACTGCGGTACCCACTCCATGATCTGCTCAGGAGTCCCGTTGCCTGTGATTCCCGCGGCGGCGAGGCCCGAGCCGAAAATGGCCAGCCCGATCCCAGCGTCACCCCAAAACAACTCTTCGATGGCAAGAGGCAGCGTCAACCCCGTCGGATCGCTTACGGCGTTGGCCATGAACTCGAACGAATAGAGCCCGATATTGGCCGCATCCTGCACGATTGGCCACGGAAACTCTTCCCGCTCGTCCCACTCGTGGGCCGCCGGCCGCACGACCCCTTCGGCGAAGTCGTGCACCCACTTCTGAATCTGGAGCTGGTCCTCGTTGAGATGGAGCGAAAAATCGTAGGGGGGCATCCGCGTAAGTTACCGACGGGTAACCGGACGATCAAGTCACGAACGTGAACGCCAGAGCGGCGGCGGCGAACACCATCCCCGCCCCGACGACGTACGGCACGGGGACTCCCGCGTGCTGGAACAGCGCGCCGCCCATGGCGGGGCCGACGACGCGCGCGATGGCGCTGACGCCCTGCTGGAAGCCGAGCGCCTCGCCGCGCCGAGACGGATCGGAGACCCGCGCCACCGTCGCCGTCAGTGATGGCGCGGCCAGCCCTTGGCCAGCAACGAGCAACACGAGCGCGGGTACCAGCAGGGCCCAGTGCTTCGACGCGGCCAGCAGCAAGAGACCCACGACGTTGATCATCAGACCGGCACGTAGGGAGCCCACGGCGCCGATCGCGTTCGTCATGGGTCGGATGGCACCGCCCTGCACGGCCACAAGCCCGAGGCCGATGCCAACGAACACCGCCGCCACACCGGGCGAGCCGAGCGAGAAGCGATGCTCGGCAAACAGCGCGAACGTGGCCTCGAAGATGCTGAAGGCGCTCGTGGCGATGAAGCCGATGGCCGCGAGTTGCAGGAGTTGGTGCCGGCGGCCCTCGCGAATTCGGGGCGCACGCGCGTCGGCGGCGCGCTGCGACGCGGTCGACGTCTCCGGCAGCCGCTTGATCGCCGCGACCGCGTTGACAAGCGCGATCGTTCCGGCCACGAAGAAGGGCACGCGGGGTCCACCCAGCGCGGCCAGTCCGCCGATCGCCGGTCCGAGCACGAAGCCGACACCGAACGCGGCGCTGAGTAAGCCGAGCAGGTGGGGGCGGTCCTCGTCGCTGGCAACGTCGGTGACCGCGGCTTGCGCGACCGACACGCTTCCTCCGGACGCGCCGTCGATGATGCGTCCGAGGAACACGAGCCACAGCACGCTCGACGCGCCCGTGAGAAACGAGCCGATCGCGGTGCCGAACAGCGACACGATGATGACCGGCTTGCGGCCGATGCGGTCGGAGATCCGCCCCCACACCGGAGCGAAGACGAACTGGGCGAGCGAGAACGAGGCGAACAGAAAACCGACCGTGGTCGGTGACGCGCCGAGTCGTTCGACGTAGAGCCCCTGCAAGGGGGCGACGATTCCGAACCCCACGAGATCGAGGGCCACCGTCGTCCAGATGGTGAAGAAGCCGGCAGGCAGCGGGCGCTTCGTGGCGGCTCGGTCGCCGGGGCGGCTCACGAGTGACAAGCGTTCGATGTACGGCGGCGCCGAGTCAACTTCAGGCGCGGTGCACGATCGTGCCCGCCTTGGTGGACTCCACGACCCACCCGCCCGCCTGTAGTTCGGCGCGCAGCGCGTCGGCGGTGGCGAAGTCTTTCGTTACCCGCGCGGCGTCGAGCGCGGCGACCCGATCGAGCACGGCCGCCGGCACTTCATCGACCGTGCGCAGTTCGAGGCCGACCGCCTCACACATCGAACGCACCGTGGCGGAGAGGACGGCGCCGCGAGTCACATCGCCGTCGTCGAGCAGGGCGTTCGCCCGCCGGATGGTGTCGAACACCAACGCCATCGCTCCGGGTGTGTCGAGGTCGTTGTCCATGAGTGCCGTGAATCGCTCGAGGACCTCGGGATCGGGAGCCTTCTGCAGCAGTGACTGCGTACGGCGCGCGAACGAGTCGAGTCCCGCAAGCGACCGCTCGGCGCGTCCGATGGTGTCGCGGTCGACCGTGATCGGCGAGCGGTAGTGCGCCTGGAGCACGAGGAGGCGGTAGGCCCTCGGATCAACGGTCTCCACCAGATCGAGCAGGTTCGTGAAGTTGCCGAGCGACTTCGACATCTTCTCGCCGGTGGCGTCGACGACGAACCCGTTGTGGACCCAGTGCCGCGCGAACCGCTTGCCGAGGGCGACGGCCTGCGCGCGTTCGTTCTCGTGGTGCGGGAACGCGAGATCCTGTCCCCCGCCGTGCAGGTCGAAACCCTCGCCGAGAAGATCGAGCGACATCACGACGCATTCGGTATGCCAACCCGGCCGTCCGTCGCCCCACGGCGACGACCACGACGGTTCGCCCGGCTTGGCCAACTTCCAGAGCGCGAAGTCGCCGGGGTCGCGCTTGTGTTCGGCGCCAACGACCTCGCGATCGCCGCCCCCAGCGAGGAGGTCGTCGATCGACTGGTGCGCGAGAAGGCCGTAGTCCTCGACCGTGCGGACCGAGAGGTACACGCCGTCGTCGGTGACGTACGCGCGGCCGATGTCGACCAGACCGCGTACGAGATCGACCATCTCATCGACGTATGCCGTGGCGTGGGGATCGATCGTGGGCCGCTTCACGCCGAGCGCGTCCATCGCCTGCCACCACACCGTCTCGCATTTCTCCGCGATCTCGGAGGAGTCGCGCCCTTCTTTGTTGGCCCGCTCGATGATCCGGTCGTCGATGTCGGTGATGTTCGACACGTAGCGGACGTTGAGTCCGCTCCATTCGAGGTAACGACGCAGCACGTCGAACACCAGCGAGAAGCGGCCGTGACCCAGATGCGGCGGCCCGTAGACGGTGGGTCCACACACATACATGCCCACGGTGCCGGGCTCGCGTAGCGCGAGCTCCCTGACCTCCTCGGTGGCGCTGTCGTGCAGACGGATCATGCGTCAACGGTAACGGGCCGCTCGGCGGAGGCCGCGGGGATTGCCTATGCGCCGTCCGCGGCTCGCCTGCCGACGCGCCGCTGAATCAAGAAACCCGCTCCGACCCCAAGCGCCGCGCCGACTCCCCCGCCGCCGATCAGCGCGGCTGAGGGAAGGCCACCGCCGGCACCGTCATCGATCGCACCGACGGGGGCGGTAGTGGAGTCGGTCACCGCCGGCGTAGTCGGCACGGTCACCGTTGTGGTGGTGGCGGCTGCGGTCGTGACCGGAGGTGCGGTGGTCGGCCCCGCCGTGGTGGGAACCATCGTCGCGACAGTCGTCGCTGTCGTTGTCGCGGGGAGGGTCGTGGGCACCGTGGTCGTCACGGGCTTGGGCGGAGGCGGCTGGGTGGTCGCTACCACCGCGGCCACGACGATCTTGCCCGCGTGGTTGTGCAGGCTGCAGTGGTAGGTGAACTCCCCCGCGTCGCCGAACGTGTAGGAGTAGGTCGCGCCCGGCGCCACGAGATGGTCGGAACCGATGGCCTCAATGAAGACCGAATGCGTCTCCTCGTCGTCGTTGACCCAGGTGACGGTTCCGCCGGAGTGGATCGTGGCGATGACGGGTGTATACGCCTGGTTGGAGATACCCACCGTGACGCTGTCGCCCTCGGCTCCCGCCGCGGCGCCGAGCCCGAGCACGAACCCGACGACTGCAAGAGCGAGTATCCGGCGCACCGCGTGAGGATCGGCAGGATCGACCCAGCTCTGAACCCGAACTGGCACGAGTCCGACAAAGCCATCCCGCTACCGTGTCGGCCCACCATGGCCCGCGTCCCCGACAAGCCCACGCTCGAAGGCCTCGAACGGCGCTTCATCGCGGAGTGGGACGCGAACGGCGTCTACCTCTTCGACCGCACCCGTCAACGGTCAGAGGTCTTCGCGATCGATACCCCTCCGCCAACGGTGTCGGGCTCGCTCCACGTCGGCCACGTTTTTAGCTATACCCACACGGACACCATCGCCCGCTACCAACGCATGCGCGGCAAGGCCGTCTTCTATCCGATGGGTTGGGACGACAACGGCCTGCCGACGATCCGTCGAGTGCAGAACTACTACGGAGTCCGTTGCGATCCATCGCTCCCGTACGACCCCACGTTCCAGCCACCCGACGAGCCCCATTCGCCACCGATCGACGTCGGCCGGCGTAACTTCACCGAGCTCTGCCGGCAGCTCGTCGCCGCCGACGAGGTCGCGTTCGAGGAGCTGTTTCGCCGGCTGGGGCTTTCCGTCGACTGGAACTACCTCTACAAGACGATCGACGACCGTCCCACGAAGGTTTCCCAGGTGGCGTTCCTGCGCAATCTGGCGCGTGGCGAGGCCTACCAACAGGAAGCGCCGACGCTCTGGGATGTCGACTTCCGCACCGCGGTGGCGCAGGCCGAGCTCGAGGATCGAGAGCTGCCCGGCGCGTCGCACCTCCTCACGTTCCATCGGGGCGACGGCGCCGATGACCTGATGATCGACACGACTCGTCCGGAGCTTCTCGCCGCGTGCGTCGCCGTCGTCGCCCATCCCGATGACAAGCGCTACCAAACCCTCTTCGGCACGGATGTCACCACTCCCCTATTCGGCGTGAACGTGCCGGTGCTTCCTCACGAGCTGGCCGATGCCGAAAAGGGCACGGGCGCCGCCATGGTGTGCACGTTCGGCGACCTCACCGACGTGACGTGGTGGCGCGAGCTCGATCTACCCATACGCGCGATCGTCGGTCGCGACGGCCGCGTGCTGGCAGAGCCGCCGGGCGCGATTTCCGACGCCGACGCGCGTGCGCGTTACGCGCGGCTGGCCGGCAAGACCACGAAGCAGGCTCAGGCTGTCGTGGTTGAGCTGTTGCGCGAGACCGGCGAGCTGGTAGGCGATCCGCGTCCGCTTAAACATCCCGTGAAGTTCTACGAGCGTGGCGATCGCCCGCTCGAGATCGTGACGAGCCGGCAGTGGTACATCCGCAACGGCGGCCGCGACGACAAGCTGCGCGCCATCTTTTTGGAGCTTGGGCGCGAGCTCACATGGCATCCCGAGTTCATGCGCCACCGGTACGAGAGCTGGGTGGCCGGTCTCACCGGCGATTGGCTCATCAGTCGCCAGCAGCAGTTCGGCGTGCCGTTTCCTGTGTGGTACCCGGTCACCGCCGACGGCACCGTCGACCACGATCGGCACATCGTCCCCGCGGAGGACGCGCTGCCCATCGACCCATCGGCCGACATTCCCCCGGGCTACACGGAGTCGCAGCGCGGGCAGCCGGGCGGGTTCGTGGGCGACCCCGACGTGATGGACACGTGGGCCACCTCGTCGCTTTCGCCTCTCGTCGGCGGGCGCTGGCTCGACGACGACGATCTGTTTGCTCGAGTGTTCCCCATGAACATGCGGCCCCAGGCCCACGAGATCATCCGTACGTGGCTCTTTTCCACCGTGGTGCGGTCGTACTACGAGCTCGGCGCGCTTCCGTGGTCCGACGCCGCGCTCTCCGGCTGGATCCTCGACCCCGACCGCAAGAAGATGGCGAAGTCGAAGGGCAACGTCGTCACGCCTATCGCCTACTTGGACACCTACGGGTCAGACGGCGTGCGCTACTGGGCGGCGTCGGCTCGGCCGGGGGTCGACAGCACGTTCGACGAAGGACAGATGAAGATCGGACGCAAGCTCGCGATCAAGCTGCTCAACGTCTCGAAGTTCGTACTCGGCTTCAACCACGGCGAGCCTGTGGCCGAGGCGGCGATCACCCACCCCGTCGATCGGGCGTTGCTGACACGCCTGGCCAGGGTGGTGTCGGAAGCCACGACCGCCTTCGACGCGTTCGACTATGCCCGCGCGCTCGAGCGGACCGAATCGGCGTTCTGGTCGTTCTGCGACGACCATGTTGAGCTGGTGAAAGGCCGTTCCTACGGCGTGGCGGGCGACAACGCGGCCGCGAGCGCGACCGCGTCGCTCCAAGTGGCCTTGTCCACGTTCCAACGGCTCCTTGCACCGTTTCTCCCATTCGTCAGCGACGAGGTCTGGAGTTGGTGGCAGGAAGGCTCGATCCACAACGCGCCCTGGCCGCGCCTCGATGCCGACGGCGACGACGCCGTCCTCGCGGCGGCCGGCTGGGTCCTGGGCGCCGTGCGCAAAGCCAAGACCGAGGCGAAGCGGTCGATGCGTTCGCCGGTCGAGCTGGTTGTTGTCCGGGCGCCGTCGGCCTCCTTGGCCGGCGTCGAGGCCGCTCGGACGGATCTCATCGAGGCAGGAAGCATCGCCACGCTCCGGCTCGAGGAAAGCGAGGAACCCGAAACGATCGTCACCCTGGCGGCCGACCCGGCTCTATGACGAACTGCCAAAGATCCTCACTCCGCTTTCTAGCGCGCCGATAACGCGTGATGCGTCTGAGGATCGTCGTTGGTGCCTGCGTCGCCGGGGTGATGAGCCTGCCCTTCGCATCCGCCGAAGCGAGCGCCGCCATCGCCACGAGTGTCTCGTCGTTCGGTGGTGCATCCGAGCTCGGCGTGGGCGACGCCGGGGGCGTTGCCGTCGTTGACCTCGCGTCGACGCCCGACGGCAGCGGGTATTGGCTCGCGAGCCCCGACGGAACCGTCACCGGTGTCGGTGTGGCCTCATACGGATCGATGGCCGGCCGTGTGCTGAACGCCCCGATCATCGCGATCTCCGCGACGCCGACCGGCCACGGCTATTGGCTGCTCGGTCGAGACGGCGGCATCTTCAGCTTCGGCGACGCCGCGTTCTTCGGATCGATGGGCGCCGTGCGCCTCAACGGTCCGGTCATCGATCTCGCCCCCACCCCGACCGGCCACGGCTACTGGCTGCTCGGTCGCGACGGTGGCATTTTCAGCTTCGGCGACGCGATCTTCTTCGGATCGGCGGCCGACGCCAACGAGACGTTCACGGCGATCGTTGTCTCGGCGAGCGGAGCCGGTTACTTGCTCATCGCCGATAACGGCGACGTGCGTCATTTCGGCGACGCCGCCGATGTCGGCACGCTGGTCGGGACGAACCTCAACGCACTGGTCACGGCGGCTGCGGCTGCCCCGAGCGGCGGCCTCTGGCTTCTCGGCGCCGACGGCGGTGTGTTCTCGATGGGCGGCGCGCCGTATGTGGGTGGTGCTTCGGTAGCCGGCGGCCTCGAAGCCGTTGCCCTGGTCGCCTCGGGCACGCATGGTCCCGGCTATTGGATCGCCGTCTCCGTCGCTGCGTACCAGTCGTCGCTGCCTGCGCTGCCCGCCGGCTCAGGGACGGGCCGCCGCATCGTGTACTCCAACCGGATGCAGCAGGTGTGGGTCGTCGACACGGGAGAGGTTCTTGTGCGCACGCACCTGGTTTCAGGTCGGGTGGGCACACCCCGACCAGGTACGTACGCGATCTTCAGCAAACTGAACCTGGCGTACGCGTACGGCGGTGGCGCCTACATGTACCACTTCATGGGGTTCGCGGGCGGCGTTGGCTTCCATGAGATTCCTCGCGTCACGCGCACCGGCCAACCGATGCAGACCGAAGCTGAGCTGGGCCTGTTCCGCAGTCACGGTTGTGTGCGCCAATCGGCCGCCGACGCCGCGTGGCTCTACGACTGGGCCTCGCTCGGTGACACCGTCGTCGTCCTACCCTGACCAGCGGTCGCCCCGGGTTGTGGGCGGGGCGGCAGATGAAAGAGGCCATCGCGCTCGGCGGTGAGCACGCGCTGACGCATCTCGCGCATCACGGCAAACTGCTCCGCCGGACGTGTCTTCATCGTGAGGCGAAGCGCGGCCCGATCGTTGAGGAGTTCCTGGACCCCGAGCACGTGCGGCGGCTCGAGGATCTTCTCGGCAAACTCCGGGTCGGCCGCGAGTTCGCCGGCGATGCGTTCGAGCTCCACGGCCATCGCACCTACGTCGGCGTCGAGGCTCACCGGTACGTCGAGAACCGCCTGACCCCATTCCTGACTGAGGTTGCCGGCGCGGAGCACCTGCCCGTTGGGCACGTGCCAGACGCGGCCCTCGTCGTCTCGCAATCGCGTGGAGCGCAACGTCACGCGCTCGACCTGTCCGGAAGCAAGACCAAGGTCGACGATGTCGCCCACGCCGTACTGGTCTTCGACGAGCACGAAGATGCCCGCGAGGAAGTCACGAACGATCGTCTGGGCGCCGAAGGCAAGCGCTCCGCCGATGATCGTGGCCGCGGCGACAAAGGCGCCGAGGTTGACACCGAGTTCGGAGATGATGGCCAGCAGCGCCATCATCCAGAGCAGGCCGGTGACAGTGCTGCGCAGCACAACCGACAACGTGCTTGTGCGCGCTTGCACACGCTCGCCCACCTCGCGTGACGCGATACCCCGAACGACCACGATGCCCCGGATGAACTTGCGAATCGCCCGGCGCGCCAGCCAGGTGATGAGCAACGTGGTGACGACGATGATGGCGATGTGGAGCGGCGTCTCCCAGAGGTGACGTTCGGAGTTCGTGACGGTGACGGTTGACGCGGCCGGCAACACGCGTCTCACGCTACTGATGCGGCCTATGACAGGGCGGGCACTGCCTCTTCCGCGCTCAGGTCGACCAGCTCGCCGTCGAACTCGTCCGCATCGACATCGGCCGCTTTAGCCAGCTTCCGGCGTCGCCACCAGCGCTCGACCCGACCACACACCACGAAAGCTCCCCAGACATAGAGCCAGCCGGCGAAGATGTCGATCACGTAGTGCTCGCCGCCGTAGACGATGGTGAAGCCCATCATCAGCGGGTGGATGAGCAGGATCGGTCGGAGCCAACGACGCTTGATGCTCTTCCAGAAGAACATGGCGATGAGGAACGCGTAGGCCGCGTGCAGTGACGGAATCGCGGCAACCGCGTTCGCGACCAATCGGCCCTTGTGGATCATCTGGTCCGCGACGTCGAGGTGGATCTTCGACCAGCCTCTTCCCACCATGCGGTCGAGATGGGGAATGTAACCGCGGTTGGCGGCAAACCAGGGCGGGGCGGTGGGCAGGAGGATGAACGTCAGCACCGCGGCAAAGCTCGTGACCACAAAGCGGGCGACGAACTGGCGCCAGCGCGTTCGGTTGCGAACCCAGAGGATGCCGGCGACAACGAACGGCGCGACGAAATGTGAGGTGTATGTGAGCGCGACCGGTACGTCCCACCAGCGGATGACGCCCGGACGGTAGAGGTGGTGCTGGAGCCAGACCGCGGGTACCTGACCGAAGAAGAGGAACTTCTCGACGTTGAGCTGCGCGGTCACCTGAACCGGCATGCCCACGTTCTCGGCCAGGCCGCGGGAGTAGTCGTAGGCGACGAGCACCGCCACGAAAGGGATCCAGTCGATGACGAGCTGCAGACAGCGACGCCACGGACGCCCGATGCAGGTGACGGCCAAGGCACCGACAATCCACGCGAACAGCCGCTCACGATCGAACGGAAGGCCCTTCACCGCGCTCTGCTCGAGGAAGTACGCGAGGTAGCCCAAGCCGGCTACGAGCCGGACGACAAACCAGGCGCGCGCTCTCCGCTCGTGACCCCTCATTCATCGAGACGTTACCGACTAACTCAGGGCCGGCGCAGGGCGGTAGCGTCCCCGCGGTGCCGGACGAAACCCGCCCGACCAAACGCGTACGCCTCCGCCGAACTTGGCCCCAGCGCTTCCTCCTCGGACTCAACGCCATCGTCATACTCGCCTGCGTTGCATCGGCCGCGGGCCTTTGGCTATTTCTCGACAAAGCCAGGCAGATACACCGCATCGAGCTGCCCGAGGGCATACTCGATACGCCGGGGGTAGTGGTAACGCCGAGTTTGTCGAGCGTGCCCGGTGACACCGTGGCGCCGCCCGTCACGAGTGGATCGCTCCCTGCCGAGAACTTCCTGGTCGTGGGCACCGACAGTCGTGACTGCATCGACCCGAACTCGCCCTACGCGGGTGCCTTCCTCGGCAACGGCGCCGACATCGGTCAACGCACCGACACGATCTTCATCATGCGGGTCGACCCCAACTCCACCAAAGTGGCGATGTTGTCATTCCCGCGCGACCTGTGGGTCCGCATCGGGGGTCACAGCAACCGCATCAACACCGCGTGGGCGCTCGGCGCCGACCGGCTGATCACAACCATCAAGGACAACTTCAACATTCCGATTCATCACTATGTCGACATCGACTTCTGCGCGTTTGCCAACCTCGTCAACGCCGTCGGAGGTGTCTCGGTTCCGTTCGCCACACCGGTGCGCGATCTTTTCACCGGCCTCAACGTCACTGAGCCGGGGTGCCACCGCATGCTGGGCGACGAGGCGCTTGCCTACGCCCGCTCCCGCGAGTTCGAGTACTACGACGCCAAGACGAAGAAGTGGATCCGGGATCCTTCGGCCGACTTGGGACGTATCCGTCGGCAACAGGACTTCATCAGGCGGGTGCTGCACCGCGCGCTCGACAAGGGCGCCCGCAACCCGGTCACGTTGAACAGGCTCTGGAACGCCTTCGCCCCCCAGCTCACAATCGACAGGACCCTCACATTCAGCGACCTCCTCCGCCTGGCCGATCGCCTCCGCAACCTCGATCCGGAGCAGGTGGCTTCATTCACGATCGAGGGCAGGGGCACCGTCATCAACGGCTCGTCCGTGCTCACGCCCCTCACCTCGAGCAAATACAACGAAGCCGTGCTCGCGGTGTTTCGGGGCGATGCTCAATTGGGCGACATCCCCGCGGCCGGTGACACGACGACGACACACCTGCCACCGTTGACCGCGGCGACCACCACGACTTCGCCGAGCGGCAGCACCACCTCGAAATCTCAGTCGACGTCGAGCACGGTCGCGTCGAGCACCACACCGCCGACTGTCGTGGTGCCGACGACGCTGAGCCCGAGCATCACGCCGCCGCCCGATCCGTCGTGCCGCTAGGTCATTTCACTGCTCTCATCGCAGCGCGGCGAAGACCTCCGGTACCGCTGACGGCCCGCTGAGCGGCACGCAGACCGCGCCGATCGAGCGGGCGAGGGCCTCGGCCTCCGCCGCGTCGGCTTCGGGCGGCACGATCACCACCTCATCATGAGCACGCGCCGCGGCGACCACGTCGCCGGGCACCGTCGCTCGGCAATCCGACAAGAGCACGGCGATCTTGCGGCCGGCGCGGGAGCGCGCGAGTTGCTCGCCGGCCGCTCGCAGCGCGAGCGCGAGATCGGTGGTGCCGTGGCCGCGCAGCGTCAAGATGTCGTTCACCACGCGGTCGGTGGACTTGGCGACGTCCTGCGACTTGACGACCACCACGTCGGAGTTGAAGGCGAGCACGGCGTAGTCGGATGGTGTGCGCCACGCCACGGCCGCCGCGGCCACTGCCGCGGCCGCCAGCCGCCCCCCTCCCATCGAACCGCTGCGGTCGATGATCAGACACCACGCCGTTCCCGGACGACTCCACGAACGAGCGCGCAGATCGTCGAGCGCCGGCGCTCCTCCCCGAGCCCGAGCCTCGACCACCCCCTCTATCGATGCATCGACGTCGATGTCGCCGCCGGTCTCGTCGATGCGCTGCAAGTGCAGCTTCCCGACGCCGCGGCGACGCTCGGGACCACGGCGAGCCAGCTCGATCACCAGACGGCCGGCGAGACGCCGAGCCAGTTCGCGCAAGCGGACGTCGGTGGCCCCCGTGAGATCGGCGAGAAGCGACAGCGTCGCATCGGCGTCGTTGCCAAACGCTCGATCGAGCTCGTCGTCATCGAGGTGGCCCACTTCGGGCGAGACCTTCTGAAACGAATTGTGGCGGGCAGCCATCTCACGGCGCGACGTCGTGCGGCGGGCCGAGTGCGCAACCGCCTCGTCGGCGCCAGCGCCCTCGTGGACCAGGCCGGTGCCGCCCCCTTCGGGGCGGTTCATTTTCCCTGGGGAAGTTCCTCCGGCCGGTGCGCGAAGACACGCTCCCAGAGTTCCTTGATGATCGCGTCCGACGTGGTGGCCGCGCCTTCGCGAACTCGTACGCGTCCCGAAAGGGCAACGAGCGCGGCGTCGAGCGAGACCCCAAGATCGGTGGCGCGGACGCCGCGAAGTTGAGCGAGGCTCGAGGCCACGAGCACGAGGTCGATCGAGCCACGCACCGAAGAACCAATGCGAAGGTCGGGGTGATCGCGAGTGAGCCGGGTGAGCTCGACCGCCTTGGCGAGATACGCGGGGTCAGCCATGACTTCACCCGCCTGGTGGGCGACGACAGCCACCTCCTCGTCGGCCGGCTGGTAGCCCATCGCCAGACGGCATGTGCGGTCGTACACCGCCGAAGAAATCCGGGCCGTGCCCACGGCGTCGAAGGGGTTCATGGCCGCGACGAGACGGAAACCCGCGGCGGCCGGCACGTGTCCGAGCCGAGGCACGTGGAGCTCGCCCTCGCTCATGACGGTGATCAGGACGTTGAGCGTCTCCTCCGGGATGCGGTTGATCTCCTCGACGTAAAGGAGGGAGCCATCGCGCAGGGCCGAGATGAGAGGACCATCGACGAAGATCTCCTCGACGTAGCCGTCGGACAGCACGCGAGCCGGATCGAAGTGACCCACTAGGCGAGCGGGAGTGAGTTCGGCGTTGCCCTCCACGAACTCGAAGCCGAGACCCAGCTCGTCGGCCACGGCGCGAAGGAGCGTCGACTTGCCCGTGCCGGGAGGTCCCTCCAGAAGCACGTGGCGGCCGGCCGCGAGCGCGGCTACGACGATCTCGAGTTCGCGCCGCCGACCTACAACGCGGGCGCCCAGACGCTCGAGAAGCGGGCGGTCGACCTTCATCGTGCGCTCGGGCTCAGTCAAAGACGATGACGCCACGGATATTTTCGCCGTCTCGCATCGCTCGATAGCCCTCGTTGATCTCATCGAGCGCGTAAGTGCGCGTGATCAGCTCGTCGAGCTTCAGCGTGCCCTCTCGGTACATCGACAGCAGGTTCGGGATGTCGTAGCGCGGATTGCACGAACCAAAGATCGTGCCCTTGATCTCCTTGTTCCACATTGCCAACTCAAAGAGGTTGACGCTCGACTCGGTCTGCGTCATCGGCGCGATCGCGGTGACGACCACGGTGCCACCCTTGCCGCACAAGCCCGTGGCCATCTGCATCAGGTGCCCGTGCATGACGCCCGGGGTCATGATCACTTTGTCGGCCATCTGCCCCCAAGTGAGCTCGGTGACCGACGGGAACGCCTCCTCCATCGACGAGTACGTGTGCGTCGCCCCGAACTCCATCGCCTTCTCGCGCTTGAACTCGACGGGGTCGACCGCGATCACCCGCGTGGCGCCGGCCATCTTGGCGCCCTGCACGGCGTTGATACCGATGCCGCCGATACCGACAACCACCACGGTGTCGCCCGGCTTGACCTGAGCGCGGTTGACCGCGGAGCCCCAGCCCGTGGCCACGCCGCACGACACCAGGGCCACGACGTTGAGCGGCAGGTCGGGCTCGACCTTGATCACCGACGCCTCGGCTACGACGGTGTGTTCGCTGAACGTGCCGAGCTTCGCGAACAAGTTGAGGTCTTCGCCGTTGACGTGATGGCGGGCCGTGCCGTCGGTGATCTGGCCGCGCTCGAACGCCTTGGAGCCCAGGTCGCAGAGATTTTGCCGCCCGGTTGAGCAATAGCGACACCGACCGCAGCTAGGGATGAACGACGCCGACACGTGATCGCCCGCCTTAACGCTCTTGACACCGGGCCCGACGTCGACGACCACGCCCGCGCCCTCATGGCCGCCGATGAGCGGGAACATCGGGGGCATCCCCATCTCCGCCGCAACCTCGTTCGAGAACGACAGGTCACCCGTGGCAGCGTGCTCATCGGAGTGACACAACCCGGCGGCGTGCATCTTCACGAGCACCTCGCCGGCCTTCGGCGGGTCGAGCTCGATGTCGGTCACCTTCCACGGTTCGCCGATACCCCACAACACGGCTGCACGCGTCTTCATGGCGTCCCCTTGCTCAGTTGTAGATCATGACGCCGCGGATGTTCTTGCCGGCGCGCATGTCGTCGTATCCGTCGTTGACCCCGTCGAGTGTGTACGTGCGGGTGACGAGGCCGTCGAGCTCGAGTTGGCCGTCGCGGTACAGGCCGAGCAGCTTTGGGATGTCGGCACGCGGGTTACCCGACCCGAACAGTGAACCGACCACCTGCTTTTCCATGAGCGTGAGATCGAGCAGGCTCATCTTCACGTCGATCTCGAGCGCGGGGTGGATGTTCGTCACAACGGCACGGCCCCGCTTCGCGGCCAGCGCGAGCGCATCGGCCATGATCTCGCCGCTGCCTAACCCGAGGGTGAGGATCACCTTGTTCGCCATCTGGCCGAACGTGAGCTCGGTTACGAGGGGCAGCGCCTCCTGGACGCTCGCCGCGGTATGGGTGGCACCGAACTCCATCGCCTTCTCGCGCTTGAACTCGACAGGGTCGACCGCGATGATCCGCTTGGCGCCGGCCAACTTGGCGCCCTGCACGGCGTTGATGCCGATGCCGCCGATGCCGATTACGACGACGGTGTCGCCGGGTTTGGTCTCGGCGGCGTAGACCGCGGAGCCCCATCCGGTGGTCACACCGCAGCCAACGAGGCAGGCCTTGTCGAGCGGGAGGTCGTCGTCGATCTTGATGACCGATGCCTCGTTCACCACGCAGTGGTGCGCGAAGGTGCCGAGCAGGCACATGAGGCCGAGGTCTTTGCCCTGCGCGTGGTGGCGTGATGTCTGATCGAGTATCTGTTTGCCCTCGCCGAGATACATCCCGAGATCGCACAGGTTCTGATGACCAGTCGCGCAGCTCGGGCACTTCCCGCACGACGGGATGAAGCCGAACACAACGTGGTCGCCCGCCTTCAGCCAGCTCACGTTGGGCCCGACTTCCTTGACGATGCCGGCCCCCTCGTGACCGCCGATGATCGGAAGCGAGAACGGCAGGTCACCAGTAACGAGGTGCTCGTCGGAGTGGCAAAGGCCCGACGCCGCCATCTCCACAAGGACCTCGCCGTCCTTGGGCGCATCGAGCTCGATCTCTTCGACGCTCCACGGCTTGCCCACTTCCCACAAGATGGCGGCCTTGGTCTTCATGATGGGTCCCCCTAGTCATGTCGTCGAACGCGGGCCACCCTAGCGAGCAGTTACGCAGACGCACTCATGGGCCCTTTGAGCCCGTGCACGGCGGCGCGGTCTGGCCGGACCCCGCCGCGTCGATCACGCGGCGCGGGCGAGGCGTTCTTCGGCGAGCTGCGCCTTGCGGGGAGCGAGGACGCGGAACGTGACAAGGAAGAGCACGAGCGTGCCTCCGGTCAACGCCGACCACTGCACGAGCAGGTTGCCCTTGTCGGCCCCACTCTGAAAGCCGTGGATTGTCGCGAAGGCAAACAGTGGGAAACTCGATAGGTGGATCGTGTGCCACAGCTTGCGGGGCAGCACGCGCATGATCCACGACGTGAGCTGGATAGCGATCATGGCGTACATCGCGACCACGCCCCAGGTGACTGCCCCGGGACGCCATTTGACGGACGCCATAGGTATGAACATTTCGCGCCACGCGAAGTGCGTGAAGTTGTCGGTCCAGAGGCCGAAGAGATGCACGCCGGTGAACACCAGCGCGAGCGTGCCGAGGAACTTGTGCAGGTCGAGCAACCACGCCGGAACGCCGCGGCGGCGGATCAGCCGAGTCGACAGGGCGAGACCCCACAAAATGCTCGCGGTCACGAGGGCCCAGGCGACAAGACCGCCCGCCCGGGCCACGTACCACGAGATCTGCTTGTTCAGTTCGGCGTACATGTGGCACCGATCTCCTGCGCGTTCGGTGCGATCGAGCCGTCGTCGCGAAAGATCCACGCGGTGAGGCCGGCCAACTTGAGCAGGTTGCGACCGCGTTCGATGCCGGCGACCATCGCCGCCTTTGCGAACCCTTCCGCCCACCATGCCTCGCCGCCTGCGACCACCACGGCCGCGATGCCGTGATCGCTCGGAGCGCCTGTGGTCGGATCGATGATGTGGTGGTACGCCCGTCCCCCACGACTCCACCGCCGGATCAGGCGCGTGCTTGTGACGATCGCGCCCTCGGCAAGGGGATACTCGAACAACGTGCGGCCATCGACGAACGGGTCCTCTACCGGGATCCGCCATCCGGTCGGCTCCGGCGGGTCGCCGCAGACCCGAATGTCGCCCCCGAGTGAGATACACGCCGTGCGGGCGCCACGGTCGACGAGACCTTCGGCGACGACATCGGCCGCCAGCCCCTTGCCCACGCCTCCAAGGTCGATGCGCACGCCGGGGGCGGACCGCACACGCGATTGGGCGACATCGATATCGACTGTCTTGAAACCGGGCACCGGCGACCACTCGGGCGCTGGAGCGTCGGCGAGGTCAACCTCGACGCGGTCGAACGAACGGTCGTAGCCGAAGCGCTCGAGCGCGTCGAGCACCGTCGGGTCAAAGCAGCCTTCGGTCGCTCGCCAGAGGTCGCGCGCGCGCGTCAGGGCGAACAAAAGGGTCGGGCTGACCGCCACCCACACGCCCGCCTGCGCATTGAGCAGACTGAGTTCGCTGTTGGGACGGAAGCGGCTCCAGCACTGCTCGAGCCGTTCGATCTCGGCTACCGCCCATTCGATGACACGGTCGTCGGCGTCACCAACGATGAGATGGCTCGAACTGCCCATGGCCCGAAACCAACGCTCGGCCCAGTACGGAGCGGAGCTCATGGGCACGTCGATCCGGTGCAGGCCGGCGGCGGCGGTGCGGTGGTGGGTGGAGGAGCCGGGTTTGTGGTGGGTGGAGCCGTGGGTGGAGCGGTGGGAGGCGCGGTCGGCGCGGGAGCCGGTGCGGGGTCGGGCGCCGGCGCCGGAGCGGGAGTGGGGGTCGGCGGGGGCGCGGCCGCGGGGTCGGGGGCCGCGGTTGGCGCGGGGGGAGGTGTCCCGTTGCCACCACCGGCGGCGGGGTTGGCTTTGGGCGCCGCCGTCGGCGCCGGTGTGGGAGCGACCGCCGCGGGCATCCCCGGAGCCGGCGTGACCGGATCCGGCGTCGTCGGGGCGGGCGCCGCAGGAGAGATCGGATTGCCGTTGGCGTCGACGGGATTTCCGTTTTGGTCGACGTAGACGGTCTGGTGGATGTCTTGGACCACGACGATCGTTTCGGGCGTCACCGCGACGGCCAGCGCTGCTGTCGTCGTGGGGGCGGCCGATGCCTCGTCGGCGGCGCTCGTTTTCACCCACGACGGCGGCTTAGCGGCCAGACCGGCGACAGCGAAAAACATGACCGCCATGGAGACCCCCGCCGCGACAATCCGACCGGCTGCGGCCGCGTGGCGCCGCCGGTTCGGAGTTACCGCAACCTGAGGTGAACGCCTTCCACGGCGGCTGTTGATGTTGGTGACCGTGGCGCCCGAGGACGCTGGAGGCGGTGGTGTCGCGACATATGGCGCCAGCGGATCCGTCGGCGGGGGCAGGACCGCTGCGGATTCTGCCGAGAGCGCCGAGATCCCCGTGACCGCCGTGGCCTTGCCGCGGCGCGCGGCGAGGGCGCGAAGGCGCTCGGCCTGAACTTCATCACGGGGCGACTGCGGAGCCGGGGCAACGGGTGCGGTCTGGCCTCGGCGCGCGGCGAGAGCGCGAAGGCGCTCAGCCTGAACTTCATCACGCGGCGCGGGAGCGACAGGCACCCGCTGCGGCGCACGTGCTGGTGCCTCGACGGCCCGGAGCAGAGAATCGGGGCGAAGGATCGGGCCGACGGCCGCCCGCCGCTCGACAGGTCGGCGCAGCGGCTGTAGTTGGCTATCGCCGGCCGGCGACGATGTCACGACAACGGACGGCGCAACAGTGGCTGAGGGCACGATCGAGAACCGGTCCCGTCGCTCCGCTTTACGTCGTAGACGTTCGGCTTCGACGCTGTCGCGCGACGCGGTCATCGCGTCAGCTCAGTCATCGTCGCAATGCCACCCATCGTCCTCGAGGTTCGCGTCATCGCAATTGGCGGGCTTCGGCGGGATGGGTGTGCCTGCTGTGGTCGACGTCGACCAGCGAGGCGCGTTCGTGGTGGGCGGCGGCGCGGAGTCGTCGTCGAGCGGGGCGATGTCGAAGGATGGGAAGCCAGCGTCGGACGACGACGAGGCCTGCGTCATCGCGGTCGTCGTCTGCGCAGCGGGCTCGGCGGCGGCCGCAACCAGTGGCGCGGCAGTGGTGGGCGAAGCCGTCGTCACAACTACGTAATCATCGACGATCGAGTACTTCGTCACGTAGATCGGCGGAGGTGTACTGGCTTGTTCACTCGACGTGGCGGCCGTGGTAGGAGTCGTTTCTTCGGCACCCGCGATGACCGAACTGAATTGGCCACCAAATCCCAGCACGTTGAAGCCGCCGACGGCTGCGCCGGCGACCAGGCCGCTCGAAAGAATGAGCGCGCTCGTCGCGGCGTACGCCATAGCTTTGCGTCGTTCCACCGGTAGCGTCCTCCAGACGAAGCCAGCCCGGCTCCGGTTACCGTTTCGTCACAATTGCCAGATTTCTCAAGGGATGCGCAACGAGGGTTCCGCTTTCTTGGCGGCCGTTTAGCCGTCCCTTTACCACCGAGGGTGTCGGCCGCCACGGAGAAGGTTCGCCTCACCCCGCGCCGTGTCGGCGAGCCAATCACCCGCTGACTACGCTTGCGGTCATGCCCCGGACCAGGGAGGATGCCCCATGGACGACGTGACCGACGTGGCGGACCTGCACACCGACCGCGACGCGGGCGAAGAGATGCTCGAGGAAGATCTCGTCGAGGAGATCTCGATCGACGGCATGTGCGGCGTGTACTGAGCAGGCCGTGACCATCGCCCTCGATGCGCCCTACGCCGTCGATCCCCGAGTAGCGATCCGCCCCGAGGCGTTTGGGGCACTCTGTTACCACTACGGCAACCGCCGGCTTACATTTCTGAAGTCGCGCGACATGGTCAGAGTGGTCCAGGCGCTCGCCGAGCACGCGACCGCGGCCGACGCTCTGCGCGCCTGCGGCATCGCCGAGGCAACGTGGCCGCGCTACGCCGACGCTCTCGCCTCGTTGCAGGCGTCGGAGGTCATCCGTGAGCGCTAGCGGATTGGTGGGCGGGCTGAAACGAGGGCTCGACGCGCCCATCTGCCTCACGTGGGAGCTCACGTACGCGTGCAACCTCCAGTGCGTGCACTGCCTGTCCTCATCGGGTGTCCGCGATCCGCGCGAGCTCACCACCGCCGAGGCCAAAGCGCTCATCGACGAGTTGGAGCGGATGCAGGTCTTCTACATCAACATCGGCGGGGGCGAGCCGATGGTGCGCCGCGACTTCTTTGAGCTGATCGCGTACGCGATCGACCATCACGTCGGAGTCAAGTTCTCCACCAATGGCACCTTCATCGATCGTGCAGCGGCCCGCCGTCTCGCGTCGATGGACTACCTCGACGTGCAGATCTCGATCGACGGTATCGACGCACCGACCAACGACGCGGTACGGGGCCAGGGTTCCTACGCCGCCGCACGGCGGGCCATGGACCATCTGCAGAACGCGGGGTTCGGGCCGTTCAAGATCTCGATCGTCGTGACGCGCCACAACGTCGACCAGCTCGACGACTTCAAGGCCCTCGCCAATTCGTACGGTGCCCAGCTGCGCGTGACGCGGCTGCGACCCTCGGGAAGAGGCGCTGAGTCGTGGCACGTGCTTCACCCGACCGCCGATCAGCAACGCCAGGTGTATCGGTGGTTGCTGGCCAACGGGGAAGATGTCCTCACGGGCGACTCCTTCTTCCACTTGAACGCGCTGGGGGAGCCGCTGCCCGGCCTCAACATGTGTGGCGCTGGGCGGGTGGTGTGCCTCATCGACCCGATCGGAGAGGTGTACGCCTGCCCGTTCGTGCTGCACGACCAGTTCCGCGCCGGCTCGGTGCGGGACAACGGCGGCTTCGCGTCAGTGTGGCGGGAGAGCGAATTGTTCGTGTCGCTCCGCGAGCCCCAATCGGCGGGCGCGTGCGCGTCGTGCGGCAGCTACGACGCGTGCCAGGGCGGGTGCATGGCGGCGAAGTTCTTCGTCGGTCTCCCGCTCGACGGCCCTGATCCCGAGTGTGTACACGGACACGGCGAGGAGCTCCTCGCGTCGGTCGACGCCGCCCGGCGGCCATCTGCTGGTCCTGGCCACACCAAGCCGGTGACGCTCTTGCGGGCGAGGCCAACGGCGGTCACGCGCTAGCGCGTTCATCTGGTCCACGCCCGAACGGCAATCATCGCGGGTGATGCGACTGCTGGAGGCGTGGACGATCGCGGGGCGCACCGCGCCAAACCGCGTCATGTTCGGCCCCCATGTGACCAACCTCGGACAAGAGCGGACGCTGTCGGCTCGCCATGTCGCGTATTACAAGAGGCGCGCCATCGGTGGGTGTGGAGTCATCGTGATCGAAGAGGCGAGCGTCGACGGCAGCGACTGGCCGTACGAACGCGCCCCGCTGGCTACTGATTGCCGCCACGGTTGGGAGGCGGTCGCCACCGCGGTACACAACGAGGGCGCACTCGCCGTCGGGGCTATCGGTCACTCGGGCGGTCAAGGGTCTTCTGCGTTCAGCCAGCGCGAGTTGTGGGCGCCGTCTCGCGTGCCGGAGGTCGCCAGTCGAGAGGTGCCCAAGTGGATGGAGCCCGACGACATCGCGGTCGTGGTGGAGGCGTTCGGTCGTGCGGCCCGCCACGCGACCGAGGCCGGACTCGACGGAGTCGAGGTCAACGCCGGGCAGCACAGCCTGGTACGCCAGTTCCTGTCCGGCCTCACGAACCACAGAGGCGACGAGTGGGGCACCGACCGATTGCGCTTCGCGCGCGACGTGTTGTCGGCGGTGCGTAGTGGTTTGGGCGGCGACCGAGTACTCGGACTGCGCCTCTGCTGTGACGAGCTGGCGCCATGGGCAGGGATCACGCCGGAAGCAGCCGTCCCCATAGCGGTAGAGCTCGCGCCGCTCGTCGACTATCTCGTGGTCACGCGGGGGTCGATCTACACCGTCGAGAAGTACCGCCCCGACTACCACGAACCGCAGGGTTTCAACATCGACGTGTGCCGCTCGGTCCGCGGCGCCGTCGCTGATGCGGTGCCTGTTGTGCTCCAGGGTTCGATCGTGGAGTGGGAACAGGCGGAGGCCGCGGTGCGCGACGGAGTCTGTGACGCTGTCGAGATGACGCGCGCGCAGGTCGCCGATCCCGACCTTGTCGGCAAGGTGCGTGCCAATGAGGGCGAGCGGGTGCGACCGTGCATCCGCTGCAACCAGATGTGCCAAGTACGCGACGCCCGCAATCCCATCGTGGCGTGCGTGGGTGAGCCGTCGAGCGGCCACGAGACCGACGATCCCGACTGGTACGCGCCCGCAACGACGCCGCGCGACGTCCTCGTGGTCGGTGGTGGCGTTGCCGGCCTTGAATGCGCACGCGTGGCTTCTCACCGGGGCCATCGCGTGCGCGTGGTCGAGAGGGAGGCGGCGGTGGGCGGTGTGGCCGCCCGCTTCGGGCCAGGCGCGCCCCTCGTCGCATGGCTCGAGGCCGAGTGCCGCCGCGAGGGGGTGGCGATCGAGCCCAGCGGGCACGCCAGCCCGGCCCCGTCGGAGGTTGTTGTTGCCGCCACGGGTTCCCGACCGGGCACCCCCACGTACTCGATCGCGCCGGAGGCAAGCGTGGTCGACGTCGTAGGGCCCGTGGCGGCCTCCGGTGTCGTGGCGTTGTGGGATCCAATCGGCGGTCCGATCGCAGTCGCGCTCGCCGAATCGCTCGGCGCGCGCGCCGTCCTCATCACGCCGGACCAGATCGCGGGGAACGAGCTGTCACGCACGGGCGACCTCGCGCCGGCGAACGTGCGCCTCCAACAGAAGGGAGTGCGTGTCGAGCGACGGGCGATCCTGCGCGAGGCACGGCCCGGTGAGGTCGAAATCGAAGACCGCTTCAGCGGGGCGCGGCGCGTGATCGCGGTCGACCAACTCGTTGACTGCGGCTTCCGCCTTCCGGACGAGTCGGTGCCCACTGCCGACATCCGCATCGGCGACTGCGTGGCGCCGCGCACGATTCACGAAGCAATCCTCGAGGGCCGGAGGGCCGCGCTGGCGATCGACGGTGTGCGGTGACGCGCCGGTTCCGCTTTGGCGTTTCGACGGGCCACGCACCTGACCGCTCGACATGGCACGACCGGGCTCGCCTCGCCGAGTCGGCGGGGTTCGACGTCTTGCTCATCGCCGACCACCTCGTGCCGAGCCTCTTCCCGCCGATGATCGCCTTGCAATCCGCTGCCGACGCCACCGAGCGCCTGCACGTCGGCACGTTCGTCCTCAACAACGACTTCCGACACCCGGTGCTTGTCGCGAGGGAAGCGGCCGCGCTCGAAGCACTCACGGACGGCCGCTTCGAGCTGGGTATCGGCGCGGGGCACATGAAGTTCGAGTACGACCAGGCGGGCATCGCGTTCGACGACGCGGCGACGCGCGTGGCCCGCCTGGCCGAGGCGATCGAGGTGATGCGCCAGCTGTGGAGCGGCGAGCCGTGCGCGTTCTCCGGCGAGCACTACCACGTGACCGATCACAAGATCGACGCCACGCAGGTGCCGCTGCTCGTGGGCGGCAATGGGCCGCGGCTGCTGCGCCTGGCGGCGGAGCGCGCCGACATCATCGGTTTCACCGGCTTTTCGCCGAATGCCGACGGCAGCGGCGTCCGCCTCGAGCAGTTCACGTCGCAAGGGCTCGAGCAGCGCGTCGCACTCGTCCGCGACGCGGCGGGTGACCGCTTCGACTCTCTCGAGCTCAACGCTCTGCTGCAGGTCGTGCAGGTGACGGGCGACCGACGCGCCGCCGCGGAGGCCGTTGCCGCCCGGGTCGAGCTAGCCGTCGACGACATTCTCGACTCACCGTTCGTGCTTCTCGGCACTCACGAACAGATGGCCGAGCAGCTCCTGCAGCATCGCGAACGCTTTGGCGTCAGCTACTGGGTGATGTTCGGCGAGCGCCCGGGCAGCGACCAGACGATGTCGACGATCGCGCCCGTCATCGAACGCCTCGCCGGTCGCTGAGGTTGCCGGCGCGCCGCGGCGGGCGCCCTACCCTTGGCCCCGATGGCTTACCGGTACCTGTGGTCGCCGCTTCGGCTCGGTCCGGTGACGATTCGCAATCGCATCGTGTTCAGTGCGCACCTCACGAATTACGCCGTCGACGGCCGGCCGAGTGAGCAGCACGCGGCGTACTACGAGGCCCGCGCCGCGGGCGGTGCCGGGCTGATCATCACCGAGGAGCACTCGACCCATCCCACGGATTGGCCCTACGAGAAGCTCATCCACGGCTTTCACCGCGATGTCATCCCCGGCTACCGGCGGATGACCGCCGCGGTGCACCGTCACCGCGTTCCGATCTTCGCCCAGATCAACCACAACGGTGGTCAGGCGTCATCGATGTACACGCGCCTGCCCGTGTGGGCACCGTCTCCCGTGGCCGACCCGTTGTTCCGCGAGGTGCCCAAGGCGGTCGACCGGTCGGATATCGCCGAGATAGTCGCGGGCTACGCGTTAGTGGCCGAGCATTGCGCCGAGGGCGGCTTCGACGGCATCGAGCTTCAGTGTTCGCACAGCTCGATCGTGCGGGGTTTTCTCTCACCCGCGACCAACACCCGCACCGACGCCTACGGCGGTTCGCTCGTCAACCGGGCGCGCCTGCTGATCGAGATTCTGGCCGCGGTGCGGGCGGCCGTCGGCGCCCGGCTTGCCCTCGGCGTGCGGTTGTGTGGCGATGAACTGATCGATGGCGGCACCACCATCGACGAGGCCGTCGAGGTCGCCCGACTCGTCGAGGCCACCGGGCACGCCGACTACATCAACACCTCGATCGGTGTGGCCACGGCCAGCCTCTTCATGATCGAAGCGTCGATGCACGTGCCACCCGGTTACGCCCTCTTCATCCCTTCTGCGATCCGCAAGGCCGTGGAGATGCCGGTGGTCGGCGTGGGCCGTTTCAAGGATCCGCTGCAAGCCGAGCGCGCGCTGGCCGAGGGGCACTGTGATCTGGTCGGCGTCGTGCGCGGCCAGATCGCCGATGCCGACTTCGCCGCCAAAGCCCGCGCCGGCGCCACCGACGACATCAGACTCTGCCTTTCGTGCAACCAAGAATGCGTCGGACGGATGGGGCTGAACCGTTGGTTGGGGTGCATCGAGAATCCCCGCACCGGGCGGGAGGCGACTGCGTCAGTCGTGCGGTCTGAGCGTCCGAAGAACGTGATGATCGTGGGCGCGGGTCCCGCCGGGTTGCAGGCCGCGATCAGTGCCCGCACCCGAAATCACCGTGTCGCCGTGTACGAGAAGGAACCGATTGCCGGCGGGCAAGTGCGTCTCGCCGCGTCCGTACCCAACCGGGCGGAACTGGGCGACCTCGTGCGCAACCAACTGCGCGAGTGTCATCGTCTCGGCGTCGATGTGCAGTATGGCGTGAACGTGGATGCCGCGTTCGTCGACGAAAGGCGGCCCGACGTGGTGGTCGTCGCGACGGGAGCTGAGGCGGTCCGGCCGTGGTGGGTCGCGGGCGACGCGACGAACGTTGTCGATATACGTGACGTGTTGACCGGGTCGGCCAGTCCTTCGGGCGACGTGCTCGTGATCGACGAGATCGGCTTCCACCACGCAACGTCGGTAGCTGAACTGCTCGCCGACCGCGGATGTCGCGTGGAGATCGCAACGAATGGGATGGTGGTGGGTCAGGACCTTGGGATCACGCTCGACATGGAGAACTGGTGGATGCGCGCCCTCGCCAAGGGGATCGTCCAGTCGACCGATCTCGTACCGGTTGGGATGGACGGTGGCGCCGTGCAACTCCTCCATCACCCGACCGGCGAAATGCGGCCGCGCCAGCCCGACTGGATTGTGCTCGCCGTCCCCGCCCAACCGGCCGACGGCCTGTACCACGACCTCAAGCAGCGCGGCGTGAACGTCGTGCGGGTCGGCGACTGCATCGCGCCTCGGCGCGCTCACGCGGCCGTCATCGACGGTGAACGGGTCGGAGCCGCGCTGTGACCCGGTCAGTGGCAGTGGTCCCCGTGCGCGACGGCATGCTCGCCGTGGGAGGCGACGAGGCGGTAGCGGAATGTGAGGGTCGGGCGGTGCTCGTGGGGTCGGGTTGCGCAATCGCCGCGCGCGAACTCGCGGTGACCGAGGTCAAGATGTTGGAGCTGGATGATTTCGCGCCGGGTTCGTGGGCGGTCGCGCTGGCGGCCCATTTGACCGATGTCGATGTCGTCGTCGTACCGGGCTCCCCCGATGGGCGTGACCTCGCGCCCCGCATCGCCCATGCGCTCGGCCGGCCGCTGTTGGCCGGTGCGATCGAAGTGCGAGCCGACGGAGCGTCGTGCGCTCGGCACGGTGGCTTGGTCATTGACGAACTCGTCGTGGACGGCCCGTTCGTGACCACGCTCCAACCGGGCGTGCGAGGGATTCTGAACGCGTCGATGCCCGCGCCCGCGGTGGAGATCATCGAGGGGGGCGCGTCGACCCGCACGGCCGACGCCGAGGTCATGGAAGTCCTCTCGCCCGACCTGGCCACTATCGATCTCCGCGAGGCACCCCGCATCGTGGCGGGCGGAGCCGGTCTCGACGGCGCGACCCGGTTCGAACAGCTGGCCCGCATCGCGTCCGCGCTCGACGCGTCAGTGGGCGCCACCCGCGTCGTGACCGATCGGGGTTGGGTCGGCCACGTTCGCCAGATCGGCACAACGGGCGTGGTCGTGGAGCCTGAGCTCTACATCGCGTTCGGGATCAGTGGCGCCGTCCAGCACACCAGTGGGCTCGGGACGCCCGATCACATCGTGAGCGTGAACACCGATGCACACTGCCCGATGATGCAACTCGCCGACCTCGCGATCGTGTGCGACGCCAATGCCGTGCTCGACGCGCTCGAGGAGCAACTCAGTGGCTGACTTCCACTTCGACGTGATCGTCGTCGGGGCCGGCCCGGCGGGCTCGTGCGCGGCGCTCACGCTCGCACGGGCGGGCCGGAGCGTCTGTCTGGTTGAGCGCGGTCCGTTCCCCGGCGCCAAGAACATGTATGGCGGCGTGATCTACCCGCGGGTGCTCGACCAGCTCGTGCCCCGTTGGTGGGAGGAGGCACCGATCCAGCGGTGGGTAACCCGGCGGATGACGATGATGACGACACCGACTCAGGCCATCACCGTGGACTACCGCACACAGGCGTGGGCGGGCCCTCCGTACAACGGCGCCACGGCGTACCGTCCCGATTTCGATGCGTGGTTGGCCGGTAAGGCCGAGGGCGAGGGAGCGGTCCTCGTGTGTTCGACCACTGCGACCGGGTTGCTACGCGACGGCAGCCGCGTAGTGGGGGTGCGCACCGACCGGCCCGACGGCGATCTCACCGCCCGCATCGTGATCGCGTGCGACGGCGTGAACAGCTTCCTCGCGAAAGAGGCCGGGCTCTATCGCGACAGCGATCCGGGCCATTTCACGCTGGGTGTCAAAGAGACACTCGCACTGCCCAAGGCAGTGATCGACGAACGGTTCGGTGTGCGCGATCTCGACGGCGTCGACATCGAAATCGTCGGCTGCACGGGCGACGTGCCGGGTGGGGGTTTCCTCTATACGAACCTCGACACGCTGGCGGTCGGCGTCGTGCTCAAGCTGCCCGCGCTCGCCGCGCAACAGCGGCGACCCGAAGCGATCATTGGCGCACTCAAAGCCCACCCGGCGATCGCGCCACTCGTCGAGGGTGGTGAGGTGAAGGAGTATTCCGCCCACGTAATCCCCGAGGGGGGCTACGAGATGATGCCGACGCTCGCCGGCGATGGCCTGCTCGTGGCCGGCGATGCGGCGGCGTTCTGCCTGGCGGCGGGGATCTGGCTGGAGGGCGTGAACTTCGCGATGGGTTCGGGCATGGCTGCCGGCGAGGCCGCCAATGAGGCGATCGCGCGCGGAGACGTCACGGCGTCCGCGCTCGCCGGCTATCGCAAGAGACTCGAAGCGAACTTCGTGCTGCGCGACCACCGCAAGCTGAGGGGCGCGCCGGGGCTGGTGCTGTCGGATCGGGTGCAGAAGCGCTATCCCGCGTTCATTTGCAACGTCGCAGAGCGGATGTTCCGCGTCGACAATCCCGCGCCCAAACCGGGCCTGCGCCGCATCGCCCGCCAGGAGATGAAGCGAGGGGGCGTACGCCTACGTCACCTCGTCAAAGACGCCTGGGCGGGCTGGAAAGCGTTCGGATGAGCGAGTGGCCGGAGCTCAGCTTCGAGGACCGCATGGCAACGGTCGACTTCCGCGTACATCCTCGTGCGCACATCACGGTCGACTCCGACGTCTGCCGCTCCTGCACGACACGAGCGTGCGTGGTGGCATGCCCCGCCAACCTGTTCGTCCCGACAAGTGACGGTGGCATCTTGTTCAACTACGAACAGTGCTTCGAGTGCGGCACGTGTTATCTCGTGTGCAACTCCGAAGGCGCGATTACCTGGACGTACCCAGAAGGTGGGTACGGCGTCGCGTTCCGCCGCACATGATCGCGGCGTGTCTGAAGTGGGTCGACCGCCGGCCCGAGGTCGACCCGATCACTGGCGTGGTGCACGACGACAATCGATTCGCGGGGATTTCCGATGCCGACCAGGCCGCGCTCGAATGGGCGCTTCGCCATGCCGAGGTCACGGGAGATGAGCTGGTGGTGGTGGCCGCGGGTCCGCCACAGGCTGAGGGTGTTCTCCGTGAAGCGGTTGCGTGCGGCGCGTCGCGAGCCGTGCGCGTCGAAGTGGCGCTCGCGGCACCCAGTCCAACCGTGGCGCGGGCGCTGGCGT
This sequence comes from Acidimicrobiales bacterium, assembly GCA_040002995.1. Lineage (GTDB taxonomy): Bacteria > Actinomycetota > Acidimicrobiia > Acidimicrobiales > Ilumatobacteraceae > JBDUDK01. Next base: position 2,551 of record JBDUDK010000005.1, on the reverse strand, counting down.
CAGTTGTTTCATCAGCAACGACCGTGTGGTGCGGCGACTATTCACTCGACCGGGGCTCGGGCTCCGTGCCGTCGTTTCTCGCCGCCGAGCTCGGCGTCGCCCAAGCACTCGGCCTGGTCGCCGTGACGCTTGCCGAGGGTGCCATCGAGGGCCTACGCCGTCTCGACAAGGGTCGGCGAGAACGCCTGCGAGTGACGGATCGCGCCGTGTTGAGTGTCGAGGGCTCGACCGCCCGTCTGCGCCGGGCGCCACTTTCGCGCACCCTCGCCGGACGCACCGCAACGGTCGACGTCGTCGCCGGCCCGCGCGAGGTCGACGCTCGTGTGACCACCGTGCGGAGCCGCCCATACCGGCCCCGACCCCGTGAGCTCGCCGCACCCGTTGGTTCGGCCCACGACCGCATCAGCTCGCTGACGGCGGCGGGCACTTCAGCGGGGGGACGCACCGATCCGATCGTGCTCGACCCCGCCGCCGCCGCGGAACGCGTTCTGTCGGCCTTGACCACATGGGGGTACCGTCCCGAGTCGTGATTGCTCGCCCGACTCGCCTCGGCGAGACCAGCTGGCCCGATGTCGGGTCGGGATGGATCCTTGCCCTGCCCGTCGGCAGTTGTGAGCAGCACGGTCCGCATCTCCCTCTCGATACCGACACTCGAATAGCCGTCGCGCTCGCCGAGGCGCTCGTGACCGTCCGCCGCGATGTCATGGTGGCCCCGCCCGTCGCATACGGGGCGAGCGATGAGCACGCCGCGTTCGCCGGCACGTTGTCCATGGGTCACGAAGCGTTGGTCTCAGTGATCACCGAACTCGGCCGTTCCGCCGATCATTTCGACGGTGTCGTCGTCGTGAACGGTCATGGGGGCAACGCCGAAGCCGTGCGTCGAGCGGTGAAGTCGCTCGAGAGCGAAGGCCGCCGCGCGCTCGCGTGGTGGCCGGTGATCGAGGCGGCCGACGCGCACGCTGGCTACGCCGAGACTTCGATGATGCTCGCCATCAACCACCATCTCGTCCGGCTCGACCGAGCCGAGGCGGGCAATGTGACGCCGCTTCGTGAGTTGTGGCCGACGCTAACGAGCAAGGGCGTTGCGGCCGTGAGCCCGAACGGCGTGCTCGGTGATCCCACCGGCGCGTCGGCTACCGAGGGCCGCCGCCTGCTCGTACGTTTGAGCGCCGACCTCGACGCGGCCGTCTCCGCGTGGAGGGCGCGCTGGTGAGGTACCGCCTCGACGCCAGTGTGCGGAGAGCCGATGGTGGGCATGCGCTCGTGGGGGGCTCACCTCTGAAGGTATTCCGGGTCACGGGCGCAGGGGCCCGGCTCATTGACGAGATCGCCGCCGGCAACGACATCGCCGTCAGACCGTTCGTCGAGCGGCTCATCGACGCGGGGGCCATCCATCCGCTGCCGGACGCGTCGCCGTTCACGCTGGCCGACGTCACCGCGGTGATCCCGACCTACCGGCAAGACGTCCTCGAGGCGCTCAGCGGACTGGGTGACGTCGGCCGCATCATCGTGGTGGACGACGCCTCGCCGGTGCCCGTTCGCGTTCCTGACGGCGTGGAGGTCGTCCGCCACCCGACGAACCTTGGCCCCGGCGCCGCCCGCGGTACGGGACTCGCAATGGTGACGACGCCCCTCGTGGCGTTCATCGACGCCGATACGCGCCCGCCGCCCGATTGGCTCTCGGCTCTCCTCCCCCATTTCTCCGACAATCGCGTCGCTCTCGTCGCGCCGCGGGTGCGCAGCGATGAACGCGAGCCCGGTCTACTGGCCCGCTACGAGACGTTCCGGTCGCCGCTCGATCTCGGACCGTTGCCCGCGCGCATCCGAGCCCGCACTCGAGTGGGCTACATACCGGGGGCTGCGCTTGTCGCCCGCGCCGACGCGTTGCGCGCGGCCGACGGCTTCGCTTCCGACATGCGCATTGGCGAGGACGTCGATCTGGTGTGGCGGCTCGACGAAGCCGGCCACCGACTGCGCTACGAGCCAGACAGCGTCGTTTACCACGCCCCCCGCACGTCGCCGCTCGCGTGGATGCGGCAGCGCTTCGAGTACGGAACCTCGGCCGCGGCGCTGGCTCGGCGCCATCACGAAGCGGTGGCCCCGCTGACGGTGAGCGGCTGGAGCGTGGCCACGTGGGCGTTGGCGGCCGCGGGTTGGCCGATCGCAGGCGTCGCCGTGGGCGCCACCACCGCGACCCTCCTCGCTCGCAAACTGAGCGCGCTCGAGCATCCGATGGTGGAGGCGCTTCGACTGGCGGGACTTGGTCACCTGTTCGCCGGACGTCAGATCGCCTCGGCGATCACGCGGACGTGGTGGCCGTTCGCGCTGGCGGGCGCGGTCGTGTCGAAACGAGCACGCCGCATCGTGCTCACGGCCGCGGTCGTGCCGGCACTCATCGACTGGGCACGGGAAAAGCCAGCGATCGACGTCGGTCCGTGGGTGGCGCTCCGCCTGCTCGACGACGCGGCCTACGGCGCGGGCGTCTGGGTGGGCTGCCTGCGCGAGGGCTCGTTCGAGGCGCTCGCCCCCGATCTCACGAGCTGGCCAAAGC
>JBDUDK010000137.1:0-9977 GCA_040002995.1 Acidimicrobiales bacterium | reverse complement strand
CGCCTCGAGCACCCGGGTGCGCTGCTCGCCCGGCATCTCGGCGAGGAGGTCGGCGGCGTCGTCAGACTCCATCTCCTCGAGCACCGAGACGAGCCGGTCGAGGTCGAGCCCTTCGATGATGCGGAGCTGCTCCGCCTCAGGAAGCTCCTCGAGAAGGTCGGCGAGACGCTCGTCCTCCATGACCTCCGCCAGCTGACGCCGGTGGTTGAGGGGGAGGCTTCGCACGCGTGCGGCGACGTCGGAGGGGTGCATGTCGCGAAGGGCCGCGACCTCCGCGGCCATCTCACTCATGGCGAACAGCGAGCGCACCTCGCCCCAGTCGACGATGCGGATGCTGCGGCGACGACGAAGGGGGGAACGGCTCGACAGCGCCACCGCCGCGACCTCCCACGTCGCGACCCTGCCCGCGGTCGGGCGCAGCGCGAGGTCGGTGACCACCTCGTGGCCGATACGCCGATCAAGGAGGTCGGCGCCCACGAGCAGCTCGCCCTCGCGGCGCTTGAAGGGGTTGAGATCGAGGTCCCAGCTGCGCATGCGGGCCCCGGCGTTGTCGAGTGCGGTCACCCGCCCGGCGTTGACGAAGATCTTGCGGCGCTGGCTGCTCGCGACAAAGCCGACGACTCGTGGGGGAATTGTCGGTAATGAGGGGACGAGGACGATGTCGTCGATGCGACCGATCGCCGAGCCATCGGAGTCGAGGAGTGGGAGGCGCATGACCCGGTACGCATAGACGAGTTCAGCGGCCATCGTGCGAACGCTAGTGCGCGACCTTCCGGGCCGAGCGGCCTCTGCGACGGGGAACGCGCGGTGTTACGCGTCTGGGTTGGTCTCGGCCACGAGGCCGACGCGATGTTCACCGAGCCGAGGGGCACGTCGCCGAAAGCCCGGTTCGGGAAGCCCCGACATCTTCACGGGGTTGCCCGCGACGTGGAGGCCGGGCAGCTCTGGATCATCGAGGGGTAGCACCATCGATCGAGCACGGACCTGCGGATCGTGGACCACCGCCGCGACGTCGTTGATCGGACCGCAGGGCACTCCCACCGACGCGAGGCGATCAAGCCAGACGGCAACGGTCGCTCCTGCAAGACGCGCTTGCAGCGCCCCCTTGAGCTCGGACTCGTGCTCCGTCCGGGCACCGTTGGTAGCGAACCGAGCATCGGCGGCGAGCGCCGGGCTGCCAAGAACCTCGCACAGGCGCACGAACAGTTGGTCGTTTCCCGCGGCGATGACGAGATGACCATCCGCGGCCGCGAACGCGCCGAACGGTGTGATCGACGGATGGCGAGCGCCGAGCGGTCCGGGCGCGGTGCCGGTGGCGAAATATCGCGCCAGCGCGTTTTCGAGGATGGCGACCTGACAGTCGAGCATCGAAACGTCGACCTTGCGTCCCTCGCCGGTGCGCTCGCGGTCGTGGAGCGCCGAAAGGATTCCGATGGCGCCGAAGAGGCCCGCGGTGAGATCGCCGACCGACGTTCCCACACGCGTCGGTGCTCTGCTGTCAGTCTGACTTGGGTCATCCTGTTCGGGGCCGGTGATCGACATGATGCCGCCCATCGCCTGCACGATCATGTCGTACGCGGGCCGCTCGGCGTACGGACCAGTGTGACCGAAGCCCGAGATCGCGGCGTACACGAGCCGGGGCCACCGTTCGTGCAGCACGGGCCAGCCGTAACCGAGGCGGGCGAGCGTGCCGCCTTTGAAGTTCTCCACGAGGACGTCGGCGCGGTCGAGGAGGCGGTCGAGGAGGAGGCGGTCGTTCTCGCTCTCAAAATCGAGATCGATCGATTCCTTGCCCCGATTGACGGAAGCGAAGTACGCGGAATGGCCGTTCAGAAACGGACCGATGTGACGCGCGTCGTCACCCCGACCCGGGCGCTCGACCTTAATGACACGCGCGCCGAGGTCGGCCAACAGCATCGTGCAGTAGGGCCCGGCGAGCACGCGCGTGAGGTCGACGATCGTGACGTCGGCCAGTGGGTAGTCGGCCACGTCACTTACCTCAGCAGCACCGGTGTCAATACCTCGCCCGCCACCGCGATCGTCTCAGGGTCGGGCGCGCCGGGCATGTTGAACACGAGGCCGTCGAGGCCGGTATCGAGGAATGCCTGAACTTGCTCTCTGACTTCGTCAGCGCCGCCCAACACGAAAGTAGTCGAGAGAGCGGTCTGCATCTCCGCCGGGAGTTGATCCCACGTCAGCCCCCGTGCGCCGAGGATCGCGTCGCGTTGCGCGATGGCCTCCTCGTGAGTTCGTCCGACAATGAGTGTGCCGAGCCGGGTGCGGCAGATCGTTTTCGGATCGCGTCCGATACGCGCGCAATGCTCGTCGAGAACTTCGAGTTTGTGGCGCATGTCGTTCGGGCCGCCGAAAAGGTTGCACGCCTCTGCGTACTGAGCGACCATCCGCAGCGTCTTGCGCTCGCCGCTTCCGCCGATGAGCACGGGCGGACCGCCCGCTTGAATGGGCTTGGGGACGTTGTAGGCGTCGCGAACCGTGAACCACTTGCCCTCGAACGACGTCGTGTGGTTGGTGAACATGCTCTTCACGATCTGCAGCGTCTCCTCGAGTTTCTCGAAGCGCTCGGTGAACGACCCGAAGTCGTAGCCGAAGCCGACGTGTTCCTGTTCGAACCACGCCGCGCCGATACCCCAGATGGCACGACCCGCGGAGACGACGTCGAGCGTCGTGACCACCTTGGCGAGATAGGCGGGGTTGCGGTAGGTGACGCCACCCACCATCGCGCCGACACGAACCTTCTTCGTCCGGGCCGCGATTGCCGCGAGGGTCGTGTAGCACTCGAGCATTTCGGTATCGGGTGCGCCGAGCATCGGCAGTTGGTAGAAGTGGTCCATCAGCCAGATCGAGTCGAAGCCGGCGGCTTCCGCGGCCACCGCCTGCGTCGCCACGGTTTCGAAAAGCCGCTCGGGTGCGACGCCTTGGTAGGTGAAGTTCGGTATCTGGAGGCCCATGCGTATCAACGTCATGAGCCGTCACCCTACGGCTCCGTGCCGGGTGGGCCCTGGCCCGCTGGCAGACTCGTGACGACTCGAGGAGGATGCCCATGGGATTCGACGTCGTGATCCGCGGAGGCACCGTGGTCGACGGCACCGGCGCGCCGGCGAGGCGAGCCGATGTCGGTATCAAAGGCGATCGGGTCACCGCGATCGAGGACCACATCGATGAGAGCAGCGCGCGGATGCTCGATGCGAAGGGTCGGCTCGTAACCCCTGGTTTCGTCGACATCCACACCCACCTCGACGCGCAGATCGCGTGGGACCCGATGGGGACCTCGTCGTGCTGGCACGGCGTGACGTCCGTCGTTCTCGGCAACTGCGGTGTCACGTTCGCCCCGGTCGCGGAAGGCGGTAGGGAGACGCTCGCCGAGATGATGGAGAGCGTCGAGGACATCCCTCGTGGCGCCATCCTGAACGGCCTGCCGTGGGACTGGACCTCCTACGGCGGCTACCTCGACTGGATCGACCGCATCCCGAAGGGACTGAACGTCGGCGGCATGGTGGGTCATTGCGCAGTCCGCCTCGCCGCGATGGGCGATCGGAGCCTGGCCGAGACCCCCGCCACGGGCGATGACATCGACGCGATGTGCGCCCATGTCGATGAGGCGATGGCGTCCGGGGCGCTTGGCTTTTCGACGTCGCGGACGCTGCTGCACCGCGTTCCGGACGGGCGGCCGGTTCCGGGAACGTTCGCCACGACGGATGAGCTGTACGCGATCGGTGACGTACTCGGCCGACACGGACGCGGCGTGTTCGAATCAGCCAGTCGTCTCGGCGAACGTGATACCGAGGAGCTTCCGAACACTCGAGCCGAGGTCGCGTGGATGGGCGAGGTCAGCCGCCGCTCGGGCCGGCCGGTGACCTTCGGTCTGGCCCAGTCGTTCTCTCGGCCCGATCTCTACTCACGGGTCATCACCTTTACCAAGGAGGAGAACGAGCGCGGCGCCTCGGTGCGTCCGCAGACGACCGCACGGGCCATCGGCATCCTGCTGGGCATAGCCAACCGCACCCCGTTCGACCGCGGACCTAATTGGCGCGCGCTCCACAAGCGGCCGCTCTCCGAACGCCTTGACGCGCTCCGCGATCCGGCACAGCGCGCCGAACTCGTGGCCGAAGCCGAAAGCGCGACCCCAACCCTTGACGCGGCCATGTTGTTCGTCCTTCCCGACGGCGCGCCGCGCTACGACATGCGCCCCGAGGACTCACTCGCCGCGCACGCCGCCCGGCGCGGCGTCTCGGCCGTGGAGGCATTCATCGACCTGTCGCTCGAGACCGAAGGGCGCCTCACGCTCACGTATCCCTTCCTCAATCAGAGTCTCGATGCGGTGGCCGAGATGCTCACGGATCCCCTGGTGACACTGGGACTCGCAGATGCCGGCGCGCACGTCGGCCAGATCATGGACGCCAGCCAGCCGACGCTCTTCCTCTCGTATTGGATTCGCGATCGCGGCCTGCTTCCCATCGAGGAGGCGGTGCGGCGGCTGACGAGCGACACGGCCCAGCTCTTCGGGATCCGCGACCGAGGCGTGCTCGCGCCCGGGGCGTACGCCGACGTGAACGTCCTCGATCTCGACGGTCTGGCCCTCTCGTCTCCGATGTACGTCCACGATTTTCCCGGTGGCGCCGGCCGCTATGTGCAGGGTGGCCGCGGCTACGACTACACACTCGTGAACGGCCAGGTGTTCTTGGACCATGGCGAACACGCCGGCGTGTTCGCCGGACGCACCCTGCGTTCCACCGACTGAATGCACGACCGAGGAGAACCATGACGAAGCAAGCCGTCGTCGCCCTGGACGCCGAACGCGAACTCGCGATCGAGCTGATCGCGTCGCTCGAGCCGGAGGAGTGGGACGCGCCGTCCGACTGTTTCGGATGGCGTGTGCGCGACGTCATCGCGCACATGGGGGCGTTGTTCCATTCGGTGGGCGAGCCCAGAGCTGTGGCGCGCGCGTCGGGTACCGACGACGCTGAGCGGCAGGCCGACGCGGCGGTCGACCAACGTCGGGATTGGGCGATCGAGGATGTCGCCGCGGAGTACGCCGAGTGGAGTGAGAAGGCCATCGGGATAGTGAAGGGTTTCCAAGAGCCGCCGCTGGCCGACAGGGTCATCGGGCTGGGCAACTTGGGCAGTCACCCGATGCACTTGATCGCGAACGCGTTCGTGTTCGACCACTATTGCCATCTGCGGTGGGACATCCTTCGTCCGCACGGACCGATTGATCGGCCACCCTTGCCGCGAGACGACCTGCGTCTGACTGCCGCCCTCGAGTGGATGCTCGGCGGCCTGCCTCAGATGTCGGCGGTGGGTCTTACCCAGGTTGACCGCACGATCAACCTTGTCTTCGAGGGCCCGGGCAGTAGCGAGTGGGTCATCGCCCCGGGCTCTCCGCTCGTCAACATCACGCCGGGTCACGACGGTGCCGCCGCGGCCACGGTGACGACCACCGCCGACGATTTCGTGTGTTGGGCCACGATTCGGCGGCCTTGGCGGTCGATGGGTGTTCGCCTTGACGGCGATGAGCCCTATGCCGCTGAAATCCTCGACACCTTTAACATCATCTAGCCAGGCCCAACGCCCGGTCCCCACCCCCCCCAAACCAAACCTCGAAACGTGCCTGCACGGGCACGAAGTCTCGACACGTCTCGCCGCTTCGGGAAGGTTTCGAGGGTTCGTTACCTGTGAGGGAACAGAACCTCGAAACGTCTGAGAAACCGAGGTCTCGAGCTCAGGCGGGCATGTCGGGGAGGGCGGCGCCGGCGGCGGTACCGATTGCGGGTTGCGCGCCTCCGGCGGCGGCGCGTTGCGCCATCGTCACGGCCATCGCTTCGGCAGCCTTGGGGTCTCGCGCGATCTGCTGGATGATGGCGTTCACGGCGCCGCCCATGAGGTCGGCCTTGTTCGCCTCGAGGTAGTCGGCCGACTCCTGCAGCCCACGCGTAAGGCGGTTCAGGGCGGGGATCACGTAACGGCCGAAGAGTTCCCAGCTGCGGGCGGTGGCTTCCCGATTGGCCCAATCGTGCGCGAATCCGAGCACGACACCGAACCCGCCCACCTTGTCGTAGAGCGATGTGATGGCCGCGACCATGTCGTCGGGCGTCCCCACAACCGCCGCGCCGCCACCAACCGCCTCACCTCCGGCAACCTGATCCATCAGGGCCCATTGATCCTCGACGTGAACGGCGTCGGGACGCCCCAGTACGCGCACGTTGTACTCGTTGTGCCAGCGATGAAGTCCCTGCACCGCCTCCTGGCGCGCCTGCTCGCGGGTTTCCGCCAGGTGCCACGCCATGAGCACTCGCCAGTCCTTGCGGTCGACCGTCTTTCCGTGTTGACGCGCCGACTCCTCCGCGAAACCCCACTGCGTGGGCAGGGCTTGCAGGCCCTCGAGAGAGTTCGAGGCGATCGAGAGGACGCCGATGCCGTACTTGCCCGCGATCTTCATGCCGGAGGGGCTGATCGAAGAGGCCGTCGCCATGGGTACCCGCTCCTGAACGGGGAGGATTTGCAGCGCGGCGTCGTGAAGCTCGAACCAGTCGCTCGTGTACGAGAAGCGGTCCTCGCCCTCCAGCAGCCGGATGATGATCCCGAGCGCCTCGTCTTGGCGGTCGCGCAATACGAGTGGACTGATACCGAATGTTCGCGCGTCGGACGGGAGGGCACCCGGGCCGGTGCCGAACATCGCGCGTCCCCGCGTCATGTGGTCGAGCTGGACGATGCGTTGCGCGACGTTGAAAGGGTGGTGATACGGCAGCGAGACGACGCCCGTCCCGAGCTTGATGCGCGCCGTTCGTTCGCCCGCGACGGCGAGGAACATCTCGGGCGAGGCGATCGTCTCCCACCCGCTTGAGTGGTGCTCGCCCACCCAGAACTCGTCGAAACCGAGCTCGTCGAGTTGCGACGCGAGCGCCAGGTCGCGGCGGAGCATCAACGTCGGGTGCTCACCCAACGGATGATGAGGAGCGAGGAAGGCACCGAATTTCAAGCGGGGCATGTGCCGACGGTATCGGCGCCGGTCGGTCAGCGCGGAATCAAGCGGCGCGACGCGCCCGATCGGTCACCTTGTGGAAGGTGGTCGTTCCGGACTCTCCGCAGTAGCAGACCCAGTCCACCTCGACGCAGTCGTCGAGTGCGCGTAGTGACACGATGCGGCGCGGTCCGAGCAACATGACATGATCATGCCGGGGACAGAAGACGGAGAACATCACGCCACCCCCTTTCGGGCCCGCAGGATCTGCTCGGCATGGTCGACGGCGTGGGCCGCGTAGATTTCGAGCCATGTGTCGATCGAATACGCGCCGTGCTCGGGATGCGTGCCCGACCGCTGCCAGTCCGCGGGGGGCAGCGCGTCGAGTAACTGTGCCGATGCCTCGCGGACCGCTTTGAGAACAGCGAGGGAGGGCTCGATCGACCGGCCGTAGTGGAGGTGCCTGGCCCACTCCGCCTCGTCGTAGGCGATCAGCGTGGTGTTGTCCTCAGCGAGGATCTTGCGGAGCCGGATGTAGGAGTTGGTCTCGCTGTCCGCGAGGTGGTGGACGATCTCGCGAGCCGTCCACGCGTCGGCCGAGGGGCGTTCGTCAAGCTCTGCCTCGGTAATCCCGGCGAGCGACGCAAGCACCGCCCCGTGGCCATGTCGGTACTGCTGCATGAGCTTCTGCCGTTCGATGAAGTCCATGGCAGGATTCTCTAGTCCCAGGGCCAAATCCGCCATTGGCAGAAGTGCCCATCTTCGCTATCTTCCTGCCATGCACACCGTCGCGGTCTTGGTGTTTGACCCGGTAGCAGTTTTCGAAACGGCGGTGGCCTGTGAGGTGTTCGGCCTCGACCGCCAGGACATGGGTGTGCCGCGCTATCGCTTCGTGATGTGCACGCCGGAACCAGGGTCGCTACTGACTAAAGGCGGCGGCTTCTCGATGGTGGTGGATCGTGGTCTCGGTGCTCTCCGCCAGGCTGACACCATCATCTGCCCTTCGTGGTCGTTCTTTGACATCGACCCGCCGAAGGCAACGCTGAACGCGCTCGTGGCGGCGCACCGGCGGGGCGCGCGCATCGTGTCGTTCTGTTCCGGCGCGTTCGTGCTCGCCGCCGCGGGGCTGCTCGACCATCGGCGGGTCGCCACACACTGGATGCATGCCACCGCGCTCGCCGCGAGGTATCCGGCGATCGACGTCGACCCCTCGGTGCTCTACATCGACGACGGCTCGGGGGTCTTCACCTCCGCAGGTACCGCGGCCGCCATCGACCTGTGCCTTCACCTCGTTCGCCTCGATCACGGCGCCGATATCGCCAATGTGGTAGCCCGGCGAATGGTGATGCCTCCGCATCGTGATGGCGGCCAGGCGCAGTACGTGGAGGCTCCGCTCGCCTCAACGGCGGACTCCGATCCGCTGCGGCCGACCCTCGACTGGGCGGTGGCGCATCTCGACGAGGACTTGACCGTGGAACGGATGGCGCGCAAGGCGCGCATGTCTCCCCGGACGTTCGCCCGCCGCTTCCGATCGACCACCGGCACGACACCGCTGCAGTGGCTGCTCAGCCAGAGAGTCATCGCCGCCCAACGACTGCTCGAATCCTCCGACTTGCCCATCGAGCAGGTGTCCAACCGATGCGGCTTCGGCTCGGCGGCCACGCTGCGGATGCATTTCGGGCGGGTGGTCGGAACCACGCCGCAGACCTACCGGCGTCAGTTCAAGCGGTCTGCGTGATTGCGTTCAGCTGAAGTCGGGGCGCTCGCGTTGCGTGCGCTTCAACTCGTAGACGCCCGGAGTACGCGCCAACGTCTCGACGGCTTCCCACAGGCGGACGGCGTCGTCGCCTCGCGGGATGCGATTAATAACGGGGCCGAAGAACGACACCTCGCCGTCGGTATTCGGTGCGAACGTGATGATCGGAGTGCCGACGTCGGTACCGGTGCGTGACAGCCCGAGTTCGGTTTCGGTTCGCAGCACCTTGTCGTGCGCGTCGTCGTCGGCGGCCGCGAGCAGCGACGCATCGAGCCCCGCGGCCGCGATGGCCTCGGGCAGGACCGCGATGTTGCCTTCCCGCAGCTCCGAGCGACTCCGGCCGTCATTGTGCAGGCGGGTGCCGAGCTCGGTGTAGAGGCGGGCGACGGCGTCGTTGCCCCCGATCTCGCGCGCCGCCGCGGCGACCCGCAGCATCTTTTGACCGCCTCCGTGTACATGGGTGTAGGCCTCGGGGAAGTCAGTTCCGTAGTTTTTGGCCTCGTTGACGATTCGCAGGCAGATGAAACGCCAGTCGATAGTGAGGTTGCGTTGCGTGGCAACTTCGACGGCCCACCGGCTCGTCACCCACGCCCATGGACACACAGGATCGAAGAAGAACTCAACGTCGGCCATCGCGTCACGCTACCGGCGCCTCCTGCCTGCTTGGGCTGCCATACGCTCGAGAAGTGGAGGCGTTTGAGGCCGCGATCCTGGCCGCCCCGCTGGGAGGGGCGTATGTCGAGGTTCCGGCCGAGGTCGTGGACGCCCTCGGGGGCAAGGGCCGCATCGCGGTATGCGCCACGTTCGATGGGATTGCCTAAAGGGGTTCCATCGTCTCGATGGGGGGGAGTGAAGATCCTCGGCATCCTCAAGGAGATCCGATCCCAGCTGGGCAAGGCAGCCGGCGATCGCGTCTCGGTGACCGTCGAGGCCGACTTGGCGGAGCGATCGGCCACGCTTCGCGACGACCTTCGGCTGGCCCTCTCCGATGCCGACCTGCTCGAACGCTTCCTGGCTCTGAGCTTCACGCATCAGCGCGAGTACGTGACCTGGATAGAGGACGCCAAACAACCGTCGACTCGCGCACGGCGAGTAGCCCAAACGATCGAAAGAGTCCGCCACTGACACCCACGCCGGCCGCGGTGCTGTCGTAGCATTGGGGCCGAGGGGACGTAGCTCAGCTGGCGAGAGCACCTGCTTTGCAAGCAGGGGGTCGTGGGTTCGAGTCCCATCGTCTCCACA
>JBDUDK010000048.1:0-79143 GCA_040002995.1 Acidimicrobiales bacterium | reverse complement strand
CCAGCGGGCGGGACGTGGTCACGTTGTTGGTGAGGCAGGTCTCGATGACTTCGAGCCCCGCCAGTACCCCGAGGTTGCCGTCGAGGCGGCCACCGGTGCGGACCGTGTCGATGTGGCTTCCGGTCATGACGGGCGCGCCGTTGCCCCAAGGTGTCGTCGCCGTGACGTTGCCAATGGCATCAATGGTCACCGTGAGCCCGAGATCGCCCATCCATGCGACGACAAGGTCGCGTGCCTCGCGATCGGCATCGGTGAGGGCGAGGCGGGCGTTCCCGCGCGAGCCGCCGTCTCCGGTGATCGGCGCGATCTCGTGAAGTGCTTCAATGCGTCCCAGCAGCCTGGCGCGATCGACTCGGAGGTCGATCAGCTTTGGCTCCATCAGCTCCGGCCGAAGTCGAACTGGGCAATCTCGCGCAGCGATTCGCGAAACGCGCGCACCGCGGCCTCGAACAGATCCTTGCCCCGCTCGGCGGTGGCGCCGGTGGGGTCACCGATGTGCCCGCTCGGGCCGAAGTCGTTCGAGAGCCAACCGAAGCTGACCTGACCACCGAAGCGCACGTACTGGTTGGTGGCCAGCCCAGCCGGGACGTTTCGGAAACCCGAGCTGAGATCGCACAGCTCGGGTCGCAGGTGCAGCATGACGCTGGTCTCGTCGAGGCCGCCGTGAATGCCCATCCCGAGTTCCTCGGCCGGCGAGACGCCACCTTGGTCGGGCGGCACGCCGGGGTGGCTCAGGAAGGTCATGAGGCCGGTGGCGAGACGGATCTCGCGACACGCGACGTTGAGGAGCGACGAGTTCCCTCCGTGACCGTTGAAGAACACGAGCCGGCGCGCTCGGGTGAGCGCTGCGCAACGACCGATGTCGCCGAGGACGGCGAGCAGTGTCGACGCCGACAACCAGAACGTCCCGGGCGCCCACGCGTGCTCGTTCGACTTGGTATAGGCGAGGGGAGGAAGCAGCCACGCGTCGACTTCGGCACCAACGTCGGCCACGGCGGCCTCCGCGGTCGCGGTCGCGATGACGAGGTCGGTGTTGAAGGGCAGGTGCGGGCCGTGCTGCTCGATCGCCCCTACGGGCTGGACCAGGATCGACCGCTCGCTGAGATGGGAGGCAATGTCAGGGAAGCGGAGTTCGTCGAGGTGGCGGGGCATGGTCCGATCGTACGGCTCGCGACGCCGCCCACGGTCCGCAAGAATCGCACCGATGGATCACGGCGCGATCGTCATCGGGGCTGGTCACAACGGTCTCATCACGGCGACCTATCTCGCCCGTGCCGGTATCGACACCCTGCTCGTCGAGGCCAGGGACTCCGTCGGCGGGTGCGCCTCAACTGTCGACGACCTGGGCGCTCGCTTCAACATCTGCAACTGCGACCACCAGGTGTTCAGGTCGACGCCGGTGATCGACGAGCTGGCCCTCGAGTCGCACGGGCTGGCGTACCTCGACACCACACCGAGCCAAATCCACTGCCACTGGGACGGCGGACCGGCGTGGGCCATCTTCCACGAGGTCGCACCCACGCTCGAGCTGCTGCGGGCCACCTATCCGCACGAGGTCGCGGGTTATGAGCGATATCTGAGGGCCGCGCGCCCGGTGGCCGAGCTCGTGCTCGAGGTGGCCAACCGTGTCCCGACCGCGCGCCATGTGCTCGCCACGTTGCTCGAACGGCGAGCGCGAGGCGTCACCACAATGTTGCGCTGGAGTCGCATGACCGCGGCCAACGTCTTGCGCGGCTTCTTCACTGAGGAGGCGTTGATGGGCCCGGTGATCGTGAACGGGCCCGCCGTCTGGGGACTTTCTCCGCACAGGCCGCGCACCGGCATGGGGGCGATCGGCTACGCGATACGACACTCTTCTCGTTCGGGCCGGCCGGTAGGAGGCAGCGGGGCGGTGCCCGCGTCGCTGCGCTCCGCGCTGACCGCGGCGGGCGGGAAAGTGCAGACCGGGTCGCGGGTCGTTGGAATTCTGTGTCGCGCCGACCGGGTGCGCGGCGTCGAGTTGGCCGACGGGACGGTGATCGAGGCGCCGGTCGTTGTGTCGGCGTGTGACCCCACAGAAACGTTCGTCAGTTGGCTGCGACACCCACCGCCCGGCGCGGGGCCCTTGGTGCGTCGATACCGCGGCGGATCGCGCCATGAGGGATACGAGTCCAAGATCGACGCGGTGGTGACCGAGCTTCCGCGAGTACGCGGCATCAACGGCGATGTGTTCGCCCGGTTCGGAATCGATGCGAATCGACCAACGACCATCGTGGCGCCGTCACTCGACGCGATGCATGAGGCGCAGGGCCGCATGGGTCGCGGTGAAGTCGCCGAGCGGCCGATCTTCTTCATGAACACGCCGTCGGTGCTCGACCCGGCGATGCGCCCGTCGGCGGGCGGTCACGTCTTCAGCCTCGAGGTGCTGTTCACGCCATATTCGGTTCGCGGCGGTTGGCCAGGGAACACCGAGCCCCAACGCTGGCTCGAGGCGTTCGCGTCGCTCGTGCAACCGGGATGGCTCGACTCGGTGCGCAGCTGGCGGGCGATGACTCCCGATGTGTACGAGGCCGAGTTCCACATGCCCAGGGGCTACGCGACGTCGTTTGCCGGCTCGCCGCTCACAGCGCTTCTCGGACGCGATCGGGAGCTGACCCGCTACGAGACCCCGGTCAAGGGCCTGTACCTGACGGGCGCGGCGACGTTCCCCGGCGCGGGTATCTGGGGCGCCGCCGGCCGCAACGCCGCCCACGTGGTCCTCGCCCGCGAACGCTGACCCCGCCGCGCACGCGGACGGCGCTCAACGGCCAGTGTCCAGGCGGCGCGACGGGTTCACTCAAGTCGCGGCAGTTGCAACTGGAAACAGCTTTCGAGGTTTGAGTAAGTCCAACCTCGGAACGAGGTTTGGTGGGCGGCTCGGGGCGAGGACGTTTCGAGGTTTCGTACCCTTGGAGGCACGTTTCGAGGTTTGAGACAGGCGGCCCGGCGAAGTACGGGCGCGCCGCCCAAGAGTTAGTGCGCGGGTTTGCCGGGTTTGGGGGGTGCGACGGGTTCGTCGAAGCTCCAGGGGAAGTCGATCCACTGGTCGGTGCGCTTCCACACGTACTCGCACTTGACGAGCGAGCGGGGCTTCTCGTACAGCACCGCGCACCGGACATGCGCGACCTTGCCCTCGCAGAACTCCTTCACCGTCGCGAGCGTGTGGCCGGTGTCGGCGACGTCATCGGCGATGAGCACCTGAGCATCGCGGAGGGCAGCGAGGTCGGGCGTCGGGGGCAGGATCAGAGGCACTTCGAGCCGCTCGTCGACACCGGTGTAGAACTCGACGTTCATCGTGTACAGGTTCTTGACGCTTAGCGCGTACCCGAGCGACGCGGCCACGAGGAGTCCGCCGCGCGCGATGGCCAGGATCATGTCGGGCTGGTAGCCGTCGGCGTGCACCATCTCGGCCAGAACGCGCGCCGCCTTGCCGTAGCCCTCCCAACCCAACTGCTCGTGCTCCTGGTTCACGCGGCCTCCTTCTTGGCGTGCTCCCCGGAAGCTAGACGGTGGCGAGCCGCTAGAGGCAGATGTCCTGCGGCCGCACCGGGATCCTTGTCAATGCCCGGCCCGTGGCGGCGCGGATCGCGGCCACGATCGCCGGAGTAGACGAGATACACGGCGGCTCGCCGACGCCTTTGGCACCGAGCGGCGCCTGAGGATCCGGCTCTTCCACGAGGCTGTAGACCACGACCGGCGCGTCGAGCGTCGTCGGTAGCAGGTAGTCGGTGAACGACGGATTGCGGATGCGGCCGCCCTCGATGACGATCTCTTCCATCACCGCCAGGCCGAGGCCCTGGGCAATGCCGCCCTCGATCTGGCCCAAGACCGACAACGGATGCAGCGCCCGGCCGACGTCTTGGGCGGTAGCGATCTGGACGACCTTGACCAGCCCTAGTTCGGGATCGACATCGACAACGGCCCGGTGGGCCACGAACGCGAACGCCACGTGACACGCGCCGCGCCCCAACTCGTCGAGGTGCTCCGTCGGCCGGTGGCGGTACTCGACGGTTTCCTCGAACCGGCGGCCCTCGGTGGCGTCGGCCACGCTGACGCGCTGCCCGTCGATGGAGTCGACGACGTCGCTCCCCTCGATCACGAGGCGGACGGGATCGATCGCCCACCGCGATGCCACGTCCTCGAAGAGTCGCTCGCGCACGGCGCGGCAGGCCGCGTCGACCGCGCCACCCGACATCCACGTCTGCCGTGACGCGGATGTCGATCCCGCCGACCCGATCGTGGTGTCGATGGGTTCGAGGACGACATCATCGACGCCGAGCAGCGTTCTCGCGATCTGCGCCGCGATGACCACGAAACCTTGGCCAACCTCTGCCGTCGCAAACTTGAGCGTGGCCATGTTGCTTTCGAGCCGGCAGCGGGCCGTGGAGTAGTCGTCGAAGCCCTCCGAGTACATGAGGTTCTTCATGGCGACTGCAAACCCGACGCCCCGCTGCACATGGGTGCGGTCGGCCGTGCGACCGGCCCCACCCGGCCAGTGCATCGGGTCGTCGCCGAGAGCTGGGGGCATCGGCAGTGCGGCGGTCTCCTCGATTACCCGAACCACCGGCGCCACACTCTCGAGCACTTGTCCGGTGGGCAGGACATCGCCGGCCTGAATGACATTTCGCAGGCGGAGCTCCACCGGGTCGAGCCCGCATGCCACGGCCAGCTTGTCCATCTGGCTCTCGTGCGCGAAGCAGGCCTGGACGACACCAAAGCCCCGCATCGCGCCGCACGGGGGGTTGTTGGTCCGCGCCGCCCATCCGTCGATGACCGCGTTCGCACAGCGGTACGGCCCGACCGCATGGGTGACGGCATTGATGAGGACCGCTGAACTCGTCGACGCGTAGGCGCCGCCGTCGAACAGCATGCGAGCCTCGACCTTCACGAGCGTGCCGTCGCTCTGCGCGTGATGGCGCATCCGGATCGTGGCGGGATGGCGGTGAACGTGACCGAAGAAACTCTCATCTCGCCCGTATTGCATCTTCACGGGCCGCGTCGTGTGCAGCGCGAGCAGACAGCAATGCACCTGAAGGCTGATGTCCTCCCGAGCGCCAAATGCGCCTCCGACGCCGCCCAGTGTGAGACGCACCTTCTCCTCGGAGAGCCCGAGACACGCGGCGATCTGCTTTCGGTCCTCGTGCAGCCATTGCGTCGCGATGAACAGCTCGACACCCGCACCGCCCGGGTCGGGCAGGGCCAACGCCGCTTCGAGGCCGAGGAACGCCTGATCCTGCATCCCGATCGCGTACTCCCCCTCGACGACCACGTCGCCGCCGGCGTCCGCGTCGCCGAGGATCACTCGCTGGTGGCGGAGGATGTTCCCGTCGGGGTGGATCGGATCGTCGTTCCCAGCGATCGCGCGTTCCGGATCGGTCAGCGGTGTGAGCACCTCGTAGGTGACGACGATCGCGTCGAGCGCTCGGCGGCAGGTCTCAGGATGATCGGCCGCGACCGCGGCCACGGGCTCGCCCACATACCGGACGACGTCCACGGCGAAAACAGGCTGATCGGAACTGATCAGGCCGTATGTCAGTTGGCCGGGTACGTCGTCGGCGGTGATCACCGCCTCGACGCCTGCGATCTTCCACGCACCCGACACGTCGATGCCGATGATGCGGGCATAGGGGTGTGGGGAGCGCAGCGTCTTGCCCCAGAGCATGCCGTCGGCCCACAGGTCCGACGAGAACGCGAAGCGACCTTGCACCTTGGCGGTCGCGTCCGGGCGGGTAGGGCTGTCACCGATCCGCGCCCCCGATCCGCGCGTCTTCGCGCCGACGATCGTCGTCACGAGGGGGCCGCCGCGCGACGCTCGATGGCCGCTTCGACCGCGGCGAAAATGCGTCCGTAGCCGGTGCAGCGGCACAGGTTCCCCGACAGGGCTTCGCGCACTTCCAGATCAGTCGGACTCTCGTGGTGATCGAGGAGATCGTGCACGGCGACGACGAGGCCGGGCGTACAGAAACCGCATTGCACCGCGCCCATCTCGATGAACGCCTGTTGGACATCGGTCACGGCGGTTTCATCGCCGAGGCCCTCGACCGTCGTGATGTCCTGCCCGACGGCCGACGCGGCCAGCACCAGGCAAGCGCAGACGAGTGTGCCGTCGACGAGCACCGAACACGATCCGCATTCGCCTTGCTCGCAAGCGCCCTTCGCCCCCGGCAGGCCAAGTCGCTCGCGCAAAACATAAAGCAGCGACTCCCCTACCCACGCGTCGCGCACGTCGTGCTCGGAGCCGTTGACCCTCAGGCGGTACTGCTCGTTGCTCATGGGCGCAACGCTCGGACCAGAAGCCGGCGGGCGAGCACCGAGACCGCATGACGTCGATACGCGGCCGTGGAGCGGTGGTCGTCGATCGGTCGGGCCTCAGCGGCAACGCGCTCGCCGAACTCACGCGCCACCTCGTCGGCGACCGGTGCGCCGTTCCAGTCGACTCGGTCGGCGATCCACGACTCCGCGTCGCGGGCTCGGATGATCGTGGGACCGACTGCACCGAGTGCGATGTTGACGAAACGAGCTTCGGGGTCGGTGACGATGGCCGCCGACGCGGTGGAGATCACCATCGCGTTGCGTACCCCTACCTTGGCGTAGCACTGCCCGCCCGCCAGCACCGGAACAGTTGCGGCGACGACGATCTCACCGGGCTCGAGCGCGGTCCGCTTCACGCCGACCATGAAATCGTGAATGCTCAGCTGGCGCTGACCGGCTGCGGACGCCAACTCGATGGTGGCGTCGAGCGCGGAAAGCACGGGGAGGGCGTCGCCCGCAGGCGAGCAGGTCACCAGATTCCCGCCAATGGTGCCCGCGTTTCGTATCTGGGGTGAGCCCACCGTGCGCGCCGCTTCGGCGAGCGCAGGTAGGAGTGTCGCCAACGGTTGCTCCATCAGCTCGGTGTAGGTGACACCCGCGCCGATCCTGACGTTCGACTCGACTACATCGTGATGCCAGCCCTTCAAGGCGGCGATGCGGGAGATCGACACGACTGACCTCGGATGCCGGTGCCCGAAGTTGACCTCAACCATCGCGTCGGTACCGCCCGCGAGCACCGTCGCGTCGGGTGTGCGGGCCAGCACGTCGAGTGCCTCTTCGAGGCTCTCGGGCACGAGCACCGTCATGGAGCGTCGACCGGAAGGCTCAACCGGAGACGCGATCGTGCGCGCCCATGACCGCCTCGACCTCGATCTCAACCTTCCACTCCGGGTTGAGCAGGGCCTTCACCACCACTGTTGTGTTGGCGGGACGGATCTCGGCGAACTTCTCGCCGTGCACTCTCGAGACCGCACCAAAGTCGGCGGGGTCGACGAGATACACGCGCGATCGCACCACGTCGGCGAGGGTCGCGCCCGCCTCGTGCAGCGCGGTTTCGATGATCTCGAAACAACGGCGCGCCTGAACGCCGGGGTCGGGGTCGACCGAAGCGTCGGGCCACTGTGGTGCTGTCCCCGCGACCACGACGCGATCTCCGACACGCACGGCGCGGCTGTAGCCGACGACCAACTCCCATGGCCCCCCAGAGGAGATGAGCTGTCGCTCAGTCATCGTCGCCCGCCGCCACGCCCGCGAACGTACGCGGCCGCATGGGCAAGCGGCAATGCCACGAACCATCGAGATCGTGCAGCGCCGCGGCCACCGCTCCTGCGGTGGGTACGAGCCCGATTTCCCCCACGCCCTTGATGCCGTACGGCGAGCCCGGTTGGGGCGACTCGACCAGGATCACGTCGATCTCGGGAAGGTCCTTCGGGCGGATGATCCCGAGACTCTTCAGGGTCATGTTTGTGGGACGTCCGTCGGCGTCGGCCGGAAAGTCCTCGCTCAACGCGTAGCCGAGTCCCATATGCACCGAGCCTTCAATCTGTCCGACGCACAACAAGGGGTTCACGGCGCGCCCGACGTCGTGGGCGGCCACGACCCGCGAAACCTTTCCCGTCTCGCGGTCGATGATCACGAGCTGCGTGGCATAGCCAAACGTGGAGTGGATGATGGGGTGCTCGAGTTTCTCGGACAGCGAGTTCGTCCAATCGACGCGGTACTCACCGACGTAGTCGACATCGACTTGTCGGCCGTCGGCGTCGGCAATCCGGCAGGCGTCGGCCACGGCGCCAGCGCCCATAAGCGTGCCCCGACTTCCCGTGGTCTGCCCGGCGCCCAACTCCCGTGTCGTGTCGACGATCACGTGGACTCGTTCCGGCGCGATGCCCAACTCCTCGACCGCCACCTGCAGAGCCACCGTGTTCACGCCTTGACCCATTTCAGTCCAGCAGTGACGGACCTCGACCTCGCCGTTGGAATTGAAGCGCACGACCGCCTTCGCGATCTCTTTGAAGCCGTTGCCCAACCCGGAGTTCTTCAGTCCGAGGCCGAGGCCCACCGCGTGACCGCTCGCCACCGCCTCGTCGTAATGCGGCTTGATGGCGTCGAGGCACGCGACCGCGCCGAGACATCCGTCGTCCATGATCTGGCCCGGTCCCCAGACCGAGCCCGGGTGCACCACGTTGCGCCGGCGGATCTCCCAGCCACTGATCCCGACCTCGGCCGCCAGCCGATCGAGGCAACCCTCCATCGCGAACTGAGCCTGATTGGCCCCGAAGCCGCGGAAGGCGCCGCCCACGGGGTTGTTCGTGCGCGCAGCGATCGACTCGACGTCGATGGACGGCAGCACGTACGGCCCGCTCGCGTGGCCCGCCGCCCGCTCGAGCACCTTCATCCCAACGCTGGCGTAGGGGCCAGAGTCGCCGACCATGCGCGCCTTGAGCGCGGTCAGACGGCCTTCACTGTCACAGCCGACCCAGTACTCCATGCGGATCGGGTGGCGTTTCGGGTGCATGAGGAGCGACTCCTCACGCGAGATCGTGCATTTCACCGGGCGTTGCAAGAGCCAGGCCGCTAGCGCGGTCTGCGCCTGGTTGGACATGTCCTCCTTGCCGCCGAATGCGCCGCCGTTCGCGACGAGCTCGACGACGACTCGATCCTGTTCGATACCGAGCACTGACGCGATCTGATTGCGGTCGTCCCACACACCTTGTCCACCCGACCAGACCATCAACGTGCCGTCGGCACGCGGCTCGACGAGGGTGCTCTCCGGCTCGAGGAAGGCGTGCTCGATCCGCTGTGTCTGGAACACCTCGTGCACGACATGCGCGCTCGCCGCGAGGGCCTGGTCGACGTCGCCTCGCTGGTACGTCGAGCGCGACAAAACATTGCCGTCGAGTCCCCATACGGCATCTTCGGTCTCGGTCGTGACCGCCGCGACAGGATCGGTGATCGGGCGCAGCGGTCGGTACTCGACGTCGACGAGCTCGGCCGCGTGCCGAGCCGTCTCACGATCATCGGCAACGACAATGGCGAGCACGTCGCCGAGATAGCTCGTGCGTCCACCTTCGGGAATGAAGACCGGCCAATCCGTGTGGATGATTCCGACCTTCAACTCGCCCGGCACGTCGGACCCGGTGAACACCGCGACAACGCCCGGGACGGCGGCGGCCGCGGCGGTGTCGATGCGCACGATGTCGGCCCGTGCGTGGACGGAAAGGTGAAGAGCGGCGTGGAGCATGCCCTCGACTCTGAGGTCGTCGACGTAGGGCTTGTCGCCGAGCGCGAGCTCGGTTCCCTGGTAGCGCGCCCCACTGGTGCCGACTCCGCCCGCCGGCTCGACCTTCGGTACCTCGCCGCTCGCCAGGAGTTCGACGGCGTCGAGAATCTTGACGTAGCCCGTACATCTGCACAGGTGGGCGCCGAGATGGCGCGCGGCGTCATTTCGGGTGAGACCGCTCCCCTTGCGATCGATAAGCGCCTTGGTGCGCATCACGATTCCCGGGGTGCAGAACCCGCACTGGAGCGCGCCACAGGCCGCGAACGCATCCGCGAACCGATCGCGCTCTTCGGCCGCCAGCCCCTCGACCGTGGTGATCGCCTTGCCGGCGATCTTGGCGAGGGGGGCCTGACACGAGACTTGGGCCCTCCCGTCGATGAGCACGGTGCAACAGCCGCACTGTCCAGATGGGGAACATCCATCCTTCGGCGACAGGACATCGAGCTCGTCGCGCAGGGCGGCGAGGAGATGCGGGTGGTCACGACGAAGGCTGACCGACCGGCCGTTGAGGGTAAACGAGACGGTCACGGCTCTACGGTACCCGGGCGGTGTCGGCGACCGCACCCCAATGGCGCCGTAGCGCCTACGGGATCTTCAGGTTTTCAAGCCCCGGCTCACCAGGCGGAAAGGCGGGCTTCAGGTCTTCGATCGTACGAATGAGGAGTTGGGCGACCGCGGTGTTGCGCACCCATTCGCGGTCACCGGGCACCACGTACCACGGTGCCCAAGCGGTCGACGTCTCGGTCAGCGCATCTTCGTACGCGGCCATGTAGTCGTCCCAGTGCTCGCGCGTTTCGAGGTCGGCACGCCTGAACTTCCAGCGCTTCATCGGATCGGCCAGCCGTTCCTCGAAGCGCTGGCGCTGTTCGTCCTTCGATATATGCAGGTGGATCTTCACGATGACGGTGCCCTCGTCGGTGAGCATCCGTTCGAACTCGGTGATATGGCGGTAGCGCTTGCGCCAGCGCGCCTCGGCAACCAGTTGATTGACACGCACCACCAAGACGTCTTCATAGTGCGATCGGTTGAAGATCACGATCTCGCCCTTGGCGGGCATTTGCATGTGGATGCGCCACAGATAGTCGTGCGCCTGCTCGACGTCGTTTGGAACATTCCACGACACCACGCGCACACCCTGCGGATTCACCCCGGTGAACACCGAGCGAATCGTGCCGTCCTTACCTCCGGCGTCGATCGCCTGCAAGATGACGAGAAAGCCGTGTTTGGCCTCGGCGCGGAAACGGGCTTGAAGCTTGAAGAGCCGCTCGTGGAGGCCCGGCAAAGCGGCCTTGGTCACGTCCTTGTCGGGTAGGCCGAGGGTGTCGCGCGGATCGCGGTCGTGGAGGCGGGCCTTTTGGCCCGGCTTGATCAGCAACTCCTCGAGCATCGCCAGACGCTAGCGATCAGAGCTTGGGGTAGGGGCAGTGACGGCATCCGCTCCCGCAACAGGCACCGACCGACGCGAGGTACACGGACGTGAACACGAACAGGCCGGTCTCTGGGTCGATATAGCCGTCGGCCCCGCCGGCGACCGCGGCGTCGTGAGCGGCGAGAACCGCCACGCGCTCGGGCGGGACCGTGGCGTCGGATGGATTTGGGGGCGGCGCCACCCGCACACGCTAGGGCCGACGAGCCGCGCCGGGCGGGGGGTCGTTGACACACTGTCGACAGCGATCTACGTTGCCGACGGCCGCTCTGTGGCAGGGGTCACAGCGGTTCGCCACGCGACATCGACCAGTCGGTGCCGCGGGATGACGTGGGCGCCAGGGCAGGCCGGAGGGGTTTTTGGTAGGGCTAGGCAACAAGCACCGGAGCACCCGCTCCGCATCCTCAGGGGGGAAAATGACGCTACGGCACTCCCGGCTCACGCCGGGGAAGTTCGTCGCTACCGGTGTGGTGGGCCTTGCGCTCATCGCGGCCGCGTGCGGCAGCAGCAGCAAGAACACCGGCACCGGCACAACCACGCCGACGACCGGCGGCTCGGAAACGTCAGCGGTGACCGCGGGCACGACGATTCCCGTGCCCGTCAACACCACGTCAGCTCCGATCGAAGACAAGCCGGTGCTCGGCGGCAAGCTCGTGGTGGGTGTCGAGGCCGAAGTGGCCAACGCATGGGTGCCCGCCAACATGAACTGCGACGTCGCGTGTCAGACCCGATCGCGCACGATCTTCGAGCCTCTTGCGTCCGTCAGCGCCGACTTCAAAGTCCTGCCCTATCTCGCTGAGTCGATCGAGCCCAATGCGGACTTCACCGTGTGGACAATCAAGGCGCGCCCCGGCGTCACATTCCACGACGGCACCCCCTTCAACGCTGAGGCGATGGTCTACAACATGAAGGACATGCAGACTTCGCCCCTCGTCGGGCCGGCCATCATCGACGTGACCAAAGTTGAAAAGGTCGACGACATGACGATGGCGATCACGACGGCGCGCCCGTGGCCCGGATTCCCGATCTACCTCGCCAGCCAAATCGGCTTCCAGGGTTCGCCCACCTGGCTGCAGGCCGTGAAGGACAAGACCGGCGACCCGACGCACGCGGTAGGCACGGGAGCCTTTGTCTTCGACTCGTACACGCCGGGGCAGAGCCTCATCGTGAAAAAGAACCCCACCTACTGGCGCAAGGACAAGTTCGGCAACCAGTTGCCGTATCTCGATTCGGTCGAGATGCGCGTGATCGAGGATGAGAAGACCCGCGCCAATGCCCTGAAGGCCGGCGACATCGACATCCTGCATACCACGAACGGCGAGTCGATCGTCGACTTCCGCAAGGAGCCCGACAAGTTCCCGATGATCGAGCAGGCGCAATTCGGCGAGACGAGCTACTTCTTGCTCAACGTGGGCCAGGAAGGTTCACCCCTGGGGGACCAGCGCGTGCGCTGTGCGATGAACTACGCGATCGACAAGCAGGCGCAGATCGATGCCGTCCAGGCCGGTCTCAATACGCCGGCGGATGGGTTGTTCTCCCCCGGCCAGGAGGGCTACCTCGCCGACACGGGAACGCCTCAGTACGATCCCGCGAAGGCCAAGGAGCTCGTCGACGCCTACACCGCGGAGAAGGGTGCGGCTCCGTCGATTCAGCTCGGCGCCACGAATGATCAGGCCACGTTGACGGCCGTACAGCTGGCGCAGCAGAACCTGAACGACGTCGGATTCAAGACCGAGATCGTCCAGATCGAGCAGTCCGCCTACATCACGCAGGCCCTCCTCGGGAACTTCCAGTTCTTCGCCTGGCGGAACCACGGCGGCACGTTCGTCGACCAGCAGTACATCTGGTGGCATTCGAAGAACGCCGGCGCCGAGAAGACGGCCATCGCCCTGAACTTCGGCCGGGTAAAGGATCCCGTCATCGACGACCTCCTCGACAAGGCCCGAGTGGAGTCAGACCTCGCCAAGCGCAAGGCCGACGCCGAAAACATCAACCGTGAGTTCGCCAAGCAGTGCTGGGCCATCCCGGTGTACTGGACCATCTGGGGCATCCCGCACAAGGCGAGCGTGGTCGGCATCGACCAACTCACATTCCCGGACAACACCACGCTGATTGGCTTGGGTAACGGCTTCCCCGGTCAGTTCCCGATGACCACCATCTGGTTCAAGAAGTAACGAGGCCCGCCAACCTGGCGCATCGAGGGGTACAACATGAGGTACGTCCGGCAGAAGCTGGTGCAGGTCGTCATCGTCCTGCTGGCCACGACGTTCCTCTCTGTGTTCCTGATGCGCCAGGTCAAGGGCGCTGATCCTGCCATCGCCATCAGCGGCGGACTGGTGTCCGACCCCAAGGCGCTCGAGGAGATCCGCCACAAGTGGAGCCTCGACAAGCCGATCGTCGTGCAGTGGGGACGATGGGTGAAGAACATGGTGAAGGGCGACCTCGGGCAGTCGTCGGCGTTCAACGTCTCCGTTGCCGACCTTCTCAGACAACGCGTTCCCACGACGCTGTATCTGATGCTCTACACGCAGGTGCTGTCCCTGCTGATAGCGATACCGCTCGGTGTCTACGCGGCATATCGGCCAAATCGATTATTCGACCGAGTGAGCAGCAGCGTCGCGTTCGGTCTTCTCTCGGTGCCGAACTTCGTCGTCGCCGTTGTCCTCGTGCTGTTCTTCTCCCTGAAGTTTCATATTTTCCCCGCGCAGTCCACCTACTACGGCCTGTTCAACAATCCGTCGGAGCACATCAGGAACCTGTTACTTCCGACGGTCGCCAACGCCGTGGGCCAGGTGGCGGTGTACATGCGCCTCCTGCGCGCCGACATGGTGACGACCCTTCAAAACGACTTCATCACGATGGCGCGGGCCAAGGGCCTCCCGAGTTCGCGCATCCTGTTCCGCCACGCCTTTCGACCATCGACCTTCTCGCTAATCACCGCGGCCGCGGTGAATGTCGGGGCGCTCATCGGCGGCGTGGTGATCACCGAGCAGCTGTTCGCGCTGCCCGGCGTGGGCAAACTCACCGTCGACGCGATCTTCCGGCGTGACTTCCTCGTTCTGCAGGCATGTGTCGCGCTCTTCGCCATCGCTTTCGTCGTCGTGAACTTCGCCGTCGACATGGCCTACGCGTTCATCGATCCCCGTATCCGTCACGCCCGCGCCCTCGCCTAGGAGCTTTCGTGACCTTCACCGCCGCCGAAGCCCCGGAAAGCCTCGTTCATATCGTCGCGCCGCTGCCGGACGACGGCCGGCCGCGCGTCCACCGCGGTTTTCTGCCCGCGTTCGCCGTCGTCTGGCTCTCCGTCCTGACGTTCTGCGCCATCTTCGCCGGCGCGTTGCCGTTCGTGAAGGCCCCCAACAAGGTCAGCTCGAAACTGAAGAACTCGCCCTCGATGGAGCATTGGTTCGGGACCGACCGCATCGGCCGTGATGTCTTTAGCCGCGCCATATACGGTGCTCGAACATCGCTGAAGATCGCCGCACTCTCGATTCTCATCGGCATTTTCATTGGTGGCACCATCGGGCTGATCGCGGGCTACTACCGCAAGAAGATCGATTACGTCACGTCGTTGTTCGTCGACATCATGCTGGCGTTCCCGGCCCTTGTGCTGGCCCTCGCGATTACCAGCACGCTTGGCCACGGCACGAACCAGGTGGTGCTGGCACTGTCGATTCTTTCCATCGCGCCACTCATTCGTGTGGTGCGCGCCCAGACGCTGGTCTACGCCCAGCGCGAGTTCGTGCTCGCCGCGAAGGGGCTCGGTGCGCGCGACGGACGCATCCTGTTTCGCGAAATCCTGCCGAACGTCATGCCGAGTTTGCTCACGTTCTCGCTCACCGGCCTGGCCATCCTCATCGTCGCCGAGGGTGGCCTCGCCTTCCTGGGCCAGAGCGTCAAGCTGCCCACCCCCACCTGGGGCTTCATGATCGTCGACGGCTATCCGCAGCTCGAGCACCAATGGTGGATCTGCATCTTCCCGTGCATCTTGTTGTTCCTGACGGTGCTGTCGTTCAACGTGCTGGGCGACGTTCTGTCGAAGCGGTTCGACATCAAAGAGTCGCTCGCGTGAGGCGGCGCGCGCCGGCACTGGCCGGCCAGCGTCCGTCGGAAGGCACTCTTCTCGAGGTGCACGATCTGTCGACGCATTTCCGCACGACTCGTGGTCTGGTGCGGGCCGTCGACGGTGTCTCGCTCACGCTCGAGCGTGGCAAGACGCTCGGCATTGTGGGCGAGTCTGGTTGCGGCAAGTCGGTGTTGTCGCGTTCGATCATGGGACTCCTCCCTCGGCACAACGTCGTGCGCAAGGGCCAAGTGCTGTTTGCGGGACGAGACATCAGCGGTCTGCCCATGAGCGAGATGCGCCACATCTGGGGCACCGAGATGGCGATGGTGTTCCAGGATCCAATGACCTCGCTTAATCCTGTATTGCGCATCGGCACCCAAATCACGGAGTCTCTGCGTTACCACCTCCAGATGTCGAAGGATGACGCCGAGGCCACTGCTGAAGCGTTGTTGCGGTCCGTCGGCATCCCCGAGCCCACGCGGCGCCTCACCGAGTACCCGCACCAGCTCTCGGGCGGCATGCGCCAGCGCGTCACGATCGCTATCGCTCTGGCGTGTGGCCCCGCACTCCTCTTCGCCGACGAGCCGACCACCGCCCTCGACGTCACGATTCAGGCTCAGATCCTCGACCTCTTGGCTGACAGCCAGCGCGATCGCAACATGTCGATGATTCTCGTCACGCATGATCTCGGCGTTGTCGCCGGACGCAGCGACCACATCGCGGTCATGTACGCCGGCAAGTTCGTCGAGTCCGCGCCGACCCACGAGCTCTTCGCCAACACGAAGATGCCCTACACCGAAGCCCTGGTGAAGAGCATCCCGAAACTCCAGAACCGCAGTCATACCCGGCTGCAGATCATCGGCGGCCGTCCTCCCGATCTCGTCAACCCGCCCAAGGGCTGTCGCTTCGCGGCGCGCTGCCCCTATGCGCAAGAGCGCTGCGTAGCCGAAGAGCCGCCGCTTGAAGCCTCGGCCGAAAACCCCGATCACCTTTTCGCCTGCTGGTATCCAGTGGGTTCACCCCAGCAGATCGAAATCAGCGCGCGCCGGTCGGCCACCGACGCGGTCGCGGCGGGAGGCGACTGAGATGGCGGGTACCGGCACGGCACATTTGCGGCCGGAGAGCAACGCGCTTCTGCGTGTCGATGACCTCGTCGTCGAGTTCCCGGTCGGGTCGACCGGCCTCAAGGTTCACGCGGTGTCGAAGATCAGCTTCGATGTCCTTCCCGGCGAAACGCTCGGTCTCGTCGGCGAGTCGGGCTGCGGCAAGAGCACCACCGGTCGAGCGATCATGCAACTTCCCCGGCCCACGAGCGGTCGGGTGGTGTTCGACGGCCAGGAGATGACAGTGCTGCGGGGCGAGGAGATGCGCAAAGTGCGCACCTCGATGCAGATGATCTTCCAGGATCCGATCTCTTCGCTCAACCCGCGGCGCACGGTCACCGACATCGTCGGTGAGCCCCTCAAGATCTGGGGCATCGGCGTATCCGGCGACAGGGTTGCACGTGTGCACAAGGTCCTCGACGATGTTGGCATCGACCCCGAGGTGGCCGGCGATCGCCGCCCCCACCAGTTCTCGGGGGGGCAATGCCAGCGTATCTGTGTGGCCCGTGCGCTCGTGCTCGATCCAAAGCTCATCATCTGTGACGAACCCGTCTCCGCCCTCGACGTGTCGGTGCAGGCCCAGATCCTGAATCTGCTTGAGGACATGAAGGCGCGCTACGGCCTCACCCTCGTGTTCATCGCCCACGACCTGGCGGTGGTGAAGAACATCTCCGACCGGGTGTGTGTGATGTACCTGGGCAAGATCTGCGAGGTCGCGCTCTCCGACGATCTCTATGAGAACCCCGCGCATCCGTACACCGATCTGTTGTTGAAGGCCATCCCGGTTCCGGACCCCGACGTGAAGCCCGATCCGACCGCTCGAATACAAGGCGAGCTTCCGTCGCCGATCTTCCCGCCAAGCGGCTGTCGCTTCCGCACCCGGTGTCCACGCGCCGACGATCGGTGCCAGGTCGAGGAACCGATACTTCGCGAGGTTGCCCCCATTCACTACGTCGCCTGCCATCACCCCCTCGTCGGTGGCGAAGCCCCGCCACCACCACCGCCGCCATCGGCTTGATCAGCGCGGGCCGCGACAAAGGGGGGAACATGAGCGAGCCGATACGGACAACGAAGTCCACAACTCGCCTCGGTCGTAACGAGCGCCGGGCCCAGATCATGGATGCCGCGCTGCGAGTGTTCGCCGACCGCGACGCGTCCGATGTGGCCTTTGAGGAGATCGCCGACGCGGCAGGGGTGTCGCGGGCGCTTGTCTACAACTACTTCGGCGACAGGGCCGGCCTTCTCGAGGCCGTGTACCGCCACCACGCCGCGCTTCTCGGACAAGAGGTCGCCGACGCGCTCCACGGCGCGCGCGGACCTCGCCACAGCCTTGAGTGTGTGGTGCGGGCCCACCTCGACTTCGCCCGGCGTTCCCCGAACAGCTACCGCTACGCATCCGGCGAGGCCGTCTTCACCCACCTCCCCCAACTCGACAAGGAGCGGGTGACCGCCCTGGCCGGGATGTTCGGGGACGGGCCTTCGGCCGCGTTGGTGGCGCGCGGCTCGCTCAGCTCGTTGCAGTCGATGGTGCTCCAGTGGGTCGCCAGCGGCGCGCACGACCTCGACGCCGCGGCCGGCGCCATCACCAACTTCCTGTGGAGGGGTCTCTCCGCAATGACCGAATTTCACCCTCCCGTCGGATCGTGCTGGTGGCCGGCCCTCGACGGTGCTCGCGTGCCTTAGCCGTTGACGTACTTCGGCGGTCGCTTTTCGATTCAGCCCGGATCGATGTTTTGGTTCAACCGGAACAGGTTCGTCGGGTCGTAGCGGCGCTTGAGTTCCACCAGACGCTCGTGGTTCGGGCCGTACGCCGAGTGGGTGCGCCTCGCATCGTCTTCCGACAGGTAGTTGACGTAGCAAGCGTCCGCCGCCCAAGGCCGCAAGCTGTCAAAGGTCTCCTTCGTCCACGAGATGTTGGCGGCGGTGTCGGCGGGGTCGGTCCACTGTCCGGCGATGAGCACGTTGTAGCCGCGCGATCGATGGGGGAACGCCGTCGCATCCGGTGCGACGCGCGTCATCGCGCCGTGGCAATACTCGACCACGAGGGCGGTCATCGGCGAAGGAACGCGTTCGTAGGCGGCAACGAGTGCGCCAATCGCATCGGCCGGAAGGCCAAGGAGATACGTCGACTTCCAGTAGTTCAACGTGCCCCGCGGAAAGCCGCCGTCGAGCAACGTGTTCATCATCGGATAGGGCATGCGCTCGATCAGGTCGAAGGCGGGTGCCGCGATGCCACGAAACTCCTTCACTTCCGACTCGGCCCTTTGCTCGTCGCCGCCGCAGTGGCAGATAGGCAGCGCCGCCAGCTTCGCGCCGGAACCATCGGGCGAATGGACAAGGGCACACAGCACACCAACTTCGTCGGAGGCGGACTCCGCGCTCGTGCGGAATGCGGCAAGTACCGACGCGGCGTCGGAGAAGCTGTAAGCGACGAGTCCACCGAGCACGGTCGCCAACGGGTGCGCCTGCAGCACAAAATGGGTGACCACGCCGAAGTTGCCGCCGCCGCCGCGAAGGGCCCAGAGCAGGTCGGCATCAGCGTCTTCGGCCGCTACGAGAATGCGCCCGTCGGCCGTCACGACCTCAGCCTCGACGAGGTTGTCTGCGGCCAGGCCGAAGCGCGGTGAGAGGTACCCAATGCCTCCGCCCAAGGTCAGGCCGGCGACGCCGGTGCTCGACACTGTGCCGCCCGGCGTGGCTAAGCGCGCGAGGTGAGCGGCGCGATCGAGCTCGCGCCACGTGGTGCCCGGCCCGGCGTGTATCAGGCGGCGACGGGCATCGACGTGGACTCCTCTCATCATCGAGAGATCGATGACAACACCGTTGCCTGTGGCGCGACCGGCAACATTGTGTCCGCCACCGCGTACGGCGATCTCCGCCCCCGCATCGCGGGCGAACTCGATGGCGTCGATCACATCGGCGGTACCTGAACACCGCGCGATCAACGCCGGATGCCGGTCGATGAGGCCGTTATGCACGCGACGGAGCTCCTCGTAGCCCCCGGATTGTGGCTCGCACAGGACACCTCCGAAGGAGGCCTGCAGCGCGGATGGAACATGAAGTCGACTCTCGGTCATCGTGATCATCCTCCCCCTGGATGATGCATAAACGGGCGTGTCACCCGCGTGTCACCCAGTGACACTGGCCCCGCGGAGCTGGCAGGCTGACGATAGGAGGCCCATCATGCTCGACGTCCGCCTGCTCGGGCCGCTGGAGGTGTGGAGTGACGGAGGCCGCCTGCGGCTGGCGAGTAGGAACCAGCGGCTGGTCCTCACGGCGCTTGTATTCGAGGCCGGCCTTGTGGTCAGCGCCGATCGCCTCGTCGAGCTTCTTTGGGCGACGACCCTGCCAACGGACCCCGCGGCCGCACTGCGCACCCAGGTGAGCCGCCTACGCCGGTCTCTGGGAGCGCAGGGTGCACTGATTGAGACCGAGAGCACGGGCTATCGGCTGCGGGTAGCAGAGGACTCCATCGACGTCTCGCGCTTCCGAACCCTCGTTGCCGTCGCTGATTCGTCAGATGCCGACCGGCTGACGGCGCTCGAGGGGGCTCTGGCCCTTTGGCGCGGGAGGCCGATCGACGAGTTCGTCGATGTCGAGGAGTTTCGGCCTTGGCTAGCCGAGCTCGACGAGTTGCACCTCCTCGCCCGGTGGCGGCGAGGCGACGCCCTCGTGGCGCTCGGTCGCGCGACCGAGGGCGCGACGGAGCTTGAGCGGTTGATCGAGGAGCACCCTGAGCACGAAGGAGTGAGGGCGTCGTTGATGCGCGCGCTCTACACCTCGGGCCGGCACGCCGACGCGTTGCGAAAGTACGCCCTCTGGCGTCACCGGCTGGCTGAGGAACGCGGTCTCGAGCCCGGACCGCTACTACGTCAGTTGGAGCAGGACATTCTCTTTCACACGCTCGAACCCGCCCGACCTGTGGGTTTGGTCCTTCCGCGTTCGCTCGCGGCCAACGCGCTCGTGGGACGACAAGACGACCTTGAGCGATGTGCGGCATTGCTCGCCGATGGCCGAGTGGTCACCCTCTGCGGGACGGGAGGCGTGGGCAAGACACGCCTTGCGCTTGAGCTGGGCCGCTACGTGGCCTCCCGATACGAAGACGGCGTAGTCGTGGTGGACCTAGCGGCATGTGTGAGTCCCCACGTCGTGCTGCCCACGATCGCGTCAGCGGTGGGGGCCGAGGAGCGATCGGGTCAGCCGCTGGAAAGCAGCCTGCTCGCCGCGCTCGCGTTGAGGCGCCTGTTACTGGTTCTCGACGGCTGTGAGCACCATCTCGAGGTAGTCGGCGGATTCATTGATCGCCTGATCACGCACGCGGACGACGTCGACATCGTTGCCACCTCAAGGGAGCGCCTGTCCATTGCCTCTGAGCGGGTGTGGGACGTGGAGCCGCTCTCGACCGCGGACGTTCGGAGCGCGGCAGTGTTGCTGTTAATCGACCGCGTGCAGGCCGCGGATCCCACGGTCGTATTGACCGACGACGATCTCCTCCTCTCTCTCGAGATCTGCCGACGTCTCGATGGCCTACCACTCGCGATTGAACTGGCCGCGGTCCGGGTGCGGTCATTCCCGCTCCCGTCTCTTCTCGACCGTCTCGCCGATCGCTACGCACTGCTGACTGGTGGTCCGCGTCACCACCCAAGGCATCGCTCCCTTCGAGCAATGGTCGACTGGTCCTACGACGTGCTCGAGGCGCGTGCGCGCCGCATGTTCGAGCACCTTGCCGTGTTCGCCGGAGACTTCGACGTCGAAGCGGCGCTCGCGGTGGCCGGCACAAATGATCCTCGCGATCTCACGACGCTGCTCGACCTCGTCGATCAGTCGCTTGTGGCGAGGCGGCGCACGCCCAACACGACCGCCTTTGTCCTACTGGACACACTGCGGACCTACGCGCTGGATCACCTCGAGACTCGCGGAGAACTGGCGGATGCTCGCCGCCGGCACGCTGCCTTCGCGATCGATCTGGCCGTGGAGATGAACAACGCCATGAGTAGCGCGCGCGAGGATTTGGTCGCCCGGCGCCTCGTGGCACACCTCGACGACGTCCGCGCCGCGCATGCCTGGCTCTTGGAATCGGATCCCGCCGCTGCCCTCCGGCTGACCTGTTGCCTACGCGGCTTCGCGCTGACCCGGGGAGCGACAGAACTCTTTCGATGGGCGGAAAGCTCTGTCGCAGCAGCGGCCTCTCTTGACACGACCTCTGACCTGGCCGCGGGTTGGGCCATCGTCGCGGCGGGCGCATGGCAGCGCGGCGATCTCCGCGCCGCGGAGTCGGCCGAGCGCGCCGCCGCACTCGTCGTCTGTGACTCGCCACTCGACCGACGATTTGCCATCGAGACGACCGCAGAGCTCGCGCTGCTCGGCGGCGAAACGAGTGCAGCCGTGTCGCTCTACGCCGAGGCCGCTGAGTTCGCGTTGGAAGCTGGCGACCTCTTCCAAGCGGTGTGGAACCTCGGTAGCGGCGTGCTCGCCTCGTACTACCAGGACAAGACGCGACCGCCCGACCAAGAATCTCGACAGCGTCTGCGAGCGCTGGCCGATCAATCCGACGCGCCTTCGGCACTGGCGTTCGCGGCGTTCGTTGACGGCGAGGTACTCGCTGCGGTTGATCCCGCGGCCGCAGAGCGCTCGTTGCGTGAGGCGATGAGTCGGGCCGACGAAGTCGGCAGCACCTTCCTCGGGGGCCTCGCACGCGTCGCCCTCGCCGCCTTGCTCGGACGAGGACGTGATCCCGTCCACGCTCTCGAGCACTACGCGGGGGTGATCCGGCACTGGCATGCGGACGGAGTGTGGACTCCGCAGTGGGTCACCCTCCGTTCGTTAATCGCCCTTCTGGCCGATCTGCAGCAGTACGAAGCGGCGTCGCTTTTACTCGGTGCTCAGCAGAGTTCGCCGCTGGGGGCGCCGGCGTACGGGGCGGACGCGTCGATGCTGCGAGCAACCGAACACGTTTTGCGGACGGCCCTCGGGGATGAGGCCTTCGAGCAGCTGACGGCGGCCGGTGCAAAGCTGGACGGTGGAGCCGTCATCGACGTCGCTCTCGAGGCGATCGAGGTCATCCGTTGACGTACTTGGGCGGTCGCTTTTCGAGAAAGGCGTGCAGCGCCTCAACGTGATCAGCAGTAGCCGACACCATGATCTGCTGGCGGTTCTCGAGGTCGATAGCCGCCTGCAGCCCCGGGATTTCGAGGGCGGACCACATGCCCTCCTTCGTCATGGCCACACCGAAGGGCGTGTTCGCCATGATCTGATCGGCCTTGACGAGACACGCGTCAAGGAGCGCGTCGTCGGGGACGACCTCGGTGACTAGACCGATGCGCGCCGCCTCGTCGGCCGAGAAGAGGCGGCCCGTGAGCATGAGTTCATGGGCCCGCGCCGCGCCAACGAGGCGAGGGAGCAACCACGACGTGCCAATGTCGCACGCCGACAGGCCGATGCGGATGAACGCCGCGTTGAAGCGGGCCGACTCCGCGGCAATGCGGATGTCGCATCCGAGCACGAGGGCGAAACCGCCGCCTGAAGCGGGCCCGTTCACCGCCGCGATGACGGGTTGCGCGAGCGAGCGCAGGTGCGGGATGAGCGACGCGATGTGCTTCTGCACGGCTAGACCAGCTTGGGTGCGCCCGAGATTTTCGCTGTGCGGCGCGGTTCCGTAGCCCCCGAGGTCGAGACCGGCGCAAAACCCGCGGCCCGCCCCCGTGAGCACGACGACGCGACACGAACCGTCGGCGGCGATCGCGTCAAGCGCGCCGTGCAGCTCGCTCACGAGTTCGGTGGTCATGGCGTTGAGCTTGCCGGGGCGGTTGAGCGTGATCCGGGTGACACCATCGCGGGGATGGTCGACTTCGACGGTGGCCATGGGGTCATTGTTCCAGGCAAGCGGCCGAGTCGGGTTCGGTTCGTTACGGCTCATCCGGAGACTGCGCCGGTCCTAGGGTGCGTTCGTGCCCACGCGTGCCCGTGTCCTCGGCCGGCTCCGGTTCGGGCCAGGCGACCCGACGACCGCGGTGGCCGACGGCCGTTGGTGGTGGAGCACGCACACCGCCGGCGGACCAGCGACAATCGCGATACCGCTCACCGATGACGGCTCCCCCTCGGCGTGGGGACCTGGGGCCGACCATCTGCTCGCCCGCGTCGACGCCCTGACCGGTAGCGGAGACGACCCGTCCACATTCAAGCCGCTACACCCTGCGTTGGCCGCCGCCGCCCGGCGGCGCGGGGTGCCTCGTCTCGGCGCGACGGGGTCGGTGTTCAACGCGCTCGTGCAGGCAGTGCTCGGGCAGCGGGTCACGACCGTTGAGGCGTTGCGGTCATGGGCGTCGATCACCCGCGCGTTCGGCACTCGCGCCCCTGGTCCCGACATAGGCCTCATGACCGCTCCGAGCGGCGCACGTCTTGCGGCACTCCCCTACTACACCCTGCACCCGCACGGAGTGGAGCGCGGCCGCGCGTCCACCATCAGCCGTGTCGCTCGCGTCGAGAGCCGTCTCGACACGCTTACGGCCAACGACCGCCTTGGAGTGCTACCGGGAGTGGGCCCGTGGAGCGTCGCGCACGTGCGCGTCAAGGCGCTCGGTGATGTCGACGCAGTCGCCGTCGGTGATCTTCATCTACCCGCTCTCGTGGCATGGGTGCTCGCCGGTGAGCGCGGCGGAGACGACGCGCGCATGCTGGAGTTGCTCGAGCCCTACGCCGGTCATCGCGCCCGCGTGATCCGGCTCTTGGTCGAAGGCAGCCTTGGCCCACCGCGCCGCGCGCCGTACCGCCGCCTCGAACCGAACGCCCGCCGCTAGGGACTGGGGGCTACAAAACCTGAACACGCGTTTCGAGATTTCGTTTTCGGTGGGAGGTGCAGCGGTTGCTAGGGGACGTAGGCGCCTAAGAGGCTCGCCGTCGTGAGGCCGATGAAGGCTCCGCCCATCACGGCGAACATCGACCACTCCAACCAGCGCCGGCGACACAAGAGCGCGACCACGATCACGACGGGCACGGCGTTCAGCGTGTAACGCTCGAGCGAGTTCAGGTTGTCGGCCGACAAGAACAGGAGCGCCGCGGTCCCGACGTACGCCGTCGACGACGCCGGCAGCCATCGCGCGCACAGCACCAACGCAACGACGAGACTCACCGCCGCGAACGCGTGCAGTCCGTCACCGGAGCGCTCCGGTCCGAACAAGTCGCCCACGGCCCGAGCGATGCGCACGAGAGGAAAAACGGTCGCGTGCCGCAACTCTCTCTGTGCCTGCACCGGGTCGTCCCACGCCTTGCCGACCAGCCGAGAATGAATCAAGACCAGCCCGCCGCCCACGGCGGGCGCGAGCACGGCCGCAACGCCCGCCACGCGCGAGCGGATCGCTCTCCATGAACGGGCCAACTCGACGACGGCCGGGAAGACGAGCAGGACACCCGTTGGCCGGCAGAGCGCCGCGAGCAGTCCGAGTGCGGCGGCGAGTCCGAAACGACCGCGGCGCAGCGCGAGGAAGACGCCGAGGGCCAGCGCGAGAAAGAACCCCTCGGCGTAGGCGAACACCATCGTGAACGCGCCCGGAAACAGCGCAAACATCCACACCGCGCGCTGAGCGGTACGGATATCACCCGTCTCGAGCAACGTGAGCCGGTGGATCAAGACACCGGCCACGAGCGCGCCGGCGTTCGCGATCCCAACGAGGACCCACGACGTCGGTACGAGCGGCAACGCTCCGATGATGCGCCCGAGCCACGGGAAGAGCGGGAAGAAGCGGAACCCCTCTCGCGGCGCGGAGTGGTAGCCGTAGGTGGCCAAATCCCGATACCAGGAGCCGTCCCACATGAAAAGGCCCTGGCGCAGCTGCTCGGGCCGGCCCTCGACGAATCGAGTGCCGACGAGGTTCGCGGCGATCACCCAGCCCGCGACGACGAGAACACGCGCCGCGAGCCACGGCGCCGCGGCGACCCGCAGCGATTCGCGAACCGCCGGCAATCCCGCCTCGCTCATGAATGGGCAAGGCGCTCGAGCGCCGCCAGCTCCAGCGTGGCATCGACCGCGCCCGCTGCCTGCACGAGCTCGTGCGGCCGGGCCGTTTCGAGAGCGCCCTGGAGTCGCTCACATTGATCTCCGAACGTGCGATACCCGCCGCGCGACATCAGCCAGATGTCGTGACCGGCGGCGCGGTCGAGCACCGTCGTGGCGACTCCCAGTGGATCGGTCCGTGCGTTGCGATCTTCATAGTCCCGCCAGTCGACGAAACGGGGATCGCCGAGCGTCGGGTACGCAAGACCGACCAGATCGGCGCGCAGCCCCCGACTGCCGGCCGGTCCGAGCTGGTCCGGGCAGTAGACGACGACATCACCGGCGGCGGCGCGGGCGTTGACGATGGCCACGAGGTCGGGTAGTTGGCTCCTCGGCTCGCGGATGTTTCGGGCCGTGAACAAGGCGCCGAATGCCAAGGCCGCGGCCACGCCCACCCACGCGACCCGGTCGGAAAACCCCGCCAACGCGACAGCAGCCGCGAGAACAAAGAAGGGCGCGGCGACCGCCGCGTACCGTGACGCGAACGCGGTGGCGCTGAGCACGCATCCGAGGCCGCCCAGCGCGATGGTCAATGAGGCGAGCGCCGTGGGGCGTCGCGCGGCCCAACGGTTGACGCCGATCGTGCCGAGCACGATGAGGACGACGAGGGCAATGCCATAGACCTCACCTTCAAACATGCGGGCACCGTGGTCGGTATCGGGCGTACCTCCGAGCGCGTTGACGGTGACCGCCGCGATCGCGAACGGGGAGCGGGTGCGGCCCCACGGCGTTCCCGTGTTCCGCACTTGGTCGATCACTACCGGAAGCCAGGGGAGAAAGGCGACAACGCCGACGCCGACGGCGATCAGAACGCGAGTGGCCGCGGCGCGGCGACCGGGGTGTCGTGCCTCCCACGCGAGCAGCAGCGCGCCCGCGAGCACGAGCCATCCGCCCCAATAGTGCGTCCAGAGCAGGGCGGCGACGATCGCGCTCACGAGGGCGAGTCGGGGCAGCCTCGGCTGGCGCCGCGCGCTGTCGACCGCCAGCCAGGCAGCAAGGGCCAAAAACGACACAAGCGCGTACATGCGGGCCTCGGTTGCGTAGCGCGCCGCGAAGGGCGACGCCGCGACGAGCGCGACGCTGATCCACGCCACCCGCTGGCCCCCGAGCCGGCGGCCCGCGACGTAGGCAAGCGGCAAGGTGGCGACACTGATCACCCCGGAGAACGCCCTCACGGCGACGTCACCGGTACCGAACCACGCCATCCAACCGTGCAGCGCGACATACGAGAGCGGTGGATGTCCGTCGTGACGCAACGCCGACGTCATCGAGCCCACCGGGAGGCGGGCGATGTTCACGCCGAGTGCCTCGTCGAGCCAGAGTCCTCGGTGGACCACGAAACGTCCGACGATGCCGAGGCACGACACGACGACGGCGAGCACCACGAGGCCGTTCGGTAGAGCAGGTTCGGCACCCGGTGCCGCTGGTTCGATGGGCATCGCCGTCCTGTCGGGGCTACCCCTGGCCTGGGTACCGGCGCTTTAGTGTAGGAAATCGTGCCGTTGCGTCCGTTGACCCTGCGGTCGCGCGATGCACGGTCCGCTTTTCTGCTGGGTCTCGTGGCCTTCGTACCGCCGTTCTTCAGCGCGCCCGGCGCCCTCGCCGCTGACACCAAGACCTATCTGTATCTCAATCCCGGCCGGCTTCTGCAGCGCGCGATTCACCTGTGGGATCCGACGGTGGCCGCGGGCACGGTGCCCCACCAGAACATTGGTTACCTGTTCCCGATGGGCCCGTACTACTGGCTGATGGCCCACGCCGGGATGCCGACATGGATCGCGCAGCGTCTGTGGTGGGGCACGACCTTCTTCTGCGCCGGCCTCGGTGTGCTCGCGCTGTTTCGACTGCTCGATCCCGATCGCGCCGACATCGGCACCGGCGGGCGATTCGTCGCCGCGCTGACCTATCAACTGTCGCCCTACGTGGTGCCCTACGTCGCGCGGCACTCGGTACTGCTCGGCGCGTGGGCCGCGCTCCCCTGGTTCATCGTGCTCACGTCGCACGCGATTCGGAGGGGCGGTTGGCGCTGGCCCGCGGGCTTCGCGCTGGTGTTACTGCTCGTCGGTTCGATCAACGCCAGCTCTCTTGTCTTCGTCGCCCTCGGTCCGCTCGCGTGGCTTCCGTATGAGATCTTCGTCGTCCGGAGCGTGCCGTGGCGTCGCGCGCTCGCCGCCGTCGGCCGCATCGGTCTGCTCTCGCTCGGCGTATCGCTCTGGTGGATCGCCGGCCTCCTGGTTCAGGGACGCTACGGCGTCGACGTTCTGCGCTAC
Organism: Acidimicrobiales bacterium; assembly: GCA_040002995.1. Lineage (GTDB taxonomy): Bacteria > Actinomycetota > Acidimicrobiia > Acidimicrobiales > Ilumatobacteraceae > JBDUDK01. The sequence goes on along the minus strand of JBDUDK010000048.1, from coordinate 51,619 downwards.
ACGGAAACGCCCCACACCGTCGCCGGCACATCGACAGCGGTCGAGACGATCCGCCAACTCGGCTACTGGTACTTCTACGGCCGTGAACTGTTCTTTCCGTTCACGCCGCAGAGCCGCGCCTACGTGAGTCACGTCTGGGTCATCGCCGCGAGCTTCGCCGTGCCGATACTCGCGGTGGCATCAGCCGTTTGCACACGCTGGCGCCACCGCGTGTTCCTGGTCTGGCTCGTTGTCATCGGCGTGGTGGTCTCGGTCGGTGGACATCGGTGGAGCATCCCCTCGCTCTATCAGTGGGTGTGGGAACGCTTTTCCACCACGTCGTCGGGGCTCGCGCTGCGCAGCACCCCGCGTGCGGTGCCCCTCCTCGCGCTCGGACTCGCCGGACTGCTCGGTGCCGGCGTGACGGCATTGGGGCGCGCCGTTCCCCGCTGGCACCGTCCCCTGCTAGGGGTCAGCGTCGTCATCGTTGCCGTCAACCTTCCAGCGCTCGTTACGGGTGGTCTGGTGGTCAGCGCCCAACGGCAACCGGAGCAGGTTCCCTCCTATTGGAAACAGGTGGCCGCGCGGCTGTCGGCGAAGGAGGACGGCACTCGAGCCCTCGTGCTTCCGGGTACCGACTTCGCCGCGTACCGATGGGGTTTCACACTCGAACCGATCCTGCCCGGCCTCACCGACCGCCCGACCCTCCAACGCGAGACGGTTCCCTATGGCGGGCTCGGCACCGTCGACCTGCTCGCGGCGCTCGACCGGCGCCTGCAAGAAAACGTTCTCGACCCGAATGCGATCGCGCCGATTGCCCGTCGCCTCGCGGTCGGCGACATCGTGGCCCAATCCGATCTGGCGTATGAGCGGTACCGCACGACTCGTCCTGAACCACTCGACAAGATCCTCGGGGCCGCCCCCGGTCTCGCGCCCGCCGAACTCTTCGGGACCCCCACGCGCAATGAGCCGGCCACCGGACCGTTGCTTGACGAGCGCACGCTTGGCGATCCGCGCTCGACCGCCGCCGCCGCGCCGGTAAGCGTCCGGGCCGTCGATGATGCGGTGCCGATCGTGAGGGCGGAGACCGGTCCGGCCGTGATTATCGACGGCAACGGTGAGGGCGCGGTCGACGCGGCGACCGTCGGTCTTCTCGATCGGAGTGGACCGATGTTGTACGCCGGCAGCCTGTCGACGAGCGACCTGAGCGCGGCACGAGATGCGGATCTCGTGATCACCGACTCGAACCGCGACCGGCCGCGGGGCTGGGGCAACCTACGCGACGTCTACGGTGCGACGCGAGTCGAGGGACAGAAGCCACTCAAGGTCGACCTCTCCGACGTCGCGCTCAACCTGTTCGGATCGCGGGGCCCCGACGTCCAATCGCACGCCGTGGTCACTGGAGTGTCCTCTGTGCAAGCCACGCACGAGGGCCAGCCGCTCTGGTACACGCCCGAGGACCGCGCCGTCAACGCGCTCGACGGTGATCCCCTCACCGACTGGCGCGTGATCCGCTTCTCGAAGCCCAAGGGCGAACGCCTCATCGTCACACTCGACAATCCGGTCACCACCGATCACGTGACGCTCCTGCAGACCATCACGAATCCCCGCAGCCCCATCACGAAGGTGAAGCTGCACTTCGACAATGGGCCGAATGTCGATGTTGCATTGGGCGACGCCTCCCTTGCCGAACCGGGTCAGACCGTCACCTTCCCCAGCCGCACATTCCGGCGCCTCGAGCTGGAGCTGATCGACAGCGTAACCACGAGCGATTTGGGCTTCGCGGAGGTGACGATCCCTGGAGTACGCGCCGAGGACCTCATCGCCGTGCCCAACGACCTCACGGCCGCCACCGCAGCAACGGCCCTCGATCACCGGCTGTTCATCGTGCTGAACCGTGAGCGCAGTGACCCGGCCGACGCGTGGCGGCGCGATGAGGAACGCACCTTGGCTCGCGAGTTCTCGGTGGCCGCGGGCCGCGCGTTCAGTGTCGCCCCGCAGATCCATCTCGCCCCGCGGGCCCCCGACGACGTGGTCGACCGGGCGCTCGGCTATCCCGATGCGGCTCACGGGGGGCTCACGCTCACGTCGTCGGGCCACCTCCCCGGTTCGTTCGGCGCGCGCGCTCGGTCAGCGTTCGACGGTGATGCGACGACGGCGTGGCAACCGATCTTCCAGAGTCCGCAGACGTGGGTTCAGGCCGACTTGCCGGCTTCCGTCACGTTCGACCACCTCGACCTGCAACTCGTCACCGACGCCCGCCACTCCGTGCCCACACAGATCGTCGTCGACACCGCCAACGGTCAGCGCCGCGTGGTCGATGTACCTCCGCTCATCGACGACGGCGGGCATCCCAACGCGACGACACCTGTGACGGTGCGCTTTCCCGCCCTGACGGCCTCGGCCGTGCGGATCACCGTCAGCGCGATACGGCCCGTGACGACGGTTCCCAACGGCGGTCATGACCAGATCGCGCTTCCGGTCGGCATCGCCGAGGTCGGCCTGCCGGGTGTTCAGTCGCCTCCCGCACCGGCCGAGCTGCCGAGCCGCTGCGTCGATGATCTCCTCACGGTCGACGGTGGCGCTCTGTCCTTCCAAGTCTCGGGTCGGGTAAGCGATGCGCTGGCGGGGCGCGACCTCACAGTGAGCTCGTGCAACTCGGATGCCCTCTCGCTGGCGTCAGGACCGCACACGCTGCGTACGGCACCCGGCGATGCCGAAGGCCTCGACGTCGATCGTGTTCTGCTGGCCTCCGATCGGGGCGGCGACCCGGTCCCTCTGACCTCGGCAGGCACGGTGTCGACGCCCGCCGGACCGCCGGTGCCGCGGGTCCGCGTGATCGACAGCCATGCCACGTCGTTCGACCTTGCGGTAACAGGCGCGAGCGGTCCGTTCTGGCTCGTGCTCGGTCAGAGCGAGAACGCGGGATGGCACGCCACCGTCCGAGGCGCCGCCGGCCAGCGGCAGCCCCGGCTCATCGACGGCTACGCCAACGGATGGCACCTCACTCCGACAGGTTCTGGCGTCATCACCGTGCATCTCGAATGGACGCCGCAGCGCGACGTCTGGGTCGTCCTGGTCATTTCGCTCGTGAGTACGGTCGTCTGCCTAGCGCTGGTCACGTTGAAACGCACCCGGCGGCCCCGCCAGCCCGTTTCAGCGACGTCGCCGACGAACACACTCGTGGCCCCCTGGACCGGACTGGGCACCCTCCCGCCCGTTGTCGCGCTCGCGGTAGCGCTGGGCGGTGCTCTCCTGCTTCCACCAGTCGCCGCCCTCATCGCCGCCGCGATCGTTCTCGTCGCACGGGGCCGGCTCCGCACAGTTCTGGGACCGGCTCCTCCGCTGCTGTTGGCGCTCGTCGGCGGCGGGGTCGTTGCCGGGCAGTTGCTCTTTGCGCCTGAGGCGGGTTACGGCTGGCCAGGTTTGTTCGATCCACTCGACCCGCTCGTCTGGGTGGCCGTTGCACTCCTGGTGGTGGCCGTCCACGTGCCCGGTTCGGCGAGCAACGGGTTTGTAACCTCGGCCCGAACCCGACCGATGGAAGAGCGACATGATTGACGGGTCGCGCGACAACCACATCGTCATCATCGGCGCCGGTCCGGCGGGTCTCACCGCCGCGCGCATGCTAGCCACGAAGGGTGAGCGGGCGACGGTGGTCGAGGCCGACACCACCGTCGGCGGCATCAGCCGTACGGTCGAGCGCGACGGCTGGCGCTTCGACATCGGCGGTCATCGCTTCTTCACCAAGGTGCCCGCGGTGTCGCACCTTTGGCATGAGATCCTCGGACCGGACGACTTCCTTACGCGACCCCGTATGAGCCGCATCTATTACCGGGGCAAGTTCTTCGACTATCCCCTGCGCGCGTCCAATGCTTTGCGCAACCTCGGCCTGCGCGAATCGCTCTTGTGTGTTGGGTCGTATCTCTGGGCGCGTATTCACAAACCGAAGGACCTCACCACGTTCGAGGGGTGGACCGCGGCCCGCTTCGGCTGGCGCCTCTACCGCATGTTCTTCAAGACCTACACCGAGAAGGTCTGGGGCGTGCCCGCCACGTCGATACAGGCCGACTGGGCCGCCCAACGAATCAAGAACCTCTCGCTCGGCAAGGCACTATTCAACTCTGTCTTGCCCCGACGCCAGCAGACCGACATCACCTCGCTCATCGAGGAGTTCCAGTATCCGAAGTTCGGTCCGGGGATGATGTGGGAACGGTGTCGCGAGCAGGTCGAGGCCGCGGGTACCAAGGTCGTGCTCGATGCGCGTGTGGTGGCCATCGAGCACCAGGCCGGTCAGGCCACCGCCGTCATCACCGAGACCGATGGGGCCCGAACTCGTTACCCGGCGGCGCATGTGATTTCGTCGATGCCCATCAGCTCGCTCCTCGCGTCGATGACCCCCGCCCCATCTGACGAAGCCCTCGCCGCGGCACGGGGGTTGCGCTACCGCGACTTCGTCACCGTTGCCCTCGTCGTACCGGCGAGCGCGGCGTTCGCAGACAACTGGATCTATGTGCACGCGCCCGAAGTGCAACTCGGCCGCATCCAGAACTTCGGCTCGTGGTCGCCCTACCTCGTCAAAGAGGGCCGCACCTGCCTCGGGCTCGAGTACTTCGTGAACGAGGGTGACGATCTGTGGGAGAAGCCCGACGAGGAACTCGTGGCGTTCGCCACCGCCGAGCTGGCCCGCATCGGCTTGGTGCCGGCCGAACTCGTCGAGGCGGGCTATGTCGTCCGCATGCCCAAGGCGTATCCGGTGTATGACGCCACGTATGTCGCGAACGTCGAGGTCCTCCGCGCCTGGCTGGCACGGCACGCCCCGAACGTCCACCCCGTTGGGCGCAATGGCATGCACAAGTACAACAACCAGGATCACTCGATGCTGACCGCAATGCTGGTCGTCGAGAACATCGTCGACGGTGCCCACCACGACGTGTGGGCGGTGAACGTCGAAGAGGATTATCACGAAGAGACAGAAACTGCGACCGATCCGGAACGAGGTACCGGCCGGGCGGCGCCGGTGATGCACTGATGGCGGTGCGATCCACCGCTACCCAACCGAAGTCTGCCTTCGCGACCGCTCCGACCCCTCACTCGCTGGCCGGTTTCGACGGCCTGCGAGCGATCGCCGCACTCCTCATCATCTGCCACCACACGGGTTTCGTGTCGGGCACAACGTTTCGCACGCGTTGGGGCTACTACTTCACGCGCATGGACATCGGCGTGCCGGTGTTCTTTGCCATCTCCGCGTTCCTGCTCACCCGACCGTTCGCGGCGGCACTGCTCGACGACCAGCCGCTTCCCGATCGGTACAAATTCTGGGTCCGACGACTGGGGCGCATCTACCCGGCATACATCGTGGCCACCATCGTGATCCTGATCGGTCACGGCATCGACGTGCGCGGCGGGAGCGGCCTGTTCTTCTCGCTGAGCCTCACGCACATTTACCACCCGGGTCGTTTCATCTCGGGCATCACGCAGAGCTGGAGCCTGGCGACGGAGCTCAGCTTCTACCTTCTGCTGCCGCTGTGGGCGATGTTCATGCGCCGTTGGCTCGCGGGCCGAGGCGTGAATCGGAGAGCCCTCGTGTTGCTCGGCTCGATCGCGCTCTTGTTTGTGTCCAGCTTCGTCTTCCGGCTGGGGTTCCACGCCGTGCTGCCCACCCGTTGGTTCCAAATCACCCGCTACTGGTTGCCGTCACTCATCGATCTGTTCGCGCCGGGCATGGCGCTCGCCGTGCTCAGCGTGTGGGCGCAACGGCGTTCGTTCGTCGCCGACGCGACTCAGATTGGTCAGCACGCCGTCGCCTGTTGGGGGGCCGCGCTGGCGGTGTTCTGGTTCGTCTCGACCCAGCTTGGTCTCGAGCGGGGGCTTGTCGTGTCATCGTTCTCGCGTGAGATGTTCCGCCAGACGCTCTACGCCGTCGCCGGCCTCCTCCTCGTCGCCCCCGTCGCGCTCAGGGGTCGCCGACCGAGTCGCATCCTCGATGTTCTCGACTTGCCGCCGATCGCCGGCTTTGGGGTGGTCTCCTACGGCGTTTACCTCTGGCACCAGTACGTGCTGCGCGAGGTCGGGTCGGTCATGGGCTGGCCGCTCTTCTCGGGCCACTTTTGGGGACTGTTGCTGCCTACGGTGGGCATTTCGGCGGTCGTGGGCTGGGTGAGCTGGCGTGTCATCGAACGACCCGCGCTCGCGCTCACGTCCGGCTGGCGCTGAGAGCGCCGTGACCGCGCTCGTGGTGATACCGGCCTACAACGAAGAAGCGTCGCTCGCGGCGACGTTGAAGGAACTGGCGAGCGGTGTGCCGTCCGTCGACGTTCTCGTGGTCGACGATGGCTCCACCGACGCCACCGCCGCCATCGCCCACAAGGGCAACGCGGCGGTGCTCCGGTTGCCGTTCAATCTCGGCGTCGGCGGAGCGGTACGAGCGGGGCTGCGCTACGCGGTTGAGCACCACTACGAGCGCGCCGTCGTCGTCGACGCGGACGGGCAACACCCACCGGCCGCCATCGAGGCGCTGCTGGCTACGCTCGACGGCGGAGCCGACCTCGCCATCGGGACTCGTTTCTCTGAAGGGTCCGACGCCTACCCGGTCGGGTGGCTACGGCACCGGGCGATGGGTCTGTTGCACCGGATAGTGCACTGGCGCACAGGGCAGGCATTCACCGACACGACTTCGGGCTTTCGCGCGTTCGACCGTCCGCTCATCGAGTTGCTCGCACGCGACTATCCGGTCGAGTACCTCGCCGACACCGTCGAAGTGCTCATCATGGTGTGCGAAGCGGGCTACACCGTGGTTGAGGTGCCTACCCCGATGCGCCCCCGCGCCGCGGGTCAGGCTTCCACGCGGCGCCTGAAACTCGTGGTCAACTATCTCCGGCTTCTCATCGGCATCCTCGCCTCAGCCACCCGCCATCGTCCGAGGAGGCAATCGTGACCACCCGTGCCCATGTGCTCGTGATCGTCGCCGCTGTGGTCGCCGCGCTGTACGTCTTACGCCTGGTCCGCCTGCACCAACTCCGGAGCAAGTACGCGCTCTTGTGGCTGACGATCGGCGTGCTGCTCGTCCCGCTGGCCGCCGTACCGTCGCTTCTGGAGTGGATCTCCGATCGCCTTGGCGTCTACTACGCGCCGACGACCTTCCTCTTCCTTGCTGTCGGTTTCCTCTTCTTCGTGGTCGTGCATTTCTCGTGGGAGCTGTCTCGCCTCGAGAGCAAGGTACGCACTCTCGCTGAGGAGGTTGCGCTCCTGCGGGCCGACCAGCCAGAGACCGTGGATGGCTGACAGAGGTCGGCAGTTCCGCGTCGTTCTCGCGGGCATCACCCTCGCGGGCCTGGCGTGGCGCGTCATCTACGTGATGGCCTGGCGGCGCCACGCCGTGGTGTGGGGCGACGCGTTCTATTACCACCACGGCGCCAACCTGCTGGCCGACGGACACGGCTTCATCGAGCCCGTCGACTACCTCCTCCAGCACGTCAGGGTCGAGGCCGCCGATCATCCGCCGGTGTATCTGCTCTACCTCACCGCAGTCACACTCGTGGGCCTGCGCACGGTCACCGCTCATCTCCTCGCATCGTGTCTCGTCGGTGGGGCCACGATCGCGGTGACCGGACTGGCGGGCCGGGCGATCGCGGGGGCACGGGTCGGCCTGGTCGCCGCAGCCCTCGTCGCCGTCTACCCGAACATCTGGTCAGAAGACACCATGCTCCAGTCGGAGACCTTCGCGTTGCTTGCGGTGTCCACGACCGTTCTTCTCGCATACCGCTACTGGCAGCGACCGTCGCTCGCACGCGCCGCCGCTCTCGGAGCCACCGTGGCACTGGCCGCGTTGTCACGCGCCGAGTTGCTGTTGTTGTCCGTGCTCGTCATCGTTCCGCTCATTCTCCTCGCGTCGTCACTCACCCGCGCCGCGCGCGCCCGCCACGTCGCGCTCGCCGCTGTCGTATGCGCAGCCGTCGTGGCCCCGTGGGTCGGATACAACCTCTCCCGCTTCGAGAAACCTGTGTACCTGTCGTCCGGCTTCGAGATCACGCTCGCGAGCGGGACATGCGACCGTACGTACTACGGCGAGGCGATCGGGTACTGGAGCATTTATTGCGTCACCGACATCCTCGACAAGCGCGGCCTCACGCTCACGAACTCCGACGAGTCGACTCGCGCCGCCGCCTACAAGGAGGAGTCGCTCGATTACATCGGCGACCACCTCGATCGGATTCCCGCCGTGCTGCTGGCACGGTGGGGACGGATCACAGGCCTCTACCGTCCACTGCAGCAGGCGGGATTCGACATCTTTCCCGAGGGTCGCGACAAGTGGGTGGCCTATACGAGTCTCGGGGGCTACTACGTGTTAGCGGTGCTCGCGGTGTTCGGCGGCAGAGTCCTGCGGCGACGCGACATCCTGGTCTTCCCGCTCCTTGCGCCGATCGTCACCGTGTTCGTGTCGGTGACACTCACATTTGCCCAGACCCGCTACCGAGCGTCGGCCGAGGGGGTGCTCTGCCTCCTCGCGGCGGTGGCGATCGATGCCGGCATCGGGTTCATCGGGCGGGCACGCGTTGACGACACGCGAGAGCGTGAGTGGCCTCAGCCCATCGAACGAGAGCTCGTGGCAACCACCGGCTGACGGGCGACCGCGAACAACACGAGCGTCGTGTCGTCGATCGCGTCGACCACCGAGAAGCGGTCAGCCGTTATCGCAGCTCGATCGGCGGCGCGTCGCCGGGCGATCGGGTAGGCGAGGCGTCGGGCCGCGGCATGAAGGCCGACGTACCAGCGGCGAGGGAGGCGGTGGCGGAGATCGAACACATCGAGGGCGAGAAGCTTGCGAGCAAGCGCGCGCCGGCTGGCAAAGTCGGCCTTGACGACGGCGTCACCGTCGAGTCCGAAAACGGTGACGCTCGCAAAGTGACGCCGCAGCATCGCCGCGAGTTCTTCCGGACCGAACAACGAGAGGTGATAAGGGTTCTCGAAGTCGGCGGGCTTGTTCGGCGTGATGAAGAACGCGGTGCCACCCGGATTGAGCACGCGCGCCAACTCGTGGGCATGCGGTTCCGGGTCGGCGAAATGCTCGATGAGATGCGACGAGCACACCCAATCGAATGACTCGGCGCGCAGGGAGGTTTTGGCTCCATCGCAGCAGGCCGCATGAAGCGCGGGTCGACGTCGGTGGGCCACAGCGGCGGTGTCGGGGTCATAGTCAACGCCGACCACGTCTCGTTCGGGGGCGAGGAAGGTGGCGCTGCCATCACCTAATCCGCAACCAACATCGAGAAAGCGCCCGGGCCCGATCCGTGCCAGCACCTCACGGTACCCCGCTTCATGGAGGGCCAGAAGAGAATCGGGGGTTTTGCCTTCAATTGGACGCTCGCCAGTGAGCTTCACGGTTCTCCTGGTCGGTGGGTCGACATTCGGTGCGTCGACATAATGTACGAAGTCCCGCCCTACCGCCCCGGGGAACGCTGTGATCGACCACGCCAGCGCCATCGCCGAACTCGACGCGATGGCCAGAGCGGCGAGGCTCCGCCGCATCCACGTTCTCGCCTGGCGCGACCTGGCCGATGTCGAGGCAGGCGGATCAGAGCTCCATGCTGCCGCGATTGCGGCACTTTGGGCCGAGGCCGGCATCGACGTCACCATCCGGACGTCGTACGCGCAAGGCCATCCGCCCGACGCGTGCCGGGACGGCTATCGCGTGGTCCGGCGCGCCGGGCGCTATCTGGTGTTCCCGCGCGCCGTGGTCGCCGAGCTCGCCGGCCGCCACGGTCCGCGCGACGCGCTCGTCGAGATCTGGAACGGCATGCCTTTCTGGTCGCCGTTGTGGTGCAGAGGTCCGCGAGTGGTCTTCTGCCATCACGTGCACGGGCCGATGTGGTCGATGGTGCTCCCGCCGAATCTCGCCCGTATCGGCGAGACGGTCGAGCGCCGTATCGCGCCGCCGGTCTATCGCAGGTCGACGATCGTCACTCTCTCGGAGTCGAGTCGCCGTGAGCTCATCGACCAACTCCACTTTCATCCCGCGCGCGTGCGCGTCGTTCCGCCGGGCATTGATCGACGGTTCACCCCTGGGCGCAAGAAGTCCCCTCACCCGCTCGTCGTCGCCGTCGGCCGCCTGATGCCCGTCAAGCGCCTCGACGTGTTGATCGACACCATGGCGCGGGTCCGCGAGCGTGTCGCCGACGCCCATCTTGTGATCGTCGGCGACGGCGCCGAACACGATCACCTCGTCTCGCGCATAGCGGCAAACGGAGCCAAGGCGTGGGTGACGCTCGCGGGACGCATCACCGACGACGACCTCGTGAGCCTGTACCGCAGGGCCTGGCTCGTCGCGAGCGCGTCCGCCGCGGAAGGTTGGGGCATGACGATTACCGAAGCCGCCGCGTGCGGCACGCCCGCGGCGGTCACTGATATCGCCGGTCATCGCGATGCGGTACGCAATGGAGTCTCGGGAGTGTTGGTGCCCGCGGAGCGGCTCGACGACGCGATCGCCGAGTTGTTGAGCGACGAAGCTCAGCGCAAGCGACTTGCCGACGGTGCTCGCGTGCGGGCGCAGGCCCTCACGTGGGAGGCCACGGCGCTCGGGACGCTTGAAGCGATCGCCGTCGACGCGCACCGTCATCACGCCGACTAGCGCGCCGTCGACCGGCCGCACCAAACCTCGAAACGGGCCCCCACGAAAACAAACCGTCTGAACGTCTAGGGGTTGGACACACCGAGTAGGCGGCGCGCGTCCACAGGCGTCCACCGTTCGGACGCGACAACTCACACCGTCATCCTCTATCGCCGCACAGGACGATCGGCGTACCGTCGATGCATGGCCTATCTCGTGTCGCTCACGAACGACTCCACCGAGCGCGTCGACGGTGCCGACGCGTACCAACTCGAGGGGCCGTTGACGACGTTCTTCCGCACCGCGCCGGGCCGCGCCGTCGTCGACTGCTGGAGCACCCGGCTCGCCAGCTTCCGCACGGTCGACATCAAGTCGATTCGCGCGGTCGAGGCCGCTGTTTCCGCCTGATCGAGAGCGTGGCGTCTACGGTGCGCCGGTGCGCACCGAACCGGTCGTCCTCGTCCACGGCTGGGGTGGCTCCTTCCGCCGCACCTGGCAGGAGCCGGGCTGGGAGGCCCTCCTGAACGACGCGGGGCGACGCGTCATCGGCGTCGATCTTCTCGGACACGGAACGGCGCCAATGCCCCATGCGCCCGAGGCCTACGCCGATCTCACCACGGCGATAACAAGTGCGGTGGGCGACGAACGGTTCGACGCGGTCGGTTTCTCGCTCGGCGCGATGACCCTGCTCGAGCTGGCGTGCCGCGCGCCCGAGCGCTTCGGACGCCTCGTCGTGGCAGGAGTCGGCGCGAACGTGTTTCGCGATGATGGCAACGACTCGCTCGTGCGCGCGGTCGAGGGACAAGGCGATCCCGACGACGTCACCGCGCAACTGTTTGCCCAATACGCACACCAGCCGGGGAACGACCCTTCGGCGCTGGCGGCATGCTTGCGCCGGCCGCACTCGCGTGATCTTTCGGTCGAACGTCTGGCGCGCGTCGTCCTTCCCGTTCTCGTCGTGCTCGGTGACAAAGACTTCGCCGGTCCGCCGGATCCACTGGTGGCGGCCCTGCCCGACGCCCGGCTGGTCACCTTGAAGGGCTGCGACCACTTCGCCACCCCGAACGACTTCCGTTTCATCGACGCCGCGCTCGAGTTCCTCGAGGCCGTTCCCACCTGACCACATGGCCCGTGACCACGCGGTGAGCGCGGATGTTGAACGCGCCGCCGCGCTACTCCGAGCAGGCGGCCTCGTCGCGTTCCCGACCGAGACGGTCTACGGGCTCGGTGCGGATGCAACGAACGTGAGCGCGATCCGGCGGATCTTTGCGGTGAAGGGCCGCCCTCATCACCATCCCCTCATTCTGCACGTCGCATCGACCGACGCTCTCGACCGATGGGGCTCGGGAGTGCGAGCCGAGGCCCGAGAGCTGGCTGGTGCGTTCTGGCCCGGCCCGCTCACGCTCGTGGTCCGCCGCTCTGCGCTCGTGCCCGACGAGGTCACGGGAGGACGTGACACCGTGGGCCTACGGATGCCGGCCCATCGGACGGCAATCGCGTTGCTCAAACTCTTCGGTGGTGCCGTCGCGGCGCCGTCGGCGAATCGCTTCGGCAAAGTCAGCCCCACGACGGCCGATCACGTGCGCGCCGATCTCGGGTCAGATGTCGACCTCATCCTCGACGGGGGTCCTTCGGCGATCGGAGTCGAGTCGACGATCATCGAGCTGATCGATGAGCCGGTATTGCTGCGCCCCGGTGGTCTCGCCATTGCGCGCATCGAAGAGCTGCTCGGCCGGGCCGTCCGGCGCGACGTGGCCGGCGTCAGCCGCGCGCCGGGCATGCTGGAATCGCACTACGCGCCGCGCTGTCGCATCGAGATCGTGGAGACATCGAGCGCGACCGCCCGCCGAGAAGCTCTGGCGGCTGAGGGCCTTGCCGTCGACGTCTGGCGACCGGGCCCCGACGATCGCCGCACCGCGCACGAGCTCTACCGCGAGCTGCGGGCGGCCGACGACAATGGACTCGACGTCCTGCTGGCCGTGCTCCCCGAAGAACAGGGCCTGGGTGCGGCCGTGGCTGACCGTCTGCGCAAGGCGGCCGGGCCGCGCGCTGTTGATGAGTGAGCTCGGCGATGAGTGACGTGCGCAGGGCGGCCCGGGTCGGTGTCCTCGCCGGTGGTGTGGTGTTCACGTGGATGCTGACGCGGGGCACCTTCGATCTGCTGCGCCACCAGAACAGTGGTGACTTCTTCGACGCGCAGGCCCACGCCTTCCTACACGGCCACCTCGACGTCGACCCGCAGCTGCTCAAGATCGAGGCGTTCTTCCACAGCGGCCGGGCCTACCTCTATTTCGGGCCGTTCCCCGCCCTGCTGCGCCTGCCGTTCGCACTGTTCACGCATCGCCTCAACGGCCGGCTGTCGATCCTGTCGATGCTCGGCGCCTACGTCGTCGCGATGGCCGCGCTCATTCATGTCGCCGACGATGTTCACCGACGCGTCGCGCCGGCGCGCGAGTTGACGCGGCGCGGTCGGATAGGGGTCGCCGGCCTCTTCGCCGTTCTCGGCGGCGGCTCGAGCCTTTTGTTCTTGGCGAGTGTGGCGTGGGTATACCACGAGGCCGCGGCGTGGGGCGTCGCATGGTCGCTCGTGGCGCTGGCGGCGCTCGTCCGTGTCGTCGACGGTGCCAGGCGACGGGCGCTCCTCGTGAGCGGGGCGGCCACCCTGCTCGCGCTGTGGTCACGCGCCTCCGTCGCGCTCGGGCCCGTGGCCGGGTTGGTCGCCGTGGCCGTCTGGTGCACTGTTTCAAAGGCGCGCCGACGCGACGCCGGCATGGCGTGGCCGGCCGCGCTGGTGCCGGTGATCGGCTACGCCGTCGTCAACCACGCCAAGTTCGGGCGCTGGTTCTCCATCCCCTTTCGCGATCAGGCGTTCACCGCCATCGATCCCGATCGCCAGGCCATGCTCGCGGCCAATCACGGGACCCTGTTCGGACTGAAGTTCGCTCCGACGACAGCATTCGCGTATCTGCGACCCGATGGAGTGCGCCTCCGCAGGTGGTTTCCGTTCCTCGACTTTCCACCGGCACCCGGACGCGTCTTCGGTCATGTGATCCTGGACAAGTTCGATCTGTCGTCGAGCGTCACCGCGTCGCTCACGCTGCTGGTCGCACTCACCGCCGTGGCCGTCGTCGGACTCGCCCGGCCGCACACCCCTTTCGCCACCTACCGCCTTGTGCTCGCCTCGTCCGCGGTCGGGGCGGTCGCCGTGATCCCTTTCGCCTACGTCGCCCAGCGCTACCTCGCCGATGCCTTCCCGTTACTCGCGATCGGTGCGATCGTCGGGTTGTTCACGCTCGCTCCGGTGAGGTCGCATCGAGGTGCGCTCGGCGTTGGCGTTGTCGTGCTCGCGTTGTGGACCGCGTGGGCGAACTTCTCGCTCGGCCTCCTCTACCAGCGACTCTCGACTCCGGCGCGCGAACAACGTCAGCTCACGGGCTTCCTCGGGTTCCAGCGGTCGGTCGACGAGCTCCTGCACCTCGACGATCCGGCGCGTGTCGTACGGGGCGACCTTTTGCCCGCGCAGGGACGACGCGGCGAACTGTTCGTCGTCGGTGACTGCGCGGCGCTCTACTACTCCGACGGTCATCCTCCGTCGACGCTGGAGCCCATCGCGTGGACGCCTGTTGAGCGCACCCACGCCGTCGGATACCTGACGCTCGACGTGACGTTCGCGGCGCCGGCGTCCGGTGTCGTCGAGCCGTTGGTCACGGTTGCGGAGCCCGCCGGCGCCGAGCCAGACGTGATTGCGGTCGAGTACCTCGGCGGCGGGCGGGCGCGCTTCGTGTATCGAGGCCGGGGTGTGCCACGTAACGGGTCGCCGTTTGCGATCGGGGCGAGCCGTGTTCACCACTTGACCGTCGACGCTGATCGTCGTCTGGGCACTGTTCAGGTGCGCGACGGGAGCGCGGTGCTGTTCGGCACGTACTACAACGCGGGCAGCGACGAGTTTGCGTTGGGTACCGCCTCGGGTGTCACGGATGTGGCTGACCGCTTTTCCGGGACGATCAATCCGCGGCAGGCGAAGGACGCGGCCCTGTGCCGACGACTCGATGCCTGGGCCGGCGGGGACGCATGACAAAGAGCCACTGATACGCGAACAGCGTCGGCCACACCGCTCTACCGGCGCGGTCAATGCTCGCCGCCAGCCGGCGTCCGACCCCTCCGCCTTGCCGACTCGCCCCCCGATCGACGACCTCGAAAGGGATGCCCAGCGCGCGGCTCTCGACCACGTCGTATCCGCTCTCGCGGGCTAGGCGGATGAAGCTGCGCCGAGTGAAGAACCGAACATGGCCGCGGTCGAGAATGCCACGGCGGTCGTAGTCGAACCGTCCGATGGCCACGCGGGCTCGTGGGTACCAGTGCGCGAAGTTGGGGACGGTTACCACGACGATCGCCTCGTCGGCGAGCACACCGTGGATTTCGTCGAGCACGCGCTGCGGATCGCGGAGGTGCTCTAACACGTCGGCGGCGACCACGATGTCGAAGGCTTCGTCGGCGAGATCAGGCGGCAGACCCTGGTCGAGGTCGGCGGCCACGAAGCGGTCGACGCGTTCCTTCACTGCGTCGGTGGCGTCGATCTCGACTCCGACCACGGTGTGGCCCTGGGCGCGGAGTTGTTCGGCCACAAGCCCGTCGGCGCACCCGAGGTCGAGGACCTTTGAACGCGGTCGCGCCGCGAGTTCGGAGACGACCTCTCCGTGTGAGCTGTCCGGCGCGTGCTTGGCTTCGTAGCGATCACTGGCGAACGCGGTATCGCCACGACCGAGGCCCATTCGGTGGGCGCGGTAACGCACCACCGCCTTCGTCACATTGCCCGCGTATTGAAGGCCGTTGACGTAGCAGATCTCATCGCCGTAGTAGGTGGGGATGGGAATCTCGACGATGCGCTTCCCGGCCTCCATGAACTGCAACAGGATTTCTGTGTCGAAGTGGAAGTCGTCGGACGCGCTGTCGAGCGGAAGCTCGGCGAGCGCGCTCACCCGGTACGCGCGATATCCGCTGTGCCACTCCGACAGGGCGGTGCCGACCACGGCGTTCTGTACACGGCTCAGAATCTTGTTGCCGGCGAGCTTGTACAACGGCATGCCCCCGGCCCGGGCCGCGCCCTTGTCGAGCATGCGTGAGCCGAGCACCGCGTCCGCGTCGCCGGCGACGAGCGGCTCGACCATCGCCGGGAGCAGCTCAGGCGCGTACTGACCGTCGCCGTGCAGCAGCACCACGAACTCGAGCCCGTGCTCCATGGCGAGCCGGTAGCACGCCTTCTGATTGCCGCCATAACCGAGATTGCGGTCCTGACGAATGAGCGTGATCGGCAGGTCGACAGTACGGCCGAGGTACACGAGGCCCACCGCGACGGTCTCGTCCTCACTCGCATCGTCGCTCACGATCACTTCGCTGATCTTCGGACGGAACGACACGGGGATGCGGTCGAGCACGCCCGCCAAGGTGGCGGCCGCGTTGTAGGCGACCACAACTACCCCGATGCCCGACATCGGTTTGATCCTATGGTGAGGTCGATGATCCGGCGACGGACGCTCGTTCAGCCTTCGTGAGTCCTACGGCCGCCAGCACGACCAGCACCACTTCGAATGGCACCCGGAACCGCACGAGGCCGTAGAACGCCGCGGCCACCACGGCGACGTGCGCCGCGAGAAGCGTCAGTGGCGCGGTGAACTTGCCGCTCGTTCGTAACCTCCGCCAGCCCACCCACCCCGCCGGCACAAGAAGCCAGAACGATCCGAACGCGAGCCACGACGCCCACCGCTCCCGCCCCTCACCGCGATTGAGCGAGACCATGTCACGCACTTTGAAGACACTCCATACTCGACCTTCTCGGGCCGCGACCACCAGCGGCAGGCGGGTGACGTGATGACGTGCGTAGTCGGTCGCGCGCCGGCGCAAGCCGGCCGACACGGTCGAGGCGTCGCCTACGGGAAGGTCGGCGGTCGCGCAGTCGTAGCTCCAGAATCCGAGGCCCCGACCGAAGTACGTGTCGTCGCAGTTGGCGCCGGCGATGGTGGGGCCACCGTTGGTGGACAGGATTACGGGTCGCTCGAATCGAGTGCTGTTGTAGATAGCCCATGGCGCGATCGGGAGCGCGACCGCCACGAGGGACGCGGCGCCCCAGAGGAGGCGTTGTTGCCTCACCAGACCCGTCATGACCACCAAGACAGGGGCCACGACGAACAGCCAGAGCAGAACCAGCTCCGACCGAGCGAGTGTGGCGACGCCGACGAGCAAACCCAGACTGACCGAGCCGAGCAGGGTCGGCCGCGCCAAGAGCCGGTAGGCGGCCACGAGCACGACGGCTACGGCGAGCGCGGCAAGCGACTCCGCCATGAGCACACCGTCGTTTATCCAAAGGCCGGGATACAACGCGGCAAGAGCCGCGGCGGTCAATGCCGTGCGCGGCCCCGCCAACCGCCAAACCAGAAACGCGATTGCCGCCACGGCCCCGGTGCCGATGACGCAATTCGTCAAACGCATCGCGACGAGGTCGTTGTCGCTCAGCCACGCCGCCGGCACGAGTGAGAGCGCGGTGAGCGGTGGGTGATCGGCGGCCGGACGTCCGGTCATCGGATCGGTGAAGCCGCCACCGCCGGCGAGCTGGGCCGCCTGCAGTGTGTAGAAGATCGCATCGCCTTGGGGAGGCTCGTGGCGCTTCGCGGCCACGACGTACCCGACGCGGACGGTAAGCGCGATGGCGAGCACCGCGAGAAGACGGACGGTGAACCTCATCGTCCTCCCCGTTCTCGCGCGCGAAACCGACACCAGAGGACGATAAAGCGCGTCAGAAGCCAGTAGGTTCGGTCGCCATGTTGGCGTGGCGGCTACACCGGCTCGGTGAGCCCGTCGACGTCCTCCAGCTCGACGATATCGAGGCACCGAAACCGGGGCCCGGTCAGGTCCTCATCGACGTGGCGGCGGCCGCGCTCAACTTTCCCGACGTCCTGCTCTGCCGTGGTCAGTACCAGGAGCGGCCGGAACTCCCGTTCTCTCCTGGGCTCGAGCTGGCGGGCACGGTGCACGCGGTCGGCGAGGGCGTCTCGGCGTTGCGTCCGGGCGAGCGCGTCGTCGCCCTGCCGTTACGCCCGACGGGAGGCCTCGGACAGCAAGTTCTGGCCGCAGAGGCGTCGACGTTTCCGATACCCGACACGATGGACGACGCGGCCGGAGCGGCACTTATCGTCACGTACCAAACGGGCTGGTTCGCGCTGCACCGTCGGGCGGCCCTGCAAACCCACGAGACGCTGCTCGTCCACGCCGGCGCGGGCGGAGTCGGTTCGGCCGCTATCCAACTCGGCCTCGCTCTGGGCAGCCGTGTGATCGCGACGGCTGGCGGACCCGAGAAGGTCGCGGTCTGCGAGCGACTCGGCGCGCATCATGTGATCGACTACCTGGCGGGTGACTTCGTCGACGAAGTGAAGGCGCTCACGGGTGGACGTGGGGCCGACGTGATCTACGACCCGGTCGGCGGTGACGTATTCGACCGCTCCCGTAAATGCATTGCGTGGGAGGGGCGACTCTTGGTGATCGGCTTCACGAGTGGTCGTATCGCGGACCTCCCCACCAACCATGCGCTGTTGAAGAACTACTCCGTGGTCGGTCTTCACTGGGGCGCGTACCAGCGTCACAACCCGGCGCTCATTCATCACTGCCACGCGGAACTCATGGCCCTGCACGCGCGAGGAGCTATCGCGCCCCTCATCCAGCGAGAGGCGGAGTTCGCCGACGCGCCCGCCGCGATCGCCTCCCTGGCCACGCGAGGCACCTGGGGCAAGGTCATCGTCCGCCCTCCCCAGTCCGTTCTCGCGCGCGAAAGCGACACCAGAGGCGCATAAAAGCGCGTCAGAACGCGGAGAGGGCGGCGATGAAGGCGTCGCGGACGTCGTCGACTGACGGGGGCGGCCCGGACCCACCCTCCGCGGTGACGACCGTGACCGCCACCTGCGAGCCGCCCCCCTCCGGGAACAGCTCCAAGCGGCAGAAGCACTCGACCGGATCGCGCAAATAGCACTCCAGCAGATAGGGCGGGTCGTCCAGCAGCACCTGACCCATCGAGTTTGCGGCGACCACCAAGGCCTCGAACGCCTCGACCGGCAACACACTGACCGCGAACGAGGCGTCGTCGCGCTCGACGAAGCGCCCGGGCCGTCTGGTCTTCGCAGACGGCGGTTTCGGTGGTGGTATGGGCTGGGCCGGCGGTTCGCGCCGCTGTGCTTCCGCCTGCCGGAGCTGGGCCAGCGCCCGCTCGTACGCGCGGTTCAGCTCCGACATCCGGCCGGCATCCCCGCCGCGATCGGGATGGATCTCCTTCGCCAGCCGCCGGCGCGCCGCGCGCAGCTCGCGCTCGGTGGCGCTGGCCGCGGCTAGCCCGAGCACGACGAACGGATCGCGGTCGGTCATACGTTGGCGTCCCTGACCGCCGTATACGCGGCCCGTATCGCGTCGCGGTCGACCGACTCATCGGGCTCGACATTGCGTCCGTGCCCGAGACCCCACGCGCCGGCGATCGCCGACGCCGGTCGGTCGTGCAGCACCATCGCGGCCTGCACACATGCGCCCATCGCGACGTGCTCCTCGCCATCGACGACCACCACCGGCCGGCCGAGCAGGTCGGCGAGCACCTGCCGGTACGCCCCCGACCGTGCTCCGCCGCCCACCAGCAGCACCCGCCCTGACGTAGGCGCGTGGGCGCTCAACGCGTCGAGGCCGTCGAGCAGGCCGCACGCCACGCCTTCGAACGCGGCCCGTGCCACATGCTCGCGCGTCGTATCGGAACGGAGACCCACCAGCGTGCCGGTGGCCGTCGGTCGGTTGGGTGTGCGCTCACCGTCGAGATAGGGAAGCAACGTGACCCCACCCGCGCCGGCCACGGAGGCGAGCGCGAGGGCGTCGAGTTCGGCGTGGTCGACGCCGAGCAACTGGCGAACAGCCTCCGTGACCTTCGTAGCGTTCAGCGTGCATACGAGAGGGAGATACGCGCCCGAGGCGTCGGCGAATCCAGCCACGAAACCCGACGCGTCATGGGTCGGCCGTTCGCTCACCGTGTACACCGTGCCCGACGTACCGATCGAGAGGACGACATCGCCGGACGCGAGGCCCACGCCGAGCGCGCCGGCCATGTTGTCGCCCGTGCCTGGCGCGACGACCGCGCCCTGCCAATGGCCGGCCGGTTCCCGCGGGGACAGTACCTCTGGCACGGCCGTCGACCAGTCACGGTCGCGGTCGACGATCGCGAGGAGATCCCATCGGTAGGTACCGTCGCCCGGCGACCAGTAGCCGGTGCCCGAGGCGTCGCCGCGATCAGTGGCCAACCGTGCGGTGAGACACGACGTCAGCCAGTCGTGGGGTAACACCACGCGGGCCATCCGTTCCCAGGCCTCGGGCTCCTTGCGATGCAGCCATGAGAGCTTCGTGATCGTGAACGCCGCCACCGGCACCGACCCGCACGCCGCCGCCCATCCTGCCGCGCCGTCAGGCAGTTGGTCGATAAGCCAGGCCGCGTCGGCTGCCGATTCCGTGTCGTTCCACAGCTTGGCCGGACGGATGACGTTGCCGTCGCCATCGAGCGCCACCATGCCGTGCTGCTGACCGGCGACCGACAAGGCCGCCACATGGAGAGAACCGGCCGCCGCCCATGCCGCCTCGAACGCCTCCCACCAGTGCACCGGATCTTGTTCCGATCGAGGCGGTGCCGTCGGCGGGTGCGGTGCCCGACCCGACGCCACGAGCGCGCCCGTGTCGGCGTCGCGGATCTCGACCTTCGTGGACTGGGTCGACGAGTCGACCCCGGCAACGAGCGGCACGCCTCAGCGCACGCCGAGGATCAACTCAGTGACGAGCTGGTCGAGGCGCTCGTGGCCATAACCCTGAGCGGCCAGGCCATCGATGTCGTAGGGGCCCCGCTTGATCGCGGCCAGTGCGTCGGATCCCATGCCCTCGGGAGAGGTCGGTTCGTAAAGTTGCTCGGCCTTGGCCGCGGCCAGCGCGTCTTGGATGTCGCGATCGGCGCTGAAGCGACGGGCCTTGTCGGCGAGGATCAGGTAGCTCCGCATGCAACCCCTGGCGAAGTCCCACACCCCTTCGGCGCTCTCGGTGCGGTACGCGTGCGCATCGAAGTGGCGGCTACCGGTCCACTCTGACTCTTCGAGCAGCTTCACGAGGTAGAAGGCGTCGCGGATGCCCTCGGAACCGAAGCGGAAGTCCTGGTCGAACTTGCCGATGCGCTGCGCGTTGAGATCGATATGGAACAACTTGCCGTGCCAGAGGGTCTGGGCCACGGCGTGGGTGAAGTTGAGGCCCGACATCGTCTCGTGGGCGAACTCCGGGTTGAGGCCGACCATCTCGGGGTGATCGAGCTCGTTGATGAACGCGAGGGCGTGGCCCACCGTCGGCAGGAACATGTCTCCGCGCGGTTCGTTCGGCTTGGGCTCGATCGCGATGACGAGGTCGTAGCCCCGCTCGCGGATGTAGGCGCAGCACAGGTTGACCGCCTCCGCGTAGCGATCGAGAGCGGCCCGGACATCTTTCGCGGCCTCACACTCCATGCCTTCGCGTCCGCCCCACATCACGTAGATCGTGGCGCCGAGTTCGACACCGAGGTCGATCGCGTCGAGGGTCTTGGCGACCGCGTACCGGCGCACCTGCGGGTCGTTCGCGGTGAACGCACCCTCCTTGAACACGGGATGGCCGAATAGGTTCGTGGTGGCCATCGGTACCTTCATCCCCGTGGCGTCGAGGGCGCGCCGGAAGCGCTTGAGGATCTGCTCGCGCTCCGCGGGGGATGAACCGAACGGAACGAGGTCGTCGTCGTGAAAGTTGACGCCGTATGCACCCAGATCGGAGAGACGGTGCACCGAGTCGACGGGATCGAGCGCGGGACGTACCTCTAGACCGAACGGGTCGCGGCCTCGATTCCCGACGGTCCAAAGTCCAAACGTGAAGCGATGCTCGGGGCGGGGCTCGAAGGCGTCAGTCATGCATTGATGTTACGACCGGTGGGTGGTCCGGCGTTTGTGTGGCGGGTTTGTTCGGGTTCCGCCGCCCACGGCGCCCCTGACTCCCACTCGTCGTCGAAAACCAGTTCCTTGACCGGACGGCGCCGTACCGGACCGTGGCGGCCGGCCGGCTTGCCCAGCGTGATCGTGGTTGAGATGGCCACGCCGTCGGGGATGCCCAAGAGGGCCCGGAGTTCGGCCTCGACGGGTTGGTGCCACCCGGTCATGACGCCGCCGTACCCGAGAGAGCGCGCCGCGAGCAGCAGGTTCTGGCACGCGGGGTACACCGACGCTCCTTCGTACGGATTCGGCGGCCGGTAGCGGACCAGGCAGGCGAGCACCACCACAGGCACCTGCTCGATGTGATCGACGTAGTGCTGCATGGCGGCGGCCAAGCGCGCCTTCGGTGATTCGTCGCGCTGCCCCGACCCTTCGTCGTAACCATCGGCGGCCCGCTTCGTCTCCCACCCGGCGCGAAAGCTTGTGCCCAGGATGGCCTTGGCCCGTGCCGCCCGGGCACCGTCGCGCAG
This sequence comes from Acidimicrobiales bacterium, assembly GCA_040002995.1. GTDB lineage: Bacteria > Actinomycetota > Acidimicrobiia > Acidimicrobiales > Ilumatobacteraceae > JBDUDK01. The sequence goes on along the minus strand of JBDUDK010000048.1, from coordinate 29,504 downwards.
GACGAGGAAACGGAACGGTTGGCGGTTGCTGCCCGACGGACCGCGAGTCGCCGCGAAGAGGATCGCCGCGAGATCGTCGTCGGGAATGGGGTCGGTGGTGTAGCGCCGAATGGCCCGCGTCGTGGCGAGCGTTTCCAGAAACTCAAACGCGCTCACGGCCGGCGGCTCAGCGTCCCTTGAAGTCGGGGCGGCGCTTCTCGAGGAAGGCCGCCATGCCCTCGCGGAAGTCTTCGCTGCGGAACAGCGGCAGTAGCTGCAAGAACACGTGGTGGACGTTTTGTTCGAAGGTCTCCGTCTCGGCCATGCGCATCATCCGCTTTGTCGCCCGCACCGCGAGCGGAGCGTTCGCGGCGATCTCGAGGGCCAGCTCGCGAGCCGCGGTCGGGAGCTCCGCGTCGCTCACCACGCGGTTCACCAGACCGATCTCGAGACATTCCTTGGCCGTGAGGGTCCGGCCCGTGAACGCGATCTCGGCCGCCCGCGCGTAGCCGACGAGCCGCGGGAGCAGCCATGTGCCACCACTTTCCGGAAGCACGCCTCGTTTCGTGAACGCGGCGGCGAGCTTCGCCGATTCACCCGCGACACGCATGTCGCAGCCCAGCGCGAGGTCCATGCCGTAACCGGCCGCACCTCCGTTCAAAGCACACACGGTCGGAGTATCGAGGCTGTGCAGGACCGTGGGCGGGGCATCGCGTAGGTCGAGTTCGCTCGACCCCACCTGGAGACCGCCGCCCCCGGATTGCGCCGCGATGTCGAGGCCCGCGCAGAACGCCCGGCCCACGCCCGTGATCACGATGGCTCGCACCTCCGGCTCGCGGTCGGCCTCGATCAGCCGTCCCGACAGCGCCGCGAGCATCGGCGCTGAAATGGTGTTCATGCGCTCGGGTGCGTTGAGCGTGATCGTGGCGACCCGGTCGCTCACGTCATAGAGGACTTCCTGAGATTCCATCTTCCGAGGCTAGGCCGTGCGCGGGCCTTCCAGCTCGTGGACGCCGCCCGGCCAGCAGCACGAGACCGCTCCCGACGAGCGCCATGCCTACGACGGCGCGGGCTCCCGGCCGCTCCCCCAGCACCAGGGCCCCGAGCACGACCGCGGTGGCCGGCTCGGCGAGCGTCAACGTCGTCACGGTGGAACCCGGCAGCCGGCGCAGGCCTCGAGCGAACAACTGGTACGCGATGGCGGTGGGGACGACGCCGAGAAATGCCGCGAGCCCGACGCCGCGGCCCGTCGGCAGCCACGCCAGCGAGCGCACCACGTACGTCGGCACAAGGGCCAGCGCGCCGACCGAGAAGATCGCGGCCATGGCCGCATCGCTGTCGACGCCGGCGGTGAGGAGCGCCTTGCTGGCCAGTGTGTAGCCCGCGTACGACCCGCCCGCGCCCAACGCGAGGACCACCCCCGCCGCGTCGACAGAAGCATCGCCTCCGCCCAGGGCGATGAGGCTGGCGCCGGCCACGGCGAGCACGGTGGCGAGGCACCACACCGGCACGGGGCGCTCACGGAGCAGGAAGACGGTGAGGGCCCCTGTGAAGGCCGGCGCACTCCCAAGGGCGACGACAGTGCCGACGGCGACGCCGGTGCGTTCGACCGCGGCGAAAAAGCACGCCTGGTACGACGCAACCGCGAGGCCACCGATGAGAAGCGGCCAACGTGGTAGGGCGCGCCACCAACCGGCACCGTTACGCCGGCGCGCGACAGCGAGCAGCACGGTGGCCCCTACCGCTATACGAACGGCGCCCACGGTTACGGGGTCGACGTTGTCGGGCCCGAGCGCCTGGGCGGTGCCCGTCGTGCCGAAGAGCACCGCGGCGGCGAGAACATAGAGCGTCGCGCTGTGTCGCTCCCGGCTCGCGTCGGTCACCGGTGCGGCGGTCACCGGACGTGCCTAGCACAGCCCTGACCAGCGTTTAGGTGACGGCAGGGGTGCCGTGCGCCGCGTGACAAGTTGGTTAATGGGTGGTGCCCTAGTTGGTCATTGTGATCGCAGCCCCCTAGGGTCAATGCCCAGTCCGGACATCGATGTCCCAAGCAAGGGGGAAATGCATGCGCAATACCCATGTGCGCCGTGTCGGCGCGCTACTGGTCGGCCTCGGCCTGATCGGGGCCGCCTGCGGCAGCTCGAAGAGTCAGACCACAGCGACCACGTCCGCGGGTACCGGCACCACCGCCGCCAGCACCGCCACGACGGCCGCTACCACGGCCACGACCGCCGCGAGCAGCGGCACCACCGCCGCGGCAACCGGGTCGGGGGCGCTCGCGGGCATGAAGGGCCTGACTCCGCTCCTCGAGCTGTCGGCCGACTTCAAGGCTCGTCTCAAGACCATCGATTCAGCCCTGAAGGACTTCAACTACGCCGCCGAAACATACGACGCCGTCACGATCATCGCTCTGGCCGCCGAGAAGGCCAAGACCGACGGCATCGATTACGCCAAAGAGATCAACGGCATCACCCGTACCGGTGAGAAGTGCACCGATTTCAAGACCTGCAAGGCCCTTATCGACGCCGGCAAGGATCCGGACTACGACGGTCAATCGGGGCCGGGCGAGTTCAGTGGCAATGGCGAGCCGTTGAAGGCGAGCTACGGCCTTCTCGAGTTCGGCGCCAACGACCGCCTCGATAATGCGAAGACCACCTACTTGAAGGCCGACGCGCCCGCGTCCGCCGACGTGCCTCAGGACGCGGTCGTGGGCACCCGCAAGGGTGACGGCGTGTTGAAGATCGGCACGATCCTGCCCCAGACCGGCTCCCTCGCCTTCCTCGGCCCACCCGAATTCGCCGGGTTCGATCTCGCGATCAAGGACATCAACGACAACGGTGGTGTGCTCGGCAAGCCCGTCGAGGGCATCAAGGGTGACTCCGGCGACGCCACCACCGACACGGCCAACCAGACGGTCGACCGGCTCCTCGCCCAGAACGTCGACGGCATCATCGGTGCCGCGTCCTCTGGTGTGTCGCTCACGGTGATCGACAAGATCACCGGTGCCGGCGTCGTCCAGTTCTCACCGGCCAACACGTCGAAGAAGCTGTCGACGTACGCCGACAAAGGCCTGTATTTCCGCACCGCTCCCTCCGACATCTTGCAGGGGGCCGTGCTCGCCCAAGTCGTCGCCGGTGACGGTAACGCCACGGTGGCGATCATCGCCCGTAACGACGCATACGGCACGGGGCTCGCCGACGACGTCACAAAAGGCCTCAAGGAGGCGGGCGTGAACGTCGTCGTCACGAAGGTGTACGACGAGAAGGCACCGAACTTCGACGCCGAGGTCGCGGCGGCCAAGGCGGCCAATGCCGACGCCATCATCCTCATCAGCTTTGAGGAAGGTTCCCGCATCCTCACCAAGATGGTCGAGCAGGGCATTGGCCCGAAGGACGTCAAGGTGTATGGCTGCGACGGCAACATGGGTAACGCGCTGGGCGAGAAGTTCGACGCCGGGAAGTAACGCGGGCCCATAGTCAGTCGAGGATGAACGGGAGGCCCCGGCTCCGGCCGGGGCCTCTTCGCGTCAGGCGCCCGCCCGCCCCGCCCTTGCGAGTGTGCCGAGGTAGAGCTCGACCACTCGGGGATCGCGGAGGAGCTCGCGGCCCGTGCCCGTGTAGGCGTTGCGCCCCTGGTCGAGCACGTAGGCGCGATGGCACACCTGAAGACAGCGCCGTGCGTTCTGCTCTACCATCAGGATCGCCACCCCCGTCTGGTTCACCCGCTTGCACTGCAGGAAGACCTGGTCTTGGAGCACGGGCGACAGCCCGGCCGACGGCTCGTCGAGCAAGAGCACCGTAGGGTCGGGCATCAGCGCCCGGCCCATGGCCACCATCTGGCGCTCGCCGCCCGACAGCGAGCCGGTCCGCTGCCGGGCGCGCTCGGCGAGACGAGGGAAGAGCTGAACGACATAGTCGAAGCGTTCGTCGAAACGCTGCGGGTCTAGAAACATCCCCATCTCGAGGTTCTCCCGCACAGTGAGGCTCGGGAACACGTTGCGGTTCTGGGGGACATAGCTCACACCGCGCTTTACGAGCTCGTGGGCTTTGCGCCGGGTGATGTCCTCGCCCCCGAGCTTGATCGAGCCCGATGTGATCGAGATGAGGCCGAGGATCGCCTTCAGCAGCGTGGACTTGCCGGCGCCGTTCGGCCCAATGATGCCGACGAACTCTCCGGGTTCCACGGTCACATTGCAGCCGTTCAGGATGTTCACGCCGGGGACATAGCCGGCGACGACCTCCTCGGCCGTTATGAGGTGCTCACCCACGATCATTCGGGGTCTCCTAGGTCGAGGTCGTGATGCGTCCCGAGGTAGGCGTCGATCACAAGCGGGTTGGCGCCGACCACATCGGGCGGGCCTTCGGCGATCACACTGCCCTCGGCCATGACGATGACCCAGTCGCTGATGTCGTGCACCACATCCATGTCGTGCTCCACGAACATCACTGTTCGTCCTTCGGTCCGCAACTCCTTGATGTGGGCAAGGAGGCTTTGGGTGAGCGCGGGGTTCACCCCGGCCATGGGCTCGTCGAGCATGATCATCCGCGGCTCGACCATGAGGGCGCGCGCCATCTCGAGCAGTTTGCGCTGACCTCCCGACAAGGAACCGGCGTACTCGTCGCGCATGTGCCCCATAGAAAACCGCTCGAGTAGTTGCTGGGCCCGCTCTTCGATCGCCCGTTCCTGGGCTCGCCACAAGGGGCGAACAAGCGCCGCCATAAGCCCCTCGCCGCGCTGGCCGGTCGCCCCCAGCTTCATATTCTCGATGACGGTGAGGCGCGACAGGCTCTTCGTGAGCTGAAACGTGCGGACGATGCCGGTGTGGGCCACGCGGTGCGCGGCCATGCCCTCGAGCGATTGGCCGTCGAAGCTCCACCGCCCGCTGTTGGCCTCGTCGAAGCCTGTGAGCAGGTTGAAGAACGTCGTCTTGCCCGCGCCGTTCGGCCCGATGAGCGCGGTGATCAGACCGCGCTGCACCTCGACGTGGTCGACGTCGACGGCGAGCAGTCCCCCGAAATGGCGCATCACCCCGTCGGCGATGAGGATCGGGTCGGGCTTCGGCACGCCCGGCTCGGCGGCGACCTGGGCCAGGACGTCGCCGCTAGCGGACATCGAACGCCTGCTGACGCCGGTCACCGAAGATGCCCTGCGGTCGGAACACGACCAATAGGGCCAATCCGAACCCGGCCAGGATGAATTTCACCTGACCGAAATTGTTGCCGCTGACGAGCCACTTCGGGAGCTCGTTGTGGCGGGTGGCCTCCGCCAAGATGTTGTCGACGACGCTGATGAAGAACCAGAAGATAATCGCGCCCACAATCGGTCCCTTGACCTTGGCCACGCCGCCCAAGATGAGGATGGTGTAGGCAAAGAACGTGAGCGCGGTGCCGAAGTTGTTGGGCTGGGCCACCCGATTGCCAACAGCGATCACCGTGCCGCCGAGGGCGCCGATGACGCCGCCGAGCACGAGGCTCTGCATCTTGTAGGCAAAGACGTTCTTGCCCAGGCTGCGAGCCGCGTCCTCGTCCTCACGGATGCTCTTGAGCACGCGGCCCCAGGGGCTGCGCACCAGGAGATACACGAGGTAGCACGCGATGGCGGCGAGGATCCAGCCACAAATGATGATGAAGAGGTCGTACTCGCTGAACGTCTGCGCCCAGAACTTGTATTTGTGAGGAGACAGAGGGTTCAGCGACTCGACGTCGGCCGTGAACTTTTGTAGCCCGTCGTTACCGCCCGTGAGCCACGTGAACCGCACCGAGTTCAGCGAGATGCGCACGATCTCCGCGGCGGCGATCGTCACGATGGCGAGGTAATCGGCGCGGAGGCGCAGTGTCGGGATACCGAGCAGCAGCGCAAAAAGGATGCCCCCCACGAAGATGAGCGGTACTGCCGCGAAGAAGGGCCAGTCGTAACGGCTCACCGGTATGGCCACCGCGTACGCGCCGATGGCTGCGAATCCCGCCTGGCCGAAGTTCAGCAGGCCCGTGTAACCGAAATGCACGTTGATGCCCGAGGCGATCAACGCATAGCCGATCGCGTTCACACCCACCGCCGCGTACAGAGCGTTCGCGATGATCAGTGACCAGTTCACCCGGTTCGCTCCTTTCGACCCAGCAAGCCTTGCGGGCGTACCAGGAGAACCAAGATAAGCGTGGCCAGAGCGCCGAGAGTCTTCAGCTCGACCACGCTTGGGAATATCCACGTCCAGAGTTCAACGAACATGCCGATCACGAACGCGCCCGCCAGCGCCCCGAACGGGTTGCCAAGCCCGCCGAGCGTGATGGCCGCGAACATGAGCAACAGCAACGAGAAGCCGCTGTCCCAGCGCACCTGCTGATCGAGGCCCAGCAGGATCCCGCCGAGTCCGGCAAGCGCGCCACCGAGCCCCCACACCAAGAGGATCACGTGGTCGGCGTCGATGCCGGTGGCCGACGCGAGATCGGGGTTGTCGGAGACGGCCCTGATCGCCTTGCCCATGCGCGTGCGCAGCAGGTACATGGCAAAGCCGACGAGCAGTACCAGGCAGAGGCCGATCGTGACCAGATCGCGAGACGTGAGCGAGAACGGCCCGAAGTCGTGGGCCTTCTGCACCGCGTACTGTCGAAACGCTTTGGCTCGTCCTCCGAAGAAGTAGAGATAGACGTAGCGGACACCGATGCCGAGGCCGATCGAGATGATCATCATCGACGTGAGACTGGTGCCCTTGTGGCGCAGGGGGCGCCAAAGTAATCGCTCGTTGGCCAGACCGGCGATCGCCGCCGCCGCAATACCGATAGGCGCGGCCAGCAACACGTGCAAGCCGACTTGTTGGTTCATGTTCCAGGCAACGATCGCGCCGAGTGTTACGAGCTCGCCATGGGCGAAGTTCGACAACCCTGTCGTGCCGTAGATAAGGGAGAGGCCCACGGCGCAGACGGCGATGATCATGCTCGACTTCACACCATTGGCGAGGGTCTGCGGCAGGATTCCCCACCGGCCCTTGGTCGCCCGTGTGTCCTTGCCCAGGAAGTAGTTGAGGATCTGGCTTTCGCCCGGCCTGATGTTCACGGTCAACTTTGCTTGCCCCGCCTGCCGGAGGGCGACGTCCTTCGGCAACGACGTCTGATCGATCTCGGCGACGTAGTCGCCGGGGCCGGGCACCGGCTGGCTGAATTTGCCCGTCTCGTCTGTGGTGGCCACCCCCACCGACCCACCGTCAAGGCTCGAGATCGCGATCTTTACGTTGGGCACAGGTTCGCGGACGGCCTTGCCATCCTTCGTCACCTCATTGCGAACGAAGCCGGTGATCTCTTCGCCGTCGGCGTTCGCGGACGGGGTTGCCGCGAACCACACCACCAACGCGACGAACAGGCCGCCGAGAAGCTTGCGGACCACGCGACCCCCCTTGGTCAATCGGCGCAGCATAGCTACGTGCATCGCGCTGCTTGACCGTACGGTCCGGCGCGCGCGGCCGGTACCGTCGGCGGCGATGCAGTCGACCGAAGCCGTGCCACAACCGACCTATCTTCACGACCCCGACGGAGCGTGCGAGCTCCTCCTCATCCGCCACGGCCGCTCGGCCGACGTTGTGCCCGGATCACCCGAGGCGGCCGACCCCGGCCTCCATGCGGAGGGTGATCGGCAGGTAGCCGCGCTCGCGGCGCGACTCGCGGGCAAGCGCATCGACGCGGTGTACGCCTCGCACCTCGCCCGCGCCATGCGGACCGCCGAGGCTCTTGCTCAGCCGCGAGCGCTCACGGTGAACGTCGACGCCGACCTGCGTGAGGTGGAGCTCGGCGACTGGAGTGACGGCGAGTTCCGCCGGCGCGCCGCCACGGCCGACCCTGAGTGGGTGGCGTGGTCGCAGACCGGCCGGTGGGCGGGCATACCAGGGGGTGAGACCGACGAGAAGCTGCGCGCCAGGGTGGTGGCGGTGGTCGACGCGCTGGCCAAGCGCCACGTCGGTGGCACGATCGCCGTCGTTGCGCACGGGGGCGCGATCAACGCCTATATCGCCGAGGTTGTCGGCGCCCACCGCACGATCATCGCCACGATCGAAAACACGAGCATCACGGTCGTTCGCGTGTCGCAGTACGGCCACATCATCGTGACGGTGAACGACTGCCACCACCTCTACGACCCTGTACTCGACCCCTCGTAATCTGCACACCATGCGGACTCGTATCACCGACCTCCTTGGCGTGGCCTACCCGATCATCCAGGCTCCTATGGGTTGGATCGCCCGGGCCCAGCTCGCGTCGGCCGTGTCGAACGCCGGGGGGCTCGGAATCATCGAGACATCGTCGGGTGAGCTCGACGCCGTGCGCGAAGAGATCCGCAAGATGCGGACCCTCACCGACAAGCCGTTCGGCGTGAACATCGCCCAGCTCTTCGTACGCGACCCGGCGATCGTCGACTTCGTCGTCGAACAAGGCGTCCGATTCGTCACGACCTCGGCGGGCGACCCCACGCAGTACACAGCCAAGCTCAAGGACGCCGGTCTCACGGTCTTTCACGTGGTTCCGACGCTCCGGACGGCGCTCAAGGCGGTTGACGCAGGCGTCGACGGGCTCGTCGTGGAGGGTGGCGAAGGCGGTGGCTTCAAGAACCCACGAGATGTCGCCACGATGGTGTTGTTGCCGCTGGTGTGTTCGAAGGTCGACGTTCCCGTCATTGCCGCCGGAGGAATCTGCGACGGACGCACGATGGCGGCCGCGTTCGCCCTCGGTGCCGAAGGGGTGCAGATGGGCACGCGGATGGTCTCGGCGGCGGAGTCGCCCGTGCACGGCAACTGGAAGGACGCCATCGTGGCGGCGGCCGAAACCGACACCGTCTTTCTCAACCGCTTCTCTCGCCCGGGCCTGCGCGCGTTGCGCACCGTCCGCAGCGAGCGTCTCGAGCACGAAAGCCACGTGGGCATGGATCAGTTCGGAACGGCCAAGGACCTCTACTTCGGCGGAGACATGGAAGCGTCGCTCGCCCTCGGAGGCCAGGTCGTCGGCCGCATCGACGCCGTGAAGCCCGTGGCGCAGATCATCGCCGAGACCATGGCGGAGTTTCGTGAAGTGGCCGGCGCGTTCGCGGCCTACGCCTGAGTGAGGATGCCGGTCGCCTGTAAGCGGCTGATCACGGTTGACGATGCGGCCAGAGCCACCTCGAGCACGCTCACCCAAACGAGCACCGCGCCGAGCACATGCACGCCCACGAGCAACTCGGGCACACCGAGGAGATATTGCATGTAGCCGATGAAACCCTGCGCCACCTCCACCAGCACCAACGTGTTGAGCGCCGCAATCAACGCGGGGGGCGGCTGGATGCGGCGCGCCCTCCAGACCAGGGCGAGCGTGAGCGTGAGCAGAACGAGCTCGCTGACCCCGTGAATGCGCGCGACGGTGGGCACCGCGAAGCCGAGGCGTCGTACGTTCTCGTCACCACCGTGAGGTCCGGCGCCGGTGACGATCGTGCCGGTGACGATGACCACCGCCGCGACCGCCACCAGGACGCGGGTGGCCGTGCACAGCGCTGAATGCGCGGACCGGGTGTGATCGGCGTCGTCTCGGCCCGCCCGCCGGCGCAGCACGACGGCGTTCGCGACGAGCACCATCGACAGCAAGAAGTGAGCCATCACGACGGGCGGCGTGAGTTTCGACCGCACGGTGAGGCCACCGAGCAGAACCTGCGCGAATACACCGGCCACCAGTCCGAGCGAGAGATAGGTGAGGTCGCGCCGCCGCGGGCGACGGGCGAGCGAACCGAGCGCGGCCAGGATCACCGCCACAGACACGATGCCCGTGAACATGCGATTCACGAACTCAACCATGGCGTGATAGCGCACCGGAGCGACTACGCGGTTATTCGCGCACGTGGGCCAGTCCGGGCATCCGAGCCCGGAGCCGGTGAGCCGCACCGCGGCTCCGCTCACAATGATGATCACGAGAGCGACGAGTGCGAAGAGCGTGATGCTCCGGTAGGCGGTCGGGCTCACGGTGATGGGCCGGGCGCGAGACATGTCCCCTCGACAGTACGACCGCTGCTCTGCCGTCACCGAAACGCCACGGAGGGCTCGACTAGTGTCGGCCCGACATGGAGGCGCAGGGGCACGCCGACGACGTCGTGCTCGACGGGGTAACGAAGCGCTTCGGCGACGTCACCGCGGTCGAGGACATCAACCTCACGGTGAGGGCGGGTGAGTTCTTTTCTTTTCTCGGTCCGTCCGGCTCGGGCAAGACGACGTGCCTGCGCATGATCGCCGGTTTCGAGCAACCCACGGCCGGTTCGATCGTTCTGCAAGGCCGCAACGTGGCCGGCCTGCCCCCCTATGACCGCGACGTGAACACGGTGTTCCAGGACTACGCGTTGTTCCCGCACATGACGGTAGGCGAGAACGTCGAATACGGCCTGCGAGTAAAGGGCGTACCCAAGGCGGCGCGACGGGCCCAGGTGGCCGAGGCGCTGTCGATGGTGCGCCTCGATGGCTTCGACAATCGCAAGCCCACGCAACTGTCCGGCGGACAGCGCCAGCGAGTTGCGCTCGCCCGGGCGCTCGTCAACCGCCCGAAGGTCTTGTTGCTCGACGAGCCGTTGGGCGCGCTCGACTTGAAGCTGCGCCAGGAAATGCAGGAGGAGCTGAAGGGGATAAAGCGCGAGGTCGGGATCACGTTCATCTACGTGACCCACGACCAGGATGAGGCGCTCGCTATGAGCGACCGTATCGCCGTGTTTTCCCACGGCCACCTGGAGCAGATCGGCGCGCCGTCCGAGGTCTACGAGCACCCCAAGACGGCGTTCGTGGCCAGCTTTGTCGGCAGCTCGAACTTCTTCGGGGGCGAAATCGCCATCCGCTTGCGCAACTCGCCCGACCCCTTCACCGTGCGGCCGGAGAAGATCCGTTTGATACCTGCGGGGAGGACTGCAACAACCGAACACGGCGAGGTGCGCGCCACCGGCATCGTTCGTGACGTGCTCTACCTCGGCGAGCGGACGAAGTACCTCGTGGCGCTCGACGGTGGTGGCGAGCTCGAAGTCGTCGAGCAGAACAGCAGCGCGTCTGAAATCGATATCAGCAACATCAAGAACGCCGCGGTCCGCCTCGCGTGGGATCGCCGTTTCGATCAGCTCATTACCGAGGGGGAGATATGAAAAACAAAGCACAAATGGTAGGAGCCGCCGCGCTCACGTTGACCCTTGTGGCTACCGCGTGCGGCAGCAGCAAGTCGTCGACGTCGGCACCTAAGGAGCTCGGGGCCGGTGAAAAAGCGCTCAGCATCATCGCGTGGGCGGGCTACGCCGAGAACGGCTCGACCGATCCCGGTTACAACTGGGTGAAGCCGTTCGAGGACCAGACCGGCTGCAAGACCACGGTGAAGATCGGCAACACATCCGACGAGATGGTGAGTCTCATGCGCACCGGCGAGTACGACGGGGTGTCGGCGTCGGGTGATGCCACGCTGCGGCTCATAGCCAACGGCGACGTGGCGCCGGTCAATCCCGACCTCGTCCCTAACTACAAGGACATCGCGCCGTTCCTGAAGATGACGAAGTACAACTCGAAGGACGGCGTGTCCTACGGCATCCCCCACGGATGGGGCGCCAACCTCTTGATGTTCAACACCGCTGTCGTGAACCCGGCGCCCACCTCGTGGGGCGCGGTCTTCGATCCGAACTCGCCGTACAAGGGCAAGGTGACCGCGTACGACGAGCCCATCTATATCGCCGACGCCGCGCTGTACCTGTCGAAGTCCCAGCCCGACCTCAAGATCACCGATCCGTACTCGCTGAATGCCACACAGTTCAAAGCCGCGGTTGACCTGCTCAAGCAGCAGAAGACGATTATCGGCGAATACTGGAACGACTACACGAAGTCCCAGGCGGCGTTCGACAGCGGCAGCATCGTGCTCGGCACGACGTGGCAGGTGATCGCCAACCTGGTCAACGTCGACGCCAAGGTCAAGGTGGATGCCATTCTCCCGACCGAGGGCTCCACCGCGTGGTCCGACACCTGGATGGTTTCGTCGAAGGCGAAGCACCCGAACTGCATGTACATGTGGATGAACTACATCACGTCGCCAGACGTCCAGGCGCAGGTGGCCACGTGGTTCGGGGAGGCGCCGGCCAACCTCAAGGCGTGTGACCTCAACGCCGACATGAAGGCGCACTGCGACACGTTCAAGGCCGGGGATGAGGCGTTTCATCAGCAACTGCACTACTGGACCGTCCCCACCAAGAACTGTCTCGACGGGAGCGGTTCCGATTGCGTGGCCTACGCCGACTGGGTGAAGGCCTGGACCGAGATCAAGGGCTGACCGCGAAACTTACGCCTCCCGCGGCGCCCACCCGACCGGGTCGCCCCCGCCGTCTCTCACGCTGGCTCGACACCCACCCAAGGGTCAAGCTTGGCGGCCTGCTCACCGGGCCGGTGGCGTGGCTCTTGGTCGCCTACATCGGCGCGCTACTGGCTCTGATGCTCAACGCGCTCTACCACGTCGACCCGTTCACGAGCGCGGTGGTGCACAAGTTGGGCACCGACAACTTCCACAGGCTCTTCACCGACCACGTCTACCGCGCCGTCACGATCCGCACGATCGGCATCGCCGCGGCCGTCACGGTGATCGACTTCGCCATCGCCCTGCCGCTCGCCTTCTTCATGACCAAGGTGGCATCGGCCCGCACACGGGGCCTGCTCTACGTCGCCGTCCTGATGCCTCTGTGGGCCAGCTACCTCGTAAAGGCGTACGCGTGGAGGGCGTTTCTCGATCCGGCGAGCGGCGTACTGAAGACGTGGTTTCATTTCACGCCCGGGTTCAGCCTCGGGGGCACCATCCTCGTGCTCGCGTATCTCTGGCTCCCCTACATGATCCTGCCGCTGTACGCCGGCCTCGAGCGGCTGCCTAACTCCCTCCTTGAAGCGTCGGCCGATCTCGGCGGCAAGGCCGGACGCACGTTTCGTAGCGTCGTCGTGCCGATGCTCCTGCCCGCAGTCATAGCCGGTTCGATCTTCACGTTCTCGCTCAGCCTTGGCGACTACGTGGCCGTCAAGATCGTCGGCGGCACCACGCAGGTGATCGGCACCGTGGTCTACGACAACGTCAGCGTCGACCTGCCGTTCTCGGCCGCGATGACGACCGTGCCGGTCGTGATCATGGTCATCTACCTGCTCAGCGTGCGCCGGTCGGGTGCGCTGGAGAACCTCTGATGTTCCTGTCCCGACCCGCGCGCGCGGCGCTCCGTGTCGTGGCCGGCCTTGGTGTCGCGTTCCTCTACGCGCCGCTGATCGTGATCGCCGTGCTGTCGTTCAACACGGCGCGATCGTTCTCGTGGCCGCCGACCGGTTTCACGCTGAATTGGTGGACGAAGGCCTTCGCCCACGGCGGCTTCCCGACCGACGCGCTGTGGACCTCGGTGAAGACCGCCACCGTCGCCGCGCTCATCGCCGTGATGCTCGGGTCGGCGTTGTCGTTCGCGGTCCACCGGTTCTCGTTCTTCGGCCGCAACACGGTGTCGCTACTCGTGGTCCTGCCGATCGCCTTGCCGGGCATCGTCACCGGCATCTCGCTGAACGCCGGGTTCCATCAGGTGGGTATCGACCTCGGTCTCATGACCCTTGTGATTGCGCACGCGACGTTCTGCATCGTGATCGTCTACAACAACGTGATCGCCCGCCTCCGGCGCCTCTCGCCCAACCTCGAAGAGGCGTCGGCGGATCTCGGCGCCGATCTCTTCCAGACGTTCCGCTTTGTCACGTTCCCTCTCGTACGGTCGGCCTTGCTCGCCGGCGGGGTGCTCGCGTTCGCCCTGAGCTTCGATGAGATCGTCGTAACCACGTTCACCGCGGGCGCGGGGATCCAGACGTTGCCGCAGTGGATCTTCAACAACCTCTTCCGGCCGAACCAGCTTCCGATCGTGAACGTCGTCGCCACGTTTGTGGTGTTGCTGTCGATCATCCCGGTGTGGGCCGTGCAGAAGTTGAGCGACGGCACGCCCGGCATCGCCGGCCGCTGAGTACTCCTTACACGTGCCGGATGGTCATCCCGCCGTCGACCACCACGACGGCGCCGTTCACGAAGCTGGCCGCCGGCAGCACGAGGCTCAGCGTCATCTGCGCCACTTCCTCGGGCTCGCCGTAGCGGCGCAGCGGCACCCGGCGGCGCGCGTAGATCTCCTTGTCCTCCTCCGGGATATCGGCCGTCATGCCGGTTCGTATCGGTCCCGGGCAGATGCAGTTCACGGTGACGCCGGTGCGGCCGAGTTCGACCGCGAAGCTCTTCGTCAACCCGATCACGCCATGCTTGCTCGCGGTATAAGCCGCGAGGCCCCCGGTGGCGATGAGACCTTCGGTGGAAGCGACGTTCACGATCCGGCCCCCGCCCCGCGCGTGCAGGTGCGGTAGCACGGCGCGGATAAGGCGGGCATGCGCGGTGAGGTTGATCTCGATCGTGTGGTGCCAGCCGTCCTCGAACTCGGCCTCCGGAGTCGTCGCGCCCCCGAGCAGCGACACCCCCGCGTTGTTCACGAGTATGTCGATGCCACCGAACGCGTCGACGACCTCGTCGATGAGCCGGTGGATCTGCGCGCCGTCGCTCACATCGATGGTCCACCCGGTGGCCGTACCACCCGCAGCGGTGATCTCTTCGACTACGGCCCGGACGCGGTCGGCTCCGAGGTCGACCACGGCCACCCGCGCCCCTTCGTCGGCGAACAGGTGGGCGGTAGCGCGCCCCATGCCGCTTGCCGCTCCGGTGACGATCGCGCTCTGGCCGGCGATCGAACGCGACAGCTTCGACAGGCGCGTCATGACTTACGCCATGTCGCCCGACCACCCATGCCGTAGGCCTTCAGAAGCACGGCGCGCTCGGGCGCGACGGAGATGAACCCCGTACCTGGGGAGTTATCGGGCCCTCCGGGCACGAAGGCGCTGAGGTCGTAGTCGAAGACCCCCGTCCACAGACGCCGCTTCGTGCTGGTGTCGGTGAACAACTGGGCGATGCCCCAGATCTCGACACCGTCGCCCACGGCCGTGACCTGCCAGTGCAGCGCCACGTTCGGGTTGGCCGCGATATTGCGAGCCTTCACCGAGTTCTCGGCGGCCATGAACCACATCACGTCGCCCGCCCAGCACGGGTGCACCGGTGTCACGTCGGGCTTCGCATCGCGGCCCACCGTTGCGATATGGGCCCACATCGACAGCCGCGCACACTCCGCCTTGATCTCGTCGAGGTCCATGAGCGCATCCTGCCAGGCGTCTAGGTCTTCGGCGCGCACTGCCAGAGCTGGGGCGACGCGAGCACGGAGCCGTAGAGGGCCGGCGCGACGACCACACAACGTTCTTGCAGGACCGGTGCCCACCGCCCGCCCGCCGCCGGATTGTTGTCGGTTAGCACGAACCGAACTTCGCCGGAGTCGATCATGATGCGCAGTGCATCGAGCGTGGGCACGTCATCGTCGCCACGGAAGCCACCCATCGCCATGACCGGTTCGTCTGTGTCGACGATGATCGGCGCCGCGGCCTCCATGCCGATGGTCGCCAGCAAGAAGCGCGCGTCGCCTCGTGCCCCTTCGATGTACGAGACGAGCTGCGTATCGATGAGGGCGGGCGCGGTGATAGCGCGGCTTGGCCCTGCGATCGGGTTGATCGGGTCGGCGGGATGCAGCAAGGCGCTAGCGGACCACAGCATCGGGCACAACGTCGCCGCAAAGACGGCGACGCCCAAGGTGGCCCGACGCGACGCGTCCGCCGCCACGAGCGCGACGACGACGAGCGCGATGATTATTACGGCCGGGCGTAGCCACGAGTTCCAATCGGGTGTCCGGTGCGCGATTCCGATGGCCGAGGCCGTCGCGGCCAAGGTCGCGGCCACACCCAAGAGCCGCCAGGGCCATCGGTCGAGCCGGCGGCCGATCACGACGATGCCGATCGCACTGAGGGCCGCCACGGCCGGTGCCATGGCCGCCGTGAAATACGGCTGGACGACGCCGGGCGCGGCACTGAACGCGATGCCGTAACCCACGAGCCAACCCGCCCACAGCACGGCGTTGGCGCGTGCGGGATCATCCGAGGATCGACGCCAACGGGCCGCCACCACCGCCACCACACCCGTCACCGCGAGCGGGATGAGCCATGCGATCTGCGACCCCACTTCGAGGTTGAACAGGCGCGTGGCTGAGCGATCGCCGGCGTACAGCGGGCCGCCGTCGAAGTGGCTCGTTACGAGTCCCCATGCGGAGTTGTCGCCGCTCCCGCCGATGAAAGGTCGATTCGTGGGTGCGATGCGATTGACCAAGAACAACCACACCGCGCCGCCGAATCCGAGCACCAGCGCGCCGAGCATGAGGCGCAACACCTTGCGGGCCCAATCGCCCTTGCCGGCGACCAAGTACGCGAGAACGAACCCGGGCAGCACGACTGCCGCCTCCAACATCTTGGTGGTGAAGGCCAGGCTCAAGAAGAGTGCGCAGAACACGATGTGGCTCCGCGTGTCGAGCTCGATGGCGAGGATGGCCGCCCACGCCGCCAGCGCGAGGAGCAGAACGAAAAATGCGTCGGGGCCGTTGAATCGCGCTGTGATCACGAATGCCGGCGTCAACGCGAGGAGCACGCCGGCGATCGTGCCCGCCACCCATCCGAACCGTCGCCGGACGAGATGATTGATCACGGCCACCGTCGCTATGCAACAGATCGCTTGTGGGGCGAGCAGCGGCCACGTCCCCATGCCGGCAAACCGGACAGCGAGGCCCGGCAGCCAGAACCCGAGGGGTGCCTTGTCGAGGGTGATGAAGCCCGCCGGATCAAACGAGCCGTACCAGAACGCGTGCCATGACGCCGAGCCACTGCGGGCCACGGCCGCGTAGTACGGGTTGCCGAACCCGTTGCGGTCGAGCCGCCACAGCGTCATCAGCGCCGCGAGGCCAATGACCGCCCAGAAAGCCGCCGTCTCATGGACGGGGCGCCGTTGATCGAAATCCTCAGGTCGAACCGGCTCTGGCGTGATGAGCACGCTGATAGGCGCGGTGGCGTCGTTCACATCGAGCATCGCCAGTTCCTGTCGGCATTTCCCTCGTGAACTACAGGGCGCCCTGCATTCGTGCGGCTTCCAGGGTGTTCTCCAACAGACACGCGCGTGTCATCGGACCGGTACCGCCCGGCATCGGCGTGATGGCCCCGGCAATGTCGACCACGGCGTCAAAGTCGACGTCGCCGGCGATGCCCTTGTCGGTCCGCGAGATACCGACGTCGATGACCGTGGCCCCTGCCCGTACCCAGCCGGTGGTGACGATGCCCGCGACCCCGACGGCGGCCACCACGATGTCGGCCGCGTAGCACGCCTCGGCCAAGTCGGGCGTGCGCGAGTGGGCGATGGTGACGGTGGCGTCGACTCCCTTGCGCGCCAGCAGCAGCGCGAGCGGGATGCCGACGAGAAGAGAACGGCCGACCACGATGGCCCGCTGACCCGAGATGGGGATGCCGTAATGCGTGAGGAGCTCCATCACTCCTCGAGGAGTGCAGGGCACGTGTCCGGGAACCCCGCGTATGAGCCGGCCGAGGTTTCGCTCCGTGAGTCCGTCGACGTCCTTCTCCGGAGTGAGGAGATCGATGACGCGTTTGTCGTCGAGCCCATCGGGCAGCGGTAACTGGACGAGAATCCCATGGACTTCGGGATCGGCCACAAGCGCGCCGACAGCGTCCTCGACTTCTGTCTGGGTCGAGGTCGCGGGCAGTGCGACATGGCGGCTCTCCATGCCTACGGCCTCCGCATCGCGCTGCTTCGACCGCACGTAGCGCTGGCTGGGCCCGTCGTCGCCCACCAGGACGGTCGCCAAACAGATTCGCGGCCCGCCCGCCGCGGCCAGCGTGGCGGCGACACGCGTGCGAAGGGCATCAGCGCATGCGTTCCCGTCGAGGATCATCGCGCCCATCCCGACGACGGTAGCGGTCCGCAACCGCGCGAGAGCGGCTAGCGAAAGTTCATAGATGAGCGGTTTGACAACGGTAACCACAGTGTTACGGTAACAACACCGTTACCGAGGAGGGTCGATGAGCGTGACTGTTGTGCGGTACAAGACCAAGCCGGACCGAGCCGACGAGAACCAGGCGCTGATCGAGAAGGTGTTCGGTGAGCTCGGTGCGAACCGCCCTGCCGGGCTCCGCTACGCGAGCTTCCGCCTGGCCGACGGCGTGAGCTTCGTGCATGTCGCATCGATCGACACGAACGACGGCACGAATCCGCTTACGGCCACGCCCGCGTTCATGGACTTCTTGCGAGACATCAAGGCGCGGTGCGAGGAGGCTCCACTGGCGTCGGACGCGACCGTTGTCGGCTCGTACCGATTCTGGTCCGCGGATGCAGGAAGCGCGCCGTCATGACCGCTAGTGATGGAACTCGTGATCGCCCTTGGACGCTCACTACGCCGAGCGGAGGTTCCGAGTACACGGCATACCGTGACGAGACGCTCGATCCGCCCGCGCTCGTCGTGCAGGTCAGCAAGACCGAGCTCCGTTATCACCTCCGGTGCATAGACGACCTGCACACGATGCTGGTCGAGCGCGGCGATTGGGTGCCGTTGGGCAACGCCGACGAACAGAAGCCCGCCGCGGAGGGAACCGTCGAGGCATGGGGTCGCGCCGACGACAATCCCGTCGGTGGCTGGTACGGCCTCAAGAAGGGACTCCGCGGTCGCTTCGCCAACTATGTGCCGCCAGTTCTCGAGCAGCTCCGGCTGGCCGAGGTCGAACACAACCCGCGCAACAATCGCATGCGCGCGGCCGAGAGGAAGTAGCCGGCGTGGCGGCGAGTGCACCCGCCGGCGACCCGTTCGAGGCGCTAGGCGATTCGAACCGACGGGCCATCGTCGAACTGCTCGGCCCGGGGGGACGGTCCGTCCGTGAGCTCGCCGACGCCCTCCCTATCAGCCGGCCGGCGGTGTCGCGTCATCTTCGGTTGCTGAAAGAGGCAGGTCTGGTTGTGGAAGAGGCCCAGGGCACCCGCCGCATCTACCGCCTGGATGTCCACGGGGTCGAAGCGGCCGAGGCCTATCTAACCCAAGTCTGGGGCAATGCCGTGGCGCGGTTTCGGTTGATGGCCGAGAACACCGGGAGCGACCGAGCCCGGCGTGGTTGAACCGCTGCGCCTGAGCTACGAGATCCGATGCTCAGCCGAGCACGCATTCGACGTGTGGACGGCGCGTCTGTCGAGTTGGTGGCCAAAGGGTCATTCGGCGTCCGGGAACCCCGACACGGTCGTGGTGTTCGAGCCCCGATTGGGTGGTCGAATATTCGAACGGACTCCCGATGGCGCGGAGATCGACTGGGGAGAGGTCACGCGGTGGAGCCCACCGCACGTGCTCGGCTACCTCTGGCACATCGACCGTGATCGAAGCGACGCCACCAACGTAGAGTTGACGTTCGTCGACCTCGGCAACGGCACGACCCGCCTCGACATCGTGCACTCAGGATGGGAACGCCTCGGCGCGCAGGGCCCAGTCTGGCGCGAGGCCAACACGAAGGGATGGAGCGCCCTCATGCCGAGGTTCCTCGCCGCCGCCGAGGCGTGAGCCGACGTTTCGAGGTTTGAAATCCTGACAGGTAACGAAACGTCGAAACCTCCGGAGCCCTTCGCGACGATTCGAGGTTTCGTACCCTTGGGGGACGTTTCGAGGATTGGTGCCTATCCGCTGACGCCGTGATGTTCGCGGAGTTGCGCGAGCGGCATCGGTGGGGCCAGGAAGTACCCCTGCCCGTGGGTGACACCGAGCTCGATGAGCTTGTCGATCTCCGCGCGGCGCTCAATGCCCTCGGCCACGAGGGTGGCGCGCGTATCGGCCGCGAACGACACGAGATGACGTACAACCTCCTGTTGTGCGCGGCGGGTGTCGATGCTGTGCACGAGACTGGGATCGACCTTGACGATGTCGGGCCGCAGTTCGAACGCCCGTACGAGGCTCCGCGCACTCACCCCAACATCGTCGACCGCCACGCGCACCCGAGCGTCGCGGCTGCGGAGCATGGCCCGCCGCAGCGGTCGATCGTCAGGGGCCCACTTCTGCGAAGTGAGCTCGACCACGACCTGGGCGTGGGCGAGATCGGCGAGAAGCCCCGTGAACTGTGCTCCCGAGAACGTGCGCGACGACAGATTCACCGACACGAACCAATCGCTGGGGAGGTCTTTGATCGCGGCGAGAGTGCGACGGATCGCGGCCAACTCGAGCTCTTGGCCTAGCCCTGCGAGCTCGGCCTCCTCGAACCACGAGAGAGGCGAGCGGTTACCTGCGTCAGGGAAACGCGACAGCGCCTCGATGCCACACACCTCTTCGGTTGCCAGCTCGAACACGGGCTGGAAGACCGTCTCGATGGCGCCCGAATCGAGCAACATCCTGATGCGCTTGCGCGCGGCCGCCGCGGTCAGCGCATCGACGGGACCATTGAGCGGGGAGAAGTCCGGCACCACGATCTCGATGTCACCGACTCGGTCCCGAAGCGACGCGATCCACGCGACGGCCAATCGTTGGTCGGAAATCGGCCCCACGATCACCGCGTTGGCCTTGCACTGCGCCACCAGGATGTGCACCCGCTCCTGGTCGTCGGTCTCCCCCACCACAGAGAGCCCTCGGTCGTTGGCCCAGTTGCGTAGCCACCCGCAATGCAGGGCGGGTGCCACGACCACCGCGCGAGTCGCGCCTCCTCCGGGTGCCAGCGAACTGAACGCCACGGTGAGACGCGTGGCGAGCGAAGGTCCGCTTCGCCCCCGTGCCCCTACGACCGGTGCCATCGCTTGGTCCTGTCGGCCCCGCGCCGCGGGAGTTGAACGGGTACCGGCGGTCAGCGGGCGCGTAAGTCGTCGAGCACGGCGTGGGCGGCATTGCGGCCGTTCAGGGCGATGACCGACCCTGCGGGGTGTGTGGCCGCCCCGCAGAAGTAAAAGCCGGGCACAGGAGTGCGCGGGGTGAGACGGTGCTCCCACATCTGATCGGGCATGGTCTCGCCCTGGAAGATGTGGCCACCGGTGAGGCCCACCCGTTGTTCGATGTCGGGCGGGCCCAGGATCTCGGAGTACAGGACGCAGTCGGCGATATCGGGCGCGAACCGGCCGATGAGCTCCAGAAACTGGCGCTCGACAGCGCCGCGCTGGGTGTCCCACGTACCGTCGCTGAGCCGGTACGGCGCGTACTGGCCGAAGACACTCATGAGGTGCATGCCCTCGGGCGCCGGGCTCGGGTCGTAGCCCGTCTGGAAGTAGACCTCGCCGTAGCCGACGCTCGCGTGGCCGGCGGCGCACCGTTCGAAGGCGTCTTGCCCCGCCGCCATGCCGAGCGTCACCGACACCATCGATCGGAAAGGATCGAGCCCGCCCTTCGCGGCCGTAAACGTGGGCAACCGGCTGAGCGCGGCGTTGTACTTGACGACGGGCGATCGAACAGCCCATCGATCGATGCGATCGGTGAAGCCTGCGGGCACGCTGCCCGCGTCGATCAAGGCGAGCGAGCGTTTGGGATCGGCGTTGCTTACCACCACGCCGGCGCGAATGAGTTCGCCACCCGACAACCGCGCCCCCTCACCGGCGATGATCTCTGCGACCTCGACACCGGTGGCCAGTACCGCTCCGGCCTCGATGGCCGCGTCGGCCAACGCGAAGCTAACCATTCCCATCCCGCCCTCGACGTATCCCCAGACCGGCCCCTGGCCCTCGAGGTCGCCCTGGTAGTGCATCAGCTTCACGCTCGCCGTACCCCAGTCGCGCGGGCCGGCATAGGCACCGATCACACCCTGGCCGTACAGCGCGTCGTGCAGACGCGTGTCGCGCATGTAGTGCTCGAGGACGTCGGCGATCGACGCCTCGAAGACGATGTCGATCATTGACCGATCGTGAGCGAGGAGTTCTTCAATCTCGGCCCGGGTCGGGGAATCACCGATCCAGGTGTCGCGTGCACCGGTACGCAACCGTCGCCGGATCTCGTCGAAGATCGCCTCGTAAGCCCAATACCCCTCGATGTCTTTCGCCGCGATGCCGAGCGCTTCCAGGTCGTGTTGCGTGCGACTGTCGTCGGCCCACTGCCCGAACGCCGAACCGTCGGGAAACGGCGCCCACAAGTTGGGATCGGCCACGAACACCTTGAGGCCTCGGCGCGCCAGGTCGAGCTCGTCGATCACCAGGCGGTCGAGCAGGCCGATGACGTACGCGCACGGACTGACCACAAAACGCTGATCGGGGAACGGGCGCTCGAGTGTGCACGCGCCGCCCAACCGGACGCGTTGCTCGAGGACGATCACCCGCTGTCCGGCGCGTGCCAGATACGCCGCACAGGCCAGGCCGTTGTGGCCGCCGCCCACGATCACGACGTCCCAGCTCCGCGCGGCGAGGTCGGCGACGGGTTCCGGCAGGCCGACCTCACCCAGGTTCGCCGCGACCCTGTTCAATGGAGCGGTGCCGACGTCACGGGCTCACCGATGTAGCCGCGAGCCACCATGGTGACGAACTGGTAAACCGCGTCTTCTTGGCTCGAGAGCAGCCCCGGCATGTAGTGAGGCGACGTCATCCCGCGTTGCACGCTCTCGACGGCCGACCAGTCCTGGCGGTTGGTGAGGTCCCAGAAGTCGACCGCGTAGCTCGGGTCGAATCCCGGCGTCGCCGCGGCCTCCGGCGGGAACAACCAGGAACACTCGATGAGGGTCGACGACGGCGTCAACGGCTCGATGCGGTGCGTCAAGACGTAGTCGGGGTGAAGGCTCACGAGAAGGTTCGGGAACAAACCCACGTAGACGATCTTGCGGCGCTGCACCGCGTCGAGCGCCCTGAACACGACCCCTCCCGACGCGCCACCGAGCGACATCGTTTCGGCGTGGGGCTCGAGGTCCATCGTGCCGCCCACCCACGCTCCCGAAGTGTGCGAGTAGTTGTCGCCGCTGTTCGCCTCGCTGACCGCGCAGAGCTCAGGATGTATGAGAGGGCAGTGATAGCACTCGTGGTAGTTCTCCTGCGGGAGCTTCCAGTTCGCGGCAAGGACGTACTCGTGGCGGGCGACAGAGCCGAGACGGTCGAGCTCGTAGGGCGCGCACACATCGTCGAAACCGGCGATCACGTCCGCCAGCGGACCCGCGTCGCCGGAGGCATTGACGAAGATCCACCCTCCCCATATCTCGTGCCTGACGCGGACGAGGCCCATGTGGTCCGGCGAGAAGTTGGGAACGTCGCCGAACCGGGGGGCCAGCCGGAGCGAGCCGTCGAGCTCGTAGCTCCACGCGTGGTACGGGCACTGGATCACACCGCGATTGGTGCTCGCCCCGCACGCCAGCAGCTCGTGGCCGCGGTGGCGGCAGATGTTCGCGAACGCGTGCAGGGTGCCGCCGCCGTCTCGGGTGAACAAGACACCCGTGTCGCCTACTTTCATCGCCTTCTGATCGCCGCCGATCTCGAGATCGCTTACCCGGCCGGCACAGACCCACCCCGCGTCGAAGAAGTTGGCGCGCTCCCACGCGAGTACCTCATCGCTCACGTAGGCCGACCGCGGCAGCATGCGCGAGTGGCCAAATGGGGCCAGTACGTCCGCGAGACCGCGGGGATCGATCGGTGCAGGACTCTTCATTGACGACGCCTTCTCGTGTGCCGCCTGTCGGCGAGAACGGCGCGCGCCGCCTGCCAGCCGGGGATTCCGCACACTCCCCCGCCGCCGTGTGTGGCCGACGACGCTTGGTACATGCCACTGATTGGCGTCCGGTAGTCCGCGTAACCGGCGGCCGGCCGGTTGTGAAAGAGCTGATCGACCGAGAGCTCGCCGTGGAAGATGTTGCCGCCGATGAGCCCGTACGTGTGCTCCATCTCGTACGGGCCGATGACCTGGCGGTGCAGGATCGAGCGCGGAAGATTCGAGGCCGACTCCGCATAGCCCGCGATAACCCGATCGGCGTAGGCCTCGAGCTCGGTGGGGTGGGGCTCGTCCGACCACGACGCCGGTGCCCACTGCGTGAAGAGACTCATCAGATGCGTGCCCTCCGGGCACACGGTGCGGTCGAAGAAGGAAGGGATGCAGCCGTCGCTGAACGGTCGGGTGGCGGGCTCGCCCCGGCGGGCCTGCTGGAAGGCATCCTCGAGATAGTCGAGCGACGGCGCCAACTCGATGGCGCCGCTGTGATGGGCCTGGGCATGGGTGCCGGGATGGGCGACGAAATCCGGCAGCTCCGAGAGGGCGAGGTTGATCTTTACGGTGCCGCTCCGGCTGCGCCAGTGCGTGATGGCGCGGACAAAGTCGTCGGGTAGCTCGGATGGGTCGAGCTGTCGGAGAAAGCCGATCCGCGGGTGGACGGCCGACACCACAACACTTGTCGCGATCTCCTCACCATTCGTGAGTGCGACTCCGGTTACACGACCTCCGCGCGTGAGCACGCGCTCGACCGCGGCGTTCACGCGAATGTCGGCACCGGCGCTGAGGGCCGACCGCCGGATCGCCTCGCTCACCGCCCCCATGCCACCTTCGGGATAGCCCCACGCTCCGACAGTGCCGGATCCAACGTTGCCGATCGAATGGTGCAGCATCACGTACGCAGTGCCCGGTTCCTCCGGTCCGGCCCATGTCCCGATGATGCCGTTCACCGCCATCACCGCCTGCACCGCGTCGGTCTCGAACCACTCGCGCAGGAGGTCACCGATCGACATCGTGAACAGGCGGGTGACGTCGGCGGCCGAGCGCACATCCAATCCGCGGAGTCTCCAGACCGTACGCAGCTGATCGAGCACATCGGCCGGCCGTTTCGAACCGAGACGCGGCGGAACCTGGGTGAGGAGGGGACCGAGAACCAGCGCGATGCCCTCCATCCACGCGTCCCAGAGCGGCAGAGCTTCGGCGTCACGCTTGGAAAATGCGGCGACCGAATCGAACCGCTCGCTCGGAACGTCGCTCATCACCAGGGCCCGACCGTCGGGCAGCGGCAGATAGGCCGGTCCCATGGGGTTCACCTTGTAGCCGAAGCGCTCCAGTTGGAGGCCCTCAGAGATCGCGGTCGGCATGAGGCTCATGACGTACGACAGGGCGCTCACCTTGAACTCCGGACCCCACGGTTGCTCCGTGATGGCGGCGCCGCCAACGACGGGCCGGGCCTCGAGCACCAACGGATGGAGCCCGGCCTTGGCAAGGAACGCGGCGGCGACGAGACCGTTGTGGCCCCCGCCGATGACGACGGCGTCGCGTTCCAATCCCATCACCGTCCTCTCGCGCGGGGCGTGCTGCGGTTCACATCAGTTTGGCACTCGTGATATTTGCTAACTGACGCGTCAGTCAGTCTAGCCCACGAGGACCGGTGGGTCAGAATGAGCGCCAACAAGGGGGTGCGATGGCGACTCGGTGGAATCGACGCGAGTTCCTTCAGCGTTCAGCGGCCCTGGCCGCGATCGGCGGCAGCGCCGCCACGCTGCTGGCGGCATGCGGCTCATCCTCCTCCACAGGCAGCGGCGCGGTCAACGAGCTGATCGGCACACCGGCGAAGCCGGTGACCTTGCCGATTGCATCCGACAATTCGGCAATCAAGGACGGACTGAAGCCGGAGACCGGCACGCTGACGGTCCTGAACTACGCGGACTACGTCGCGCCCGACGTGATCAAGGCGTTCGAGCAGCAGTTCAACGTCTCCGTGCAGATCACCACGTTCGACAGTGACAGCGAGCTCATCGAGAAACTGCGCACAGGGGCCCTCAAAGGCGACGTCTTGATGTCGGCCGCCTACAACTCGTTCTACAAGCTGATCGCCGCCAAGATCCTCCGGCCCCTGAATCACTCCTACCTGCCGAACATCACGAACCTCCTTCCCACGTTTCAGGATCCGTTCTACGACAGGGGTTCGCGCTACACCGTGCCGTACACCGTCTACGGGGTGGGGCTCGACTACCGCACCGACAAGGTGCCCGCCGCCGACCTCGACGCCAAGGGCTGGGGCATCGTCTGGGACACGAGCTACAAGGGCTACGTCTCCGTTCTGAACGACTATCGCGAAGCCCTGTCGCTGGCGCTCTTGCGCAAGGGCATCACAGACGTCAACACCACCGATGCCGCGTTGATCGCCCAAGCCGGGAAAGACCTTCAGGAGCTCACGTCGACGAACAACGTCAAGGTCACGATCGAGGGCTACAAGGATGTGCCCGAGGGCACGAGTTACATCGCGGAGGGCTACTCGGGCGACATGGTGAACGGCCAGTACAACTTGCCGCAAGGCACCGATGTCGGTGTTCTGGGCTTTTGGCGACCGAAGGACGGCAAGTTCCTCGTCAACAACGACTGCATGTGCATTCTCCGGAGCTCGAGCAAGCCGGCGCTTTCCCACGCTTTTCTCAACTACTTCCTCGACGTGGAGAACGCCGCCACGAACTTCGCCACGAACGGCTATCAGCCGCCCCTCACCGCGCTCTCGGCCGACGAGTTGATCAAACGTGAACTCGTGCCCACGAGCTTGAGCTCTACCGTTCTCTCTGGGGACGACATCGCGAACGGGCTTCGTCTCCTCGGCCTGCCTGCCGATGCCGAGAAGCTCTGGACCGACGCCTACTCGAAGTTTTACTCGGGGGACTGAAGCCGCGTGGCCACCCGCGGCCGCGAGGAGGCAAGGGGCACGGGTTTCTGGGGCTTTTTCGTGGCCCCCGGAACGCTGTGGCTCCTCGCCCTTTTCATCGTGCCGTTCTACGCGGTCATCTGCGTTGCGTTCGGGCGAGAAGACCCGATCTTCAGCGTCCGCAATCCCGAGTGGAATCCGCTTCGATGGGACACCGCGCCTATGTCCGAGGTCCTTCGCCGTGTATTCAACGGCGACTTCGG
The DNA here is from genome assembly GCA_040002995.1 of Acidimicrobiales bacterium. Taxonomy (GTDB): domain Bacteria; phylum Actinomycetota; class Acidimicrobiia; order Acidimicrobiales; family Ilumatobacteraceae; genus JBDUDK01. Next base: position 2,759 of record JBDUDK010000048.1, on the reverse strand, counting down.
AACGGTGTTCATCCGCACGTTCGCCTACGTCGGCATCACGCTGGCGTTGTGCTTCCTCATCGGATATCCCGTGGCCTACTACGCGGCGCGTCATGCCGGCCGCCGCCGCGGTCTTGTACTCATGGCCCTCGTGCTGCCGTTCTGGATCAGCTACCTCATGCGCATGCTGGCGTGGGCCAACCTGCTGCAGCCCGACGGTTACGTGAACCGCATACTGTACTGGCTTCACATCATCGATGCCCCGAGGAACTGGCTCACCGGCAACTCAACCACGGTGATTTTCGGGCTCGTCTACGGCTACATCCCCTTCTTCATCCTCCCTCTGTACGCCGCGCTCGAACGCCTCGACGGACGATTGCTGGAAGCGGCGCGCGATCTTGGCGCTTCGCCGCGGTCCGCGTTCTTCCGCATCACGTGGCCGCTCTCGCGACAGGGTGCGCTGGGTGCGGCGGTCATCACGGCGCTGCCGATGTTCGGCGACTACTACACGAACGGCTACCTGTCGGGGGGCTCGCCCCGCACGTCGATGGTCGGCAACCAGATCCAGTACTACCTCACGTCCACGAACCACCCCGAGACGGGCGCAGCACTGGTGCTCGTGCTGTCGGTGCTGCTCGTGTTTCTCATGGGGTACTACCTCATCAGCACGGCCCGTCTGCAGCGAGAGGTCGTGTACCGGTGATCCGCTGGCTCCGCAACGCCGAGGGCAAGCCGCGCTGGCTCGCCATGCTCACATGGGTCTACCTGTTGTGGAGCCTCCTGCCCGTGCTCCTCGCCGTGCAGTTCTCGTTCAACAAGGGCAAGAGCCGGTCTTCGTGGCAGGGGTTCTCGCTGCGGTGGTACACGGGCGATCCCAACCTCTCGGTGCTGCACGATCCGAGCCTGCGCACGGCGCTGCGCAACTCCCTCGCCCTCGCCGGGTTCACGATGCTGATCGCCACGCCGATCGGGGTGGCGCTCGCGATCGGCCTGGCCCGCTGGCGTTCACGGGCGGCCAAGCCGGCCAACGCGTTGATGCTCTTCCCGCTCATCACGCCCGAGATCGTGATGGGGGTCTCGCTCTTCCTCGTGTTCGTCCACCTGTTCACGTTCGTACCGCGCGGCTTTCCGACCCAGCTCCTCGGCCACGTCACGTTCACGATCTCCTACGTGGTCGTCATCGTTCGTGGCCGCCTCCTGGCCATCGGGCGCGAGTACGAGGAAGCCGCGCGCGATCTCGGGGCCACTCGTTGGCAGGCGATTCGCCACGTACTCCTGCCGCTCCTCTCTCCCGCCATCTTCGCCAGCCTCATGGTGGTGTTCGCGACATCGATCGACGACTTCGTGATCTCGTCGTTTCTGTCCACCGGTGCGAGCACGGAGACCGTGCCGATCAAGATTTACTCGAGCGCGCGGGGAACCTCCACTCCCGCGCTAAACGCCCTTGCCTCGATCATGCTGGTGTTCACCTTGCTCGCGATTGCACTGGCCGCCCTCGTCATGAAGAGAGTTCGCGGTACCGCGGCGATGGCGCCCGCCGGCGCTTCGACCGCCCTGATCTCTCAGCAACTAGCGCCCGTCAATCACTGAGGAAGCGGACCGCATCGGGCGGCAGCTCCACCGTGACGCTATCGCCTCGTGCCGGGAGGGCGCGGCCGTCGTTGGCCACGAGCGCGTGCACCACGATCGTCTCGCTGACGCGCACGCGCAGCTGCGAGGTTGCGCCTTGGTAGATCATCTCCTCGAGTGTGCCGTTCGGGTCCTGTCCGTCGCGTACGAGCACCCGCTCCGGTCGTATCACCGCGCTCACCGCGCCGGTTGGCGCCGATGGCAACCGTAACCCGGTCGCGCCGACACTGTCGAGCGGCAACACGTTGGCCACCCCCAGGAAGTCGGCGACATACGCGTTGGCCGGCTCCTCGTACACCTCGCGCGGTGTGCCGTACTGCGCGATGCGGCCCGCCCGCATCACCGCCAGGCGGGCGCTCATCGTGAGCGCCTCTTCCTGGTCGTGGGTGACGTAGATGAACGTGATGCCGACCTCGCGTTGAAGCTGCGCCAGCTCGAGCTGCAGCTCCTTGCGCAGCTTGGCGTCGAGCGCGCCCAATGGCTCGTCGAGCAGCAGCACCCGTGGGCGCAGCACAAGAGCGCGGGCAAGGGCCACACGTTGTTGTTGCCCACCCGAGAGCTGGCCGGGCTTGCGCTTCTCGAAGCCGGTGAGACGAACGAGTGAAAGCACCTCCCCCACGCGTCGACGCGCGGTTTGCTTGTCGCAATCAGTGAAACGCAGCCCGAATGCCACGTTGTCGGCCACGCTGAGATGCGGGAACAGGGCATAGCTCTGGAACACCGTGTTCACCGGGCGTCGCTCCGGCGCGACATCTGACATGTCGACGCCGTCGAGCAGTACCTGCCCTCCCGATGGCCGCTCGAAGCCGGCGATCATCCGAAGGGTTGTCGTCTTGCCACAGCCAGAAGGACCGAGCAACGAGAAGAATTCGCCCGACTCGATGGCGAGGTCGATGCCGTCGACGGCCGCCTGATCGTCGTAGCGCTTGACGAGGCGGAGAAGCGTGACTGCCCCGCCCCGCCCCGCCGCGCCAGTCATGGCCGACCATTCTGGCCCAGCTCACCCGGCCTGCCGTCACTGACTGACGCGTCAGTCACGGTAGCCTGTTGGTGTGGACGAAGCGGCGCGCCGGGCCACGATCTTCCCCGCGGCGTGGTACGCGGACGACGGACACCACGAACTCGAGCTCGAACGGATCTTCCGCCACGGG
>JBDUDK010000059.1:0-31670 GCA_040002995.1 Acidimicrobiales bacterium | reverse complement strand
GCGACCAGCGCCCCCGGCGATACGGCGTCGGCCACGAGCGGCGCGGCCAGCGCGGGTCTCCTCGGCGGAGAGATCAAGTGCGAGAAGCAGTACGCCGGCAAGACGGTCAGCGTCCTCTCACCAGTTCGTAACAGCGAGAATGATGCCAACGCGATCCAGATCTTCACCGACTTCTGGAAGCCGCTCGCGGACTGCACGGGGGTCAAGATCGATTTCCAGGGCACGGACCAGTTCGAGGTCCAGGCCCCAGTTTTGCTCCAGGGCGGCAGCCCGCCTGACGTGATCGACTTCCCGCAGCCGGGTCTGTTGGCCACGCTGGCCGACAACCTCAAGACACTCCCCGAGAACGTCGCCAAGCATGCCAACAGCGACTTCATCAAGGGTTGGGAGGGCCTCATCACCGTCGACAAGGCGGTAAAGGGCATTCCGTGGCGGGCCAACGTCAAGTCGATGGTGTGGTACAGCCCAGCGGCCTTCGCGGCGAAGGGCTATAAGGTCCCCGAGACGCTCGTGGAGCTGAAGGCGCTTTCCGACAAGATCGTCGCCGACGGGGGCATCCCGTGGTGCGCCGGCATCGAGTCAGGCGTCGCCACTGGGTGGCCGATCACCGACTGGTTCGAGGACTTCATGCTGCGGATCAACGGGCCCGATGTGTACGACCAGTGGGTCAGCCACGCCATCCCGTTCAACGACCCGAAGGTCAAGGCCGTCGCCGACGCGGTTGGCTCGTACCTCAAGAACCCCGCCTACCTAGGCGGCGAGAACAACGTCAAGGCGATCGCCACGACGAAGTTCCAGGACGGCGGTGTGCCGATCGCCACGGGCAAGTGCTACATGCACCGTCAGGCCAGCTTCTATTCGGCATTGTTCCCTAAGGGGACGACGGTCGGCCCTCCCGGCAGTGACGCCCAGATCACCTACTTCTACCTGCCCGTCGCCAAAGCCGGCGACCCGAAGGTGATGCTCGGCGCCGGCGACATCCTCGCTGCGGGGACCGACAAGCCCGAGACGTGGGACGTCATCCTGTACGCGACCTCGGCCGACTACGCCGTGGCGATGGCCAACAAGCACGCGGAGCTGTCGCCCCGTAAGGACATCGACCCCAAGTTGATCACCGATCCGCTGCTGGCGTCGTTCCAAGAGCTGTTGGCGAGCGCGGACATCTTCCGCTTCGACGGTGCCGACCAGATGCCCGGCGCGGTCGGGTCCGGCACGTTCTGGACGGAGGCGACAGCGTGGATCGTCGGTGGCAGCACCGATGACATGCTGAACAACATCGAAAAAAGCTGGCCCGCCAAGTAGTCACACGGGTGGGACAGAGGGCCCGGGGCTGCGGCTCCGGGCCCTCTGCTCACTTGGGATAGTTTTGATGTCCACCGCTGGGGGACGCGGGGAAGAGGGGACGCATGCTCCAGGCATTCGGCCAAGTGATCATCATGCTGGCGATCCTCGGCGTCGTCCTACTCGGGCTGTACGCCCTCACCAAGTACCTGCCGGGTGCCTGGCGGGAGCGGGGTCAGGTGTTGGTTTTCGCGGGGCCGGCCGTGTTCCTGGTGTTCGCCGGGTTGTTCGTGCCGGCGATCCGCACGATCTGGGTGGGCTTCCACGACAACCGCGGCAAGAAGTGGGTCGGGCTCGACAACTACCGCGACATCCTCTCCGGCAAGGACACCCGGCTGACCGTGTTCAACACCTTCACCTGGGTGGTCGGCGGCACGCTGTTCGTAGTGATCGTGGGGCTCGCCGTCGCGCGCTTCGCAGACGGGATGCGCGGTGAGAAGGTCGCGAAGTCGCTGATCTTCATCCCTGCGGCAATCGCACTGGCCGGGGCCGGCATCATCTGGAAGTTCATCTACGCCGGCCCGCCATTCAAAGTCGGCCTGGCCAACCAGGTCGCGAAGGCGATCCCCGGGTTGCCGGCCAGCTTCGGGGGGAACGGCGACAAGATCTGGCTCGTCGATCGCAACGTCGGTGCGGCAGTGCCCCCGGCCTCGGCGCCGGGCTTGAACACGTTCCTGCTGATCGTGATCTTCATCTGGGCCTCGACGGGGTTGGCAACGGTCATATTTTCGGCGTCCATCAAGGGCGTTCCCGAGCCGTTGATCGAGGCGGCCAGGGTGGACGGGGCGACTAAGCGCCAGGTCTTCTACAAGGTGACCTTGCCGTACATCAGCGTCACGGTCGTCACGGTCGCCACCATCACGGCGATCGCCGCCCTCAAGGTGTTCGACATCGTGGCCTCGACGACCGGGGGCAACTTCGGCACGAGCACGATCGCCAATGAGTTCTATCGGATCTTCTTCGTGCAGAACCGCGCCGGCTTCGGATCGGCGTACGCCGTGCTGTTGTTCCTCTTGGTGATCCCGGTCGTGGTCATGAACCGACGCGCCCAGCAACGGGCCGAGGAGCGGTCATGAGCACGGTCAATCCGAGTGTGAAACCGACGATCGTCACCGACCCGATCGAGGCCACCACGATCGGGTCTGGGGCGCTGCCGGACGACACGACCGTGGAGGCGGCGATGGGGGGCGAGCCGATCGGGCGGTCGGTGAGCGCTTCGCTGTCGAGCCGCGGCGGGCGCTACTTCGTGATTGCCCTCGTCTTGCTGTGGACGATCCCCACGTTCGGCCTGCTCGTCTCCTCGGTGCGGCCAGAGCAGGAGGTCAAGACGTCGGGGTGGTGGGAGGCCTTCGTCCGACCCAAGTTCACGTTCTCCAACTACCATGCCGTCCTCTCGTCGACGCCGGGCAGCGCCAACCTCACCCAGTTCTTCTTCAACTCCGTGAAGATCACCATCCCCGCGGTCATCTTGTCGGTGGGAATCGGTGCGATGGCCGCGTACGCGTTTTCGTGGATGAAGTTCAAGGGCCGCGAGTGGCTGTTCGTGGCCGTGGTGGCCATGCTCGTTGTGCCGCTACAGATGGCCTTGATCCCGTTGCTGCGCCTGATCACCGGCGGCGTCCACATCGGCAGCGTCACGATCTTCCCGTACCTCCACCTCAACAACAGCGTCGCCGCGGTCTGGGTCGCCCACGTGTGCTTTGGCCTGCCGTTCTGCATCTTCATCCTCAAAAACTTCATCTCGGCGTTGCCTAGGGAGATCATCGAGGCGGCCCGCGTCGACGGGGCCGGTCACCTCACCGTGTTCGTCCGCCTCGTGGTGCCACTGTCGGTGCCGGCGCTCGCGTCGCTGGCCATCTTCCAGTTCATGTGGATCTGGAACGACCTGCTGATCGGGCTTGTGTACGGCGGCGCCAAGAACAAGCCGATCATCGCCAAGCTGGTCGAGGTCGGCGGCACGTTCGGTCAGTCGTGGCACCTGCTCACCGCGGCTGCGTTCGTGTCGATGGTGGTGCCCCTGGCGGTGTTCTTCGCCTTGCAGCGGTACTTCGTTCGCGGCCTCCTGGCCGGAGCCGTCAAGGGGTGACGGCGGGCGCGTCACCCGAAGCGCTCATCGACCAGCTCACCATCGATGAACAGGTCTCGCTGCTCGCGGGCGTCGACTTCTGGCACACGGCGAGCGTCGACCGCCTGCGCATCCCGGCGATGCGCGTCAGCGACGGTCCGGTCGGGGCGCGGGGCACGCGCTACGACGGCCCGGCGTCGCTCGCCGTGCCGTGCAGCACGGCGCTCGCCGCGACGTGGGATCCCGACCTCGTCGAGCGAGTCGGCCACGTGCTCGGTCGCGAGACGTTGGCCAAGGGAGCGTCGGTGCTGTTGGCGCCCACCGTCAACCTGCACCGCACGCCGGTCGGAGGGCGCAACTTCGAGTGCATGAGCGAAGATCCCTACCTCACGTCGCGCATCGCCGTGGCCTATATACGGGGCCTGCAGTCCGAGGGCGTGGCGTCGTGCATCAAGCACTTCGTCGGCAACGACACCGAGTTCGAACGCATGTCGATCGACTCGCAGATCGACGAGCGCACCTTGCGGGAGCTGTACCTGGTGCCGTTCGAGGCGGCCGTCAAGGAAGCGGGCGTACTCGCGGTGATGACGGGGTACAACCGGATCAACGGCCCGTTCGCCGCTGACAGCGAACCGATGCTGCGCGGGGTGCTGCGTGGCGAGTGGGGCTTCGACGGGCTGGTGATGAGCGACTGGTTCGGGCTGCACTCCACTGTCGAAGCGCTGGCGGCCGGAGCCGACCTCGAGATGCCGGGTCCGACGCGCTTTCGCGGTCAGGCATTGCTCGACGCGGTCGGGCGTGGCGACGTGACCGCCGAGCAGGTTCGCGGCGCGGCGCTGAACGTGCTCACGCTGATGGACCGGGTGGGCGCTCTAGCGAGCGAGGGCCCGGGGCCGGAGCTGACCCGCGACGCTCCTGACGACCGGGCTTTGATCCGCCTGGCCGGTGCCAGCGGGATGGTCCTGCTGCGCAACGTGTCGGACGAGTCGGGCACCAAGACCTTGCCGCTCACCAGGGACGGAGTGCGGCGGGTGGCGGTGCTCGGCCCCAACGCGGCCCTGGGCCAGATCATGGGTGGGGGCAGCGCGCACGTGACACCGACGCATGTCGTCCATCCGCTCGAGGCCATCGTCGAACGGTTGCGACCGCACGGCGTTGAGGTCGCCCACGCTGTGGGGTGCACCATCAATCGAAGCCTTCCGCAGCTCGACCTCCGGCTGTGCGGACCGATGACGATCGACTACTTCGGCGACCCCGACGACCTCGAGCAGGACGACGCCGATCCCGCGCTGACCAGCACGATCGGTACGGCGCGCCTCAAGTGGGTCGCGGATCCGATCGGTCGCTCCGATGCGAACCCCGAGTACGGCGCCAGGATCAGCACCACGTTCACCCCGGACGTTTCCGGGGCGTGGAGCTTTGGAGTCGAATCCGTGGCGCCGGCCCGACTGCTGGTCGACAACGACGTCGTGCTCGACAACGCAGAGATGGCGATCGGCGGCTCGTTCTTCGGCACCGGGAGAGCCGAGGTCACGGCCACCGCCGCGCTCGAGGCCGGCCGGTCATACAAGCTCGACGTCGAGATCCGTCATCGCCGCACCGGAATGGGGCTTGGTGGCGTGAACATCGGGGCCGAGGCTCCGTACGCGGGTGACCGGATGATCGACGCCGTCGACGCGGCCGCAGCTGCCGACCTGTCGATCGTGATCGTCGGCACCAACGATGACTGGGAGAGCGAGGGCTGGGACCGGGCCGAGCTCGACCTGCCCGGCCGCCAGGACGAGCTGATCAGGCGAGTCGCCGAGGTGTGCCCGCGCACCGTGGTCGTGATCAACGCCGGAGCGCCGGTGGCAATGCCGTGGGCCGAGTCGGTCCCTGCGGTTCTCATGGCCTGGTTCCCCGGACAGGAGATGGGCGACTCGTTGGCCGATGTCCTGTTCGGCGACGTCGAGCCGCAGGGCCGATTGCCTGTCACGTTCCCCCGCCGGCTCGAGGACACCCCCGCGTTCGAGCATCATCCGGGCCGTAATGGCGTCGCCCCGTATCTCGAACGCCGCCTCGTCGGCTACCGCTGGTACGACACCGTCGGGCGGGAGCCACTCTTCGCGTTCGGCCACGGTCTCGGGTATGCAGACGTATCGATCACCTCGGCGCGGATGCTCGATCCGTTCACCGTCGAGGTCGATCTGACCAACACCAGCCCCCGCGCGGGTGTCGGCGTCGTACAGATCTACGCCCACCGCGACGGGCATGACGGCGCCGATGACGACGCCGATCAGCGCCTCTCCGGGTTCGCCAAGCTCGACGTGCCCGCCGAGGGTTCAACGACCACGGTGATCGCGCTCGACCCACGGACGTACCAGGCATGGGACGTCAATACCCACGCCTGGATGGAGGTGCCTGGCGTCCACGAGCTTCGCGTCGGCACATCGTCACGCGAAGTAGCCGAGCGCCTCGTCGTCCAGATGCGCTGACCGGTCGGCTCGCAGTACAACGGGAGCTCGTCATCGCCGTCGCTGGAGGTCCAGGAATCCGGGGTTGGTGAAGTTGTCTCCGCCCCGGCTGAAAGTGCCGCGCTCACGAACCGGTGGATCAGCTCGTCTCGGGCCTTGATGACATCCGGCATCTCGATCGCCGCGCTGCATCGGTACACGGTGAACCACAGCTCACGTAGCTCTCGTACCATCTGCCGCCGGCACGACCCCGAACACCACCGTTGACGCTGCGACCAAAAACGGTGCCTCGGGACGTATTCGCGCCCGCATTCCGGGCAGCTCATCACGACCACGGTAGCCGTGGTTCGAACGCGACGGAAGAGTCCGACGATCGTCAGATTGCTCTCGGGCGCGGCGTCAGGACCCGACCGGCGGCGTAGCGCCAGCAGCCCGAGCAGCGCGTCGCGGTGGTGACCGATCACCTCGAGCGCGTGATCTCGATCGCCGGTCTGGGCGAGCAGGATCTTGAGGACGAGCTAGTCACGCGGCGGCGGCTCGTCGGCGGGCACAGCCCACCACCACTCGCCGAGGGCTTCGCGGCCGCGGTCAGTCAGCCGTCACGCGCGTTCCCGTCATCGACGTCGGGCAGGTGTACACCCCGCTCGAGCGACTCGAACCCGACGGGCTCGTGGGTCCGGCGGACCGCTCACCCCGTGACCTCCCAGTTGGTACCCATACTCAGTATGCATACTCAACCGCGGAAGCAAGGGATCTAGGGGGCCCAGGCCGCGCCGAACGCTTGCTACCCGGCGAGCTCCCTGAGCAGCTGGGCCAGCCGAGCTACGAGGATGCCGTAGCCCGTGTGGAGGTCATGCGTCGGTTCGTCGAGATAGAGGTCACGGCGGATCTCGATCATGACGGAGCGCACTCGGGCGTCGACTCGATAGTGGCGTAACGGAACGTAGGTACCGGTGAACGGCGTATTGAGATCGAACCCGCCCGTGATTCCGGCGAAGACAGCTCGGGTGTGGTCGATCAGGGCCCGAGGCGTATGGAAGTCGTCGGTCCCGATGCACACGCCCGGACGGGGCGCGCTGGGATCGGGCTCGTACCGCAGCGGTAGCGGTCGATACGAGTGCAGGTCGACGATCGTGGCCGTGCCGTGGTTCGTGAGTGCCTCGTCGACGAGGTCGGCGACGGCCGTCGCGTAGGGCTCGAAGAACCGCTTCATCAAATCTGCGTCCCGCTGACGATCGGGCGCGCGCAACCTCGCGCCGCTGGCTGTCCTGGTGTAAACCGCGCCCATCCCCATCTCGGCCATCGGCTCGGCCTCATCGGAGAGGCGTTCGGGATCGATGACCAATCGCGAGAGCCGATTGACGAACACGACCACCGGCGCGGCGCCACGCGCGCACGCGTCCAGAGCGAGCCGATCGGTGTACCAGTCGGTCATCACGGCGAGTTCGGCGGCGAGTTCAGCGTCATCGAGTTGAATGCCGGCCCGGACGGCCTCGTCGATCTCGGTGCTTGCGTGGGGCACATGCACGATCAACCGCGGTTTGTCACCGAACGGCACGCATTCCCAGCTTGGGGCCAACTCCCTAACCGTAGAGCGAGACGACGTCGGCCGGCGGGCCCGTCGCGTCGGGGTTGGGGCAGAGCGGTTCAACGGTGCCACCTGCTTCTCTCGGCAACGGACACGCGCGACCCGATGTGTGGGCCACGACCCTCGAGATGTAATCCGCGACGCCGTATGCGCCAGTGCGATTCAGGTGGATACCGTCTCTTGCCAACCACGTCGGAACGTTCGTCGTGTAACCATTCCAGTCCGCGATTACCAGATCGGGATAGAAGCCCGACGCGGCCATCTCCCTAATCGTGGCGTTGTTCTTCAGGTACGCCTCACTTCCACCCCGCTCGTCGGGGAGGCGGTACGTGACACCCTCCCGATACGTCAGCCAGATGATCCGACGGGCGCCCTTGGCGCGTGCCGCCGCGACCACCTGGCCGAAGCTCTCGGGAAAGGTCGTCCACCACTCGTCATAGCCCGCCATGATCACCACATCATCGAAAACACCGGCCGAGGACTTGATGGTCTCGACGCTGTTGGGCGGCCGAGGCGGGTCTCCGCACGATGGCACACCGAGTGTCCGGCACGACGCGGCCTCGTAGTCAGCGTCGAATCCCCGAAACGCGTCGAGGGCAGCGTACTTGCTGACGGCGAGAAGCGTGGAATCGCCGACGAGGAGCACTCTGGCGATCGGTGGCCCAGTCGTCGGTGGCGCAGTGATCGGCACAGTGGCCTCGCTCGTCACTGTCTCGACCATCGTGCCCGCGGTGGTGTCGGTCACGAGGGCCGTCGTTGTTGTCGTGGTTGACGCGCTCCCCGAAGAACTGCTGACCGGTCCGCTCGACGCACATGCGGCGAGGCAGGCGACGAGAAGGGCCGCAAGTAGCTGGGTCGCGGGGGGCCGCGGGGAGCAGAACACGCGCGCCGCAAGATAGCGAAGCCCAAAGACTCTAGTATGGAGAGCACGCTTGCCGGGAAGTCAGGAGCGGAACAGCCCCCGACACAAGGAGCCCACCGTGTACATCGGAGTAGGAACTGTCGTCGTGATCCTGCTCATCATCATCGTCGTGATGTTGATGCGGCGCAGGGTCTAATCGTTGGTGGGGCCGATCCGAACGCAACCGCCGCCCTTTACGGTTCGCAGCGTGCTGGTTCGCGTGGGGTGTGAGTTCGTGCAGCGGGCGACCATGCCCACGCACGCGGTGCTGCAGGTCGAACCCCGCCCCGACGGTGACTTCTACGTAGCCGACGCATCCTGGGACGAACAAACGACCGCGACTTCCCGGGTGTACGTCGACGGACTCGGAAACGTGTGCCGCCGGCTCACCTTGCCTGCGGGCCAATCTGTTATCCGTTTCGATGCAAGGGTGCAGGTATCCGCTGAGCCCGACGCCATCGATACCGACGCGGTCGAGGTCGAACCGGAATGGCTGCCGGACTCCGTGCTCTCGTACACGTTGCCGAGCCGCTTCTGTCCTTCGGACGAACTCGGCGACTTCGCGTGGGAACTGTTCGGCACCATGCCACAGGGCTGGGGACGGGTTCAGGCGATCTCCGACTGGGTCCACAACGAGGTGACGTTCGGCTACGGCAGCACGTCGCCCACTGCCACGGCCGTCGATGTCTTGGCATCGCGCGCCGGGGTCTGCCGGGACTTCGCGCACCTCGGCGTGGCGTTGTGCCGCGCGCTCAGCATCCCCGCGCGCTACGCGTTCGGCTATCTCCCCGATATCGCCGTACCGGCGACCGATCTAGCGATGGACTTCTGTGCCTGGATGGAGGTGTTCCTCGGGGGGCGCTGGTGGACGTTCGATCCTCGGAACGGGGCACGGCGGGTGGGACGCGTGTTGATCGGACGAGGCCGTGACGCCCTCGACGTAGCCATGGTGTCGACGTTCGGCAAGGTCGAGCTTGATTCGATGGTTGTTTGGGCCGACGAGACCCCAGGCTGAAAAACACAGCCGAACAAATGCCACGGCGGGGGGCCAGCCCCATAGCGGAAGACACGCTCTTTCGTCACACTGCCGGGTTACAGACCAACGGCGGAGGGTAGGAGGGCGTGTGATGGACACGGCCACGACCGAGTGCATGTACCGCGTCAGCACCACCTATGGCCACACGGTCACGGTGCTCGCCACCTCGTTCGACGACGCGCGGATCGCGGCCGAAAGTCGCGTCGTGGCGTTGTTGCGCGCGGACCGGGTCCGTTTCGCGGCGAGCCGAGTGCGCGCGATCCTCATCGAAATGATCGCCGCCTGACATCGCCTACGATCCGAATCGGTGGGGCATCGCATACTGGGAGTGTTCGCGCATCCCGACGATGAGGTCTTCTGCGTCGGCGGGACGTTGGCGAAGTACGTGCAGGCCGGTGCCGAGGCGATGGTCGTATGCGCCACGCGCGGCGAGGCGGGCCAAATCCGCGACGCTTCCGTGGCCACTCGCAGCTCTCTTGGCACGGTCCGCGAGGCCGAACTGCGCGAGGCCTGCGCCCGTCTCGGCGTCCAACACGTCACCTTCTTCGACCATATCGACGGAACGCTCGCGGGACTCGATCGCGGTTCATTGGTCGATGAAGTGGGCGGCGTACTTGACGACTTCGGCCCCGATGTCGTCGTGACGTTCGGTCCCGATGGCGCGTATGGGCATCCTGACCACGTCACTATCGGCAGCGTTACCAGTGCGGCCTGCGCGACATGGGCTAAGGGCCGTCTGTACCACTCATACTTTCCGCGCAGCCGGCTCCTTCTCGTCGAGCGGTTAGCGGAGTGGCTCACCGCGCTGCACGACCACTTCAAAGGCGCCGCCAACTTCGCCCGCGTGTTTTCTCTGTTCGCGCAGGAAAGCACCGCGCTTGGCTACGCCGACGATCACATCGACGTGGGGTGGTTTCCCCCTGGCGTGTCCATCGTCGAGCAAGGTGAGGCCGCCGACGCGTTGTATCTCATTCTCACGGGTGTGGTCGAGGTCAGCCAGATTCGGTCCGACGGGACTCGCACAACCCTCCGCCGTTCCGGCCCCGGCGAATTTTTCGGGGAGATTGCCATTGCCCAGCGCAGCCCGCGGACCGCCCAAGTGACCGCGGTCGAGGCGGTCACGTGCCTCGTGTTCACGCGGCAACGCCCCGCTCTGTGGGGCAGTCGGGGGGCGGCCGAAGCCACTGCGGGCACCGATCCGGCCGCTGCCCTCGGCGACTCACGGCCGGGGGCGACGACGGTCATCGACGTGCGTGGTGTCATCGATCGCAAGATCGCCGCCATCGCCGCCCATCGCAGTCAATATCCGATCGAACCCGAGATGATCCCGAGATGGATGCTCGAGGACATGATGGGCTTCGAGCACTTCGTGCGAGCGCAACCCCCTCGCGAGCCTGAATCCGACTTGTTCGAATGAGGCGATCCGCTACCGACCGCGGGCCGATTCGATCAGCGCTTGGGTGGCAATCAGGTCGACGAGCGCGTCGCTTCCGGTATAGCCGTCTCGGAGACCCTGGAGCGCGTCCAGCGCGGTCGCCACGGAGTTGATATGGGCGGCCGGGTAATAGCCGACGTCCGCGACCCACAACGTGTCGGGTTCGGTCACCGCGTCGAGCGTCGAAGCGTCGCCGAAGCGCACCGCCTCGCTCCCCCGGCCGTCCCCCCACGACCCTCCTTCACCGAGGACCGTCAGCAGACCGTTCGTGCCCACCACCGTCGTATGCAACCCCGACACCGTTCCGAACACCCCTTCCTCGCCGCGGCTCGCCCGCAGCCACACGACGTCGACGTCGCCGCAGCGCCAGGTCGCGCCGCGGACTTCGGCTTCCGTCGGACCACCCAGTGCCGTTACACCGTCGACGTCGGAATGGCCTGCGAACAGACGTGAGAGGGCGACGAGATGCACGAAGTGATCGCTGATCCATGCGAACTGCCCATCGCGCCGCCAGCCCGCATTGGCCGCCGCGACACCCTGTTCGTATTCCGGACGCGGTCGCCAACCGAAGAACGTCAGGAGAACCGATCGAACCGCGCCTATGAGGCCGGCTTGAAGCGCGCCGAGCGCGACGAGGTGACTCGGCATCGTCACGTAACTCTCATCGACGAGCAACCTTCGCCCCAGCCGCGCCGCCCGATGAATCATGTCCTGAGCCTCGCCCATCGTTGACGCGATCGGTTTCTCGACGACGACATCCGAGCCGGCGTCGAGGGCGTCGATCGTATGGGCCGCGTGGAAAAGCGTCGGCGTGAGCACGAAAACAACGTCGGGTCCCGTAGCGTCGAGCATGGTGCGGTGATCGTCGAAGACCGCCACCCCCTCGGTCGACCGCCACTGCTCACGCCGGCGCTCCGACACATCGGCCACCGCACTGAGTTCCCCGCCGTATGCCCTCACTCCCGCGGCGATGCTGTACGCGATCCATCCACCCCCGATGAACGCGACCCGGGTCACACCGCCGTCTCCGACGGCCCCAGAAAATCGAGATCGGCGCCCTGATCAGCGGGGAGGACATGTCGCGCGTACAGATGCCTCCAGCCGCGTGACGGGACCGCTGGAGCACGCCAGTCACGGCGCCTTCGCTCGAGCTCCGCGTCGTCGACCAGAAGATCGAGCCGCCCGGCCAGGGCGTCGAGTTCGATCAGATCGCCGTCGCGTACAAGGGCAAGCGGTCCCCCGACGGCGGCTTCCGGGGTCACATGGAGAACGACGGTGCCAGAGGCGGTCCCGCTCATCCTCGCGTCGCTTACCCGAACCATGTCACGAACGCCTGCCCACGCCAGATGGCGGGGAATAGCCGCCGAACCCGCTTCGGGCATCCCCGCGCCCACCGGCCCACAGTTGCGGAGAACGATGACGTGATCGGCCGTCGCGACCAACTGTGGGTCGTCGATGCGCGCCGCGAGATCGTCGACCGATTCGAAGACGACGGCCGGTCCTGTGTGGCGCAGAAGAGCTTCGCTGGCCGCGCTCCGCTTCAATAGCGCGCCGCCTGGGGCGAGACTTCCGCGCAGCACGGTGAGGCCTCCGGGCGGACCGAGCGGACGATCCAGCGGGAAAACGATCTCTTGCCACGACGCCGCTTCCGGCAGCGGGGCGAGTACTTCGCCGAGGGTGGCGCCGTGGACCGTGTGCGCACGAAGGTCGAGCAGCGGCGCCAGAACCTTTAACACGGCCGCGCTTCCTCCTGCGGCGTGCAGATCGGGCAGATACCGGCGGCCGGCGGGCTTGCAGTCGACGACGAGCGGAGTCCGAGCCGACAGGGCGGCTACGTCATCGAGTTCGATGGCCAGACCGGCGCGTCGAGCGATGGCGCTGATGTGAATCACGGCGTTCGTTGATCCGCCGATGCCGATCGTCGTGACGACCGCGTTGGCTATTGAAGCGGGCGTGAGAATCGCTGATGGGCGCAAATCTTCGCGAGCGAGCGCCACTGCCCGGCGACCCGTAAGCGCCCCGGCCCGCAAACGGTCGGCTGAAGGTGCGGGGGCCGTAGCGGTGCCAACGAGGCTTAGCCCAAGTGCTTCGGTGACGAACGCCATCGTCGACGCGGTGCCCATCACCATGCACGTGCCCCCGGTGGGAGCCAGGCGGTCGCGGCTCTCGGCCAGCGCCGCGTCATCGATTTCGCCGGCGCGGTGCTGCAGCCAGAGCGCTCGGCAGTCCGTGCACGCTCCGATGTCCTGGCCCCGCCAGCTCCCTGTCATCATCGGCCCTGCCGCGAGGGCGATCATCGGTTTGTCGGCCGAGATCGCCCCGAGCAGCAGACCCGGCAGGGTCTTGTCGCAGCCTCCCACGAGGACGACCGCGTCCATCGGCTGGGCGCGTATCAGCTCCTCGACCTCCATCGCCAGGAGATTGCGGAAGAGCATCGTGGTAGGAGCGATCAGAATCTCGCCGAGCGACATCGCCGGGAAGACCATCGGGAGGCCACCGGCCTCAAGGACGCCCCGCTTCACGGCATCAACCAGTGCCGGCATTTCGCGATGGCACGTCGTGTAGTCGGAGATGGTGTGGGCGATACCGATGATCGGCCGATCGAGATCGATGTCGTCGAAACCCATCGACGCGAGGAACGCCCGGCGGAGGAACGCGCTGAATCCCGGATCCGCGTAGGCAGTGACGTCCTTGCCGGCCTCGATCAACCCCACCGCTCCTTTCCGGGTGCACGGCTCTGCCGAAGTGACTCGTTTTTTGGACGGTCGTTATCGTTCCAGCGCTGATCCGCCAGCGTCAACACCCCATGCGCCGGTTTGGAGTGTCGCTTTTACATCGCGAGCGTTCGAAATAGGATCGCACCGTGAGCATTGGGGTCGGGGTCATCGGCCTCGGGCGGATCTCCACACTGCATCTCCGGGGCTACCAGGCTCTGTCGCAGGATCGCGTGCGGGTGGTCGCCGTATGTGATGTCGACCGTGACCGAGCGGCGGCCATCGCCGGTGAGACGGGTTCCCGGGCGGTCTCGTTCGCCGAGATGCTCGCCGACGACAGTGTCGATGCGGTCGAGATCCTCGTGCCGTCGCACGCGCAACCCGAACTCGCGCTGGCCGCCATCGCCGCCGGCAAGGCAGTAACCGTGCAAAAGCCGCTCGCGGGCGACCTCGCGACGGGACAGCGGATCGTCGAGGCAGCCGCAGCAGCAGGAGTGGCACTTCGCGTCTTTGAAAACACGGTGAATTCCCCCGCGTGGCGGTTGGCGGAACGCATCGTGACCGAGGGCACCATCGGTACTCCCCTGTCGATCTACATGCGATGGGCCAACTCGCTTCTTTCCTGCGGATGGGACGTTCCCGCCGAAGCCTGGTCGTGGCGCTTGCATGGACCGTGGTCGGATCGCTTCGCCGCGCCCAGTCTCTTCGATGACAGCGCGCACCTCCTCTCGCCCGCGATCGCATTGTTTGGCCCTGTGGCGCGCGTGGTCGCGCTCTCGGGCGACCAAGAGGTGCACGGGCGACGGACCGGATTTCCGTACGCCGTGGCCTGGCACCACGACGACGGCGGCCAAGCCCTCGTTGAAGGCACTTTGTGCGACGAACTCGTCGTGCTCACTGATGAATACAGCGCCGATACCAGCATCACGATCACCGGGTCCGCCGGCCTCTGTTGGATCAACACCGGCGAAGGCCGAGCCGCGGAGCGTCCGACGGTGGAGGTGGCCGCTGGCGGTCGCCTCACGTGCTACGAGGTCGACCACCGGTGGAGCGCAGCCTGGTCGGTGGCGCAAGCCGACTGGGTGGCCGCATTGACCGACGGGTCGGGTTATCGCTGGACCGGTCGCGAGGCCCTCGACGTACTTAGGGCCAGCCTCCTCGTCGACGACGCGGTGCGCGTGGCGAGGGAGTCGTCAGGACGAGAGAGTACGTGACGGCCGGCTGAGTTCCCGACCGCGGCTCGTTCGTCGCAGCCGGCGGCTCGGAAGCGCCGCGCCCAACATCCGGAGTTGTCGATCCAGCAGCGAGTGAACAGCTGCAGGTGGAAAGCGCTCTGGATACAACAGCGCATCGACACCCAACCCGTCGACGAACGTGACCAACTGCGTCGCGGCGGCATCGGCATCGAGGCCCGCCGGAAACTCACCCAGGGCCTTGGCCTCCTCGACCAGTGTCTTCACGATGGCTTGCCAGCGGTCGTAGTCGGCATGCTGACTCGGTCGGAGACGGGTCTGCACCACGGCGCGAGCCCAGAAACTCACCTCCAATGTGAGCTCCAACTGACGGGGCTCGTCGAGCGGAAGGGACTCCCCCAGCACGGCGCGCAGAACTGTTACTCCCGTAGCGCGGTCCATCAGCACTCGTATTCGATCGCGGACTAGGGAATGCGCGTGGTCAAGCGCGAGCCGCAGGATCTCGTCTTTGTTGCGGAAGTAGTGCGCCAGAACGCCGGTGGAACAACGCGCCTCCTTGGCGATCTCGCGCGTCGTGGTCTGCTCGATGCCCAGCCGGGCGATGACCCGCCAGGTGGCTTCGAGCACCTCGGCTCGTCGAGCCTCATGGTCGACGATCTTGGGCACCAGGCATCGCCTCCTCGGTCGCGACAACAACCGGCAGCTGACCCGCCGGTTCGG
The DNA here is from genome assembly GCA_040002995.1 of Acidimicrobiales bacterium. Lineage (GTDB taxonomy): Bacteria > Actinomycetota > Acidimicrobiia > Acidimicrobiales > Ilumatobacteraceae > JBDUDK01. The sequence goes on along the minus strand of JBDUDK010000059.1, from coordinate 16,224 downwards.
GGAAATGACACGCGACGAGATGACCCGACCCCAGATCGCGCAGAACGGGGCGCTCGGCCTCGCAGCGCGGTTCGGCCTTCCAGCACCGCGTTCGGAAGCGACATCCCGACGGAGGATTGACGGGGCTCGGAGGCTCACCCTGTAACACGATCCGCTTGCGGCCGGCCTGAGCATCGGGATCGGGCACGGGCACCGACGAGAGCAGCGCGACGGTATAGGGATGCCGGGGGCTGGCGTAGAGCTCGTCACGACTCGCCAGTTCAACGAGCGCACCGAGGTACATGACGCCGACACGGTGCGCGAGTTGACGAACGACGGACAGATCGTGGGCGATGAAGAGGTAGGCCAGTCCCAACTCGCGCTGCAGACTGGCCAGCAGATTGACAACCTGGGCCTGCACGCTGACGTCGAGCGCCGACACGGGTTCGTCGCACACCACGAACTCCGGATCGAGGGCTAAGGCGCGGGCGATGCCGATCCGCTGGCGCTGCCCTCCGGAGAACTGATGCGGGTAACGGTTGACGTGCTCGCCGCCCAGACCGACCCGCTCCAGGAGTTCAACGACGAGGCGGTCGCGGTCCCGCTTTCCCCCCTGCCGTTGTATGTCGAGCGGCTCGCGCACGATGGTGCCAACCGTCATGCGCGGGTTGAGCGAGCTGAACGGATCCTGGAAGATGATCTGGGTGCGCCGCCGGAAGTTGCGAAGATCGTCGGGGGTCGCATCGACGAGCGGCTTGCCGTCGAAGAGAATGGTGCCCGCGGTCGGTTGCTCCAGCCCCAGCGTGCAGAGCGCGGTCGTGCTCTTCCCGCACCCCGATTCGCCGACGAGCCCAAGTGTCTCGCCTCGCTCGATCGTGAAGGACACGTCGTCGACCGCCTTGACGACCGGCACCTCGCGGTTGAACAGCGTTGGTCGGTGAAGGGAGAAGTGCTTCACGAGATGGCTTACTTCGACGAGAGCCATGTCAGCTCCCGTCACCCATCGGATGGTGGCAGGCCACAACGCTCCGTCCGACCGGTCGCAACTCGGGCCGGTCTACCCGGCAATCGTCCTGCGCGTAGGCACACCGCGGCGCAAACGGACACCCGGGCGGGAGCCGAGCGAGGTTCGGAGGAGCACCGGGGATGGCCGGAAGATCTCGCTCGAGAGGACGATCGAGTCTCGTCACCGAGCCGAGGAGTGCGACCGTGTACGGGTGGCGGGGGTTTCGAAAAAGACTCTGCACATCGGCGACCTCGACGGCGCGGCCCGCGTACATCACCACGACGCGTTGCGTGAACCCGGCGAGCACACCGAGATCGTGGGTGATGAGGATCACCGCCATCCCTCGCTCGTCGGCCAGGCGCGCGAGAAGGTCGATGATCTGGGCCTGCACCGTGACGTCGAGCGCCGTCGTGGGCTCGTCGGCGATCAGGAGGAGCGGATCCGCCGCCAGCGCGGATGCGATCATCGAGCGTTGGCGGATGCCACCGGACAGTTGGTGAGCGTAGGAACGAAGGCAACGGTCGGGATCGGGAAGGCCGACCTCGACGAGGAGGCGCTTCGCCCTCGATCGCGCCTCCGTCTTCGTCACGTCGGGTTGATGACGATGGATGACCTCGACGATCTGCTGACCCACGGTGAAGACGGGGTCGAGCGCGGTCAGTGGGTCCTGGAAGACCATGGCAATACCGGCGCCCCGTACGTCATCAAGTTGACGACGGCTGAGAGTCAGGAGATCGGTACCGTGAAAACGCATCACCTTCGCGCGCACCGTTCCCGGCTTTTCGATCAGCCGCATCACGCTGAGGGCCGTCGCCGACTTTCCGGAGCCTGACTCTCCGACGATGCCTACCCTTTCGCCCGCTGCCACGCTCAGGGAAAGACCATCGACCGCCCGCACGATCGCCCGGTCGACTTGAAAATCGACGTGGAGATCTTCGATCTCGAGGAGGGTGTCGGTCATCGCGTGCGGTCCGGCTCAGGTGTGCTTCGTCGTCGGATCGAGTGCGTCGCGCAAGCCGTCACCGAGATAGGTGAACGCGAGCATCGTCAGCACGAGAGCCACGGAGGGCGCGATCACGAGGTAGGGCGACGACACGATCGCCTTGGAACCGTCGGAGATCATGAGGCCCCACGATGGCTTGGGGGGATTGACGCCGAGCCCCAGAAACGACACACCCGCCTCGATAAGTATCGCGATCGGGACCCCGAACGTCGCCGAGATGATGATCGGCGCCAGCGAGTTCGGCAGGATGTGGCGGATGATGATGCGGCGGCGGGTGGCGCCCATGGCGCGGGCAGCTCGCACATAGTCCTGCTTCACCACCGACAACACGACCCCACGAGTGAGGCGGGCCGGCACCAGCCAGAGCACCAATGACAACGCGATCAGCACGCCGAACAGGCCCGCGGTGAGCTTGTCGATGCTCGTGACCCAGCCTCCGACCCCCGCCGTCGTCGCCCGCACCTTGATGAAGGTGGCCATGACGATCACAAACAGGTAGAGCGGAAAGGCGAACAAGGTGTCGACCGCCCGCATCAGCCAGGAATCCACCCGGCCGCCGAAGAACCCGGCGATCAATCCGACGGGAACACCAATCAGTAGCTGAATGATCTCGGCGAAAAAGGCCACCGTCAAAGAGATGCGGGCGCCGTAGACCAGCCGGCTCCATACATCGCGCCCGAGCGCGTCGGTACCGAGGAGACTGCCGTGTCCCGGTGGCCGGAAGCTGTTGGCCGGATCCTGCACCGAGTAGGAGCGGCTCGTTATCAGCGGAGCGAACACCGCCAGGACGATCAGGATCCCGATGAAGACCAAGCTGGCGACGGCGGCCCGGTTGCGGAGGAGCCGCCGCCAGGCGTCCCGCCCAAATGAGGTATGAGCAAGGTCGAAGGCATCCGACGGCAGCCCCTGCCCCAACAGCGTTGTCATGGCACTCCCCGCATCACGCACTCACCTCGACGCGAGGATCGACGACGAGATAAATGAGGTCGACCAACAGGTTCACCACGACGATGGCGAGCGCGGCGATCAATACCGTCGCCATGATCACGGGAAAGTCACGGCCGATGAGGGCAACCACCGTCGCCCGCCCGAGTCCGGGAACGTTGGCAATCGTCTCCACGAAGAAGGAACCACCGATGAGTCCCGCGAACTCGAGCCCACCGACGGTGAGGACCGGGATCAGTGCGTTCTTCATGACGTGACGCAGAATGACCGTGCGTTCTCGCAACCCGCGCGCACGCGACGTGCGAATGAAGTCGCTCCCCAGTACCTCGAGCGCGGAAGAACGCGTGAAACGGGCGAACACCGCGAGCGGTTCGAGCGCGAGCGCCAGCACGGGAATGATCGCCGACACGCTGAAGATCCCGTGCCATCCCTGCACCGGCAACCATCGCAGGGTGACGCCGAAGATGACGATCAGGGCCGATACCGCGACGTAGCCGGGTATGGAGACGCCGAGGGTGGCAACGCCCGATGAGAGGTAGTCGAGCCAGGTGTTTCGTCTCACCGCGCCGAGCAGGCCAAGCGCGATCCCGATCGTCGGCCCAATGAGAAACGCCGCGATGGAGAGTTGGAGCGTGATGGGGATGGCGGGACCGATGACATCGCGGACACTCTGCCCCCGCTTGGTGTACGACGGCCCGAAGTCGCCGTGTACGGCCTTTCCGAGGTACGAGACGTACTGCTCGTACCACGGCTTGTCGAGGCCGTATTGCTTCTCGACCGCCTTGATCGTGTCGGGTGGAAGCGGCCGCGTGCCGAGCTGGAATGGGCTGCCTGGAGTGAGCTTGAAGAGTCCGAATGTGATCGAGTAGACGACCAGCAGCACCGGGATCAGCCGCAAGATCCGGCGAACGATCAGGCGGACCACGGGCTACGTCGCGTTGAGGTAACGCACCTGGTAGAAGTCGGTGCCGTAGAAGTAGAAGCCGCCCGCGATGTTGGGCTTGTGCACTTGAATCTGGCGAGGGAAGTACAGAGGGATGAGCGGCACCTCTGAGGCCACCTTCATGTCGTAGTCAGTGAGCAGCTTGGATCGCGTGGCGGGGTCGGGAGCGAACAGCGCCTGCTCCTGCAGCGTTTCGAGTTCGGCGGACTTCTCCCAGTGGTGGTGGTACACGGCCACGCCGCCGTGGTCGAAGAGCTGGCCGACGATCTCGCTGGGTTCGGGATAGTCCGACGGCCAGAACGCGTCCGACGCGTCACCCCAGTCGGAGGCGGGGTCGACGGCGATGACCGCGCCAAACCAGCTGCCGGGATCGAGTGACTGGATCGTCATCGTGACGCCCAGGTTCTTCTTCCACTGGTCCTGAACGTACTGGGCCACCAACGTGGCGTCGCCGTTGTTGTATCCGATGTACTTGATGTCCGGGAAGCCCTTACCGTCCGGGAAGCCGGCGTCCGAGAGGAGCGACTTCGCCTTGGCCACGCTGACCTCCGGGAAAGGACGCGCGTCTTTGTTGTAGCCGGCCTTCATCGGTGGCGACAGCACGCCATAGGCGGGATCGCCCCGACCTTGGAGTACATCCTTTACGAGAGAGTCACGATCGATGGCCATATAAAGGGCCTGGCGGACGCGTACGTCATCGAAGGGCTTCTTGTTGCAGTTGAGCAGGACGAAGGCCACGTCGGCGTACGTCTGCGTGCTGCTGTTGTCCTTGAGCTTGCTGTCATCGTTCAGCGTCTTCATATTGGCGATCGGCGTGACAGCGACATCGAGCTGGTCACCGAGAAACGCGTTGAACGCATCGGCATCCTGCGCCGACGTGAATATGGTGAGATCGATCTCATCGGGAGTGGCAGGGGGTCCCGTGTAGTACGGGTTCCGAACAAGCTTCAGACTCGTATTGTGGTTCCACTCACCGATCATGTACGGACCGTTGTGCGCCGTATGTGGGAACGTCGCGTAGTCCTTGTCGCCGTACTTTTCGATGTTGTGCTTGGGTTGGACGAAGAAGTTCGGCCGGCCGCCCGCCCAGATCTCGAAGAAGCTCACGGGGAAGATCGTCTCGATGATGAGCGTGCTGGCATCCTTGGGATCGGCGTGCCAGGCGATCGTGGTGTAGTCCTTCGTCTTGCCATCCATGATGTCGCCGGCGCCCTTCAGCCAGCGGTCGGCCAAAGAGTTGAAGGTCTTGGCCATGAACTGCATCGACCACTCGTAGGTCGTGGCGTCGTAAGGCGTGCCGTCTGACCATTTCAGGTCGGGCCGGAGTTTGATCGTGTGCGTCTTCAGATCGGACGACGGCGTGTACGTACCGACATCGCCGGGGATGACCTTACGATCCTTGTCGAACACCCAGAGTCCGCTGCTGCACACGTGGCCGAGGAATGAGCTGCCCAGGTCGGCCTGCACGCCCGGCGATGCGAAGCCGGGCTCTTCCATTGGAATGCGGATCTTCACGGTCTTTCCACCGTTCGCCACCGTGGTCGACACGCCTGACGCCGCGGTGGTGTTTGTTGCACCGCTCTTCTTGGAACTGCCACACGCACTGAGGATCGGACTCGCGATACCGAGGGCGCCAAAGGCCCACGCGGCGTTGCGCAAGAAGCGCCTCCGTGTCCATTCCAGCGCCAGGGCATCGAGATCCAGGCGATCGCGTTCGTCGCTCACAGCCATCCCTTCCTGTTCGCTGTCACCCCCCGAGCGACAGCGGAACGGCCCGGTTGCATATCGGCCGTCTGGTTGAAGATAGCACCGCCACGGCAACCGGCAAATGGTCCCTTCTTGCGGCTTGAGTTAGACCGCGGTTGGCGCTTCGCGGCCTCCCGGACGGGGCCACCGTTCGCGCACGGAGCGCGACATTTCGGCCAGCGCGTCGACACTGAAGTGGTCGCTCTGGCACAGCTCGAAAATCTCGGACTCGAGGGCATCGATCTCGTTGGCCACTTCGATGAGGTGGCGCAGGTTGACCTCGGGTGGTATCCGCAGCACGCCGTGACGGTCGGCGACCAAGAGGTCACCGGTCAACACGGTGAGACCGGCGACCGAAACGGGACTGCCCCAGTCGATAAAGCGTCCGTACCCGTGGGCAACCGACACGGTGGTGGAGAAGAAGTGGAAGTCGAGCCGGGCCACCGCGTCGAGATCGCGAACAGCCCCCTGCGTGATGGTGCCCACGCACCCGAGCGCCTTGTGGACGTTGGAGTTCCATTCACCCCACATGGCACCGCCGGGGGGATCGTCGAGATCCTCGACGACGACGACGGTTGGATCGGGACATCCCTCGAGGTAGCGCCAGTAGCTCGGCTCCTCGAGCGGTGTGGGGGCCATGCCTTCGGGTTGGTTCGTGCTGCAGCGCAGCGTGACCGCCCGCCCTACCAGCATGCCCAGCTCGGGGAAATGGCACATGAGCGGACGCGTCGTGAAGCCCTGGTTCGCGGGTACGACGCCGAACAGCTCGATCGCGTTGGCCAGCGTCGGTACCGACGACGTGCGGAGAATGTCGAGAGACGGCGAGTTCCCCATCGGTCAGTCCTCGACCCGAAAATGCGTGCTCAGCACGTACTGCAACGGGCGGTCGGCGGTGTCCCACTCGTGGTACAGGCACAGGATGCGCCCGTCGGGTAGGAGGCCTGCGCTGGGGTAGCCGATGTGTTGGAACACCCCCGGGTTGGCGTTGTCGATGCGCTTGTGGCCGATTGGTACACCGCCCTCGCGAATCGTGAACTCGTTCGCGATGTCCCAATGCAAACCGTCTTCGGAGACACAGCCGCGCACGCCGTAGGGCGGGCGGCGATAGCCGTACACCATCACGTAGCGGCCGTCGGGAAGCGGCACGATCTCGGCGGGATAGCCCCAGATGTTCGTGAACCGCGGAGCCGACCAGGAAAAGCCCTGATCGTCGGAAACAACCACCGCCATGTTCTTGGAATCGCCACTCGGGTTGACCTGCGTGCGCATGATCCCGACGAGCCGGCCGTCGGCGAGCGTGGCGATCGCCGGCTCTTCGTAGTCGATGATGCTCGCCGCGTCGTACGCCATGGTCGAGAAGTACTCCCAGTTGAAGCCGTTGTCATCGGATCGAAGCAGCGTTGCTCGCGTCGACTCGCCTTCGCCCTCCTCGCCGTAGCCGTGGATCCGGCCGTAGACGCCCATGAGGATTTCGCCCGTGGGCATGGGCCAGCAGCCGACTCGGCAGCCGGCGTGCTTGAGGGGCCGCGCGTTCACCGGGTACGGCTGCGACCAGGTACGACCACCGTCGTCGGAGCGCACCACGTACGTGCCGAGCCAGCTCATGAGTCGGTAACTCCACGTCCAGTCGCCCCATTCCTCGGTCATCGGCTCGCGCGCCCACGATGGCTGCTCTGGCTTGATCCCGCGCTTGAAGTACCCCGCCATCGTGAAGTTGACCAGCAACGTCCCGTCGGCCAGCTCGGCGATGCCGCAGTCCCAGTTGCCCGTGGTCTCATCGAAGGGCAGCACGACGGTGCGTTCGCCCCAGCTCTCGCCTCCGTCGCTTGAGCGCAGGAAGATCGTCTGCCCGCTGTCGTGGTGGATCGGGAATCGCTCTTCGTTGTAGACGGCGACGACGTCGCCGTTATGCAGAACTCGTACGCTCGCCTGGTTGAAGCAGTGCTTCTCGTTCTCGTCGCGGTCGACCGTGCGATGCTCGATGTCTCGGATGCGCGTCACGCCTACTCCATTCCGCCAACGACGACGCGAATCGCGCGGCTGCTCTTGTCGCTTGCGATCCTAAACGCCTCGCCGATCTCGTCGAGTGCGAAGCGATGTGTGATGAGACCCGCGAGCGAAGCGCCCTTGCCCTCGAGTAGCTGCAGGGCCACGTCGAAGTCCGCGAGACCGTCTCTCGACGAATAGGCCACCGGGATGAAGAGCCTGACCTCGCGCATGCCAAGCCGCCCGAGGTCGACTTCCTTCGGGTGCGTGAACGACCCGAGTACCACTATCTCGCCTCGCCAGGCGGCGACTGCCGTGACGAGATCCATCGTGGGCGCGTCGCCGCCGACTGCCTCAATGACGAGCTCCGGCCGCCGAGAACGCAGGACTCGCTGTAGGTCAGGCTCGTCGGACCGGAGCACCTCGTCGGCCCCAAACATCTCTGCCGCGGCGGACTGGTGTGGGTAACGAGCGACCGCTGTGACCGAGTCCGCCCCGAGCCACCGCGCCGCCATGATGGCCCCCAGGCCGAGCATCCCGGCACCGACCACGGTCACTTTGACACCGTCGATGCGACCGTCTCCGCGCGCGGTCCAGGAGTGTCGGATGGCGTGGACACCGCACGCGACCGGCTCGGTCAAAACGGCGACACCGGGATCAACCGAGCCCGGGAGCGCGTAGAGCGCGTGCGCGGGGACGAGCATCTGATCCGCAAACCCGTACGTCGATACCGGCTGCTTGTTCGAGCAGAACCACGCGGCGCCGTCACGGCATGCCCCGCACACCTGACACCCTCCGATCGCGCTCGGGTCGATCGTGACACGCTGATCAACCACAAAGCCCGTTGCGTCGCTGCCGACAGCTGAGACCTTGGCGGTGATCTCGTGCCCGAACGCACCCACGATCGCGGGTCCGGTCGGACGGTGCCAGTCATGGAGGTTCGAGCCGCACACGCCACATCCGGTCACGTCGAGCACCACCTGCCCAGGACCGGCCGGCGGCAGCTCAAGCTCCCGCAGTTCGAACTTCCCGGCGCCGGTGATCTGAGCGGTACGCATCACGCCAGGTTAAGCGGCGCCATCGGATTGCCTGAGCGCTGCGACCGGTGGGACAGTGGGAGTCGTGGAGCTTTCCGCGGACATGCAACGCGTCGTTCTGGAACAGTCGCTCGGATTCGTAGCGACGGTCACGCATGACGGCAGACCAAACCTTTCGCCGAAGGGCACGACGACGGTGTGGGACGAGCATCATCTGATGTTCGCCGATATCGCGTCACCGGGAACCGTGGAGAACCTCGCCTCGAACCCGAATATCGAGCTCAATGTCGTCGACCCCATCGTGCGCAAGGGCTATCGCTTCAAAGGCATCGCGACTGCTTACACGAGCGGGCCGATGTTCAATCGAGGTCTTGCGGTGCTCCGAGAGCGAGGCTTCACGACAAGGCGTGAGCGCGTCCGGTCCATTGTCGTTGTCGAGATCACCGACGCCGCACCGCTCGTCTCGCCCGCCTACGACGACGGCGCGGAGGAGACCACGATTTCAGAGCGCTGGCTCCGGCATCACACCGGGCTGCACAGCTCCGAGGCCTGACTCGACTTCTTGTTGCGGTTGTCACCCGCGTCACCCACGCGAACGTCTGTCTTAGCGAACAGGCAATCGCGACGCGCAGAGGAGCACGATGGCAGCAGTCATCGAAATCGAGGGCCTTCGCAAGGAGTACCGACGGCACGGAGGGCGAAGTCTCGCCGTCGACGGGCTCAATCTGACGGTGCCCGAGGGCGGCGTCTACGGATTCCTTGGGCCGAACGGTTCAGGCAAGACGACCACGATCCGTTGTCTGCTCGGGCTCGTGCGGCCGACAGCCGGACGCACGCGTCTGTTCGGAGGCGATGTGCCGGCCACACTGCCCACGGCCATGAAGCGCATCGGCGCGATCGTCGAGTCGCCCGCGCTCTTCCCGACGATGACGGGGCGCGAGAACTTGCGATTGCTCGGCGCGATCGATCGGATCGGTGCACGCCGGGTCGACAGCGTCTTGGAACTGGTCGGATTGGCCGGCCGCGCCGATGACCTCGTGCGGAAGTACTCGCTCGGAATGCGGCAGCGTCTCGGCCTCGCGGCTGCGTTGCTCAAGGATCCGGCGCTGCTTATTCTCGACGAGCCCGCCAACGGCCTGGATCCTGCCGGGATCCGCCAGGTGCGCGAGCTGCTGCAACAGCTCGGGCGCGACGGGCGCACGGTCTTCGTGTCCAGCCACCTCCTCGTCGAGATCGAGCACACGTGCGACTCCGTGGCGATCCTGCACCGCGGCCGGTGTGTCACCGAGGGCAGCGTGGCGTCGGTCATGGCGTCGGCTGGCCATGCCGGACTTGTCGTGCGGGTCGACGACCTGGCCGCGGGGCTCGATGTGCTTCGCCGTGCCGGTTTGGCCGTTGAGCGTTGCGATGGAGATCTCCGAATTGCGCTCGACCCCGGCCAGGCCGGAGAGGTCACGCGGATCCTCGCCGCGGAGCGGCTTTGGGTGACGGAGCTGCGGCCTGAAGAACGAACGCTCGAGGATCTGTTCCTGGAGTTGACCAGTGACGATGTGACGTCGCGTCCCACACGAGACGCCAACGTCGAGACCGATGAGGAGGTAGCGGCATGGGCGCGCTGACATTGGTTGGCGTCGAGATGCGGCGGGCGTTGCGCCGGCGGGCGGTCCGAGCGTTGATCGTGCTTGCACTGGTCGGAGTCGCGACCCTCGGGCTGGTCGCGTTCTTCGACTCCGCGGGCAAGTCAGTGGCACACCTGCAGGCCAATGGCGACCACCCCGCGCTGATGTCGAGGTGGTGGGAGGCTGGCACCGGCGAGGGCGTCCTCTTGATCGCCGCCATCCCGCTGCTCATTGGCGCGCTACTAGGTGGCGCGACCGTGGCCGGAGCCGAGTGGCGTGCGGGCACCATCACAACGGTGCTCACGTGGGAACCGCGGCGGCTGCGTCTTCATGCGGCCCGCACCGCCTCGGCATTCGTCCTGGCCGCACTCATCGCCCTCGTACTGCAAACGCTGTTCCTCGCGTCGGCACTCCCTGCGGTTTTCGCCCATGGATCGACCGCGGGCACCGACGCTCACTGGTGGTTCGCGTTGTTCGGGGCGATGAGCCGTATCGCCTTGCTCACTGGCCTCGCCGCGTTGCTCGGTGTCTCGCTGGCCACGTTGGGCCGAGGCACGACGTTCGCCCTCGCCGCGGCCTTCGGATGGATGGCGGTGGGCGAAAGCATTATTAGAGGGCTGAAGCCGGCCCTCCAACATCTCCTGATCGGGAACAACGTGGCGAGCGCCGTCTCGTGGGGCAAGCTTCATGACGCCGGGTTCACGCGCTCCGGGGCGCTGGCGATGACAACACTCGTCGCGTACTTCGCCGTCGTGTCGATCGCCGCAGCGGTGTCGTTCAGTCGCCGCGACATCGCGGGAGCATCGTGATGGTGACGCGCTTGAGAGGCTAGGCCTCGAGTTCACCTCGCGGCCAGGCTCCGAGGTCGGCCGCCGCCTCGTACGTGGTTTGCAAGAACGCGAGAAGTGTTGCGTCGGGGTCATCGGCGGTGCGGACCGCGGTGTAGGGCAACAGGAACTCGCCAAACGTGTCGTCGTAGTAAGCCGCGTCCGGCTCTACCCGCCGTTTGGCGAAGCCCGCCGGCTCTGGGTACGCGTAGGAATAGAACGCCCCCTCGCTGCTCCCGCCGGGCCAGTATCCGCAACTGCTCACCTCGTGGCTGTAGGCGAGCTCCTGCACCCAGTCCGCGCAGTTGGGTATACCCCCCCGATGCTTCGGCGCCAATCGTCCTGAGAAACGCGTGACGGCCAGGTCCGGGCCGCCCCAGAAGAAGTGAACCGGGCTCGCCTTGCCGATGAAGCCGCCGCGAAACCTCGTCATCACTCGATGTGAATGAAGGAGTGCGATCCAGAACCGGTTTACGGCGTCAGCGTCGTAGGAACGGTGCTGGTCGTCCTCAGGGAAAGGGATCGCTACGGCGACCTCGACGGGTCGAGGCAGGATCGACACCTGCACATCGAGTTCCTCGAGCGCGGCCATCGTCGCCTCGTAGAAGCTGGCGACTGTTCGCGGTTCGAGCGCTACCGTGCGGACTTCCCCATCGGAGGTGCGCAGAGCGAGGACGTGGTCGATGAAGTCGAACTCGATCTCGACGTCTCGTCCACGTGAGTGCATGACTGACGTGGTGAGCCCGCGCGCGGAGACATACAAGGTGACCTGCCACCAATGGTTGAGCATCGGCTCAAGCGCCAGACGAACTTTGCCGACGATCTGGGTCCACATGTGGAGCGTGTCGAGGGTGTCTTGCCACGTGGCGAGAGTGAGGTCCGGCCACGGCTGCTTGCTGAGATCGGGCAACGTCATGGGCACAACGTAGGCTCGCAACAACGGCAGCGTCTTTCGCAGGGAGTTCGAAACATGGCTACACGGGGACCGTTCTTACATAGGTCTGACAGCTACGACGAGCTGTGGTCGCAGATTGACTTCCGAACCTTCCCGATACCCGAGAGGTTCAACATGGGGGTGGCCTGCGTCGATGAGCAGGACCCTGACGCGCTCGCCCTGGTGCTGGTGGCCAAGGACGAGTCGCACCGCACGTTCACGTTTCGTGACATATGGGAGCAGTCGAACCGCCTGGCCAACGCACTCAGCAGCATCGGCATCCGCCGGGGCGAGGTCGTGGCCATTGTCAATCCGGCCTCCCTCGAGACGGCCGTGTCGTTCATGGCCATCTTCCGGATGGGCGCAATCGCCCTGCCCCTTTCGTCGCTGTTCGGACCGGACGCGCTGGCCTACCGCCTCACCAACAGCGAGGCCAAGGCCGTCATCACGTCGGCCGCTAACGCCCCCAAAGTGCGCGAGGCGCTAGCGGGCCGCGCCGTCGGCATCCTCGTGATCGACGGCGACCTCGCGGAGGGCGAGTTGTCCTACGCCGACGCGCTGGCCGGCGCCTCGCCGGAGTTCGAGCCGGTTGACACCGGCGCAGAGGACCCGTGCCTGCTCATCTACACCTCGGGCACCACCGGCGATCCGAAGGGTGCCCTGCACGCCCATCGCTTCGTGTTCGGGCACATCACCGGCTTCGAGGCCGTGTACGACTTCTTTCCGCAGCCCGGCGATGTCATCTGGTCACCGGCCGACTGGGCGTGGATCGCAGGGATCATGGACATCCTCGTTCCCGGATGGTGGTACGGCATCCCGGTGGTGGTCGACGAGAACACCGTGTTCAATCCCGAGCGCGCGCTTTGGCTGATGCGAACCCACAAGGTGACGCTCACGCTGTTGCCCGCCACGGCGCTGCGGATGATCCGGGCCGGAGGACTATCGGGCGAGGGACTCACGATGCGGGTGGTGTGCTCGGGCGGTGAGGCGGTCGGCGCCGACCTTCTCAACTGGGCCATCGAGTTCTTCGATTGCGTCATCAACGAGGGGTTCGGACAGACGGAGCTGAACGTCTGCATCGGCAACTGCGCGTCGGTGTTCCCGGTGAAACCGGGCGCTCTCGGCAAGGGTCTGCCCGGGACGGTCGTCGCGGTCCTGAACGACGAGGGCGAGCCGCTGATCGGCGAGCCCGGCGAGATCGCCGTCGATCGTCGTCATCCGAACACCATGTTGGAGTACTGGCGCAACGCCGAGGCCACCAAGGCCAAGTTCCACGACGACTGGTTGCTCACGGGCGATCTCGGCATGCAAGACAGCGATGGGTACGTGTGGTTCCTGTCTCGCAAGGACGACGTCATCAATTCGGCCGGCTACCGCATTGGCCCGGGTGAGATCGAGGCGTCGCTCGGTAGTCACGAGGCGGTGGCGATGGCCGCGGTGATCGGTGTACCCGACGAGCGGCGCGGTCAGGTGCCCAAGGCGTTCGTCGTGCTGCGGCCCGGCGTCGAGCCGAGCGACGCGCTCGCCGACGAGCTCCGGCTCCACATCCGCACGCGGCTCGCCGCGCACGAAGTGCCGCGCGAGATCGAGTTCCTCGACGACCTCCCGAAGACCACCACCGGCAAGATCATGCGCCGGGCCCTCCGCCCGACTACCTGATCGCGCGACGACCTGGCGCGAGCTCGCACTTGGATTCGAATTGCTGACCCGCCTGCTGAGGACCTACCTCGATCGCTATCGAAGACCCCTGTTGACGGTGCTGCTACTGCAGCTGGTCCAGACGCTGGCGGCGCTCTACTTGCCCAGCCTCAACGCCAACATCATCGACAGGGGCATCTCTCGCGGGAACACCGGCTACATCTGGTCGACGGGTCTGCTGATGCTGGCCGTCACGCTGGTGCAGGTGTGCTTCGCCATCGGCGCGGTCTACTTCGGGTCGAAAGTGGCCATGGGCTTTGGACGCGATGTCCGCAGCGGAATCTTCCACCAGGTCACTGACTACTCCGCCAAGGAAGTCGGATTCTTCGGTGCGCCGTCACTGATCACCCGGATCACCAACGACGTCCAGCAGGTGCAGATGCTCGTCTTGATGACGTGCACGTTGCTCGTCGCCGCGCCGATCACAGCAATCGGCGGAATCGTGTTAGCCCTGAGGCAGGACACTGGACTGTCGTGGATCCTCGTCGTCAGTGTGCCCGCGCTGGCGATCTGCCTTGGCCTGGTGATCTCGAGGATGGTCCCCCAGTTCCGCAAGATGCAGGTTCGCATCGACCGCGTAAATCGAGTGCTACGCGAACAGATCATCGGCATCCGGGTCGTGCGGGCGTTCGTCCGTGAGCCCGATGAGGCTCAGCGGTTTGATGACGTCAACCAGCAAGTCACCGAGGTCGCCCTCAAAGCAGGGCGGTTGATGGCATTCATGTTCCCCATCGTCGCCGTGATCCTCAACGTCTCGAGCGTGGCCGTGCTGTGGCTCGGTGCCGACCGTATCGGCGCCGGGAGGATGACGATCGGTTCGCTCGTCGCTTTCCTCGTCTACCTCACGCAAATCTTGATGGCCGTGATGATGGCCACGTTCATGGCGGTACTCGTCCCGCGAGCGGCCGTATGCGCCGAGCGCATACAAGAGGTCTTGGACACGCCGTCGTCGGTGACCCCGCCGCGCTCCCCCGTCACGGCGGTGGCCTTGCGCGGCTCGTTGGAGTTGCGCCATGCCGGATTCCACTACCCGGGCGCCGCCGAACCGGTGCTCTCCGACATCACTTTCGTCTCCTCCGCCGGACAGACAACGGCGATCATCGGCAGCACCGGCTCCGGCAAGACCACCCTCATCGGGTTGGTGGCCCGCCTGTTCGATGCCACCAGTGGTGCCGTGCTCGTCGACGGTGTCGACGTTCGCGAGCTCGGTGCCGACGTGCTGTGCGACCGCATCGGGCTCGTACCGCAGAGGCCGTACTTGTTTTCCGGCACCGTGGCCACCAACCTGCGCTACGGCAAGCCCGACGCGACCGACGAAGAACTGTGGGAGGCGTTGACGATCGCCCAAGCGGACGCATTCGTCTCCCGTATGCCGGGCGGACTTGATGCCGTGATCGCGCAGGGCGGCTCAAACGTTTCGGGCGGCCAACGCCAGCGCTTGGCGATCGCCCGGGCGTTGGTCCACAAGCCGGAGATCTACCTGTTCGATGATTCGTTCTCGGCGCTCGACCTGGCGACGGACGCCCGCCTCCGCGCCGCGCTGCGCCCTCACACCGTTGACGCCACCGTCATCATCGTCGCCCAGCGGGTCTCGACGATCGTCACGGCCGATCAGATCCTCGTACTCGAGGACGGCAAGGCCGTCGGACTCGGCAACCACGACGAGTTGCTGAAGAGCTGTCCGACCTACGCCGAGATCGTGGCCTCGCAGATTGGCGAGGGGGCGGCCGCGTGAGCGCCAGTACACCCGAAATATCAGCGGCACCGGAAGAGCCGGTCGCCCGTCAGCCGATCAATGAGCGGGGCGGACCTCGTTTCGGAGCGGCTGGGATGCCGGCGGAGAAGTCGAAGGATTTCAAGGCGTCGACGAGGCGTCTGCTCGCGCAGATGGGTCCCGATCGTCCGAAGCTGTATGTCGTCTTGGCCCTCGGGCTTCTCAGCGTGACCCTCGCCGTCATCGGCCCGAAGCTCCTCGGTCACGCCACCGACCTCATCATCAGGGGATTGCGCCACGAAAACGCCGGCAACGCGGGCATCAACTTCACCGCGCTGCATCACGTTCTGCTGTTCGTCCTGGGTCTGTATCTCGTCTCGGGGGTACTGCAGTATCTGCAGTCCTACACGTTGGCCGGCGTCGTCCAGCGGACGGTGTTCAGACTGCGCAACGACGTCGAAGCCAAGCTCAACCGGCTTCCGCTGAAGTACGTCGACGGCCAACCGAGGGGCGATCTGCTCAGCCGCGTGACCAACGACATCGACAACATCCAGCAGAGCCTGCAGCAGACACTCAGCCAACTGCTCACGTCGATGCTCACGATCATCGGGGCAGTGGTGGTGATGATCGTCATCTCACCGGTGCTGGCGATCGTGGCGATCATCACTGTGCCCGTATCGCTCTATACGATTCGCAAGATCGCGGCCCGCTCCAAGCCGCGTTTCATCGCCCAGTGGCGGCACACCGGCATGCTCAACGCCCAGGTCGAGGAGGCCTTCACCGGCCA
>JBDUDK010000015.1:0-31838 GCA_040002995.1 Acidimicrobiales bacterium | reverse complement strand
CGTGATCTTGGGCGCGGCGCACCGTCGACCCCGTCGCCTGCGCCATCCACGAAACGTCGACGCCGGCCGCGAGACGGCCGTACTCGGCTTCCAAGGCGTCGATCAGTCGGCGGACCTCGGCCACCCCTAGCCGGTACTTCGGATCGGACGCGGTCGGCTCGACGCGGGCGCCTGCCCGGATCGCTGCCTTCAACGCTGCCCGCATCTCGTCGAACATATGTTCGATCATAGCCTCACCGCGCACCCAACACAAGCATCTCTGGAAAAGATTTGTCAGCCAGCCTCGGCACAGCGACGGCTGAGCTCTGCTCCCTCGACAACTCGCGAAACCGACGTGTCGTAGGTCGGACTCCGTCGCGGCACTCCCAATATTCACCGCCACGAACTAGGCGGCTCGCTCGCCGAGGTCGGGACTATCCATCGCCAACGTGACCGTTTCTCCCGTCGCGAGGCGCAGTGACGTGAGATAGAGCTGTTCCCACTGCTTCGAATCGCTCCGAACCAGGCCTGACCCGGTCACATGCGCGTCGTAGTGCACCTCGAGTGAGTGAACGACGGAGTCGGCCACGGGAAAGCAACGCGAGAAATCCATCGACCGTGCCCGCTCGCGAGGAGACTGACGGCGACACCGACGGTAGCCACGTCCGCTGCGGACGGGCTCTTCGCGTCGCTCGTCCCGACTCGCGGACCGACCTGTCGAGAAGGACTAACTCTTACCGGCCGGTTCGAGTAGTACGAGTGGGATCTCGCGTTTGGTCTTCGTCTGGTAGTTGCCGTAGCCCTTGTACGCGCTGGTGACCTTCGGCCACAGCGCCGCCCGCTCCTCAGGGCTCGCCACGCGTGCGCGCATCGCCTGCTTCGGCTTCCCTCCGACAACCACATCAACGTCGGGATGGTCGCGCAGGTTGAGGAACCAGGCGGGGTGATGGTCGTCGCCCCCGCGGGAGGCCACGATCACAATGGCGTCGCCCTCCTGTACGGGCGACGTCAGCATCACGGTGTGGCGCTGTCCGCTCTTGCGTCCCGTCGTCGTGAGCTCGACCACTGGCATCCCACCGGTCTTCCATCCGACGCGGCCACCACTGATCTTCAGGAGGCCTCTGTGGATGGCGTTCATGGCTTTCAGCTGCAGGTCGGTCGGCATGGGGCAAACACTACGGGGGCCTCAGCTCTGTTGGACCACGGAGAGGATGTTGCCCGCCGGATCCTTGAACCACGCGATCGGCGGCCCGACCTCGCGGAAGATCCCCTTCTCGTCGCTGCTCGTGTAGCGCTCGAAGCGAACACCACGGTCAGTGAGTTCGTCGACGGCCGCCTCGATGTCATCGACCGGGAAGTTCAGGATCGTGTACGTCGCGGGAGTGTGATCCGGCTTCGGATACACGAGGGTGTCTCGATCACCGGCGATATGCAGCGTCAGCATGCCGTGGTCTTCGGAAACCGTGAGACCAAGTGTCTCGCCGTAGAACTGCTTCGCCTTGGGAACGTCGTCGACGGAGAAACCGCTGAATGCTTTCGTATTCTCGAACATGGGACTCCTTCTCCTCTTGTACATGGAAGACGACTCGATCGCGACGAATTCATCGCGGCCAAGTGATGTGCACGGTGCCGGTCCGTGACGGCGAACTTCACGACGGCCACGGCAACCACCACGATCAACGCGGCGGGCGCGAACAGCGCGTCAATCCCGCGGGAAATGCGTGGGTGGTGTTCATTTTTGGGCCTCCTCAGCTGGCAGGGGCTTATCCGCTACCCGCACCATGCGCCTTCGGAAACCTCGGCGCTGTAGCAGGTGACGCCTTCGAACTAACTCATTTGCCACACTCTCGAGATGCTCAGCTGGAAGCAGTTCTCGGAGGCTCGCCCTGACCTCGCGCGCGTCGGTGGCGGTCTCATATACGAGCACGGCCTCGGCCTCGCCTTCCGCGCCACGGTGCGTCGCGACGGCGAACCCCGGGTCCATCCCATATGCCCCCTGCTGACGGAGCAGGGTTTGTACGCGTTCATCGTTCCCGGTCCGAAGCTCACCGACCTGCGTCGTAATAGCCGCTACGCGCTCCATTGCGAAACGTTTCCGCCGCCGCGCCACGACGACGCCGTCTATCTCACGGGGCGGGTCACTGAACGTGCTGACCCCAGTCTGAGAGCAGCGCTCACCGCGCAGCTTCTCGCCGAACGACAGATGCAAGACACATGGCCAGGATTCGAGGATCAGACGGTGATCGAATTCGGGATTGAGCGGTGTCTGGTGACCCTGACGCAAGAGCGTGACGGACTCCCGGCAGGCCACACGGTCTGGCACTCCTGAGCAACCAACCGCACTCAACCGGCTTGTATCGACGAACTTTCGGCGTTCTTCTTGCCGCCGGGCACGACGCGGTACGCGTCGTAGACCGAGTCGATGGTCTTGATCATGCGCAGCACCGCCTCGAGATGGTTCGGATCGCCGAGCTCGAAGTCGAACCGCATCTTGGCGATCCGGTCGGAGCCGGTGTGCGTCGAGCACGCCACGATGTTGACGTGCTGATCGGACAGCGCGTTCGCCACGTCGCGCAGCAGGCGGGAGCGATCGAGGGCCTTCACCTCGACGGACACGACAAAGTTGCCGCCACTGTCGCTGTCCCAGTCGACCTCGATCAGGCGCGCCTCCTGAGTGGCACCGAGTGACGCCGCGTTCGCGCAGTCGGCGCGGTGCACCGACACCCCGCGGCCGCGGGTCACAAACCCGAGGATCTCGTCGCCCGGCACCGGGGTGCAGCACCGCGACAGACGAACCATGACGTCGTCGAGCCCCTCGACGTGCACGCCCACCGACGACTGCCGGCGGCGGCGTTGGCCCGGGCGAACAGTGGAAGGCAGCTGCTCGTCCTCGTCGCCACTGCGAAGGCGCCGGGCGACCCTCTGGGCCACGGTGCGGGGCGACACGTGATGCTCGCCAATCGCGACGAGCAAACCTTCGAGATCGGCCAGACCCATGACCTTGATCTCTTCGCGTAGCGCCTCGGACTCGAGCAGCTTCGCAACCGGCAGGCCCTCCCGCCGGAATTCACCCATGAGCTCCTCGCGGCCCGACTCGATGGAGTCCTCGCGTCGCTCACGGCTGAACCACTGACGAATCTTGTTGCGGGCGCGCGGGGAGACCACGAACTGCAACCAATCGCGCGTCGGTCCGGCGTTCTCGACCTTGGAGGTGAATATCTCACACGTGTCGCCCGACGTGAGGGTGGTGTCGAGCGGCACGAGACGGCCGTTGACACGGGCGCCGATGCACGAATGGCCCACCTCGGTGTGCACGGCGTAGGCAAAATCGACCGACGTGGCCCCGACCGGCAACGTGACGACTTTGCCTTTCGGCGTGAACACGAAGACCTCGTCTTGGTCGAGATCTTCCTTCAGGCCCGCCATGAAGTGCGCCGGATCGCTCGTCTCTTGTTGCCAATCGACGATGCGGTTCAGCCACGCGATGTCGGTGGCCGGCGTGCCCTCCTTGTACCCGTAGTGCGCGGCGACACCCCACTCGGCCCGCTCGTGCATCTCGCGCGTGCGGATCTGTACCTCGATCGCCTTGCCCTCCGGTCCGATCACGGTGGTGTGCAGCGACTGGTAGAGGTTGAACTTCGGCATGGCTATGTAATCTTTAAACCGCCCTTGAACCGGCTTCCATGTGGCGTGGATGGAGCCGAGCGCGGCGTAGCAGTCCTTGACTGACTCGACGATCACTCGGATGCCGACCAGGTCGAAGATCTCGTCGAACTCCTTGCCCTTGAGCACCATCTTTTCGTAGATGCTCCACAGGTGTTTCGTACGCCCGGTGACGTCGGCCTTGATATGCAGCTCTGACAGTCGCGACCGCACCTGCTCGAGCACCATGGCCACGAAGACCTCGCGCTCGGGTGTGCGCGTCGAAACCATGTGGTCGATCTCGGCGTAACGCTTCGGGTGGAGTGACGAAAATGAGAGATCCTCGAGCTGTTGGCGCATCTCCTGCATGCCCAGACGATGCGCGAGAGGTGCGTAGATATCGAGGGTTTCCTGGGCGATCCGCGCCTGCTTGTCGGAGGGGAAGCCGGCGATCGTGCGCATGTTGTGAAGGCGGTCGGCGAGTTTGATGAGAAGGACGCGAAGGTCCTTCGCCATCGCCACGAGCATCTTGCGCATCGTGGCGGCCTGCTGCTCTTCGCGGGAGTCGAACCGGATCCGCTCGAGCTTCGTGACGCCGTCGACGATCGCAGCTACCTCGCCACCGAACTCGCGCTCGACGTCGGCGAGTGTGAGCGGAGTGTCCTCCACCGCGTCGTGCAGCAACGCCGCGATCACGGTGATGTCGTCGAGACCGAGGTCGGCGATGATCCGCGCCACGTTGAGCGGATGGTTGATGTAGCGCTCACCGGATTTACGCCACTGCTCACTGTGCGCGTGCGCCGCGACCTCATAGGCGCGGCTTATGGAGGTGACCGAAGCCTTGGGGTGCTGCGCCCTGAAGGCGGCAACCAGGGGCGCCACTTCCTCGCTCGGCTGCGCGTTCGTCCGTCGCCAGGGCAGTACCCGATCGACGGTCGCCATCACACGCCCAGCAACAACGTCGTGACGTCGTAGTCGGCGAGACGCTCGCGGCCGCCCAGTCCGTTCAGCTCCAACAGGAACGCCAGCCCGGCCACTTTGGCGCCGAGGCCTTCGACCAGGCGAACGGCCGCCGACGCAGTGCCTCCGGTGGCGAGGACATCGTCGACGATGACGACGCGGTCGCCCGGCAGCACACCGTCGCGATGGATCTCGAGGCGGTCGACGCCGTACTCGAGGATGTACTCCTCCCGAGCCACGGCCCACGGCAACTTGCCCGCCTTACGGGCCGGCACGAACGCCGCCCCCAGCCGGTAGGCGACCGGCGCGGCGAGGATGAAGCCCCGTGCCTCGATGCCGAGGACACGGTCGATCGGATCACCCGCGAAGTGGTCGGCAATGGCGTCGACGGCGAAGCGAAACGCGTCGGGCTCTGCGAGCAGCGGCGTTATGTCCTTGAAGCTCACACCGGCCCGCGGGAAGTCGGGCACATCGCGCACGTGCTCGAGCAGCCAATTGGCATCGGCGACCATGTCGTCACGATACCGTCCGCTCCCCTATTCGCCCTGACCAGCCGCCGGAGGATTGGCGCGAGTCAGCGCCTGCCCTTCTTGCGGGGGCGGGGCGGATGCGAGTAGCCGGGAATCGGTCCGGTGGGTACCAGTGCGGCGGGATCCGCCGATCCGGTGGCGGCGGCGGCGGGCGATCGGGCCGGCCGAGCCGTGACCGCGAGTCCGGTGGCCACCGCACGCACGTCGGCGACGGGTGCCGTGGTGGCGCCCAGCCGCTCTCGGGTCGCCTGCCAGCGGCGTTCGCGTTCCTTGAGCATCGCGAGGAGGGGCGACGCGATGAAGATCGACGAGTAGGCCCCGGTGACGAGGCCGACGAGCAAGGCGATGGAGAAGTCCTGCAAGGCGACCGCCCCGAACATGATCGAGCCCACCACCAGCAGAGACAGGACGGGGAGCACCGCCGCCATGCTCGTATTGAGCGACCGCATGAGGGTCTGATTCATCGAGAGGTTGACGATGTCGCTGTAGGTGACCTTGCCGTTCGAGAGCTTCTTCGTGTTGTCGTCGACGCGATCGAACACGACGATCGTGTCGTACAGCGAGAAGCCGAGGATCGTAAGGAACGCGATCACCGTGGCCGGCGTGACCTCAAAACCGAAGATCGAGTACACGCCGACGCTGATCGCCACGTCGTGGACCATCGCCGCGAGCGCGGCCAACGCCATCTTCCATTCGAAGCGCAATGAGATATAGATGACGATGACGACGAAGAACACGATGAGGGCCGTACGGGCCTTGCTGGAGATCTCCTTGCCCCACGATGGACCCACGGACGTGAGGTTCACGTCGCCGACGCCGACCTTCGCCGCTTCCGCGAACGCCTGCTGCACCTCGTTCTGCTTGGCTTCACCTTCCGGTCCGACCTGGACGCGGAACTTGCTCTCGGAGCCGTTGCGCAGCGTCTGCACCTTGGCGTCCTTGTCGAGGCCGAACGACGCCAGTATGCCGTTGACATCGCTCGTGGTGACGCCGTTGGACGGGAACTCCCACGCGACTCCGCCCTTGAAGTCGATGCCGAGGTTGAGGCCCCGCGTCGAAAGCGATATCACGCTGGCGAGCAGGATGAGCCCCGAGATGATGAAGCCGATCTTGCGATTGCGTACGAAGTCGAAGGTGGTCTCGCCCCGGTAAAGCCGCGCCCACACCGAATGCTTCTCACTGGTGGGCGTGACGACCGGGCGTTCGTCGAGTGTGGTCATCGCGTGGCTCCGGCGCCGACCGCGATGGCGGTCTGCAGGCCCAGCACCTTGCCGCGGTTGAAGTGGTCGCTGCGACTGAGCAGGATCACGAGCGGCCGGGTGAAGAAGTAGGCCGTGATCAAGTCGAGCAGAGTGGAGAGCCCGAGGAAGAAGGCGAAGCCCCGCACTGATCCCACCGTGAGCTTCCAGAGCACCAGGGCACCGATGAAGGAAACGAGGTCGGCGGCGAGGATCGTGCGGTAAGCGCTCTGAAAGCCGCGCTGTGCCGACGTGCGCAGGGTCTTGCCCGCGTGGACATCGTCTTTGAGCCGCTCGAAAAACACGACATAACTGTCGACCGTGACACCGATCGACACGATGATCCCGGTGGCACCCGCGAGCGTAAGAGCCAAACCTCTCGACTCACCGAGGTACGAGATGATCGACCACAGTAACGATGCCGATACCAAGAGGCCGAGGAACACCACGAGACCGAGCGACCGGTAGTAGAGGAGCATCAGCGCCAGCACGAGCGCCAGGCCGACGAGTCCGGCCACGATGCCGGCCCGCAGCGAGTCTTTGCCGAGCGTCGCCGAAACGGTGTTCACCGCTTCTGGCTTCAGCTGGACGGGCAGCGCTCCGAAGCGCAGCACCAATGCGAGATCCTTCGTTTCCCCCTCAGTGAACGCACCGGAGATCGAGATCTGATCGCGCTGAAACGTGGGCGTCTGAACCGTGGGCGCGCTCTGCACGATGTGGTCGAGCACGATCGCAATGCGGCCGTGGGCGCCACCGGAACTCGGGCACGTGGCCCCGCCGCCGTAACACTCCGCCGCGAGAGCGTTCCACTTGTCGATGCCGCTGGCCCCGGCTTTCAGCGTGAGCAGAACCTCCCATTGGTTTGTCGACTGGCTGAAGGCCGATGACGCGGTTTCGATCACGTCGCCGGTGAACGCCACGGGACCGAGAGCAAGGCGGCCGATCACGTTGCCCTTTTTGTCCTGTTGCTCGAGCACAACGGTTTTCGTGGGGTCGTCCTGGTCGGCGGGCGTGGTCGGAGTACCCGATGCCTGGGTGGGGATCGTCACGGGAATAGTCGACGCGGGAACGGTCGGGCCAACCGCCGTGGTAACGGGGGCCGCGGTGGTTACCGAAGAAGAAGAAGCGGCGGTGGTGGCGGGATCGGACAGGGGGCGCGCGCTTCCCGCGCCGCCCGGGCTCACCGTCGTCGCGCTCGACACCGCGGTGGTCGTTGTGCCCGCCGCGGTAGATGTCGAACTCGGGGCGGTGGTCGACGACGTTGACGCCGTGGCGGGAGCGGGGCCGAGCGCCGCGAGCACGGGTCGGAAGCGGAGCTCGGCGGTCTGTCCCACGACCTCGAGCGCGCGCTGCTGGTCTTTCACGCCTGGGAGTTCGACTAGGACGTTGTCGCCCTGGCGACTGATTTCGGGCTCGGCCACCCCGAGCGCATCGACCCGACGCCGGATGATGGAAATGGTCTGGTTGAGTGTCGCCTGATCGACCTTCGTGGAGGGCTTCAGCACAACGGACGCTCCGCCCTGCAGGTCGAGTCCGAGCTTGGGCCGGTTACCGACAAGCAGCGTGACGGCGAGTGCCACAACAGCGACAGTGACGAGACCGATGAGGGGGGTCAGCAGTTTGCGTCGTTGCATCAATTCTTCTCGTCGTGGGTGGGCTCTGCTTCATCGGCCGCTTCGGCCGCGTCTGTAGGTTCCGAGGGCGCATCGGTCGGTTGGACGCGCCGGAGTACCGCGCCACGGGCCATGCGGAACTCGATGCCTTCGGCCACTTCGATCCACATGTCCTCGTCGTCCATGGCGGTGATGACGCCATAGATACCCGAGGTCGTGATGATCTCGTCGCCCACGTCGACCGCACGCTGGAGGGCCTGTTGCTCGCGGACACGCTTCTGCTGGGGCCGGATCAGCAGCATGTACATGATCAAGAACATCGGGATGATGAAGAGAAGGCCCATAGGAGGTTCCTGTCGTCAGTGATCGGGGCGGCTGCTGAGACTATCGACTGGGCACCTCCCAGCACAGGACGGCCCTCCCGAGCAGGAGTCACCCCCAGACGTCAGTCAGATCCGATCGCAGCCGGGCCAGCGTCCCCTCCGCGATCGCGGCACGCACCCGAGCCATCAAATCGAACGTCCACGCCACGTTGTGGATCGTCCCGAGACGGGCCGCGGTGGGCTCGTTCACCTGGAAGAGGTGCCGGATGTAGCCACGCGAATGGCGGGCGCAGACCTCACAGGGGCATGCCGGATCGATCGGCTCGTCGCTCCCCGCGAACTGTTGGTTCTTCACGTTCAGCCGACCGGTCGAGGTGAGCATCGTGCCGTGACGTCCTAGTCGTGTGGGGAGGACGCAGTCGAACATGTCGACACCGAGCGCTACGGCTTCGACGATCGAGGCGGGGTCACCCACCCCCATCAAATACCTCGGTTGGTCGGACGGCAGGGCGGCGCAGGTGGCGGCGAGGGCGGGCAGCATCTCGTCGCGGGTCTCCCCCACCGAGAACCCTCCGATTCCATACCCGTCGAAACCGATAGCGACGATGTTCTGCGCGCACGCCGATCGCCGCGCGCTGTCGGTGCCCCCCTGGACGATGCCAAAGAGCGCCTGAGCATCATCGTGATGGGCGACTCGGGCGCGCTCAGCCCACGCCAGGGTCCGCTCCACGGCTTGCGCGATGACCTCGGAGGTCGCGGGCAGTGCGGGGCACACGTCGAGCGCCATCTGCACGTCGGCGCCGAGGAGCTTCTGCGTGTGCACGGCGTGCTCGGGGGTGAGCCGGCACCACGATCCGTCGTAGACCGAACGGAACGTCACACCCTCGTCGTCAACCTTGGGCTCGAGGCTGAACACTTGGAAGCCACCGGAGTCCGTGAGGATCGGTCCCGACCAACCCGTGAACGAATGAAGGCCACCCAGACGAGCGACGAGCTCGGCCCCAGGCCTCAGCATCAAGTGGTAGGTGTTGGCGAGCACGATGCCCGCGCCGAGACGCTCGAGGTCGCTCGGATCGAGATACTTCACCGTTCCCCGTGTGCCTACCGGCATGAAATGAGGCGTGTCGACCGAGCCGCTCGGAGTCGAGAGCCGGCCGGCGCGCGCGAGACCGTCGGTGGCGTCGATGGTGATCTTCACGGCCGCACTCACGTCGCCCGCTCCAAGAGCATCGCGTCGCCGAACGAAAAGAAGCGATAGCCCTCGGCGAGCGCGGTGTCGTAGAGGATGCGCCAACGATCGCCGATGAACGCGTGCACGAGCAACAAAAGCGACGAGCGAGGAAGATGGAAGTTGGTCAGCAGCACGTCGACCACACGGAATTCGAACGGAGCGCGAATGAACAGCGAGGTGCGGCCGGACAGCGTGCCGCGCGCCGCGCTTTCGAGCGCGCGTGCCGTCGTGGTCCCTACCGCTACCACTCGCTCCGCCCGTTCGCACGCTTCGAGCACCTCCGGACTCACGGATATGGCCTCGCTGTGAATGCGGTGGTCGCGCGGATCGTCGACGGTGACGGGTCGGAACGTATCGAGACCCACAACCAACTCCACACGCGCCACACCAATGCCTCGAGCGGCGAGGGAGTCGAGAACGGCCGTCGTGAGATGCAGACCCGCGGTGGGCGCCGCCGCCGATGCGGGACGGCGGGCGTACACGGTCTGGTAACGCTCGGGGTCGCCGAGGGCGGCCGTGATGTAGGGGGGCAGAGGCATCTCGCCGTGGCGGTTGATCGTTTCCGTGACGTCGTCACCGAGCACGGTCACCCGTCGCGTGCCGTCGCTCTCGGTGACCCCGATCCCGACGACCGACCGGCCGTCGTCGCCCACGAGAACTTCATCGGGACGGAGTCGGCGTCCGGGTCTCACGAGCGCCCGCCAGGTGCGTTGGTCGTCGTCGATGGGCTCGAGGAGCAGGACCTCGGCCCGGCCGCCGGTGGCGCGCCGCAGTCGGAGGCGCGCGGGCAGTACCCGAGTGTCGTTCACGACGACGAGGTCGCCGGGGCGGAGGAGACCGGGGAGGTCGGCGACCGTGAAATGCCCGATCGCGTGGCCCTGGCCTCGATCGACCAAGAGACAGGCCGAGTCGCGGGGCTCCGCCGGATGCTGCGCGATGGCGGACACCGGCAGGGGATAGTCGAAGTCGGCCATCGACACGACGAGCGAGCGTAGATTGCGCCGATGACCAACTCTCTGCGCACCGACCACGTCACCGTTGAAGACGGCACGTTCGATATGCACGTATGGAGACCAGCGGCGGGCCAAGGGCCCGGCATCTTGCTCCTGCAAGAGATCTTCGGGGTCGGGCCCTATATCCGCGCGGTCGGCGAGCGACTCGCCGACCTTGGCTACGTCGTCGGCGCGCCCGACGTCTTCTGGCGCCTTTCGCCGCACTGGGAGGCCGACCACTCGACGGAAGGACTCACCCAGTCGATCGAGCTCGTGGGCAAGTTCGACTTCACCACCGGCGTCACCGACTGCGTCGCCGCCCTGAACCGGCTCCGCGAGCTACCAGAAGTGCACCGTGGGGTCGGGGTGATGGGGTTTTGCCTCGGCGGGTTGCTCACGTACCAGGTGGCCGCGCACGGCGACCCCGACGTGGCCGTCAGCTACTACGGCTCGAACACCGCGTCGTTTCTCGACCTCGCCCCGAAGATCACGTGCCCGATCATGTTTCATTACGGCGGCAACGATCCGTACATCCCGAACGAACAGGTCGAGCAGATCCGCGCCACGTTCGAAAGTCGCACCGACGCGCACGTTCATGTCGAGAGCGAGGCCGGCCATGCCTTCGACAACCATGAGGCGGCGATGTTTCACAACCCTGAAGCGGCGCAGCGGGCGTGGGCCAGGACGACGGCGTTCCTCGCCTCGCATCTGCCGGTTGGCTGAGCTACTCGAACAATGAGGTGGGCTGCTC
The DNA here is from genome assembly GCA_040002995.1 of Acidimicrobiales bacterium. Lineage (GTDB taxonomy): Bacteria > Actinomycetota > Acidimicrobiia > Acidimicrobiales > Ilumatobacteraceae > JBDUDK01. The sequence goes on along the minus strand of JBDUDK010000015.1, from coordinate 20,579 downwards.
GAGCGGTCGCGCGGGCGGGGCGAGGCCGAGGTGCTCGTACGCCGCGGGGGTGGCCACCCTGCCGCGCGGCGTGCGCATGAGCAGCCCGCGCTGGATGAGAAAAGGCTCGTAGACGTCCTCGACGGTCTCGGCCTGCTCCCCCACCCCGATCGCCAGCGTCGACAGTCCCACCGGGCCACCCCCGAACTGCTCGCAGATCGCGGAGAGGATGGATCGGTCGACCTTGTCGAGCCCGAGGTCGTCGACCCCAAACACCTTCAGGCCTTGGCGCGCGATCGCGTGATCGATGCGGCCGTCGGCCCGGACTTCGGCGTAGTCGCGTACGCGGCGCAGCAGGCGGTTCGCGATTCGAGGCGTTCCCCGTGACCGACGCGCGATCTCCTTGGCCCCTTCATTGTCGATGACCACGGCCAGGATTCGCGCCGCCCGCTCTACGATCAGCTCGAGCTCGGCGGCGGTGTAGAAGTCGAGCCGTTCGACCAACCCGAACCGGTCGCGCAGTGGTCCGGTGATCATGCCGGTGCGCGTCGTGGCGCCGACGAGCGTGAAGCGGGTCAACTCGAGCCGGATCGACGACGCCGAAGGACCCTTGCCCACCACGATGTCGAGACAGAAGTCCTCCATAGCGGGATACAAGATCTCCTCGACGGGTCGGGGCAGACGGTGGATCTCGTCGATGAACAACACATCGCCGTCTTCGAGCTTCGACAGGATCGCCGCGAGATCGCCGGCGCGCTCGAGCGCGGGGCCCGACGTGATGTGGAGATGGGCACCCATCTCAGCCGCCACGATGCCGGCCATCGACGTCTTGCCCAGACCGGGGGGGCCCGCGAGCAGGATGTGGTCGGCGGCTTGCCCGCGGCGGCGAGCGGCCTCCAACAAGATGCCGAGATGCTCTTTGAGCCCGCTCTGACCGATGAACTCACTCAGCCGGCGTGGTCGCAGCGAGGCGTCGAACGCGCTGTCCTCGCCGGCGGAGATGGGAGCGAGCACTTCGTCGCGCATCAGCGACCCGCTCCGAGACGTTGCAGGGCCTCGCGCAGGAGCGCGGCCGAGTCCTGGCCGTCAGGCGATACGTCGCGTAGCGCCTCACGGATCTCCTCGCCGCCATAGCCCAGGCCCGCAAGCGCCTCTCGCACATCGGCGGTGATCAGAGCCGCTGGGGTGGCCGGGCCCGCGCCGGTGAGGTCGACGCTGACGATCGCGCCGAGGTCGCCGCCGGTGACGAGACGGTCCTTGAGCTCTATGACCAGCCGAGCCGCAGTCTTCTTTCCGATGCCCGGAACCGTGCACAGTGCATCGAGATCACCCGTGGCCACCGCGAGACGCAGCATTTCGGGCGAGTGCACGCCGAGAACGGCGAGGGCCAGAGCCGGGCCGACGCCGTGGGCACTGATGAGCGCCTCGAAGCACTCTCGCTCATCGCGGTCGAGGAAGCCGTAGAGCGTCTGCGCGTCGTCGCGCACGACGTGATGTATGTAAAGGAAGACGTCGCCACCAGGGTCTCCGAGGTTCGCAAGGGTGCGCGGCGCGACGTGGACGCGGTAGCCGATACCCCCCACCTCAACGAGTGCCTCGCCCGACATCGATCGCTCAAGCAGCGCGCCGCGCAGCGAACCGATCATCGATTCACCGCCGCGGCGACGCGCGCCCGAAGCGGCGCCGCGGTCAGATGACAGATCGCAAGCGCCGCGGCGTCGGCGGCATCGGCCGGCTTCGGCGGCGCGGCCAGGCCGAGGCGCACCTGCACGAGCTTGCCCACTTGCGCTTTGGTGGCCGCGCCGTAGCCACAAAGCGCGAGCTTCACTTCGTTCGATGTGTACTGGACCACCACACAGCCTGCCGCAGCCGCCTCGGCCAGCGCGAGCCCGCTCGCCTGAGCCACCGACATCGCGGTGCGCCGGTTCGATTGGAAGAAGACGTGCTCCACCACCACGACCTCGGGGTGAAGCTCGGCGATCAGGGCCGCGAGGTCGGTGCGCAGCTCGGCCAATCGAGATGGCACCGCGGAGCTCACCGGAGTGGTGAGCACGCCGAGGGCGACCATCGTCAGCCGATGGCCCTCGCCGGTAGAGATCGCCGCGTAGCCGCATCGCGACAGACCCGGATCGATGCCGAGGACGAACACAAGTTCGACCCTAACCGATCACGCCCGCGCCAGGAGGCCATCGAGGCGGCCCCTGACCGCGGGCCATTCGGAGGCGATCACCGAGAAGTACGCGCTGTCTCGCGGACCGACCTCGTTGTAGCGCGGCATCGACGAGCGCAGCACGCCCTCGAAGCTGGCGCCGATGCGCAGGATCGCGCGGCGCGAGCGCTCGTTGCGCGCGTCGGTCTTGAGGGTCACGCGCTGTGTGTGCCAGGTATCGAATGCGTGGCCGAACATCAGGCGCTTGGCTTCCGTGTTGATCGGTGTCCGCTGGGCGGACGCGGCCAGCCATGTGGTTCCGATTTCGACGACGTCGGGGTGACCGTCGGCGAGCGGCCAGTTCCACCACTCCATGTTGAAGAACCGTGTGTGACCGACGACGGCACCATCGGGCTGGCGCCGCTGGACGAACGACAACGCCGCGCCGGCGCGTTGATCGGCCAGCATCTTTTCGATGTAGCGGCCGACATCGTCACTGTCGTGTGGCACCCAGCTGTGCGCATAGCTTGCCCGGTCCTCACCGGCGGCGGCGAGCAGCGCGCCGGCGTGGTCCAGCGAGAGCGGCTCCAACCGGACGTGGCGACCCTCCAAGACGACTCCCATCGCGCCATGATGGCCCGAGCGCCCCGCTTACCGAGAGCCGGTTCGCGGCCGATTGGAGGCCCATGCGTCGACTCTGGCCGCTCGTCGTCGCCCTCAGCGCGTGCTCGTCGAGCACGGTGGCTGTTACCGCGTCATCGACTGCGAGTACTCCGCCCGTGGCGAACACGGCGACGAGCGGGCCGACGACGACTGGACTGCCCACGAGCGCGGCGACCGCTGGGCTCCCAACGACTGTCCTTCCGACTACCACCTTCGCGCCAGCGCCGTTTCGTGTTGCGGCGGCCGGCGATATTGCATGCGATCCGGGCGACGGCGGCTTCCACGGCGGTGCCGGCAACAGCGCGACGTGTGCAGCGACAGCGACGGCCGACCTCATCGACCGGCTTGCGCCTGACGCTGTCCTCGCGCTCGGAGATCTCCAGTACGACGACGGCGCGCCCAAGAAATACGCGGCCAGCTACGCGCCGACGTGGGGCCGGTTCGAGTCGATCACGTATCCAACTCCTGGTAATCACGACTACGGCACCGGTGACCTCGCGGGCTACCGGGGCCAGTTCGGATCCCGCGCCGGCCCGCCCGACACGACCTGGTACTCCGCGGCACTCGGACCGTGGCGACTGGTCGTGCTCGACGCGAACTGCGGCGCGGTCGGTTGTTCGGCGGGCACACCGCAAGCGGTCTGGCTCGACGCCGAGATGGCCGCGCACCCCGACGTCTGCACGATCGCGATCTGGCATCAGCCTCGGTTCAGCTCGGGGTGGCACGGCGACGACACCGCGATGCAAACGCTCTGGGCCGTGCTGGCCGATCACCACGTCGACGTGGTTCTCCAGGGCCATGACCATGACTACGAACGCTTCGATCCTCTCGACCGCGACGGTCAGCCCACCGCGAACGGAATCCGCTCCTTCGTGGTCGGCACGGGCGGCGCGGGATTACGGCCCTTCGGAGCACCGCGGCCAGGCAGCGTGGTGCGCGACTGGGCGACCCATGGAGTGTTGATGCTCACGCTGACAACTGGGCACTACGACTGGCGCTTCGAGCCTGTTCCCGGAGAGACATTTACCGACGCCGGCTCGGGCGTTTGCGGGTAATGGGTCAATCGACTGATACCCGGTGCCGATGACTGATTGGTGACAATCGTTTGCGACGCGCCCATCACCCCTGTCCCGAGTGCCGGCGCGGAGCCAACTGTCTCGCTCACCGACGTTCGCCACACATTTGGGACGAAGCCGGCCCTCTCGGGATGTTCGTTCTCGGCACGCGCCGGTCAGATCACCGTGCTGCTCGGACCGAACGGCGCGGGCAAAACCACAGCCCTTCGGGTGGTGACCGGCGCGCTGACCCCAGAACAGGGAAGAGTCAGGGTGTTCGGGCTCGACCCGACGACCGACGGCGAGGCGGTGCGGTTGCGTTGCGGCGTCGTCTCGGCGAAGCCCGCGCTCTACGACCGCCTGAGCGGGCGGGAGAACCTGCGATATTCCGCTGCGCTCTACGGACTCAACGAGGGCCATGCGCCGATCGAGGAAACCGCGGCTCGGTTCGGCATTCAGCACGCCCTGGAACAACAGGTGGGTGGTTATTCCACCGGCATGAAGACGCGGCTCGCGCTCGCCCGCTCGATTCTTCACAGTCCCGACCTCCTGCTCCTCGACGAGCCCACAAGCGGGCTCGACCCCGAATCGTCAGCGGCCGTCCTCGCACTGATCCGCGAACAGGCCGCGGCGGGCCTGACCGTCGTGCTGTGCACGCACCTGCTCCTCGAAGCCGAGGGTCTCGCCGACGAGGTGGTCGTGATGCAAGAGGGAGCGAGCGTGCTCGCCGGCGCACCCGACGACCTGATGGCTCGCTACTGGCCCCATCCCGTCGCGCGGTTTGCCACGGCCGATCCGCGCCACCTCGCGCTGCTCTCCGTGCAACCCGGCGTCATCCAGACCCGACCATTTCGCGCCGGCCGCGTCGAGATCACCCTCGACAGCTTCGAGCGCATTCCTGACATCGTTGAAGCGCTCACCAAGGCAGGGGCGCGGGTGTCGGCGGTTGAGCCCTTTCAACCGACCCTCGAAGACCTGTACTTCGCGATTCGCGGTCTCGAGCGGGGCACGATGACGGTGTTGGCGTGACCGCCGCCGTCGTCCCGGCGCGGCGCAAGCACATGGACTGGAATCGGGTCCGGACGATCGCGCGTACCGACCTCAAGCAACTCGCGCAGGCCCGCGACTTCTGGCTGCCGATGGTTGCGCTCGGCGCCATCTTCTTCGTGGTCATTCCTACGCTCTTGCTCGTCTCGCTCACGAAATGGGGCAACATCAACGCGGTCAATCAGATCGGGCAGGCGTTAAACGCGTTGCCCGACCGCGCGAAAGCGGCGATCCGGGGCGACACGCCGTCGGCCCGCACCGCCTACGCGCTGGCCGTCTTTCTCTTTGCGCCGGTGGCGATCGTCGTGCCGCTCACCATCGCGACGGCCGTGGGCGCCAGCACCATCGTGGGCGAGCGTGAGCGGGGCACCGGCGAGTTCCTCGCCCACTCCCCCGCCAGCGTCAGCGAGATCTACCTCGGCAAGCTCATCGCCAGCCTCATCCCCGGCTACGTCACGACGATCGTCGGGTTCGGCATGTACTCCATCATCGTGAACGTCACCGTCGGACCGAAAGTGGGCGGCTGGTTCTTCCCGACAAAGGAGTGGTGGGTTCTGATCGCTTGGGTCGTGCCACCGTTCCTCGCGCTCACGCTGTCGCTCGTGCTGCGCCTGTCGGCGAGAGTGAAGTCCACCGCGGCGGCGCAACAGGCGGCCGGACTCGTGAGCCTTCCCCTGATCCTGATCGCCTACTCCCAGTCGACGGGCGCGCTGTTCGGGGCGGCCAACGCCGGCTGGTACATCGGAGCGATCGTGTGGGTCGTGGCCCTCTTCGGTCTTCGCCGGGGCATGAAGTCGATGTCGCGCAACCGTTTGCTCGGCGTCGGCGACGAGAACTAAGCCGACGCGGCCCGGACGGCGTCGACGAGCTCGCTCGCGGGTCGGAAGGTGAGCCCGGCGATGGCACGGTGCGCGTAGCGGATCACGCCCTCTCGATCGATCACGAACACCGAGCGCCGCGGAAAGCCGATCGGCCCGAGTGCCCCATAGCTCTCGAACACCTTCTTGTCTGTGTCCGCGAGCAGCGGGAAGGCGTAGTGATGCTTTGTTGAGAACTTCTCGTGGCTGTCGACGGACTGAGGGCTGATGGCCAACAGCTGACAACCGAGCGCAGTGAACGCGCCGATGTCGTCGGTGTAGGCGGTGAGCTGTTTAGTGCATACAGGCGTGTTGTCACCCGGATAGAAGACCAACACGATGGGCTGCCCGGAAAATTCGCCGAGGCTGTAGGAGCGTCCGCCTGTGCCGTTCAGGTTGAAGTCAGGGGCCTTGTCGCCCACGCCAATCGCCATCGTTCAAGCCTCCACCGTCTGCAGGATCGCGTCGGGAATATCGAAGTTCGCATAGACATCTTGCACGTCATCGTGATCCTCGAGGGCGTCGATGAGCCGCAACACCCGCTTGGCGTCGTCGGCCGTCTCGAGCGGGACCGACGTGGAAGCAATCATCGTCGCCTCGGCGGAGTCGACCGTGATGCCGGCCTTTTCGAGCGCCTCGCGCACAGCCTCCACGTCAGCCGGCTCACTCGTGATACGCCACGCGTCGCCGTCATCAATGATGTCGTCGGCACCCGCGTCGAGCGCGGCCACCATCACATCGTCCTCGGTGAATGTCTTGGGTACCACGACCAGGCCGCGGCGGCTGAACTGCCATGACACGGCACCGGGCTCAGCCATCGATCCGCCCATCCTCGAGAACAGGCTGCGCACCTCTGCGCCGGCGCGGTTGCGATTGTCGGTGAGGACGTCGATCATCACGGCTACGCCACCGGGCGCGTATCCCTCGTAGGTGATCGACTCATACGTGACGCCCTCGAGCTCACCCGTGCCCCTCTTGACGGCGCGTTCGATCGTATCGATCGGCACCGATGCGGCGCGGGCTTTCGCGTACATCGTTCGCAGCGTGGCGTTCGCCTCGATGTCGCCGCCCCCTTCGCGCGCCGCCACCTCGACCTGACGAATCAGCTTCGCGAAGAGCTTGCCGCGGGCCTTGTCCTTGGCGCCTTTCTGATGCTTGATCGTCGCCCACTTCGAATGGCCGGACATTCAGACCTCCTCGAGGAACCGTGCATGGAGCCGCGTGTCGCCGGACAGCTCAGGGTGGAAGGCCGCCACGGTGACGTGGCCCTGGCGGCAGAGAACGGGGTGACCGTCGTGGAGAGCGAGCACATCGACGGCGGAGCCCACCGCCTCGACAAGTGGCGCCCTGATGAACACCGCATGGAATGGGCGCTCGGGCTCACCGAGGTCGGCGATGTCGAGATCGGATTCGAAGCTGTCGACCTGGCGGCCGTATCCGTTGCGTCGCACTGTGATGTCGACGGCGGCGAACGAACGCTGATCGGGACGTCCCCCCACCACATGGCCGGCGAGCAGGATCATGCCGGCACACGTCCCCAGCACCGGCATCGAGTCGGCGAGCCGTTTCGCCACGACATCGAACAAGCCCGACGATTCGAGCAGCATCGACATCGTCGTGCTTTCACCGCCCGGCATCACCAGGGCGTCGACGCCGTCGAGATCAGCTGTGGTGCGGATCTCAACCGCGGTGGCGCCCAGCTCCCCGAAGACGCGGGCGTGCGCCGAAAACGCTCCCTGCAGCGCGAGTACGCCGATGCGCTTCCCCTGCACCTGGGGGCCTCCGTGCTCCCACGACCGCGAGCCTTACCAGCCCCGCTCGGCCAGCTTCACGTGCGGTTCGTCCATGCCTATGCCGGTCATCGGGGTACCTAGGTTGCGGCTCACCTTGGCGAGGATATGGGCATCGCGGAAATGCGTGGTCGCCTCGACGATGGCCTTGGCCCTCGGAGCGGGGTCGGCGCTCTTGAAGATGCCCGATCCCACAAAGACCGCCTCGGCGCCGAGCTGCATCGCCAGCGCGGCGTCGGCCGGCGTGGCGATACCTCCGGCGCAGAACAAAGGAACGGGTAGGGCGCCGAGCTCGGCGACCTCCTGCACGAGCGGCAGCGGTGCCTGCAGGCGCTTGGCCCAGTCGAACAGTTCGGCCGAATCAGCCTGCGTCAGCTTGCGGATGTCGCCGGTGATGGAACGGAGGTGACGGACGGCCTCGACGATGTTGCCGGTACCGGCCTCGCCTTTCGATCGGATGAGGGCCGCGCCCTCGCTGATTCGCCGCAGAGCCTCGCCGAGGTTCGTCGCCCCGCATACGAACGGCACCGTGAAGCGCCATTTATCGATGTGGTGCTGCTCGTCGGCCGGGGTAAGAACTTCTGACTCGTCGACATAGTCGACGCCGAGGGCCTCGAGGATCTGGGCCTCGACGAAGTGGCCGATGCGGGCCTTGGCCATCACGGGAATGGTCACGGCCGCTTTGATGCACTCGATCATCTCCGGGTCGCTCATGCGGGCCACGCCGCCATCGCGACGGATGTCGGCCGGCACCCGCTCGAGCGCCATGACTGCGCACGCCCCCGCGTCCTCCGCGATCTTGGCGTGGTCGGCCGTGACGACGTCCATGATGACGCCGCCCTTGAGCATCTCGGCCAGACCGCGCTTTACGCGAAAGGTTCCGGTGGTGCGCGCCGTATCTGCCGGCTTCGCATCGGTTCGCTTCGCCATAGCTTCAGTCTAGAGGGAGGACGGCTTCAGCTTCCGGTCCGATTCGCCCGAAACCACTAAGGGAACTTCACGGTGGCGGGGTCGGTGCCCGTGGGAATCTGGACGGCTTTGCCGGCTTTCGGGAGCTCCACCCACGTCTGTCCTGGGGTCAGTTTGATCGGCGTGCCCGCGCTGTCGGCGAGAGTCAGAGGATCCTTGACGGTCGCACGCGACCACGTGCCCTCGATCACCTGACCGCCGGTGAACACCCACAACTGGCCCGTTCCGGTGGTCTGGGCCTCGGGCGATTTCGGATCGGCCGGGCTCGGCCGGTACTGGCAGAACATCACGACAACATTCTGCGGAGCGACCTGCACGGCCTTGGAGTCGACCTGAGGCTTCTGCGCCCTACCTACCAACGCCTCGCTGCGTTGCCAGGTCGACGACGCCGCGTCCCACCCGAATTGCGCCTGAATACCGTCGAACGTCAGCTTGACCCCCGTGGCCGCCTTGGCCGTCGACGGCTGGGTGTCGGTCGGGGTGCGAAACGTGAACACGGCCGGTGGCCGGCCCTGATCGGGCTTCGCGAGCGCGAACAATTTCACCGTATCGGCGAAGAGGTTGTGCGGCGCCACGCGGTCATTACTGCGGAAGTAGCCGCCGTCGACGCTGTGGAACGAGTAGCCGACGTCGACCAGGTTCGCCCGTTTGACCGCCGCGACGACACCGGGGTTCCCGCCCGACCACGCCAGAAGGGGTTTGCCCACCAACGCCATGATGTTGATGTCGCTCGTGCGCGCCGAACGGATGCTGCCGACGGGCGAGGAGTCCTGCGAATGGAATACCGCGGCGAAGCGGCTGATGCCCTCGACGAGTTCCTCGAAGACGATGTCGGCCTGGTTGAGTCCGCTCTGCGGCCAGGCATCGGGGTGATTGTTGATCTTGACGACTAACGCGGGTCGGTTGAGGACAGAGGCCTCGGCGTCGGGCTTGCCCGTCAGGGGATCGAGACCCGCTCCGATGTAGGTGGTCGACGTGGCCACGGTGCTCGTGGTGCTGCCCGTCGTGGTCGAGGTCGTCGTGGTCGACGCTGTCGTGGTGGTCGTGGGTGCATCGGTCGCCGCGGTGGTGGCGGCGGTCTTGGAACCGCCCCCACACGCTGCGGCAAGGAGAGCAGACGCGACAACGAGGACAAGGGGTGAGCGACGCATATTTCAGAGCTCCCGGAGCGCAGCTATACGTTCCTCTAGGGGTGGGTGGGTATCGAAGAGCCGGTTGAGGCGAGACAGCCGTCCCTCCTCGGGGGTCTGCGCGGTGGGCTGCTCGATCCAGAGATGGGCAGTGGCGCGCGACGCAGCGTGTACGACGGTGCTGTCGTTTTTCAGTTTCTCCAGTGCCGATATGAGCCCCGGCGGGTAGCGCGTGATCTGAACGCCCGTGAGATCGGCCAGCGCTTCGCGCTTCCGGCTCACGGCGAATTGCATGAGCTGGGCGATGAGCGGGGCGAGGATGATGACTACCAGGCCGACGATCAACAAGATGATGCCCAACGGATTGTTGTCTTGGCGGTCGTTTCGTCCCCGCCGCCCGCCGTTCCACCACAGCATGCGGATACCGATGTCGGATATCAGCGCGATGGCACCAACCATCGTTACTGCGAGCGTGCTGACCAAAATGTCGTAGTTCTTGATATGGCTCAGCTCATGGGCGAGCACGCCCTCGAGTTCGACCCGATTCATCTTCTCGAGCAGACCCGTCGTGACAGCGATCGCCGCGTTTTTCGGGTTGCGGCCCGTGGCGAACGCGTTGGGTGCCTCGTCTTCGATGATGTAGAGGCGGGGCTTGGGAAGTCCGGCGGCGATGCAGAGGCCCTCGACGAGGTTGTGCAGCCGTCGGTATTGCTGGGGGTCGGCGGGCTTGGCGCGACTCATCGCCAACGCCACCACATCGCTCTTCCAGTACGACAAGAACGCCAGGAACCCGGCTACCACGAGGGCAATCAGCACGCCCCACGAGCCGATCCCGACGAGCAGGCTTACGGCCCAGCCGATCACCACGAGAATGGCGATGAATCCGAGCGCGAGCAGCACGCTGCGGCGCTTGTTGGACGCGACGAGGTCATAGACGTGCATAGGCGCGGTTCAGACGGGGGGTTGGTGCGACGGATTAATCAGAACTGCACCTTCGGGGCAACGCTTGCCTCAGGCTCGGCCTCGAAGTACTCCCGGGTGCCAAGGTTCATTCTCTTGGCGATGATGACCGCGGGGAACTGTGCGATCTTGGTGTTCAATCGCTGGACTCCATCGTTGTAGAACTGCCGCGAGTAGCTGACCTTGTCCTCTGTGGCGGTGAGTTCTTCTTGCAGCGCGAGGAAGTTCTGGTTCGCTTTCAGGTCCGGGTACGCCTCCCTGAGCGCGAACAGTTGCTTGAGGGCACCGGTGATCATGTTGTCGGCAGCCGCCTGTTCCTTCGGGCTGCCACCCGACGCGCTCAGGCCGGCGTTGCGCGCGTTGACCACGGCCTCGAGAGTTCCGCGCTCATGCGCGGCGTAGCCCTTCACCGTCTCCACGAGGTTGGGAATGAGGTCGAGGCGACGCTTCAGTTGGACGGCGATCTGCGCCCAAGCGCTGTCGACCCGGTTCTTGAGCCGGATAAGCCCGTTATACGCAGCGATGATGTAGAGGATGAAAAGCACCACAACCACGCCCAGGATGATCCAAAAAACCGTCATGTGACTCCCTTTCGAAAGGGCCGCAAACCGCGGGCAGTCTACGGGCAACCGCCCATTTTCCGTGTCACCCGATGAGTCGGCGCCGCCGCGACACAACCGGCGCCGCGTCGGCCAGGCGGTTGTAAATGGCGAGGTATCGGTCGGTGAGCGACGCCATGGAGAAGCCTTCGGCCCGCGCTCGACCAGCATCGCGCAGGCGGTGAGCCAAGTCCGAGTCGTCAATCACCCGCCGGATCGACGTGGCGAGCAAACCCGCGTCGCCGGGCGTTACGAGCAATGCGTCCTTCTCGTCGGTTGCGACATTGCGGTACCCGGCGAGATCGCTCGCGACGACGGCACTTCCGGCTGCCATCGCCTCGAGAAGAACGACGCCGAAGGATTCACCCCGTAACGACGGTGCACAAAACACCGTTGCGCCGCGCATGCGGGCGGCTTTCTCGGTGTCACTGACCCGACCCAACCACTCGATGCGTGGGTCACCGGCCACTTTCGCTTGAAGTGCACCGGTGTCGGGGCCGTCTCCTGCCACCCAGAGCTTCACAGTGGCGGGCAGCTCCGCCATCGCGTCGAGGAGGACCTCGAGACCTTTGCGCGGCTCGTGGCGGCCGATGAAGAACACGGCAGGCTCGTCGCTCTTGGTCGGCTCGGCCAGCGCGAAGCGGTCTATCTCGATGCCGTTGAACAGCAGCTCGTAGGTTCCGCCCAGGGCTTGCTCCGCCATCGCTCTCGCGTCGGGCGACACCGCGCAGCGCACTTCGAGGCGGCGCGCCAACCAGCGAACCCCGGGATTGAGCCAACGGTACGCCGCGCTGCTACCGGCGGCGTGGAACGTGCCGACCATGGGCGCGGGGTGCATGAAGACCGACGTCATCGTGGGGCCCGGCACGAGCGGCTCGTGTACATGAACAACTTCGAACGACTCGTCGCGCAGGGCGCGAATGGTGCGCAGCGCGGCCGATGGATCGGGCGCGAGCGGCGCAATCGAACCGTTCGCCGCGGTGGGGATCGAGTTCCCGAGCGGGGTGACGAACGTCTCGGGCGGCGGACCATCACAGGGCCCGAGCACGCGGGCCTCGTGGCCTCGGCGGCGCAGTTCGCGCGCCAACCCGAGCACCTGCGCCTGAACTCCGCCGGGCAGCGTGAGGCTGTAGGGGGATACGAGCCCGATGCGCATTGCGGGCTCACCGTAGTGGCCTGTTCGTCGGCCCTCGGCCACGCGCGGTCAGGGCACTACCGTCGGGTCATGACCGACCTGAAGCCCGCTGTCTCGCTCGTCGCCACGCCCGGAAAGCGCGCCGCCATCGTTGACATCGCGTCCGAGCTCGAGCGGCGCGGGTTCGCGGGCATTGCGTGCCCCAGCCTGGGTGGGACGATCAGCCTGTGCGTCTCGCTCGCCCACGCCACTTCCTCGATCCCGTTCTGGACCTCGATCCAACCGATCTACCTCTCGCACGCGGCCGAGCTCGCCAACTCTGCGGGATACCTCCACGAGATCAGCGGCGCTCGCTTCTCGCTCGGCATCGGCGTCAGCCATGGCCCGGTTCATCAGCGACTCGGCATTGGTGTCGGTAAGCCGCTCGCCGACACGCGGGCCTATGTGTCCGCACTCCATGCCGCCGAAAAGCAGTCGGGCCCGCTCCCGCCGATCGTGCTGGCGACCCTCCGCGACAAGATGCTCGACCTCGCGGTTGAAGTCGCTGACGGTGCGATCTGGGCCAACGCGTCACGCTCGGCGATGGCGAACCAGCTTCGTCGCATCCCGGCCGACCGGCGCAGCAACGGATTCATGGTGGCCAACATGATCCCCACCGTTATCAGTGACGACCGGGCCGCGGCCGACGCGATCAATCGGCGCACGTTGACGGGCTATGTCTCTTTGCCGAACTACCGCAACTATTGGAAACAAGCGGGCTACGTAGAAGAGATGGACGCCATCGAGAAGGCAATCGCCGAGGGCCGCCGCGACGAGGTTTCCGCCTTGATGAGCGACCGCTGGCTCGCCGACTGCACACTCGGGGGCACAGCAGCCGAAGTCCGCGACGGCCTCGATGCGTGGCGCGACGCGGGCGTCACGACCCCAATCGCGACGATGTCGTCCACGAGCGGTGGACAGTTGAAGGCGATCGGCGAGCTGTTCGAGGCGTTCGCGTGACCCCACGCCCAATGGCCGGCAAAACGATCGTTATCACGGGCGCAAATGCGGGCATCGGGAAGGCCGCGGCCGGCCAGCTCGCCGCGCTCGGTGCCGCGGTGGTGCTGACCGCGCGCAACCGTGCGAAGGGCGAAGCGGCGCTCACCGAGCTCCGCGCCGCGCAGCCGGAGGCATTGCTCGAACTTGTCGACCTCGATCTCGCCGATACCGCGTCGATCGACCGCTGTGCTGAACAGTTGCTCGCGCGCTGGCCTCGCATCGATGTGTTGGTGAACAACGCCGGGCTCATCCTCGACCGCCGTGAAGAGACGGCCCAAGGTTTCGAAATGACATTCGGGGTGAACCACCTCGGCCATTTCCTCCTTACCCACCGACTTCTCGATCGATTGCGTTGTTCAACGCCCTCCCGTGTCGTCACCGTGTCATCGGAGGCTCACCGGTTCGCGTGGCGCGGACTCCCGTTCGATGACCTCATGCACACTCGCCGCTACAGCGTCTGGAACGCGTACGGCACCTCGAAGTTGGCGAACATCTCGTTCACTGTCGAGCTGAGCCGCCGTCTCGAGGGCACCGGCGTCGTGGCCACATGCCTGCATCCCGGAACCGTTCGCACCGAGTTCGGTCAGAACCGTGATCTCCACGGCATCGTGGCCGCGCTCTACGCGCCGCTTCGATCGATCCTCGCCACCGCCGAGCGGGGCGCGTCCACCACCACGTATCTGGCGTCGTCCTCCGAGGTCGAGGGGCAAAGCGGCGGCTACTACGTGAACCGCCGTCCGAGAGTGCCGTCTTCGCACGCGCGCGACCGGGAGGCAGCGAGCCGGCTCTGGGAGATCAGCGAGGAGCTGCTGGCGCTCGTTTGAGCCCGCCGGGCGAGGGTTAACGTCTCGGCATGCAGGTCGTCTACTCGCCCGAGCACGCCCGACACGACGCGGAACACGAAGCGAACTTCGGCCAACGAGTGGGTCTGTACGAACTACCCATCCGCGCCGAGGAGATCCGGTCGGCCCTCGTCGCCGACGACGACTTCACAATCGTCGGACCCACCGATCACGGCCTCGACCCGATTCTCGCCGTCCACGATCCCGACCTGGTCGCGTACCTCGAAGTCGCCTGGCGCGACTTCCATGCCGAGGCCCCCGACGAGCGGGAAGCCTTCCCTGACAGCTATCTCCACCCAGCGCTCCGCGAGGGCATGCAGCCCGGGCGCGCTCCGGCCACGGGCAAGGGACGCATCGGCTACTGGAGCTGGGACACGGCAACCCCCCTTGTCGAGGGCACATACGCGGCGGCGCGTGCCGCGGTCGACGTCGCTCTCACTGCCGCATCGTTGGTGGTCGACGGAGGCGCGCCGAGCGCCTACGCACTGTGCCGCCCACCAGGCCACCATGCGCCGCGTGCCGCCTTCGGCGGCTACTGCTTCTTCAACAACGCCGCGATCGCCGCGGAGTGGACGGTGCGCGAGCGCGGGGTCAAAGTCACGGTGCTCGATGTCGACTACCACCACGGCAACGGCATTCAGCAGATCTTCTACAACCGGCCCGACGTCCAGTACGTGTCGCTACACGGCGACCCTGACCGGGCCTACCCGTACTTCGTGGGCTTTGCCGACGAGATGGGTGCCGGGAAGGGGTTGGGCACCAACCTCAACCTACCCCTGCCCGAGAAATGCGACGACGAGCGCTTCCTGACCGAGCTCGAGCGAGCGCTCGACGCCGTCGACCGCTTCGACCCCGCGCTCGTCGTCGTCTCGCTGGGCGTCGACACCTACGGCCAGGACCCGATCGGCGACTTCGCGCTCACCCGGGACAGCTACCCGGCGGCCGGCGCCGCCGTGGCCGCCCTCGGCCGCCCCATGCTCATCGTGCAGGAGGGCGGCTACTTCGTTCCCGCCCTCGGCCAGAACGTGCGGTCGTGGCTGAGAGGGGCAGCGGGTCTTCCCGCCTGAGTCGAGCTTCTAGCTGGTTTTAGCCACTACGAGTGGTCAAGTTGAACTCAAGTTATCGGCCCCCCGGCCGACGATTCCCCGTGCACAAACCACATGGGGAGCGGCGGGGTGACGGCTCCCACTGACTCGGAGCAAGGCCCGACGCCCGAGCTCTCAGACCAGCCGAGAGGCTGGTCATGGCCGCGCTTCGCGGCCGCGTCAGGTTTGGTCGCGTCTGTCGTCCTCGTTCTTTCGACGCAGTTCTGGACGCCGGCCGGACTTGGCCGCGGTCCGGAGTTCCTCGCGATCATCATCCTGATCGCCGTCGGCGACAGTTACCCGCTGCGGGTGCCCCGTGACAACGACGGCAGTGAAAGCTTCTTTCTCGACGAAGCATTTCTCGTTTACGCGCTCCTCGTTCTCCCCTCGGGTGGTGCGTTCGCCGCCGCTGTTCTCGGCTCGGCCGTCGGCGAACTCATCCGTCGTGTAGCTCCCGCGAAGGCCGTTATCAACATCAGCACGCAAGTCATGGGCGCGGCGGCCGCGGTCGAGGTCTTTCATCTGATCGCGCCGTCCGGCGCGGGAATCGCGCGGACCACGCTGGCCGGCGTGCTCGCAACGCTTTCGTATGTCGTGACCTGTCGATTGATCGTCGGCACCGCGTTCTTTCTCGTCACGAAGGCCCAGTACCGCGCCATCCTGTTCGACAACTTGCGCTTTCAGGTGCTGGCTCTTGCGGGTGCCGTCTCGCTGGGAATCGTCGCCGGTCTGGCATCGCAGGTCGCGTGGTGGTCGCCAGCGCTCACCGTGCTTCCGCTCGGGCTCATGTATCTCGTTCTAAGCGAGCACCTCCGGGCCAAGGCCGACCGTGCCCGGTTGACCGACCTGCTCGATACGGCGATGGCCGCGCACGCGAGCATCGAGACCGACGAGGTGCTGCGCGCCCTCGAAAAGTCTGCGCGGACGCTCGTGCGGTGCCGGCGAGCGTGGATAGCAACGAGGCCACCATCGACCGACGAAATCGGTGTACCGCTCGGCCGCCGCGACGGCGGCGATTTGTGGCTGGTGGTCGCGGACCGAATCGGCAATGAGCCCTTCGGCGAGGCCGACGAGCAGGTGCTTCAAGGCGTGGCCGCCATTGCCGGGTCCGCACTCGACAACGCCGATCTGGTCGACCAGATCCGCCACCAGGGTCTCCACGACCAGTTGACCGGCCTGTCGAACCAACTCCTATTCGATGACCGCGCCCGCCAAGCGGTGCAACGGGCGCAGCGAGACCGGGAATCGGTCGCGGTGCTCGCCATCGACCTCGACGGCTTCAAGAAGGTGAACGAGAGCTTCGGTCACGAGACGGGGAATGAGGTGCTCGTCGAAGCGGGGCGGCGGCTCGCCGAATCTGTTCGTGAGGTCGACACGCTGGCACGAATGAGTGGAGACCACTTCAACGTTCTCCTCCCCGGGGCGGGTTCACCCGACACGGTTGGCGTCACGGCGGACCGGCTCCTCGAGGTGCTGCGCCGTCCCTTCCCGTGCGACACCCAGGAGGCTTTCCTAACCGCGAGTGTCGGCATCGCTATTGGGCCGGTGCACGGCTTGACCGCGAGCGAGCTTCTGCGCAATGCCGACTCTGCGATGCATCAGGCCAAGGCGGAGGGCGGAGACTCCAAACGGTTCTACTCGCCCGACATGAACGAGCAGGCCCTCGCTCGGTTGTCGCGGGAGAGCGAGCTCCATGCCGCGCTGCGCAATCAAGAGCTCTACATCCTCTACCAACCCCAGATCAATCTGCGCTCCGGAGCCATGGTCGGTGTCGAAGCCTTGGTGCGCTGGCGCCATCCGATCCTCGGCATCATTCCGCCCGACGACTTCATCCCGATCGCAGAAGAGAGCGGCCTCATCGGCGAGCTGGATGCGTGGGTGCTGCGCACCGCGCTCGCCCAGCTGCGCACGTGGGACGAGGCGGGCCTGCCGCCTCTCCATATGGCCGTCAACCAGTCGGGCCGGAACTTCAACGACGACCGCATCGTCGACCAGGTCGTCTCCGCACTCGAGCGCACGGGGATAGACCCGAGCCGTCTCGAGATCGAGATCACCGAGCGCGTGGCGCTGCGCGGCTCTCCCGAAACCAGTGCGATCCTCGAGAAGCTCCGGCGTATCGGAGCTCGCCTCGCGGTCGACGACTTCGGCACCGGTTATTCGTCGCTCGCGCAGCTCCAGCAGTTCACCGTCGACCGTTTGAAGATCGACCGAGGCTTCATCCGTCAGGTCACCAGCGCGCACGGGCCGGCCCCCCTGATCGCCGCGTTCATCGGGATCGCCCGCGCCCTGAACATGGAAGTCATCGCCGAAGGCGTCGAGACCGCGGAGCAAGAGGCGTTCCTTCGCCGCTACGACTGCGATGAGGCTCAGGGTTACCTGTACTCCAAGCCCGTGCTGCCCGACGAGGTCGCGTACCTGCTGTCCCGCAAGAGTTCCCTGCTCGTCACGCAGGGCTGAGTGTCGGCGGCGTGCGAAACGCGCGACTCGCAGGCCGCGCCACCAGTAGTGCGGCACTCGCCACCATCGCGATCGCCATCGCCGACACGGATACGACGCGCTCATCGAGCCAACTGGCCACGACCCCGGCGGCGAGCGCGCTCAGCCCCTGGACGCCCATCAGCGTGCCCTGAATGATCGAAAATGCCGTGCCCTGCACCTCGCGCGGGATCCGCGTTCCGAGCGCGGTGTTACAGGCCACGAGACTGCCCAGGACCGCGCCGGCGGCGGCACACGCGACCAAAACCAACGGCTCATGGGGATCGAGCAGGAACAACACGAACCCGAGCGTGGCCGCGCCAAAGGAGACCCACGCCCCGCGAAGAAGTTGTCGCCGCATGCCTGTACCAAAGGGCGTGACCGTGCTCGCCACGAGCGTGCCCAGCGGAACCGCGGCCAGGCTGACGCCGACCCACTTGGTCGGCTCACCGAGATAGTCGAGCACGTACGGCGTGACAATCGCCTCGACCGCCACCGTGCTCGCGGCGGAGATCAAAAGCAGCATCATCGTCCAGCGCAAGACGTCGTCCCCCCGCAGGACCCGGAAGGCACCGGTGAGCGCCTGACGACCGGCTATCGCGATTTCTCCCCCTGATGGCAACCCGAGCAGGAGCAGAGCCGACGTCAGGAAGCTCGCAGCGTTCGCGAGCACGGCGCCGCGTGCGCCGACGACGGTGACCGCCCAGCCCCCGGCGACGTAGCCCACGACGAGGGAGATCTGAACAACAGCGTTCGCCAGCCCGAGTGCGGCGGGATACAGCTCGTCTGGTGTGTAGCGACGCATCAGCACCGAGCGGTTGGCTTCGAAGATGGGCGTCGCGAGGCCGGCCACCACGAGGGCCACGATCAGCAGAGATACGGGCATGTCGATCAACACCGCGGCGAACAGGAGGGCCCGCGCCAGGTCGCTCACCACCATGACGCGCCTCTTGTCGAGCCGTTCGACGAACGCTGCGAGAACCTGGCCGGGACCTACCCAAGGGGCCAGGCTCGCGGCGACGACAGCGGCCGACCACGCCGGCGAGTGGGTCCGTTCGAAGACGAGCACCTGGAGGGCGCCCCGTGCCGCCCAGTCACCGAGTTCCGACAAAAGTTGGGCGCCGAGCAGCAGTCGAACGATCGGTTCGCGGACTACGCGCAGGGTCCCCCTCGAGGCCACGAGGGGCACCGTAGTGCGGCGGTCCCGCCGCTCGGAGCGATCTCACCACCGAGCACCCACCTGAACATCACGAAACGTAGCGATCAATCTCGCGCGTCGTAGTAGGCAAAACACGGTGAGAGAAATCCGCGAAAGGTTCTCGGAGCTGTTCGGGTGCCTTCCCTACGTTCCCACCAGGCCCCTACGTACGGGGAGCCTTGCACGGCAGGAGGTCAGGACCAATGCGCACTGGCAAGATCGGCTGAGAAGCCAACCACAACGTGTTTCCAGTGACCCGGGCTTTTGACCCGGGTCACTGGCTTTTTGCGGCAAGGTCTTCAAGGGTCGAGTCGAGCCGGTGGGAGAGTTCATCGATTTCGCTGGCCGAAATCGTGAGGGGCGGGGCCACCAGGAAGGCGTCGAGCGTCCCGTCTCCGGCGGGGTAGATCAGCAGACCCTGACGGCGGGCGCAGTCGACGGCCGCCGCCGCGCCGCCCGGAACGCGAACCTTCGTATCCCTATCGGCCACGAGTTCCAGGCCCCATAACAGTCCCCTGCCTCGCACATCACCGACGATGCGGTGGCGTTGGCGCAGCTCACTGAGCGCGGCGCCGAGCTGCGCGCCGCGCACCGGAACCCGCTCGAAGACGCCGTTGGCGTCGCACCAGCGCAGGACCGCCAATCCGGTCGCCGCTGACAGTGGGTTGGACGCGTGCGTGTGACCGTGCACGAAGACGCCCGACCCGCTGGTGATGGTGTCGGCGACCCGGTCGGAGATAAGCACCGCCGAGAGCGGCGTATAGCCGGCCGCGAGGCCTTTCCCCAGCGCAACGAGATCAGCCGATACGCCCCAATGGCTGAGCGCGAGGAACGGGCCGGTGCGGTGTACGCCCGTCAACACCTCGTCGGCGATGAGCAACACATCGTTCGCCCGGCAGAGCTCGGCGACGCGTTCGTAGTAGCCGTCCGGTGGGTTGATGGCGCCCCCGGCGGCGCCGACGATCGGCTCAACCACCACGGCCGCCACGCGATCCGGCCCGACTTCTCGAAATGCTCGCTCGACGTCGTTGGCGCAGGCCAGCTCACACGTAGGGAACGTCAGGTCGAAGGGACATCGGTAACACGACGGCGCGGCGACGCGCGGATACGGACGAACAACCTCGCTCCACGCGCGGCGTCGCACCGGATGGCCTGACAATGACAGCGCACCCATCGTGGAGCCGTGGTAGCTCGTGTGCCGGCTGATGAGCTCGGTCTTGTCGGGGCGTCCCCTCTCGCGCCAGTACTGCAGCGCCAGCTTGCTTGCCGTCTCCACTGCCTCAGACCCAGAGCTCACGAAGAACACGCGGTCGAGCCCTTCGGGGGCGCGCGCGGCAAGTAACGCGGCGAGTTCCTCGGCCGGCTCGCTCGTGAAGAAGCTCCGCGCGGTGAACGCGATCGTGCGGGCCTGCGTGGCGATCGCCTCCGCGATCTCGACGTTGCCGTGACCAATGTTCGCGGTCATGGCTCCCGAGCAACCGTCGAGATAGCGACGACCTTCGGTATCGACCAGCCAGACGCCCTCGCCATGGGCAACGGTGGGCAGAACCTCTCCGGCGACGTTCGCGAAGAGATGCGTCTTGGCCACGGCGACCGAGGCTACGGGCT
>JBDUDK010000094.1:0-10177 GCA_040002995.1 Acidimicrobiales bacterium | reverse complement strand
AACCCATCGCCATGGACGAAGGACTCCGTTTCGCCATCCGCGAAGGCGGCCGCACTGTCGGCGCCGGACGCGTCATCAAAATCAACAAGTAGGGAGCCATCGTGGCCAAGAGCGAGAAGCGCGTGAAGATCACCCTGGAGTGCCAGGTGTGCAAGCACCGCAACTACATCACCATGAAGAGCAAGGTGAACGACCGCGAGCGGATCGAGTTGAGCAAGTACTGCCCCCACGACCGCAAGCACACCGTCCACAAAGAGACCCGGTGACCGGTCGGTAACCTCGTGCCCCCTCCCGGAGTCCAACGCCTGTCAACAGGCCTCGACACGACCGCTCTTGCTCTCTCCGCACGCGATGGCGACGACGCGGCCTTCGAGCAACTGGTCCGAGCGACGTACGCCGACACCTACACGCTCGCCTACCGGTTGTTGAGCAACGAGGAGGACGCACGCGACGTGACCCAGGAGGTCTATCTCAGGGCCTACCGCGGGTTGGGCCGCTTCCGCGGCGATGCGCAGGTCACCACCTGGCTGCATCGCATCACGGCGAATACCGCCATGTCCCAGCGGTCCCGGCGCCTGCGCCACCGCCATGAGCGCCTCGACGCCGACCTCGCGGTCGTCGACGGGCGGGCCGAGCACGACCCCGCGGGCAAGGCCGACGCCGACGACCTGCGCACGCGGGTCGAGGGCGCCCTCCGCGAGCTCCCTGCCCGGCTACGCGCGGTCGTGGTCCTGCGCGACGTCTATGACCTCACCCACGAGGCGATCGCAGCTGAACTGGGCATCTCTGAGACGGCGGCCAAAGTGAGACTCCACCGCGCCCGTCGGAAACTGCGCGAGCGACTCTTTGCGGAGGAGGCCGGGCGTGATCTGTGACGAGGTCGCCGACCTCCTCCCCGCGCTCGCCGAACCCCGGGCCGTCGCCGATGAGCGCGTCGCCGGACACGTCGGGCAGTGCTTACGGTGCCAGGCCCGTGTCGCCCAGCACCGGCGGATCCGCCGCGCCGCGAGCGAAGTGCGTCACCACACGTTGCCGATCCGGCTCGGCGCGGTCGCGGCCGTGCTCGACGCGGTCACCAACGACCGGGTGCGAATCGTGCGGGGAGGCCGTCGGGCGTGGGGTGCCGTCGCGCTGGCGGCCAGCGCGGCAGGTGCCGTCGTTATTGGCGCGCGGGCGCGTCGCGCCCGCTTGGCGGGGTGACGATCACGGGTTGCGGCCATGCTCCTGCTCGCCGCGCTCGACGGCCGTACTGCTATCGTGCCCGAGGCTCTGAGGGCAGTAGCTCAGCTGGAAGAGCTCCGGTCTCCAAAACCGGTGGTCGGGGGTTCGAGTCCCTCCTGCCCTGCCCCGCTCCCGAAAACCTCCACCCACTAGTAGGCCCGTTCCTATGTCAATGAACCGCGAGACCAAACGGTTGTTGCAGCGCCAGGGCGCCCTCACGGCTGAGGGCGCACCCACGCGCGCCGCGCCTCGCCAACCAAAGGCAAAGGAAGACCGGGCGTCGATCCCCCAGTTCCTCCGCGAAGTCCGCGGCGAGATGCGCAAGGTGGCCTGGCCGACCAAGTCGGAGGTCATCAACTATTCGATCATCGTTCTGATCGCCGTCGTGCTCGTCACGGCCCTCGTCGCCGGACTCGACTTCCTGTTCGGCTCCCTCGTCCTGACGTTGTTCAACAAATGAGCGACGACACCACCACCGCCGTGCCCGACGACCTGTTCGCCACCCCCGCCGATCCTCCCGAGCCCGAGCCCGCCGAAGAGCCAATCGCCGTGCAAGAACCAATCGCCGTGGAAGAACCAATCGCCGTGGAAGAAACGGTCCCTGACGAGCTGGCGGTCGACGAAGCGCTCGCTGAAGTACCCCCGGAGGACAGCCCGTTCACCCGGCCGGGGCGCTGGTACGTCGTGCACACGCAATCCGGCTATGAGAAGAAGGCCAAGTCGAACCTCGAGGCCCGAATCGGTTCGATGAACCTCGAAGACGAGGTGTTCGAGGTGGTCATCCCCACCGAAGACGTCGTCGAGTTCAAGAACGGCAAGAAGCAGGTCGTACAGAAGAAGGTCTTCCCCGGCTACCTCCTCGTGCGCTGCTTCGACACGCCGCCCGCCTGGGAGTGCATCCGCAACACGCCACTCATCACTGGCTTCGTAGGGGCGCCGCGCGTGCAGGGCTCGCGCCGCAACCCGTGGCCGCCGCCGCTCACCCGGCGTGAGGTCGACAACTTCCTCATGGTCAAGCCCGAGCTGGGCGGCGAGGCACCCAAGCGGACCAAGCCCCGCCTCGAGTACGAGGAAGGCGAAAGCGTGCGCGTGAAGGAAGGCCCGTTCGCCGACTTCACCGGCCAGATCGCTGAGATCAACGCCGACCAGCTCAAGCTCAAGGTGCTGGTGAACATCTTCGGGCGCGAGACGCTCGTCGAAATGGACTTCGGGCAGGTCGCCAAGCTCTGAGCCCGTTCCGCTGGCGTCCACCCGTCGCCAGCCACCGTCATTTGAAGGGAATTCCTCATGGCCAAGCGCAAGATCACGGCCGTCGTGAAAATCGAGATCAATGCGGGCAAGGCCACGCCGGCCCCCCCGGTGGGCACCGCGCTCGGCCCCCATGGCGTGGCCATCATGGACTTCTGCAAGCAGTACAACGCGGCCACCGAGAGCCAGGTCGGTACAATCGTGCCCGTCGAGATCACGGTGTTCGAGGATCGCAGCTTCACGTTTGTGCTGAAGACGCCTCCCGCCGCGGTGCTGCTGCGCCAGAGGGCCGGCATCGAGAAGGGCTCATCCGCCCCGGGCAAGGATGAGGCTGGCTCGGTCACCGAGGCTCAAATCGCGGAGATCGCCGCCATCAAGATGCCCGATCTCAACGCGAACGACCTCGAGGCCGCCATGCAGCAAGTCCGCGGCACCGCCCGGAGCATGGGCCTTAAGGTCGTTTAACCAAAAACATCCGGTGTCGGGATCACCTCGCCCGCGCCGCTGACCAACGAGGGAGCCAACATGGCGCCAGGTAAGAAGTACGTCGATGCGATGAAGCGCTTCGACCGCAACCAGCTGTTCACCCCCACTGAGGCGCTCGACCTCGTCAAGACGATCTCGAGCGCCAAGTTCGACGAGTCGGTCGAGCTGGCGGTCCGCCTCGGTGTCGATCCGCGCAAGGCCGACCAGATCGTGCGGGGAACCGTCGCGCTGCCGTCCGGCACCGGCAAGGACGTCAGGGTCGCGGTCTTCGCGGCCGGCGAGGCCGCTCAGGCGGCGCGCGATGCCGGCGCCGACATCGTGGGCACCGACGATCTCGCCGCCGACATCGAAAAGGGCATGCTCGACTTCGACATCGCGATCGCGACGCCCGACCTCATGCCGATGGTCGGCCGTCTGGGTCGGGTGCTCGGTCCACGGGGGCTGATGCCCAACCCCAAGACGGGCACGGTCACCACCGACGTGGCCAGGGCGGTCACCGAGTTCAAGGGCGGCAAGGTCGAGTACCGAACCGATCGCCATGGCAACATCCATGTGCCGATCGGCAAGGCCAGCTTCAGCCGCGAGGCCCTCGAGGCCAACTTCCGCAGCGTGGTCGACGAGCTGGCCAGAGCCAAGCCGGCGTCTTCGAAGGGCAAGTACATGAAGAAGATCACCGTGGCCTCGACCATGGGGCCGGGCGTCAAGGTCGACACCAACCGCCTTCGGGGTGGCGACGCCGACTAGGCGCCGATTCGACGCCCAGGGGATCGGTTTTGATCACGTCTCACCGGCGCCGGTACCCTGCGACGTACAACTGATCTGCTCGCCGCAGACCTCCGGTGCCTTCGGGCCAATGGGCATCCGCCCGCCGGACGAGGCGAACTTCCTCACCTGGACGTTCGTGCGCGGCGCGCGAACGTCCTTTTGATTCCCGAAGGAGGGAGGAAGCGCAGATGGACAATCCCCGTCCGGAGAAGGTCGCCGTCGTCGACGAAGTGCGCGAACGCCTCACGTCGTCGAGCGCGGCCCTGCTCACCGAGTATCGCGGAATGAACGTCAAGCAGCTGGCCGAGCTGCGGCGCGCCCTGCGGCCCGCGGGCGGCGACTACAAGATCTACAAGAACACGCTGGTGCGATTCGCGGCCCACGCCGAGGGCATCACCGACATCGACGGGCTCCTCAAGGGACCCACCGCGATTGCATTCGTCGACGGTGATGCCGCGGCGGTGGCCAAGGCGCTGCGGGATTTCGCACGCACCCACCCGACACTCGTCCTGAAAGGCGGCGTGCTCGGCGTCAAGGTTCTCTCGGCCGACGACCTTGTGGCCCTCGCCGAGCTACCGCCGCGCGACGTACTCCTGGCCCAGCTGGCCGGCGCTTTCCAGGCCCCCATCGCTCAGTTCGCCGGCCTGCTCCAGGCCCTCCCGCGTAACTTCGCCTACGGCCTGAAGGCTCTGATCGATGCCCGCGGCGGGCCCGTTGCGGAGGAGCCGGTCGCGGAGGAGCAGCCACCTGAGGCTCCCGCCGCCGAGACCGCCGACACGCCTGAAGCCGTCGAAACAACCGAAACCGTCGAAACAACCGAAACCACTGAAATCACTGAACCCACTGAACCGGCTGCGGCCGAGGAGCAAACATCATGACCAAGAACGACATCCTCGACGCCATCGCGTCCATGACGGTGCTCGAGCTCAGCGAGCTGCTGAAGGAGTTCGAAGACAAGTTCGGCGTCACCGCCGCCGCCCCTGCCGCCGCCGCTCCCGCCGCCGGGGCCGGGGGCGCCGCCCCCGCAGAGGTCGAGGAGGAAAAAGACGAGTTCGACGTGGTCCTGCTCGGCGCCGGCGCGCAGAAGATCCAGGTGATCAAAGTCGTGCGCGAAATCACCAAGCTCGGCCTGAAGGAGGCCAAGGACCTCGTGGACGGGGCGCCCAAGCCCGTACTCGAGAAGGCCAACAAGGCCGACTCGGAGAAGGCCAAAGCCGAGCTCGAGGCCGCCGGCGCCAGCGTCGAAATCCGCTAACGGGTGGCGGCCCGCCATATGACGGTTCCCATGTGACGATTCGCGGTCGGCCTTACCCTGGTGCTTGACGGCCCGCCGTCACATCAATACCCTGCGTGGATCTGCCCGGCAGAACTTGTCGGAGCGGGTTGATACGTTGCGCCCTAACGGGTAGCATCCCCGATTGCCGTGCGCCGCCCGTTTTCGCCCCTCGTTTTCTTGGGCTTTCGCGCGCCCCGGCACTCTGGCCATCTGCCCCCCGAGGAGTAACCGTTGCCGGCTCGGTCCGTTCCCCGTGAGCGCTATTCGTTTGCCAATCTCGTCGAGCCCCTCGACGTCCCCGACCTGATCTCGATCCAACGCGATTCGTTCGAGTGGTTCCTGAAGCAGGGCCTCGCGGAGACCTTCCGCGACATCAGCCCGATCAAGGACTTCACCGAAACGCTTCAGCTCGAGCTCGAGTTCGATCCCGACGATGAGGACCTGCGCCCCGAACCGAAATTCTCGGTCGAGGAGTGCAAGGAAAAGGACATGACCTACTCCGCACCGATCTTCGTGCGTGCTCGGTTCGCGAACCGCAGCACCGGCGAGATCAAGGAGCAGACGGTCTTCATGGGCGACTTCCCGATGATGACCGACAAGGGCACGTTCATCATCAACGGCACCGAGCGTGTCGTGGTGAGCCAGCTCGTACGTTCGCCTGGCGTCATCTTCCAGCCCGGCGAGCGCTTCCGGCTCCGCAACCTTTCGAAGCACCAACTCGTAACCGGCACGGTGCACCCGTACCGCGGCGAGTGGATCGAGTTCGACGTCGAGCAGAAGCCCGGTAAGGACGTCACGTGCGGCGCCCGCGTGGCCCGCAAGCGCCGCCTGTCGATATTCATCTTGCTGCGCGCCCTCGGCTACGACGACGAGAACGCGCCCGGCTTCCTCGAGCGCTTCGTCAACCACTTCGATTTCCTCGAAGGCCAGTGGGACAAGGACCGTCACCTCGCGTCCACCCAAGAAGAGGCCCTCATCGAGATCTACAAGCGCGCCCGTCCCGGCGAGCCGCCCACACCCGATGCCGCGCGCGGCTATTTCCGCAACGCCTTCTTCGAGAACCGGCGCTATGACCTGTCGCGAGTCGGTCGCTACAAGCTGAACCGCAAGCTCGGTCCTGAGGTCGCACGGCTGAAGGAGCTGTTCGGGCTCAGCGACGACCAGCTCGATCTGCCGACCGCCGACCAGGATGTGCTGAGCCGCTGTGAGGTGCTCGCGGCGATCAGCTACCTGCTGCACCTGGCCAAGCACGAACCGGGTTACCGCCTCGACGACCAGGACCACTTCGCGAACCGTCGTATCCGTTCCGTCGGCGAGCTCATCCAGAACCAGGTACGCATCGGCCTCTCCCGTATGGAGCGCGTCGTTCGCGAGCGCATGACCACACAGGACGTCGAGGCCATTACGCCCCAGACGCTCATCAACATCCGTCCGGTGGTCGCGGCGATCAAGGAGTTCTTCGGCACCAGCCAGCTCTCCCAGTTCATGGACCAGGTGAACCCGCTGTCGGGCCTAACGCACCGGCGCCGGCTGTCGGCTCTCGGCCCCGGAGGCCTGTCGCGCGAGCGCGCCGGCTTCGAGGTCCGCGACGTCCACTTCAGCCACTACGGCCGCATGTGCCCGATCGAAACCCCTGAGGGCCCGAACATCGGCCTCATCGGTGCCCTCGCGACCTACGCCCGCGTCAACGAGTTCGGATTCATCGAGTCTCCGTACCGGAGGGTCGTGAACGGCAAGGTCACGGCGCAGATCAAGTACATGGCCGCCGACGAGGAAGAGGAGTACGTCGTCGCCCAGGCCAACGCCCCGCTGAATACCGACGGCTCCTTCAAGGACGACCGCGTGCTCGTGCGGCGCAGCCCGCAGGCGGCGTCACTCGCCGACCTGAAGTTGCAGCTCGAGCGCGACGTGTTCTTCGGTGCCACCACCGATATCTCCTACGTGAAGCCGGTCGAGGTCGACTTCATGGACGTGTCACCAAAGCAGATCGTTTCGGTCGCCACTGCCCTTATCCCGTTTCTCGAGCACGACGACGCGAACCGGGCGCTCATGGGCGCCAACATGCAGCGCCAAGCGGTTCCGCTCCTGCGCGCCGAGGCCCCCTACATCGGCACCGGCATTGAGGCCCGCGCCGCCCGCGACGCGGCCGACATGGTCCAGGCCACCGCCGACGGTCTCGTCACCGAAGTCACCGGTGACTCGATCACCGTCGACTACGGCAGCGCCCGCAAGCCCACCCGCTACCGGCTGGCGAAGTTCCGCCGCTCGAACCAGGACACTTGCATCAACCAGAAGCCGCGTGTGGTCGAGGGCCAGAAGGTGAAGAAGGGCGACGTTCTCGCCGACGGCCCCTCCACCGATCACGGCGAGCTCGCGCTCGGCAAGAACCTGCTCGTGGCCCTGATGCCGTGGGAGGGCTACAACTTCGAGGACGCCATCATTTTGAACGAGCGCCTCGTGCGCGACGACGTCCTCACCTCGATTCACATCCACGAGCACGAGGTCGACGCCCGCGACACCAAGCTCGGCCCCGAGGAGATCACGCGCGATATCCCGAACCTCTCCGAGGAGATCCTCCGCGACCTCGACGAGCGGGGCATCATCCGCGTCGGCGCCGAGGTCGGGCCCGGCGATGTCCTCGTCGGCAAGGTCACACCGAAGGGCGAGACCGAGCTGACCCCCGAGGAGCGGCTCCTGCGGGCGATCTTCGGCGAGAAGGCCCGCGAGGTGCGCGACACCTCGTTGAAGGTTCCTCACGGTGAATCGGGCAAGGTCATCGACGTGCGCCGCTTCAGCCGCGACAGCGGCGACGAGCTCCCGCCCGGGGTCAACGAGCTGGTCCGCGTGTACGTGGCGCAAAAGCGCAAGATCAGCGTCGGCGACAAGCTCGCCGGCCGCCACGGGAACAAGGGCGTCATCTCCAAGATCCTCCCCTCGGAGGACATGCCCTTCCTCGCCGACGGCACCGCCGTCGACATCATCTTGAACCCGCTCGGCGTGCCGAGCCGGATGAACGTCGGCCAGGTGCTCGAAGCTCATCTCGGCTACGCGGCCCGCTGGGGCTGGTCGTACAACGGCGAAATGGTCGGCGCCGACCCGGTGCGGGGCACCGAGACCAAGACCCGCCCGGTCACGCCGCCCTCCACGTTCATCGCGACGCCGGTGTTCGACGGCGCGCACTGGGACGAAGAGGAGCAGGCCGGCCGGCATCCCACGATCCAGCACATCTTTGAAAACCTTCGCCCTGATGGGGTCGACGGTGTCCGTCAACTCAAGACCGACGGCAAGGCCGAGCTGTTCAACGGACGTACTGGTGAGGTCTACGACCAGCCGATCACGGTGGGCTACATGTACATCTTGAAGCTCGCCCACTTGGTCGACGACAAGATCCACGCCCGCTCCACGGGCCCGTACTCGATGATCACGCAGCAGCCCCTCGGGGGTAAGGCCCAGTTCGGTGGCCAGCGCTTCGGCGAGATGGAGGTGTGGGCTCTGGAGGCCTACGGCTCCGCCTACTGCCTGCAGGAGCTGCTCACCATCAAGTCCGACGACGTGCTCGGCCGCGTGAAGGTCTACGAGGCCATCGTCAAGGGCGAGAACATTCCTGAGCCGGGCATCCCCGAGAGCTTCAAGGTGCTCATCAAGGAGATGCAGGCCCTCTGCTTGAACGTCGAGGTACTCGCCGCCGACGGGGCCGAGATCCAGATGCGCGAGCTCGACGAGGACGTGTTCCGCACGGCCGAGGAGCTCGGTATCGACATCAGCCGGCCGGAGCGAGGCTCCGATGACGAAGACGAACGCCGCCGCGAGAGGACGAACTACTGATGCTCGACGTCAACACCTTCGATCAGCTGCGCATCGGGCTCGCTACAGCCGATGCCATCCGCACGTGGTCGAACGGTGAGGTCAAGAAGCCCGAGACCATCAACTACCGCACCCTGAAGCCCGAAAAGGATGGGCTGTTCTGCGAGAAGATCTTCGGACCTACCCGCGACTGGGAGTGCTACTGCGGCAAGTACAAGCGCGTGCGCTTCAAGGGCATCATCTGCGAGCGCTGCGGCGTGGAAGTCACGCGCTCGAAGGTGCGCCGCGAGCGGATGGGTCACATCGAGCTGGCCGCTCCGGTCGTGCATATCTGGTACCTCCGCGGCACCCGTTCGTGGCTCGCCTACCTGCTGGCCGGCATCGAGCCGCGCGAGGAGCTGAAGGCCAAGCAACTCGAGAAGGTCATCTACTTCGCGGCCAACTTGGTCACCTGGGTCGACGTCGAGCGCCGTCACGCCGACCTCCCGAGCATCGAGGCCGAAATCCTCGAGGAGCTCGACGTGATCAAGAAGGAAACAGAGCTCGCCATCGACCGGCGCTTCAAGGAGCTCGAGGAGGAGGTCGCCCGTCTCGAGAGCGAAGGCGCTCGTGACTCCGACCTCAAGAACCGCCAGCGCGCCGCCGAGCGCGACGTCGCCGCGATCCGTGAGCGCGGCGAGCAGGAGCTCGAGCTCGTGCAGCGTTCACTCGACGAGTTCAAGGACGTTCACAGCCGCAAGATCATCGACGACGAACTGCTGTGGCGCGAGCTCCGCGACCGCTGGAGCGACTACTTCGAAGGCGGCATGGGCGCCGATGCGATCAAGCAACTGATCGACCGCATCGACTTCGATGTCGAAGAGGTCCGCCTGCGCGAGGCCATCGATCCGGCCGAGGGCAAGAAGCCGCTGTCGGCCCAGCGCAAGCAGAAGGCGATCAAGCGCCTGAAGATCGTGTCGGCATTTAACCGGCGCGACGAGCATGGCCGCCGGGCCAACGACCCGCGGGCCATGATCCTCGACGTCGTCCCGGTGATCCCGCCGGAACTGCGCCCGATGGTCCAGCTCGACGGCGGACGTTTCGCCACGAGCGATCTGAACGACCTTTACCGCCGGGTGATCAACCGCAACAACCGGCTGAAGCGCCTTCTCGATCTCGGCGCGCCCGAGATCATCGTGAACAACGAGAAGCGCATGCTTCAGGAAGCCGTCGACGCGCTGTTCGACAACGGGCGTCGGGGCCGGCCGGTTACGGGTCCGGGCAACCGCCCGCTCAAGTCGCTGTCGGACATGCTCAAGGGCAAGCAGGGTCGCTTCCGCCAAAACCTGCTCGGCAAGCGCGTCGACTACTCGGGCCGCTCGGTCATCGTGGTGGGTC
>JBDUDK010000083.1:0-10223 GCA_040002995.1 Acidimicrobiales bacterium | reverse complement strand
GTCTTTTACTGGCTGGCGGGGCAGGGCTCGAACCTGCGACCTCCTGATCCAAAGTCAGGCGTTCTGCCAGTTGAACTACCCGCCACCGGGTCGGCTAGGAGAGTCTAGGAGGCCCGCTCATTTCGCCTCAGTCGGTTGATACCGGTAGCGTCCTATGACCTTATGGGTTCCCTGATCAAGAAGCGCCGAAAGCGCATGCGCAAGAAGAAGCACAAGAAGATGCTCAAGCGCACGCGCTTCCAGCGGCGCAACAAGTAACCCGACCGCCTTCTACGGGCGGTCGGTGCGCGTTACGGCCACCATCGCGTCGGGAAACCGCCCGGCGAGATCGGGATGGGCCCCGGCCACGAACCAGGTCGATCCGCTCCCCGCCAGCACCGGCACGAAACCGCACGCGTCGCCGATGCGATCGCGCCACGCGGCCAGTTGTGGCTCGGCTGCCAGCGCGGCCGGTTCGAGATCGTTGGCACCCTGGCCGACCGGACCGCCGAGCGCGTCCCACGCACGGTACGCGTCGACCGTCGCAATCGCGAGCGGCGGGGTCACCAGCGTGAAGGTCTGGTCGAGGAAGGGGAGCGGATCGATTTCGTCGCCGATGCCGTGCACCAATGCTCGCCCACCCTGCAACGCGAATGGGACGTCCGCACCGATCGCGGCGGCGATCGCAGTGTCGCGGCAATCCGCCCAGCGCAGGACCGCTGCCGCGTCGGCCGATCCACCCCCGAGGCCGGCACCCGCCGGGATGGCCTTGTCGACCGTCACGGTGGCGGTGCGTCCAATGGCACGGAGGGCTCGGCGCACAAGGTTCCTGTCGTCGGTCGGGATGCCGGCGGCGTACCGACCCTTCACGATCAGTCCGTCGCCCGGCGCGATGGTGACGACGTCGTGCAGATCGATCGTGACCATCTCCGCGTCGATGAGGTGGTAGCCGTCGGGTCGGATGCCGGTGATGCGCAACGAGAGCGTGAGCTTGGCGAGCGCGCGGAGAACGACCGGTTCGTTCATGCGGACGAGTCTCGCCGCGCTCGCGCCAGCCCCCCCCACTCGTGGACGTCGAGCTCCTCGGCGCGCGCCTCAGGGCGAACGCCCGCGGCCGAGAACGCCTCGGGCGCCACGAGCCCGGCGAGCGAGCGACGCAGCATCTTGCGGCGTTGTCCGAAACCGGCGCGTACGAGTGCGAACAACTCGTCGGCCGTCACCCAGGCCGGGTCAACCGCGGGTGTGGCCCGCCGCGTGATCTCGACCAGCGCGGATTCGACCTTTGGTTGGGGAAGGAACACCGACGCCGGCACCTTGCCCACGATCTTCGCCGTGGCCCAATACGCAACCTTCACCGAGACCGCGCCGTACGCCTCGGACCGGGCCGGCGCCACCAGACGGTCGGCCACCTCGCGTTGCACCATCACCACCATGCGCTCTATCGCCGGCACCGCGTCGAGCAGATCACCCACGAGTGGTGTCGCGACGTTGTACGGCAAGTTGGCGACGAGCACCCATCGCGGTGCCTCGGCGAGCACGGTGTTCCAATCGAGCGCGAGCGCGTCGGCCTCGACTATGTGAACGGCCCGACCCTTGGTCGTCTCTCGTAGCGCTCGAACGAGTCCATGGTCGACTTCGATCGCGATGACGGACGCGCCGGTGTCGACGAGGGCCAAGGTCAGCGATCCGAGACCGGCACCGATCTCCACGACGTGGTCGCCGTGTCCGACGGACGCGAGCCGGGCCACGCGGCGCACCGTGTTCGGGTCGACGACAAAGTTCTGGCCGCGTGCGCGGCTGGGCGAAAGGCCATGCCGTTCGAGCAGCGCGACCACGTCGCGTCGCGTGAGCGTCACCAGGTGAGACGGACGGGAAGCTCGCCGGCGCTCGTGTCGGCCAACTCCTCGAACACCGCCGTGTCGAGCTCGATGATGTGGTCGGTGGCGGATGGCATCGTGGCCACCACGAGGCACGTCGTTGACTTGCCGTTGTTCAGATCAGTGACGGTGATGTACGTGCCCTTCCGCAACGTGGGGTGCGCACAGGGACGGGGTCCCCACTTCGCGGGGTCGCCGAAGACGCGGTAGCTCGCCATGCCTTCCTCGTTCAGCGCGCCCACCGGTTTTGTGAAGTCGGGGATGGGCGCCGGGCGGGCGATGTGGTCGCTGGTGCCGTCGGGGTAGGTGGTGGTCGGCTCGATCGGCAGTGTCGTCGTCGGCAGCGGTGCGGCTATGGGTGTCGGTGCGGTGTAAAGACTGAGGTCGATCGTCGACGTGACGGCGTCGGTAGTGGGAGCCAAACCGAGATCGGGATCGACGCCACCGGCACGAGGAGCGAGCGCGGCAACCGAAGGCGTCCTCTCAATGGAGCGCGCCCGGTTGTGATTGATCAGCAACGGCAGTGCGAGCAGCGTCGCGGCCGACGCCACCAGCACGCGGATGCGATCCGTGCTGTCGAACCTCAGGGCTCCACCCTTCCCGTGTAAGGAAACCGCTTCCCTGGGGGTGGGTTCGGACAGGGCCGAACCGGCGGGTGAGGCTAGGAGCTGGGCAATCTGAACGCAACCCGCGCGTTCACAAAGGCACATTCCTCGACGGCGACGGGGTCGACCCCCTTGGCCGCCGCCACCGCTTCGCCCACGAACGCAACGAACGCGGGCTCGTTCGGTCGACCTCGATGGGGCACCGGCGCGAGGTACGGGCTATCGGTCTCCACGAGCAGACGGTCGAGAGGGCAGAGCGCGGCAGCCGAGCGCACGTCGCCGGCCGCCTTGAAGGTGACGATGCCGCTAAAGCTCAAGTACGCACCGAGGTCGAGGCAGCGGCGCGCCTCGTCGGGTCCGCCGGTGAAGCAATGAAAGACCGTCCGCGCCGGAACCCCCTCGGCGGCGAGGATCGAAAACGTGTCGTCCCACGCTTCACGGGTGTGGATGACGAGGGTGAGGTCGCGGGCGTGGGCCAGGGTGATCTGTTCGGCGAACGCCGCCCGTTGGTCGGGCCGCGGCGACTTGTCGTAGTGGAAGTCGAGTCCGCACTCGCCGACGGCCACGACCTTGGGTTCGTCGAGGAGGCCGACGATGGACGCGACGCCGTTCTTTGCGTCGTGCGGATGGAGGCCGACGGTGGCCCACACGTCGTCGTGCGCGGCCGCGATGCCGATGGCGATCGCACTGCGTTCGGCGTCGGTGCCGATCGTGATGAACCCGCCGACGCCCGCGGCCCGAGCCCTGGCCAGGGCGGCGTCGGCGCCATCGACCAGCTTCTCGTCATCGAGATGGCAGTGGTTGTCGAACCAGGCCATTACTTGCGGGGGAACAACGGAGCGGCCTTGGTGACGGTGAGGCCGCCGGGATATCCGCCCCAGGCCGCGTCGTGTGGCAGGCGCTGGTCTTCCACCCGGCCGGGCAAGCCGATGCGCTCCCAGATGGTCTGGGCCGTCGTCGGGATCGCCGGCGAGGCGAGTAGGGCCACGATGCGCAGGGCCTCGAGCGCATCGCCGAGGATCGCGTCGACCTCAGGACCGGGCTCCGACTTCCACGGCTCGTGCGCTTCGAGGTGCGCGTTCGTCTGGCGGATGACGCGCCAGGTGGCCTCCAGGGCCTCGCTCGGCTGGATCCGGGCCCAAGCGTCGGCGGCGTGGGCGTAGGCCTCGTCGACGGCGCGGGCCAAGACGCTGTCGGGTGACGGTGCAGGGCCGACGCCCCCGCACTTGCTGCCGACCACGGTGGCGATGCGGCTCAGCAGATTGCCGAGGTTGTTCGCGAGGTCGGCGTTGTAGCGCGCCAGCAGCGCCTCGTAGCTGAAGTCGCCGTCGGGGCCGAGGGGAACGTCGGTCAGCATGTGGTAACGGAAGCCGTCGAGACCGAACTCGGCGATGAGGTCGGCGGGGGCGATCTGGTTGAGAGCCGTCTTCGACATTTTCTCGCCGCCGACGAGGAGGAACCCGTTGACCGCCCAACTTCTCGGCGGTTCGAGACCGGCCGACAGCAGCATCGCCGGCCAGTACACGCAGTGGAAGCGAAGAATGTCCTTGCCGATGAGGTGGGCGTCGACCGGCCACCACTTCTCGAACAACTCCGGATCGGTGCCGTAGCCGACAGCGGTGATGTAGTTGGCGAGCGCGTCGAACCACACGTAGGCCACGTGTTTGGGGTCCCAGGGGAGCGGGATTCCCCACGTGATGGATTGCCTGCTGATGGAGAAGTCCTGGAGACCGCCGCGGATAAAACCAAGGGCCTCGTTCAATCGGTACGACGGGGTTATCGAGCCGGGATGCTCGGCGTACCAATCGAGAAGGCGCTGCTCGTATCGGCTCAGCTTGAAGAAGTAATTCTCCTCGGTCACGAGCTCGACCGGACGGGCGTGGATCGGGCACTTCCCGTCGACGAGATCGGCCTCGGTGTAGTAGGCCTCGCATGAGACGCAGTAGAGACCCTCGTAAGTGCCGAGCTCGATGTCGCCCGCGTCGTAGCACGCCTGCAGGAGCTTTTCGACGCCGGCGTAGTGGCGGGGTTCGGTGGTGCGGATGAAGTCGTCGTACGCGATGTCGAGCTCGCGCCAGGCCTGCTTGAACTGCTCGGCGACGGCGGCGGCGAAAACTTCGGGGTCCTGACCGCTGGCCTCGGCCGCCCGCTGGATTTTGAGGCCGTGCTCGTCGGTGCCGGTGAGGAAGTGGACGTCGTCTCCCAGGAGGCGGTGCCAGCGGGTGACCGCGTCACCGATCAGCGTGGTGTAGGCGTGCCCGATATGCGGGGCCGCGTTCACGTAGTAGATCGGTGTCGTCAGATAGAAGCGGCCCACGTGGGTGAGGGTACCCGCCCCCCTTCGCGCAACTGTTTGCGTTTTGAGGGTCTATACGCTCCCAAAACGCGAACAGTTCATGGTTTGGGGGGGTCATGATGGGTCGATGCTGGCTCTCGACCCGCTTGCCTACAACGACAGGGACCTCGTCAACACGGTCCGTCTGCTCGACGAATGGTGGCGGCACCTCGCCGGCTCCGACCCCGTCCCCGACTGGGCCGCGGCCGGGCGCCAGGCCCATCGGGCAGCCATCGAGCAGGCCGCTGAGCGCCTCGCCATCGGGAGTCCTTCGCTCAAGCTGATCGCGGCGGCCTCCCAGCAACCGGGATTCCTCGATGCCGCCCGGCCGCTCCTCGCCTCGAGTCTGGCGGCCCTGAGCCTCGCCGCCGCCGAACGTCGCCGCCATGGCACTCCCGGCGCGGGTTCCGTTGGATCGGTCGCGCACCTGGCGATCAGCGACGGCGGCGTGCCGAAACGGTCGGTCGACCACGCCATCGTCGCACCCCGCGGACTCGAGGGCGATCGCCAACGCACCCGCGTGCACCACGGCCGGCCATGGCAGGCCCTCTGTCTGTGGTCGCTCGAGACGATCGACGCGTTCGCGGCCGTCGGTCACCCCATCGCGCCTGGGTTCGCCGGCGAGAACATCACGATCGCCGGTCTGGCTTGGCCCGACGTGTTGCCCGGCGTGCGCCTGCGGATGGGCGACGTACTGGTCGAGGTCTCCGTGTTCGCGATGCCCTGCAGCAACAACGCGCAATGGTTCCTCGACGGCCAGTTCGAGCACATGCACTACGAACGCGGCCCGGGTTTGTCTCGTCTCTACGCCAGCGTGGTCGAACCCGGAGCGCTCAGCGTCGGGGACGAGGTCGAACTCCTCGGTTGATCAGTGGTCGAGGCGCAGCGCTAACTCGTACACGCTGTTGCGCGCGATGCCGGTCTCGCCGCTGACCCGATCGACCGCGTCTCGGGTCGACAAACCGTCGGCGAGCAGCGCCCGTACTCGGTCGATCACTTCCTCTGGCGCGGTCGGCTGCTCGGGCGGTGCCCTGTCGATCACGATCACGAACTCACCCCTCGGCTCGCTGCCGGCGACCAACTCGAGTGCTTCGGCCAACGACCCGCGCCAGATCTCTTCGTGGAGCTTGGTGAGCTCCCGGGCGAGGACGATGCGACGCGCCGGTTCGAGCACGGCCGCCAGATCGCCAAGCGTGCGGGCGAGCCGGTGCGGTGCCTCGTACAGGACGATCGTGTGCTCGCGCTCGGCGGCCACACCTGCGAGGCGGGCCTTTCGTTCCGGTCCCCGCCGGGGAAGGAAACCCTCCATGACGAAGCGGGCCGTCGGGAGACCACTCACGACGAGCGCGGCGATCGCGGCGACCGGTCCGGGCACAGTCGACACCTCGTGGCCCGCGGCGAGGGCGGCGGCGACCAACGCCTCGCCTGGGTCGCTGATGCCGGGTGTACCGGCGTCGGTGACGAGACAGACGATGGCGCCTCCATCCAAGAGGTCGACCACCTGTTGGCGGGCTGTCCATTCGGTGTGTTCGTTGACGACGAGGAGCCGCGGCGCGGCCACGCCCGCGTGACTCAGCAGCCGCCCGGTTCGACGGGTGTCCTCGCATGCGATCGCCGCCGCGGAACCCAGCGCCTCGACGGCTCTCGGCGAGAGATCTTGGAGATTGCCGATCGGGGTTGCGACGAGGACGAGGCGGCCCTTCATCGCCAACCGGTCACTCCCGGACCTCGAGCCGATCACCGAGTCGCAGCCCCCAACGGGCAAAGGCGCCCGCTCGTGCTTCGACTACTGACCGCGCCCGGATCATCGGCATCCCGACGTGGCGGCGCCGCATCGTCACGGTCTTCAAGACGACGCCTTCGGGATCGAGGAAGGCGACGTCGATGGGGAACCGCACGCCGATCGTGTGGACCCACCGCGTGCGTTCGAGCAGGAGCGCACCTTCAAGCTCGTCGCGACCGGCGAGACCGTCACGGCGCGCCGCCCGCGTCGAGGCAACTTCCATTGAGGCCAGGACTCGTTCGTCGCTTACCAGCCACGCCATCGCCGCGAAGGTTTACACCGAAGCGGCTCACCGATTAGCAGCGAGCACTGCCCTCCGACCGCGGGCGCGATCGGCGCCACAGCCAAAGCGCCGCCAAGACCACACCAACGACCGCGACGGCCATGCCTCCCCAAAGCAACGCAGCGCCGACGAAGGCCGGCAGCGCGCAGGCCAACGCGCACAGGGCGGCCGCGATGCCAGTGGTCGCCACCTTGCGCCGGTTGCTGGTAGGCGGGGTGGTGGCGCCGAGTGTCTCGGGCAGCCTGTAGAGGTCGTCGAGGACGGGTCGCGCGTCGGCAGGCACCGATGCGTCCCACAACACCTCGCCTCCCGCGACCGTGATCGTGAACGTGAAGAACGAGCAGCACTCGTTCTCGCGGCGAGCCAGATCGCGAACTCGGCTCTCTATCGCCTCATTGGCGCGGAACCGGAAACGGATGCCCCCTGCTGTTCGATCACGACCTACGAGTGCGTCAGCGAACAACTCGCGAAATTCGGCGAGGCGTTCGGTCATTCCGGGTCCGTCGAGCGAGCAGGCGATGGGCGCCTCGATGCGTAGGGGGATCGGCTCCTTCATCGGCCCCGCTCCTCCATCAGCTCCACGGGTTCGCAGCACGCGAGGTCGGCGTCACAAACCGTCGGTCCATCGGCCGCAGCGAGCCGGCTACGCGCCGCCTCGAGCTGATCGGCGAA
Source organism: Acidimicrobiales bacterium (assembly GCA_040002995.1). Classification (GTDB taxonomy): domain Bacteria; phylum Actinomycetota; class Acidimicrobiia; order Acidimicrobiales; family Ilumatobacteraceae; genus JBDUDK01. The sequence goes on along the minus strand of JBDUDK010000083.1, from coordinate 2,689 downwards.
CGCTTGCATCTCGGCGATCCGGGCGCGGACATCGACGAGGTTGACGTCGAGAAGGCTGACGATCTTCTCGCGAGTGGCGCCGCAGTTCGTGCCGTCCCACACCACGAGAAGCTCGGCGATCTGCTCGAGCGACAACCCGAGCCGGCGACCGCGTGTGATGAACATCAGCCGTGCCTCCTGCTCGGGGTCGTACATCCGGTATCCCGAACGTGACCGAACGGGGTCGGGCACGAGCCCTATGCGCTCGTAGAACCGAACCGTCGACACGTTCACTCCCGCGCGATCGGCCAACTCGGAGATCTTCAAACCGTTCACGTCGTGAGGGTAAACCCTGAACCCCAGTGCAGGGTCAAGCTGTTGCGGTCGCCAGCATGGCTTCGAGTTCACCGACGGAGGTCGATGCGCCGTCAAGGCCGCCGACGCGGGCCGCGAACTCCTCGGCCCGAGCCCGATATGACGTGTCGCGGAGGATGGTGTTCACCGCGTCGTGGATGTCGGCAGTGGTGGCGTCGTCGGTGAGGGCGATCCCGAGGCCGAGCGCCGCGACACGTTGGGCGATCGCGGGCTGGTCGCGTCCGATACCCGGCACGCATACCAGCGGTACTCCGTGGCACAGTGCCTCCATCGTTGTCCCGTGACCGGCGTGGGCCACAACGACCGCGGCGCGTGCGATCGCTTCGGCGTGGGGTAGGTAGTCGAACACGACCGCGTTCTCGGGTCGTCGGAGAAGGTTGGGATCAAAGGCCCCGCTGGTGGTGGCGATCACGCCGACCGGGAGATCCGCAAGGGCGTCGAGCGCGGTCTGGACGCGCTCGGGACTGTTTAGTAAGGGGTGAGTGCTGTAGCTGACGAAAACGACGCGTTCGCGGTCCGGCCACGCGGGCGACGTAGTCGTTGCGGACGCCGATAGAGGGCTCCGGACGGGACCGACGTAGCGAGCGTTGGCTGGAAACGGTGTCGGCGGGCGATCGAACGCTTGATGGGTGGTGATGAGAAGACGGTCGTGAGCGGGCCACGACTCGATAGGCGCGGCGAGAAGATGCAGCCCGTGGTCAGCGCGCCAAGTATTCGCGGCGGCAACCGCCTCGCTCCACGGCGCCAGATAGAGGCCCAACGCCGTATGGACGACCACCGCGACCGGGAGCTCAGTACGAATCTCGAGCGCCGTTGACATGTTGCAATCGATGACCAGTGCATCGGCGTCGAGCTCGTCAGCGACAACGAGGAGCGCGACCGGCATGGCTGGAGAGCCGATGACCTCGTGCAGCAGGTGCTCGAGCGCGGCTGTGCTGTCCAGCGGACGCGGCGTACCGAACTCCGAATAGCCGACGTCAGCCGTGTCGATTTTCCGACGCAGTGAGACCGGTGCCAGCAACGTCGTCCGATGGCCCCGCTCGACGAGAGCTCGAGCGATGCCGAGCATCACCGAGACGTTCCCGCCCCCGTCCCACGTGACGAACACGAAATGCGCCACGACCTACTTCCTTCGCCGTTACTTCCTGGCGTGCTTCTTCTTCGGGGGCAGCGACGCGACGTACTCGACGGACTTCGCGATCCACGGTCGGCTCTTGGCTGGGGTCGACCGCCACGTCGCCGGCAACGTCACATAGCCGCCCATTGGTCGCTCGTCGGGTCCGAATGGTCCCGCGCCCTTGTTCGACAGCAACGACTCGCGGTCCGTGTCGCCGAGCTTCACGCCTACGTCCGCACCGAACAAACCCATGAACATGTTGCCGTTCACGAACGCGGCCAGGTTTCCGAACATCGGTTTGATTTCGACGCGCGGGTCATCCGGCACGAGCGCGCGGAAAACGTCCTTGTCCTGGTCAGTCGGCTTGGGGATCTTCACCAGCAGACCTCCTCGAGCGCACCGTAGCCTGAGCGCGTGGCCCCGCCTCGAGGATCCCAACAGCGCAAGGCCGACGCGCTCGCGCTCTTGTCCGCGCCGGCTGCGGACGCTTGGGTCGCGACGGCCTCGTCCGACGGTCAGGCCTACCTCGTTCCACTGTCCATCGGATGGACCGGTGAGTCGATCGTCCTCGTGACCGAAGCCCGGTCGGTCACCGCCAAGAATCTTCTTCGCGCCTCGCGTTCGCGCCTGGCCGTCGGTGGTACACGCGATGTCGTAATGATCGACACCGAACTCATCGGCGACCACGCGATGTCCGACGCGCCGGCGATGCCTGTCGAGGCATTTGTGTCGCAATCCGGCTGGGACCCGCGAAACGACAGCAACGCGGCCGGCTACCGACTGTTCGAGTTGCGACCCGTCCACCTGCAGGCCTGGCGTGAAGCCAACGAGATTGCCGGCCGCACTCTCATGCGCAACGCAACGTGGGTCGACTAGCCCCCGCGTTGCTTGGCGTGTTCGATCCGAGCCCCTAGTTCATCGAGCTGAGCGGGTGTCGCTACACGGGCGAGCGCCGGGAAAAGGTTCTTCTCCTCGTCCGCAACGTGTTTGGTGACCGCACCCTTGAGCCGTCCGACCGCATCCATGAGCGGGGCGCCTTCAAGACCCCTTAACTGTTCGATGATCTTCTTGACTTCGGAATGGGCGGTGAGGAGCCGCGGCACGAGCGAGGTGTTGTTCGTCAGCGCCGCCGACAGCGGGTAGAGCGCGGCATGCTCGGCGTAGTCGTGGCCAGTCAACGCATCGAGGATCTCACCGACGATCGTGCCGTCACGCGTC
>JBDUDK010000001.1:0-32132 GCA_040002995.1 Acidimicrobiales bacterium | reverse complement strand
GCGGTGGCAGCTCGATGGTCGGGCGATGGCTGATGCGTTGGCGGCGCACGATGGGCTGATCCGTTCGGTGGTCGAGCGGCTTGGGGGCATGGTGGTCAAGCACACGGGCGATGGCATGTGCGCGGTGTTCGTGTCAGCACCCGCGGCGGTGGCCGCTGCCATCGAAGCGCAGGCGGGCTTGGAGTTGCCGGTGCGGATGGGCCTGCACACCGGGGAGGCCGAGTCGCGCGACGGCGACTATTTCGGTCCCGCGGTCAACCGGGCGGCACGGGTGATGGATGCCGGGCATGGCGGGCAGGTACTGGTGTCGTCTGCCACCGCGGGCCTCGTCCAAGGCCAGGACCTGGTCGATCTCGGCGAGCATCAGCTGAAGGGTTTGGCGATCACCGAACGGATCTTCCAGGTTGGCCAAGGACAGTTCCCCGCGCTGCGTACTCCACGGCCGATGGTGGGGAACCTGCCGGTGGAGCTGTCGACGTTCGTGGGCCGGTCGCACGAGGTCAAGTCGCTGGTCGAGGAGCTGGACGACCACCGCCTGATCACCCTCATCGGCGTGGGTGGCACCGGCAAGACGCGGCTTGCCGTCGAGACCGGCATGACGGTGTCGGCCTCGTTTCCTGATGGGTGCTGGATGGTGGAGTTGGCCGCTGTGATGGTCGACGACGCGGTTCCGTTCGCGTTTTCTTCGGGATTGGGGATGACGGCGCCACGCGATGGTGATGTGATCGACCATCTCCTTGCGCGTCTGCGCCACAAACGACTACTGGTCGTGGTCGACAACTGCGAGCACGTGCTGGCCGCTGCCGCGAGCGCGGTGGAACGGATCGTCGCGGGGTGTCCCGGTGTCGCAGTGCTAGCGACGAGCCGGGAACCGTTGATGGTCCGCGGGGAGCGTCTCATGCCGGTGCCCTCGCTGCTGCCCGAGGACGCCGAGCGCCTGTTCCTCCAGCGTGCCCGCGACGAAGCGCCCGATTTGGTGATCGACGACGTCCAGCGCAGCGCGGTGATCGAGCTGTGCCAGCGCCTCGACGGGCTGCCGCTGGCGCTCGAGCTGGCCGCATCGAGGGTGCGCGCGTTGACCCCTGTCGAGCTCGTCAGCAACCTCGAGGAGCGCTTTCGGATGCTGGTCGGAGGCCGGCGCTCGCGAATGGAACGGCACCAGACGATGCGTGGCACGCTCGATTGGTCCTACGACCTGTGTAGCGAGGTCGAGCGGGCCGTGTTCGATCGGTTGTCGGTGTTCCCGGCCGGGCTCGATTTGCCCGCTGCCCGTGCCGTCGCGGCCGGCGAAGGCGTTAGTGACCTCGATGTGGTCGACGTCGTACCGCACCTGATCGACCGTTCGCTGCTGCAGCGCTTCACCGCTTCCGACGGCACCACCCGCTATCGGATGCTGGAGACGATGCGCGCCTACGGGCGCGAGCACCTGCAACATCAAGGAGTCGCTGACACGACTCGTGCGCGGCACGCGCACTACATGGCCGCCACGATCGGCGCGCTCGGTCTGCGCACCTTGGGACCCGATGAGCACCACGCCATCCGCCGTATCAACGAGTACCTTCCCGACGCACTCGTCGCCTTGGACTGGTGCATCGACCACCAGGACTGGGAGAACGGACTTCGCGTCACCACCGCAGGAGACGACCTGGCAGACCGAGAGTCGGCCGAAATGATCGTTCGTTTGCACGATGCCGCCCAGGCGGGCGGCGCGAGCACAGAGGTCCTCGATGAACTCGAGCTTCGCGACGTGCGCAACCTGCTCTTTGACACCGTCCAACAGTCGACGGAACGCGGATGGCGGATGATCCGAGCGCATCGGCCCGTACCTTCGGACCGAGCTTCCATTCCTCCTCACCTGGCCTTCGGGGATGGTGGCTTGGCCGCGGCTGACATCGACGAGTTCCTGGGCGGCCTCGATGAGTGGCGCGCCGCCCCACCCGTGAATCGCTTCCTCGCGGAGGTGGCGGCCATCCGCTCTCTGGCACACAACGGCCACCTCGATGCGATCGCTGAGCCATTGGACCGCTTGACGGCATTCGTCGCACAGCTCCACAGCCCCCGCGCACGCCGCTGGCTCGCCGAGCTCAACGGCACGGCTGCCAGAACGCGCCACGATTGGGTCGAAACCGCTCACTGGTACGCCAAGGTCACCCAGGCCGGGGACGGTCGGCTGCACACATGGCTCGACCTGGCCGCGGCGTGGCACCTGCTCACCGCCCGCTGTCTGTGCCCAGGAGCGGTGGACATCACGAGCGCCGAGCTGCGCGAGCCGTGGGAGTGCCTCCGCAATGAGCACCTTGAAACGCTCGGCTGGCACGGCGCCACCTCGACTGCCCTCGCCCTACAACGCCTCGGGCGAACGCCCCTCGCCGACCGGTTCGCCAACTGGGTGTACCGGAACGACCCAGGCGACAACGCGGCGAGAACGTTGATGAGCGAGGTGCTCGAGATCGCTGGCCTGCCAACTGCCCAGGTCGACGGGAACGACGACCTCGACACGCTCATTGACGAGTTGTTCGCCGTCGCCGACGAACTCGACCACCAACGGCATAGCTCCACGGCGAGCAGAAAGGCAGATATTCCGGGAATCGAGTGAGGCCGCGGGCTCTCTGCCTCGCGGTCGGGTCTGTAGTCGAGTGAAGAGTCGCGTCGCCCCGCGACTGCCGTTTGCGTCTACGCCTCCCAGGGTGTCCCCCACGATCAAGGCGAGGCCCTCTTCCCGTCGGGGCGATGGCCCCACGCGTCAGAACGCGACGGGCGGCATGGGGGGGAGGACGAATCATGCCGCTGCTTTCCGAACCTCACGGACTGGTTCCGTGGTTGGGATCCGTGGTGACAACGACAGGGTCGTAGACGAGCGTTCCGTAACAGAGCAAGGGTGGCCCGACGGACGGGTCGAACGTCGTGTTGGAGTAATCGATAGACGTGTAGTTCGGTTTATGAGGCTCGATGTCTAAATTCAGTGTCGTCATTTGTGGCGTACTTATGTCAGGCGGAGTAGGGCTCGCACAGAGATGAAGAGGCCCAGCACAGTCAGAATTGTGATCAGCAGGATTCGTCGGTGCCGCAACGTCCAGTTGTACAGGAGGTCCGATCGGCTAGCGGCCCAGGCTGGAGAAACGTAGGTGCCGACAACGGGGACGGCGACCATGAGTGTGCCAACGATGACGAATGTCGCCAGTCCTGCGACGCGGCCCGCCGTCGACGCGTGCGAGCGAAGCAGCGTGGTGCCAGCGACGATCGCGGGCGGGTAGGTACAAGCGATCACGCCTGCGAAGAACGCGGGAATCACACTGATTGATGTCAGCCGGGCCAGGTACTTCGGGACCTCGATGGCGTTCACACGTCCCCGGCTGTGAAGCCAGTACCACGCTGACCAACCTACGAGCGCCACGCCGATCACGAGCTCGATCACGAGTGTGACTCGTCTCGGCCCACCGGGCCTCGGACCGAGACCGAGGCGGACCACGAAACCTGCGCCAGCGACGACGAGGGTCAACGCGGTGACCCACCCGGTGACGAAAGCGACGCCTCGGTTGCGTCCTGACCGCAACACCACCAGCAGAACCAGCAAAGCACTCGGCTCGTTCGCACTGAGGCCGAGCACCGCCAGTGCGGCGATGAGAGGCCACATACGCGCCGAACCCTAGCCTGGCACCGAGTGAAGCCGATCGACCGTCCGACGACGACACTCGGCTCGAACATTCAAAGCTGCTTGAGCGTGACGCCGCGCAGCACTTCGTTCAACGCGGCCCCGGCAGCGATGCCAGTCGACGCCTACCGGATTGGTGACGAGTTCGTCGTGCAGGCGGGAGGGCGGCCTGCACCTAGTGGTCCGTCTGACAAATGACCTAGCGGGTACGACGGCCGAGCAGATCGGCAGTTAGTCGTGTCCGTCAGGCGTTCGACTTCGCGCGACGGCACTCGGGTCAGCTCACGGCCCCGCGGCGAACGTCTCTTTGGCAGTGAGCATCGCCTCGCGCGCCGTCGGAAGGCCTACGTAGCCTGCGAGGTGCAACAACACTTCGGCGAGCTCGTCTTCCGTCCAGCCCCGCGCTCGCGCCATCGGCAGATACATGGCGAGCTCCAACCAGCGGCCGCGTCGCCATCTAAAGCGCTAGCGACTGGTGACGCTCCCTTGCTCGTCGCGCTCGCCATCATGCCCTGTGAAGGATGCGCACCTACCGGCTGGGCGTGTCGTCAGCATTGGAAGGGCGGTGACGCCCTCGCGTGTTGGTGAGCTCGTCATTCTGGTGGGCGGTTCCCTGCGGCCGATGATCCCGCTCGAAATCACGAATTCTTCCTGACCGGTGTCACCCGCGACGACGACTAGAGCGTCTGTCTTAGCGAACCGGCGTCGTGAGGCGCAGAGGGAGTGACCGTGACGCTCGTCATCGAGATCGAAGGACTCCGCAAGGAGTACCGGCGGCGCGGAGGGCGAAATCTGACCATCGACGGGCTCGATCTGTCGGTACCGGAGGGCGGGGTCTACCTATCCTGGGGCCGAACGGTTCAGGGAAGACGACGACCATCCGCTGTGTGGGCGTCCTGATGCTGATTCTCATTGCCGTCGGCGTGGGCCTCGTTGTGCTGACAACCACGCGTCGCTACTGGGACTGGTGATGATCTTGATCGAATCGTTGTTCGTACGTGTCCAATACCGGTCGCCAGAGCTGCCCGCTCTGATGGCGTGACGAGGGAGATCCGCATGAGCAGGAACCGACTGGCCCCGGCCGTTGCGTCGATTGCGTTGGTTGGAGGCCTGCTGGGCCAAGTTCCACCGGCGAGCGCCGCTTTCGAGGGCACGGTGGCCTCCGCTGTGCTCCAGACGTCTGACGGTGCGGGAACGCTGACCCCCATCGGCGCCGTATCGTTCCAACAGGAGAACGGCAAGGTGGTCATACGGGTCGACATCAGGCCCAACACCACTCTCACCGCCGGCTTCCACGGGATGCACGTCCACGATGTGGGCATTTGCGCCGGTCCGGCGTTCACGTCCGCCGGTGGTCACTACAACCCGAGCGCGACGGCTCACGGGGCGCACGCCGGCGACCTGCCGGTCCTTCTGGTGCAGGCCGACGGGTCGGCCCGGGCGATCGACGAGACGAGCGCGTTCACAGTGAGTGAGCTGCGCGCCGCCGACGTGGCGGTCATCGTCCACGCCGGCGTCGACAACTACTCCAACATTCCCGCGCTGCGACTGACGGACGCCGTCGGCACGGTGACGCAGCAGGCGTACTACTACGACAGCAACGGCGACGGCGTCCCGGACAGTGCCGGGCCCGACCCGGCGACGACGGCCAAGACGGGGGATTCCGGCGCCCGAGCGGCGTGCGGCGTCGTCGGCCCCGCCGCGGCCACGTTCGCTGGCGGCTATTGGATGGTGGCGACAGATGGAGGTGTCTTCACCGAGGGCGCGGCACCGTTCCTCGGCAGCGAAGGGGGGCGCCGTCTCAACGGGCCCGTGGTCGGCATGGCGGCAACATCGTCGGGCGCCGGCTACTGGCTGGCCGCATCGGACGGCGGCGTCTTCCCCCACGGCGATGCCAGCTTCGAAGGCAGCATGGGTGGTACAAAGCTCAACAGTCCGGTGGTGGGCATGGCCGCCGAGCCGGCGCACGCGAGAGCCGTCCTCGCCGACAGCACCGGCGCTCGCGTCGGAGTGGTCACCTTCGCTCAGAAGGGCGACGGCGTGCACGTGCACGTGAACGCCAAGGGGATCACGCCGGGCTTCCACGGCTTCCACATTCACGATGTGGGAACCTGCACCGCCCCTGCCTTCACCTCGGCGGGCGGGCATTACAACCCCGGAAGCCTCGCCCACGGCGCCCACGCCGGCGACAACCCTGTCCTGCTCGCACGCGGTGACGGGATCGTGGACGAGACGTTCGTGACGAACAACTACACCGTCACCCAGCTTCTCGGCGCCGACGTGGCGGCGGTGATCCACGCCAACACCGACAACTACGCGAACATCCCGGCGACCTATCGCTACGACGCCGACAACAACGGCCCGGACGCCGCCGATCCTGCCGGTCCGGATCCAGGGACCACCGGGAAGACCGGCGACGCGGGCGCGAGGAGAATCTGTGGACCGGTACGGGCCACGGGCGGATCATCCAAGGCGGGCTACTGGCTCGTGGCGTCGGACGGCGGTGTCTTCACCTTCGGCGACGCCGGGTTCTTCGGCAGCGCCTCCGGCCTGAAGCTCAGCCGGCCCGTCGTCGGCATTGCTCCGACTCCGACCGGCGACGGCTACTGGCTCGTGGGATCGGACGGCGGCGTCTTCAACTACGGCGACGCCCGCTTCTTCGGCAGCTTGGGGGGCATCAATCTGAACCTGCCCATCGTCGGCATTGCTACGACTCCGAGCGGCAACGGCTACTGGCTGTTCGCTTCCGACGGTGGTGTATTCGCGTTCGGCGACGCCAGCTACGAGGGCAGCACCGGCGGGCGCAACCTGAACTCGCCCGTCGTCGGCGCTGCGGTGACCGAGAGCGGCCACGGCTATGACCTCTACGCGGCCGACGGCGGCGTGTTCAACTTCGGCGACGCCACCTTCCACGGCAGCGAAGGCGGCCGCACGCTGAACCAGCCCGTGCTCGGAGGTGCTCGGGCGGCGGGCTGACCCGTCGTGGCGTTTCATTGCCGCTCCCCTCGTGAGGCCGAACGTGTGAACGATTACGCGCCTTGACCCGAGCGGCGTCGGGCGGTGCTGCGCACCGAGTTGGACCACGCGACCATCCATCCCTTCGGACCCGACCGAAGTTCTCGCCCGTCGGGTCACTCGAGCCTGGCGGCCGATCCCTCGAAGCCTCTTGAGCATCCCCCGGCACGCCGGGGGATGCTCAGCGTCGCCGACTTTGGAGCCGGCCACACCGTCGACGCGATCGAGCGCGAAAACCCAGGAGCTTTCAGAGGTCCGCGAGCAACTCCTCGGCGCGATTGCGAATGAGGGTGCAGCCGAAACGAACGGCGAGGTCTCGGGCGGATTCGAGGTGCGGGCGAGCGACGGCGGCGGGGTGCGGTGAGGCTTGCGCGAGTGTCATTCGAGCCCATTCGAGGTGGGTGCGGGCGAGGTGGAACGGCGCTTCGAGTCGTTCGTGTATCGCGAGCGCGCGGATGAAATGCGCCTCGGCGGCCTCGTAGCCGTCGCGGGCGGCTTCGAGCAGGCCGAGGTAGTGAGCGACGGCACCACCGACATACGTGGTGGTGCAGACGACCTGATCGGACCACGGGAGCAGCTGTTCGAGGATGAGGTCGACAGCAACACGATCGCGAAACGCGGTGGCGACCTCGGCGTAGTTCGTCAGGATGGAGAGCACCCCAGTGTCGCGGAGATAACGAAAGCGGACCGCTGTCGCGGCCGCCAGCAGTTCGTGCGCCTCATCGTGCCGACCAATATCAACGTAGAAGCGCGCAAGGATGGCACGCACGAGGGGGTGCGGGTTGTTCGTGGCCTCGACGAGATCGATGACTTCGCTCACCCGTCCCTGGTGCCATCGGACGAACTGGAGCGGGATTCGGTAGAAGAGGAGCGCATCCGGCTGCCCAGTGGAAGTGCCGAGAATGAGGGATTCCTCGGCCAGAGCTTCCGCCGTCGCGGCGTCACCGCCGAGCAGTGCGAACCAACTCTGGTTGCGAGTGGCCAGCCAGCGCAGCGCCGGTTGGCCGATCTGGGAGGCCAGCTCCGCGGCCTCACGTTGGCAACGGGCCGCTTCGGCCAAGTCGCCCGACTCTGTCGCGGCAAATGTTCTCTGGTAGCTGCTCCAGAATCGGCCGACAGGGTCACGGAGGCGGGCGGCAAGCTGCGCGGCTTCGGCGGTGTCGGCCAGTCGGTCCGCCAAGCTGTCGGGGACGCGGATGGCGTCATGGCGGCGCACCAGGACATCGAGGAGCGTCGACGGATCGCCGATGCGACGGGCCACGGCGACGGCCTCGTCGGCGACAGCGCGCCGCTCGGGGTAATCGTCGTGGTTCACGCGCTCGAGCGCGAGAAGGCTGAGTAGTCGGGCCCGCGGCTTCGTGTCGGCCTGCCCGACCGCGTCGACTGCGGCCTCGACGAGCGCTAGGCGGTCGCGGTCGACGCGCCCTGTATTGCTATGGATGCCACGGGTGTTGGCCAGCACCGCCGTTACGAGCGTGTCTGTATCGCCCAGCACCACGGCCTCGCGCCCGGCGGCGAGCAGGGTGTCGCGGAAAGCGGGGTCGCCGCTTTGCCGTTGGGCGTCACCGGTACCGACGAGCAGCGCGCATCGCAACAGCGGATCGTCCAACGATCGCTGATCGAGCAGGGCGATCGCCTGTCCATACCAGCGCAGCGCCGCGGCAGGGGCGAGATCGGCGAGCGCGCGATCGCCCGCGGCCCGCGCGTACGCGACGGCCTTGGCCACGTCGTCGGGCGCGTTGCTGGAGGCGCACGTCTCGGCGTAGTGGTAAGCGAGCTCCATGACACGGGGCCCCGGTGAGTTGCCGCTTATCTGCTCGATAGCTTGCGCGATGCGGCGATGTGCACGCACCCGTCGCGCCGGTGCCATCGCGTCGTAGAGGGCATGACCGACAAGAGCGTGGACGAAGCTGAATCGTTCGCCGGCGACGTTGATCACGAGCGTGGCGGCGATCGCTGCGTCTAATACATCGAGGACACTCTCTTCGACACTGTCGGAGGCGGATGCGAGAACCGTGAGGTCGAAGTCGCGGCCGATCACCGCAGCGACGGACAACACTCGCACCACTTCGGGGCCGAGCCGGGCGGCGCGACGGCCGATTACCTCTCGCACACTGATCGGAAGGCCTCGTTCGGGTAGTTCACCGCTGACGGCCCAACGCCCATCGAGGTCACGATGGATCAACCCGGTCTCGGTGAGATGACGCAGGAGCTCACCCACGAAGAAGGGGTTTCCGTCGGTCTCGCTTCGCAGGGCATCGCGCAGTGCGACCCCCGCTTCGTCGATGGCCAGCCCGGTATCCGCCTCGAGCAACGCCAAGAGCTCCGCGTCGTCGAGTCCTCGCAGATGCAGCCGCGTGACCCCCGGCTCGTTGTGCAGCCACGCAAGTACATCGCTTAGCGGATGACCGGCGGTGACTTCCGACGCTCGAAACGTTCCGATGATGAGCAGGGACGTCAAGTGGTCTGAGCTGACCACATGACGCAGCAACTGAAGACTGGGCGCGTCGGCCCACTGCAGGTCATCGAGCACCACTACGACGGGGCGGTCACGCCCGGCAGCCTGAAGCACCCTCAGCACAGCGCCGAAGAGCAGATAGCGCGATGTCTCGGCGTCGCTGGACCCACCGACGCCGTCTGCCAGCCGCGCCAAACTCGGGCCGAGTCGGGACAGGTCGGCGCCGTGGGAGGCGAGCACCTCGTCGAGGAGATCTGGCGGGCTGTGATCGATGAGGTAGGACACCGCCTCTGCCCATGGCTGGTACGGGATTCCGAGGTCTTCGTCACAGCGTCCGTAGACGACCGAGCTCCCGTCGGCGCGGGCGGAACGGGCGAACACTGCGGCAAGGGAGGTTTTCCCGATGCCCGGCTCGCCACCAACGAGGACTACTCGGCGGCGGCGCTCACCGCCGGCCCCCTTCAACGCGTCGAACAGCGCCGCCAACTCCTCGGCTCGACCGACGAACGCCTCGGACCTGCCCGCCTCCAGCCGGGCGGTGAGAGGGACCGCGACCGGTTCGATACTGGTCGGTTCCCATCGAACTTCGATACAAGGCACTGGCTCAGGTAGGCCCTTTAGCTCCAAAGGGCCTATGTCGACCACCTCAACGCCGAGATGTCGGCCAGCTAGGACACGGACCACCTCAGTCGCAAGGATCTGCTCGCCAGTTGCGACTGCACACAACCGCGCTGCTGTGACCACCGGATCACCGAAAAAGTCGTCCTCGGACTCAGTTGCTTCCCCCGTGGCCATCCCAATACGGACCGCCAACATCTCCTCGGCGGTGCGATTGTGACGCTCCACGACCTGCTGCATGCGAACGGCACACGAGAGGGCCGCCCTCGCGCTGTCGAACGCCACCATTAGCCCATCACCGAGACTCTTCACCACCGTTCCGCCGGTCGCCGCCACTTCGGCGCGCAACAAGGCGAAATGGGATTCACGCAACCGATCCGCAGCGGCCGGGTCCATGCGCGACGACAGCGCGGTCGAACCGACAAGGTCGGTAAACAACACCGTCACCGTTCGCGTGCCACCCACTGGGCCTCCTCGCCAAGGGTCGCACCACGACGGTACGCCGTCACGGTTGTCCACGCCGAAATCATCCCGCGTCGGCTAACGCCCAGGGTTTCTTGGTCCGTCTCCCTGACGAGTGCCGGAGGGGTAGGCAACGCCGCGCGTCGATGAGCAACTCTTCGAGTTCGTCGACCTCGATCGCCGCAGGTCGCACGAGCACCGCCGGGAAGCCGCTGAGTGCGGCTCGGTTAAGAACTTCTCCGGGTCAGATGCGAGGAGTCGTTGCTTCTCGGATCGTTCGCGACATGGACCGAAAGCAGGTATGGGCAAGGCACCCGGGCCTTCTTCGGCGACTCGTTCCATCCCGACTCACGCGAAGCCCTTCTCCTTCGAGACCCACGGCGAACGGAGAACGCGAAGTGAACAGGCTCTCTCGCTCGGCTCGGGGGTAGCGACCACGCGACTCTGCGCACGTCGCTCTGGTGGCCGCCCCTACAGATCTATCGTTAAGCCCCGCATCACAGTGATGCGGGGCTTGAACGTCGCCCCACGGCGGGTTGCGGCGCCTCGACGCCACCGTCGGAACCCGGCGAATCGCCCAAGAGCGCGGCCAGCCGCTCGACGGTCGACCGCGTCGGCCGGCCAAGAAGCGCCGGCTCGTCACCACGAACGGCGGCCGGGTCGAAGCCGACCGCGGGTCTCCGCCATCTCCGGCACCCACGCCACAAAGAAGCCCGCGGCAGGCATCGACGAGGTGCGCGACCTCTCCCTCGAATCGGTGGCCGCATAGGTCTCGGTCTCGGCTGAGATCCAAGTTGCCATCACGCATCGGTCCGTACGAGGCCGCACCCTTCAGCCAGATAGCGCCCCAGCCCGGTCGGCAAGGACGTAGTCGACATGCACGCGAGGCGGTGCTCACCCCTACGCGGGCGGAGAAGCGCCGAGCTTGGGTTCGGGAGGTCACGTGAGAGCGTGAGTAGTCGCGTGAGTAGTCGCGTGAGTAGGGGTGTCGGTGACGTCGCTCGCCGACGCGACTGCTCACAGCCCGGCCCTATGTATCGACATACGACGCGTTCGGCTGTCGCACTCCACCGGCCGCCCTCACGGACACTGGTTATGCCGTGCCGGCACGCCTTTCTCGACGTCACAACTACCGCACACCGAGCGGCGAGCGTGAGACGCGAAGGCACTCGGGAACTGCGCATGATCGACTGGTCATCCGCGACGACGATGTCAGGCGATCTGCAGGCGAGTCCGAACGCGAGTCCCAGGCACCCGACTCGCGGCATCACGTTCTCTCACGAAGGCTGCAACCTCAAACCTTCACGACTGTCGCCGACACCGAGCCGGCGTGCACGCACAGGGGTGCAGGTGTGTGACCCTAAACATCGCGACCTCGTCGGTCGGAGGTTCCCGTTCCCGCATTTCGTGGTCCGCGGTCTTCGGCGAAGGTCGCGGCGTTCTTCGAGAGCGTGTCACGCGCTGATCGCCAGCGAGTCCTCGCGCCTCTGAGCGCGCGAGAATCGTCGAGGCCACCGCATGCCACTTCCGGCCGTCGGCGGCTCCGTTGGCTCGCGAAACCTCAGGGCACTAACGCGCCCGACCTCGGGCGCATGTCCCCCTCGATGTCCCCCTCGCCCCCCCAGAGGAAAGCCGGTTCGTTCCGCACGCCCCTTCTGACCTGGTGTTATCTTGTCGGGCTGAGAGGATTCGAACCTCCGACCTCTTGACCCCCAGTCAAGCGCGCTAACCAAACTGCGCCACAGCCCGTGTTGCCAGAGCCACCCTAACAAAGCACGTTGCGGCCGTCCTGAGGTCAGAACAAGAGGCCGACGAGCTGTACGACCCGCCAGGTCAGGTAGAGCACGACCAACGCGATGAGGACTTTGAAGTGCCACGGCGCCTTGACGTCGTCGCCCGCGGCCAGGGCTCGCACGTTCATCTTCTTCGGATCGATGCGGTCGCCGGCTCCGATCGCCCTCCCGCATGACGGGCACGTGCCGCCCTCTCCCATCGAGGTCGGGGTCCAGAACTTGGCGCAGTCGTCGCACCACGGCATCAGACTGGCGGCACACCATGTCGTTTGGTCACCCACTCGCGGTCGCTCGGATCGGCGGCGGAGAACCGAGCGATCAGCTCACCGCGCAGCTCCTCGAACGGGACCACGGCGTCGATCACCAGCTCCGAGGCAAGACGCAGGAGGTCGACGTCGGCCTCGTACTCCTTGCGCCGTTCGGCTACGAACGCGACCCGCTCGTCCGCGTCGGCGATGGCCTCGATTTTGTTCGCGTACACCGCGTTCACCGCGGCCTCGGGCCCCATGACGGCGATCTTCGCGGTGGGAAGCGCGAGCGTGGCGATCGGATCGAACGCGGGTCCACACATCGCGTACAGCCCGGCGCCGTAGGCCTTGCGTACGACCACGCAGATCTTGGGCACGGTGGCCTCGGTGACCGCGGTGATCATCTTGGCGCCATGGCGGATGATGCCAAGCCGTTCGACCTGCGTGCCGATCATGAAGCCGGGCACGTCGGCCAGAAACAGCAGCGGCATGTTGAACGCATCGCACAACCAGATGAAGTGCGCCGCTTTATCGGCCGAGTCGCCGAACAGCACGCCGCCCTTCCGGGCCGGGTTGTTGGCCAGCACCCCGATCGCGTGCCCCGCGAGACGGGCGAAGCCAACGATCAACTCCGGTGCGAACAAAGGCTTGACCTCGAACAGCGAGCCGGCATCGACAAGACACTCCAGGACGCGGTGCATGTCGTACCCGGACGCATCACGCTCCGGCAGTTCGCTCCGTGTGAGCGGACGCGTCGCGTCGGAGGGTTCAAGGGGCGTCGAGACTTCGCGCCAGTTTGACGGTAGGTACGAGAACCATCGCTTGGCCTGCTCGATAGCGTCGGCGTCGTCGGCGGCGAGGTTGTCGCCGCAGCCCGACACCGTCGCGTGCATCCGAGCTCCACCCATCTCCTCGAGCGTCGTCTCCTCACCGATGACCTCGCTCGCCATGCGCGGCGAACCCAGATACATCGAGGCGTTGCCCTCCACCATGATGACGATGTCGCAGAAGCTCGGGATGTACGCGCCGCCGGCCGCCGACGGACCGAACAGGCAACACGCCTGAGGGACCTTGCCCGATAGCCGCACCTGGTTCGCGAAGATGCGGCCGGCTCCGCGCCGGCCGGGAAACAGCTCGACCTGATCGGTGATCCGAGCGCCCGCGGAATCGATCAGCCAGAAGACGGGCAGCTCGTGGCGCAGCGCATACTCAGTGAGTCGCACGATCTTCTCGACGGTGCGAGCGCCCCATGAGCCGGCCTTCACGGTCGGGTCGTTGGCCATCACGCACACCGCGCGCCCGTCGACGCGGCCAACCCCGGTCACGACACCGTCGGCCGGGAGATCGACGGCCAGCGCGTTCGCGAGGAGACCGTCCTCCACGAACGAGTCCGGATCGAGAAGCAACGCCAGACGATCGCGGACGAACAGCTTGTGCTGACGAGCGAGCTTCTCGGCCTCCTTGTGGAGGTTGCCCTGGAGGGCTCGCGAACGAATGCTGTCGAACTCGCTCATGCGCTCCGCTTTCGGACACGCAACTTGACCGGAACCGCGCCAAACCCGAACGCCTCGCGAAGTGAGCGTTCGAGGTAGCGCAGATAGGAGGGCGGCAGTTCGCGGTTCACGAACAACGTGAACGTGGGCGGGTCTGCGGCACCCTGCATGGCGTACAGAACCCTCGCACCCGTCGGCGCGGGTTGCGCGCTTTGAGCGCGGGCGATCACCTTGTTGACTTCGACGGTGGGCACCCGCAAGTGATAGCGCGCGATGGCGTCGGTAAGCACCGGGAGCAGCTTGTGCACGCCTTTGCCCGTGAGCGCCGAGACCTTTAGAACGGGGGCCTCGCCGATGAAGTGCAAGCGATCGGCGAGCTGGCCCGTGATGTCCGCGCGGGCCTCGGCGTCGAGTAACTCCCACTTGTTCAGCAAAACCACCACCGGACAGCCGGCGGCGTCGACGCGCTCCGCCAGGCGCTGGTCCTGCGCGGTGATGCCCTCGGTGGAGTCGATGACGAGGAGGGCGACGTCGGCCGTGTCGACCGAGCGCAACGCGCGGACGACCGAGTACGACTCGGTCTCGCTGTCGATGCGCGCCTTGCGCCGCATGCCGGCGGTGTCGATGAACATGATGGGCCCGTCGGGGGTTTCGACGACGGTGTCAACGGAGTCGCGGGTGGTTCCGGGCAGATCGTGGACGACCGACCGGTCGTCTCCGATCAGCCGGTTGAAGAGGGTGGACTTGCCTGCGTTGGGACGGCCGACGATGGCCACCTTTGGCACGTCGGAACCCGGCGTTTCGGTGTCGTCGTCGAGTTCCGGCTCCGGCGCGACCGAAGGAAGCCGGGCGAGGACCTCGTCGAGGAGGTCGCCGGCCCGACGGCCGTGCAGCGCGCTCACCGGTACCGGATCACCGAGGCCGAAAGCGACGAACTCCCACATGTCCTGCTCGCGCCGATCGTTGTCGGCCTTGTTCGCGACGAGCAACACAGGCTTGCCGCTTCGGCGGATCCACTCGGCCACGATGGCATCCTCGTCGGTGACGCCCACCGACGCGTCGACCACGAACAGCACAACGTCGGCGTCGCGCACCGCCTTCTCGCTCTGGCGGCTCACCTTCTCATCGAGGCTCGAGCCACCCGGCGTCCAGCCGCCGGTGTCGACGAGCTGGAACTTCCGCCCGATCCACTCAGCCTCCATGATCTTGCGATCACGGGTGACGCCGGGGTGGGGCTCGACGATCGCCGCCTGCTGACCGAGGAAGCGGTTGAACAACGTCGACTTGCCGACATTGGGTCGCCCGACGATGGCGACCACAGGAAGCTCGCCCGCCTCGCTCATCCGAGCGCTCCTCGAAGAGCGATGCCGTCGGTGGCGATGACCTCGACAGTGCGGGGCAGATCGTCGATCGTGGTGTCGTCGAGGAAACGTCCCTCGTTCAGGCAGACGTCGGGCAGGAGGTAGCGGTGGCCGTCGGGCTCGCCGGCGAGCGTGCGGGCGATGTCGGTGCCCACCATGAGCCCGGTGACGGCGGTGGTCCCTCCGAAGAACTCGTTGCGCACCGCGATCACCCGGAGGTCGTCGCGTCCGAGCCCGGCCACGAGCGGCCAGAGCACGCGGGCGCCGTACTCGCCGGTGAGGATGCCGATCGGTGGTCGCGACGAGGCCTTCGTGGTGGTTTGATCCGAGGTGCGGGCGAACCGGTAGCCGTCAGGGCGCGACGCCGTGTCGGCCCACTGGAAGAAGCCGTGCTTAGGTCGAACGGCAACGTCGGAGCGCCCGAGGAATTCCTGTTCGAACGTGCGCGCCATCCCGACGCCGTCCTCATGCATCGGGCATCCCTCGTAGGTGAGTGTTGGCGGGAAGGGCCGCTCTGCGAGCAGGTAGTACTCGTCGGCGCAGAACGCCAGGCGCCGCCCGACGGTGTCGAGATAGATGCTCTGCCACTCCTCGACCGTCTCGACGACGGCCCCTGCCTCGGTCACGGTGTGGGCGCGGAGCGCGCTCTCCGTCGAGAACTTCGAGACTCCGAGGGGCACGATCGCGAGTGTCGAAAGCTCCGGGTAGGTGTCGAGCACCCCGGTGAGGGTGTTGGTGAGGACGTCACCGTCGTTCACGCCCGGGCACACCACGACTTGGCCGCGAACCTCTATGCCCGCATCGAGGAGGGCACGCAGCCACCGGAGGCTCGTGGCGCCGCGGCGATTGCGCAACATTCGCGACCGCACCTCAGGGTCGGTGGCGTGGATCGACACGTGCAGCGGCGACAAATGCTCGGTGATCACGCGCTCGAGATCGGCTTCGGTGAAACGGGTCAGCGTCGTGAAGTTGCCGTAGAGAAACGACAGCCGGTAGTCGTCGTCCTTCAGGTACAGGCTTCTGCGCAGGCCTGGCGGCAATTGATAAATGAAGCAGAACTCGCAGTGGTTGTCGCAGGTGCGCACGCGGTCGAAAACCGAAGAATGGACCTCGGCGCCGAGCGGCTCACCCGCCGGCTTCTCGACGGCAAGGGTGAGTGTGAGTCCTTGGCGGCGCACCTCGACCTCGACCTCTGGCTCGTCGGTGAGCTGGCGCCACTCGAGGATGTCGCGAGGCGCCGTTCCGTTCAGGGTGAGCACCTCGTCGCCGGAGGCCAGACCGGCGCGCGCTGCGGGAGATAGGGGCGCGACGGCGACAAGGCGGGGCAGAGACATGGCCGGTCAAGGGTACTCGCCCACCCCCTTGTAGCCTCGCCCGCGATGGATGTAGACCGCGTGTTGCTCGCGAGTCCGCGGGGTTTTTGCGCGGGCGTCGAGATGGCGATCAAGGCGCTCGCGTGGATGGTGCGCGCCTTCGACCCGCCCGTCTACTGCTATCACGAGATCGTCCACAACAGACTCGTCGTCGACCGATTCCGCGACTTGGGGGTCGTGTTCGTCGACGACATCGCCGACGTTCCCCCCGGCTCCCCGATCATGCTTTCCGCGCACGGATCGGCTCCTGAGGTCGTCGCCGCCGCCCGCGCCAAGGGCAGTTACGTCGTCGATTCGGTGTGTCCGCTGGTGACGAAAGTGCACCACGAGGTCAAGGTCCGGGCCGGGAAGGGCTACGACATCGTCTATGTCGGTCACCAGGGTCACGAGGAGGCGGCGGGCACGATGGCGGTGGCGCCCGACGCGATGCACCGAGTGGAGTCGATCGACGACGTCAATGCCCTGCCGGACTTTTCTGGCCCGGTCGCGCTGCTCGCGCAGACCACGCTGAGCCACCGCGACTGGTCGGGAGTGCTCGACGCGACCCGCGTCCGTTTCCCCGACCTTTGGACGCCAGGGCGATCTGATCTCTGCTTTGCGACCACGAACCGCCAGTCCGCCCTGATGGCCATGGCCGAGCGGTGCGACGCGATCGTCGTGATCGGCTCCGCGAACTCGTCGAACACCCGGGCGCTCGAGAAGTTGGCGGCCGAGGCGGGGTGCCAGCGCGTGTTCCGGATCAACGCCGCCGATGAGCTACCCGACGATCTCGACGGCATCGTGGGCGTAACCGCAGGGGCGTCGGCGCCTGAGGAACTGGTCGACGCGGTGGTCGCCCGGCTGGCGCCGCGGCAGGGCGTCGAGGTGGTACGGGTCACCGACGAGGACGAGTACTTCCCGCCGCCCCGCAATATTCGTGAGCTGCAGACAGCGATCGAAGAGGCGGCCACCGTGCTGGTGGGCGGGGCACTGGCCGGCCGTCCCAGCGTCGACGACCGCTCGATCGCGGCGAGCGACGTACTTGAACTCCTGACCGGTTGAGCGAACTGGAGCGCGCGCAAGTGCCGCGATGAGCGACAATGGCCCCATGACCGCGACCTTTACCCGGATGGACGAATCGACGGCCGAGCAGTGGGCCGAGATAGAGCGCGAGAGTGAGGCCAACATCGCTCGCACGGCCGACCAAGTACTCGGTCTGTTGCGTTCGCTGGCTGACATCACCGACGGCTTCGCCACCGACCAGTTAACGCACTGCCTTCAGACGGCGACGCTCGCGGAGGAGGCCGGGGCCGACACGGAGCTCATCGTGGCGTCGCTGTGCCACGACATCGGCAAAGCCGTGAGCGTAAGGAACCACGGCGCGATCGGCGCGGAGATCCTGAAGCCCTATGTCCGGCCCGACCTCGTCTGGATGCTCCAGGTCCACCAGGACTTCCAGGGCCGGCACTACTACCACTTCTTCGGCGAAGACCGGAACAAGCGCGACCAATACGTCGACCATCCCGCGTATGACATCACCGCGCAGTTCTGCGACGAGTGGGACCAGGTGGCGTTCGACCCCGATCGTCCGACCAAGCCCCTCGAGCACTTCGAGCCGCTCGTGCGCGAGGTGTTCGCGCAGCCGCGCTATTAGACGGCGCTTTTAGTTACGCGGAACTTGGCTCCAGGGCACTTCGCGGTCTACACGCACGTCGCCGGGCAGGCCGAGCACCCGCTCGCCCAAGATGTTGCGCATGACTTCTGACGTGCCGCCTTCGATCGAGTTCGCCCGGCTACGCAGGAAGGCCTTGTGCAGGCCATCGGCGCCCATCGCGATCTCCGGACGGGCCATCTCGTAGGTCGAGTAGAGCATGCCGTCGGCGCCCATGAGGGTAATGCAGAAGTCATAGACGCGCTTGTTCAGCTCCGCGAACGCGAGCTTGCCGGTGGAACCCTCCGGGCCCGGCACACCGATCTTGCGGTTCTGGGACGCGCGAAGGTTGGTGAGGCGGTTCACCTCCGCCTCGCTCCAGAGCTGCATCAGCCGGTCGAGCGTGGCGGAGTCCTTGCGTTCAGCCGGAAGGTCTTGCCACAACTTCACGGCCGCCGCGATCGGCCCCGAACCCTTCGGCGCGATGGCGCCGCCGATCGAGACGCGTTCGTTCATGAGCGTCGTGAGCGAGACCCGCCAGCCGTCGCCGACGTTGCCCAGCCGTTCGTTGTCGGGGATGCGGACGTCGGTGAAGTAGACCTCGTTGAACTCGGCCTCACCCGTCATCTGGCGCAGCGGTCGGGTCTCGACGCCGGGTGCCTCCATGTCGACCACAAACGCCGTGAGGCCCGCGTGCTTGACGGCCTCGGGATCGGTGCGCACGACGAGCAGGCCCCACTTCGAGACGTGGGCGAGGGTGGTCCATACCTTCTGGCCGTTGACGATCCACTCGTCGCCGTCGCGGACCCCGCGCGAGGAGAGGCCGGCGAAATCGGAGCCTGCACCGGGCTCGCTGAAGAGCTGGCACCAGATGTCCTCGCCCGAGAACAGCGGCCGCAGCCGGGCCTTTTGCTCGTCGGTGCCCCACTCGACCACGGTCGGCCCGCACATGCCGTAGCCGATCGGGTTGCGGTAGTACGGATTGGGTCCACCCGCGCCGAAGATCATTTCGTTGATCGTCTTTTGGAGCTTGGGTGACAGCCCGAGCCCGCCATGGCCCTCTGGGAAATGCACCCACGCCAGTCCGAGGTCGAACTGGGCGCCGAGGAACTCGGTGGCGGGCGTCGACTTGGGGGGATGTTCGGCAAGGAGCCGATCGACCAGATCGACGACGCGCCGCTCGTCGGCGCTCACGGTTGACTCGAGAACAGTGCTCATGGGCAGCAGAACCCCCTGCGTGGGCCCGGACGAGACCCCAGCGTAACGGTCTTGGCCCGCCGGTCAAGAACCGCGGAGTGCCCTAGTCCTCCGCCACTTCATCGGCCCCGTCGGTGTCATAGCCCGCGTCGGCCAGGCGTTGGAGGAGCGCGTCGCGCACAGAGTGGCCCGGCCGGCGGGCCCGATCGCCGGTGATGCGCCATCCGAGCCGGCTCGAATACAGAAGCGGGGGCTCCTTCAGGCGCCCGGCCCCGACCGCGGTCACGGTCGCGAAGAACAGTTCGTGGTCGACCATGGGCTTTCGGTCGAACGTCTCACAGCGCAGCCAGGCGATGCAATCGCGCACGACCGGAAGCCCACCCGCGGCCGGCGGATGGTCGAGGTACTCGGTGGCGATGTAGTGGAAGCGACGGCCCGGATAGGAGAAGTACTGACCGACGTCGATCTGGTCGCTCGCGAGGATCGACACGCTGAATGCACCCGATTCGACGATCAGCGGATAGGTGTCGTGGCGCGTCGAAACCGAAGCCATGACGATCGGTTCGGCGAAACTGACCTGGCAGATCCAATGCGAGCAGTACGCACGCTCAATCCCGTCGTGCGCGGCGCCAACGACCTGCACACCCTTGATCATCTGGCCAAGCGACCGCTTGACAAAGGGATCGATCATCGTCGGTGGCCTCAGTTCAAGTGCGACAGGAACCGCGCCAGCTCGCGATGCTCGCCCTCAGGCACACCGGGCACGGCGCAGCGAAGCCGTTGCACCCAGGCCAGCGTGTCGCGGTCCTCGTCTTGCAGCGCGATCGCCTTGAGGTTCGCGAGCATGCGCAACAAGACGGCTCGGTGGTCAAGGGGGATCAGCCACGACGGATCGAACTCTTCGATGGGTCCGCGGACGCGCTGGAGCAGCGCGACGCATCCTTCGACATCGAGAAGCGCGCCGTCGTGGAAGGCATCGACGAATGTGCCAGGGCGATCGTCGACGCCCGCGACCACGTGACCGGGCAGACCGACAATCGACAGGCCTATGCCGATGCGGCGCCCCACTTCCGCGAGCACGATGCAGAGCGTGATCGGGATTCCGGTCCGGCGAGCGAGGACCTCGTCAAGACAGCTGTTGCGCGCGTCGTAGTAATTGTCGGTATTCCCACGGAAGCCGAGCTCGCGGAACAGATAGCGGCGCAGCGCCCCCAACGTCGTCCCCGGGCATTCGGCGGCGAGTGCGTCGAGGAGCGACAGCTGCTCGTCGACATCGACCTGGCGGCTCCTGGTGGCGGCGATGAGCAACGCACATTCGTCGAGCGGCGGGTTCGCCGTCGACACCAGTTGGGTGAAGCGGGCGACCGGGTCCACACCGGGAACGTAGCGGCCACTACGTTCCGAACCATGTTTCCCGGAGTGCACGCCGCCACCCACCCCGACAGACCCGCGTACATCATGGCGGGCACCGGCCAGGTCGTCACGTTCGCGGAGCTCGACGCTGCGGCCAACCGTCTGTCGCACCTCCTGAGGGCTGTGGGTCTGCAGCCCGGTGATCACATCGCACTCTGCCTCGAGAACCATCCTCGCTATCTCGAGGCGGCCTGGGGCGCGCAGTACGCCGGGCTCGTGTTCACCGCGTGTTCCAGCCGGCTCACGTCGGCCGAGTTGAGCTACATCCTCAATGACTGCGACGCGAAGGTGTTCATCACGTCGGCGTACAAGGCCGAGCAGGCCGCCGAGGTCGTGGAAGACACTCCCAATGTCCGCCTGCGCCTCATGCTCGACGGAACGATCGACGGGTATGAGAGCTACGAAGCCGCGGTGGCGCGCTACTCCCCCATGCCGCTGCCCGAGCCGCGTATCGGTGGCGACGACATGCTCTACTCGTCGGGCACCACGGGCCGACCGAAAGGCGTGAAGCGCGCCTTCGAAGCGGCGCCGCTCGCCTCATCCGATGCCGTCGCCGCGTTGCTTCAGACATTGTTCGCGTTTCGCGAGGGCGACATCTACCTCTCCCCCGCGCCCCTCTACCACGCTGCGCCGCTTCGATTCAGTATGGGCGCGCAACGACTCGGTGGCACGATCGTCGTGATGGAGCATTTCGACGCCGAGCAGGCGCTCGCCCTCATCGAGCGGTACCGCGTCACACACACGCAAATGGTGCCCACCATGTTCGTACGGATGCTGAAGCTTCCCGAGGAAGCCCGGAGTCGTTACGACGTCTCGTCGCTCCGGGTCGCGATCCACGCCGCGGCGCCCTGTCCGGTGCAGGTGAAGAGCCAGATGATTTCGTGGTGGGGGCCCGTTCTCCACGAGTACTACGCGGGCACCGAGGGGAACGGCTTCGTCTACTGCAGCAGCGAGCAGTGGCTGGCGCACCCGGGCACGGTGGGATCGCCCATCGCGTGCAAAGTGCACATCGTCGACGAGAACGGCAACGAATGCGCGCAGGGTGAGGCGGGCACGATCTACTTCGAGGGCGGCGGTCAGTTCGAGTATCACAATGACCCCGAGAAGACACGCGGCTCGCGAAACGAATCGGGATGGTCGACGCTCGGCGATGTCGGTTATCTCGATGCCGACAACTTCTTGTACCTCACCGACCGCAAGGCCTACATGATCATTTCCGGCGGAGTGAACGTCTATCCGCAGGAGGCTGAGAACCTGCTCGTCACCCATCCGAAAGTGATGGATGTCGCGGTATTCGGGGTACCGAACGAAGACTTCGGCGAGGAGGTCAAGGCGGTCGTGCAGCCCGTCGAGATGCCGGCGAGCGACGCGGAGGCGGCGGCGCTCGAACGAGAGCTGATCGCGTTCTGCCGTAGTCAACTCGCCGACGTGAAGTCGCCGCGCTCGATCGACTTTCGCGAGGAGCTACCTCGCCATCCCACCGGCAAGCTCTACAAGCGTCTCCTAAAGGATGAGTACTGGGTCGGTCACACCAGCCGCATCATCTAGCGGTACTGACGCGCGAAACCGACACCACAGACCAAAAAAGCGCGTCAGAACGCGCGGTTTAGGGGTTGATGATGACGAGGCGCTGCTCGGTCATCTCGCGGACGGCGTACGCCGGACCCTCACGCGTGTTGCCGGAATCGCGCACGCCGCCGTACGGCATCTGATCGGCGCGCCATGTGGGCACCTCGTTGACCAGCACGCCACCAAAGTCGAGTGTGCGCACGGCCCGCAACGCGGTCGTGAGGTTCTGCGTGAAGATCGCGGCCTGCAGGCCGTACTCGGTATCGTTCGCCAGCTTCAGCGCGTCGTCGATGTGGTCGTAGGCCTGAATGGCCACCACCGGTCCGAAGACCTCCTTACGGCAGACGAGCATGTCGGGCGTGGTGTCGGTGAGGATCGTGGGCACGAGAACACCGGCATCGTTCAGATCGCCACCGGTGACGACGTGGGCGCCACCAGCGACTGCCTCGTCGACCCATTCCTTCACGCGGTCGCGCTCGCTTCGTGAGATGAGGGCCGAGACGTCGGTGGTCTCGTCGAGAGGGTCCCCAACCGTAAGGGCCTTCACCCGCTCGGTGAGGGCCTCGGTGAACGCGTCGGCGATCGAGCGGTGCACGTAGATCCGCTGCGTCGAGATGCAACTCTGGCCGGCGTGGCTGAAGCCGGCCACCTTGATCTTGTCGGCCGCGAGTTGCCAGTTCCCGTCAGGCTCGAGGATCACCGGCGCGTTGTTGCCGAGTTCGAGGCCGACGTGCTTGCGCGGTGCCCTCGCCTTGATGCCCCACCCGACCTCCGGCGAGCCGGTGAAGGTGATGAGCGCGATGTCGGGATGGTCGACGATCGCGTTGCCGACCGTGCCGCCTCCCCCGGTGACGACATTGAGGTAACCCGCGGGCAGACCGCATTCGTCGAGAAGCATGTCAGCGAGCGCGATCGCGCTGAACGGTGTCTGCGACGCGGGCTTGAGGACGACAGGGCAGCCCGCGGCGATGGCGGGAGCGACCTTGTGGGCGACGAGGTTGAGCGGAAAGTTGAACGGGGAGATCGCGCCCACGACCCCGATCGGAACGCGCAACGTGAAGCCCAATTTGCCTTCGCCCGGTGCCGCCGCGTCGAGCGGGATCATCTCGCCCACGAGCTTGCGAGCCTCGACCGCGGCGAACACGAACGTGCCCGCGGCCCGCTCGGCCTCTCCTCGAGCGGTCTTGATCGGTTTGGCCGCTTCCTCCGCGATGATGCGCGCGAAGAGTTCGCGGCGCTCGGTGAGCAATCGAGCGGCCGCGTCGAGGATCTCGGCGCGGCGCCACGGCGGCAGCGGGTTGTCGTGAAGGCACGCCTTGGCGATCTGGACCGCCCGTTCGACATCGCTTGCCGTACATGCGGGCACGCGGCCGATTTCGTGGTCGTCGAACGGTGAGCGCACCACGATCGGGTCGCCGGACCCGGTAAACCGCTCAGCGCCAATGGGAAGAGGATGGACGTCGTTGGCCATGACGGCGACGATACTGCGGCGATGCCCGCACCACGCCCGGCTCGGTTCGCGTACCTCGACCATCCAGGACCGATCCCGTTCGCTCATCGTGGCGGCGCGAGCGAGGTCCCCGAGAACACGATGCCGGCGTTCGAGCACGCCGTTAGTCTCGGCTACCGCTACATCGAGACCGATGTGCACGCTACCGCCGATGGAGTGCTGGTGGCTTTCCACGACAGCCGTCTCGACCGCGTCACCGACCGGCGGGGCACTATCGCGTCGTTACCGTGGCAAGAGGTCCGTCGGGCACGGGTCGCGGGCACGGAACCCATCCCGCTGCTCGAGGATCTCCTCGCGGCGTGGCCGCACGTGCGCGTCAACATCGACGCCAAGGCCGACGCATCGGTTGCGCCGCTCATCGAGGTGATCCTGAGGACGAAAGCGATCGACCGCGTGTGCGTGGGCTCGTTCAGCGACCGCCGCCTGGGCCGCATCCGCGCCGGGCTCGGGCCAACGCTGTGTACCGCGCTCGGACCTGCCGAGGTCGCCCGTCTGCGGTTCGGACTGGTCGTGCCCCGATCGATTCCGGCGGCCCAGGTGCCGATCCGGCAGGGTCCGCTCACGGTGGTGAACGCCGCGTTCGTTGCCCGGGCCCACCGACTCGGCATTGCCGTGCACGTCTGGACGATCGACGATGAGAGCACGATGACCGCGCTCCTCGATCTCGGCGTCGACGGCATCATGACCGACCGCCCCGCGGTGCTGAAGGCCGTGCTCCAACGCCGCGCCCAGTGGTTCGACTGACTGTCACTATTCGTCCTCAGAGGACGGATTGCGTAAGTCGGGAAGGAGGACGCCGGGGTTCAGGATGCCGGCGGGGTCGAGGGCGGCTTTGACGCGGCGGAATGCGTCGAGCTCAGCCGGCGATCGGTTCAGGTGCAACCACTGGGGTTTGGCGCGCCCGATGCCGTGCTCGGCGCTGATGCTTCCATCTCGAGACGCCACCAGCTGCAGGACCAACTCGTCGAGGCGTTCGTCGTCGGACGCCGGGCCGAGCAGATTCACGTGCAGGTTGCCGTCGCCGAGATGGCCGAACACGAAGACCTCGGCGCCGTGGTCACGGCCGAGGGCCATGACGTCGTCGACGAAGGACGCGGTTACCGCGAGGGGAACCGACACGTCGAGTTTGTGAGGCACGCCGCGCTGGCCGATCGCCTCCGTTTGACTCTCGCGATATCGCCACAGCCGGGCACGCCCGGCCCGGTCTGTGGCGACGACGGCGTCGCGGCCATCGAGCGCGGCGGCCAGCGCGTCGGTCGGGTCGTGATCCGCGGCCGCCTCGACGAGGAGCACGGCGCCGGCGTCGGCAAACGGCGCGCTCGTTTCCAGATGCTCGGCGACCACGGCCATCGCCGGGGCCACCATGACCTCGAGCGCCTCGAGGCTGTCGATGGTGCGCCTAAGGTGACCGGCGAGCGCCACCGCGTCGGCCACGCTCGCCAGGCCGACCAGCGCGACAACGCGTTCGGCAAGTGAGCGCACCATCCGCAGCCGCGCCGCGGTCACGATGCCGAGCGTGCCTTCACTGCCGCACAGCAACGCGCCGAGCTCATAGCCGGTGTTGTCCTTGGCCAGCCCACCGAGGTGACTGACGATGTCACCCGTGCCGAGCACGGCCTCAGTGCCGACGAGGTTCGCCCTCATGGTGCCGTGACGAACGACGCGGATACCGCCGGCGTTGGTGGCGACCATGCCTCCGATCGTGGCGGTGTCACGGGCGCCGAGGTCGACGCCGAACTCCCATCCGCTGCCCGCCACCGCCGCGTGCACCGCGGCGAGCGTCACGCCGGCGCCCACAGTGATCTGTCCGGCGTCAAGATCGAGTGCACCAACGTCGGCCAGCCCGCGCGTGAGGAGCACCACCGACTGCCGTGGGACGGCGCCCGCGACGAGGCTGGTGTTGCCGCCCTGGGTCGTGATGGCTACACCGTTGGTTGCACACCACCGCACGACCGCGGCAACCTCGGCGACCGTGTGCGGACGTACGACGGCGAGCGCGTCCCCGTGAAACCGGCCCGTCCAATCGGTGACATACGACGCGATGATGTCGGCGTCGACGATCGCGTGCTCGGTCCCGACAATCGCCGCGAGGGCGAGGGCGAGATCAGGCGTGGGCGGAGAAGGCACGCACCAGTATGTCCAGACCCGCGGTGAGGTCGTCGTCTGAGATCGTGAGCGCCGGCATCAACCGCACCACATTCTCGGCGGGACCACACGTGAGCACGATCAACCCCTCGGCGAGACACTCGGCCTGCACCGCCGCGGCAATGGCTGCGGTCGTGAGTTCGATCCCGACCATCAAGCCAACTCCGCGCACCTCGAGGACCCGACTGCAAGCCTTCGAGGCGTCGCGCAGGCGGTCGACCACTCGCTCGCCCAATACCCGGCAACGAAGGTACAAGTCGTCGTCGTCGAGTACGTCGAGCGTGGCGAGCGCGGCCGCACACGCCACCAGGTTGCCCCCGAAGGTGCTGCCGTGCGTGGCCGTAGGCCAGAGCTCCATGATTTGACGAGGAGCGATGAGTCCCCCGAGGGGAAAGCCTGACGCGATCCCCTTCGCGAACAGCGCGACATCGGGACGCACGCCGAACGTCTGGAAGGCAAACGGTGAGCCGGTACGGCCAACGCCGCTCTGCACCTCGTCGAACACGAGGAGGATGCCGTAGCGGTCGCACCGCTCGCGGAGGCCTTCGAGCCACGCTTTCGGCGGCACGACGTAACCACCCTCGCCGAGCACCGGCTCGACGATCATTGCGGCGACGGTGTCAGGCGCGGTTTGCTGAGCAAATATTTCGTCGAGCGCGGCAAGGGCTCCGATCGTGGCGGCATCGTCGCCGCCATACCGCAACGGGTAGGCGTAGGGCGCGATGCTGACCCCGCTCATGAGCGGCTCGACGCCGGCGCGGTATTTGGCCTTGGCCGTCGTGACAGAGGTAGCGCCGATAGTCCGGCCGTGGAAACCGCCTCGGAACGCGACGATGCCCGGGCGCCCCGTTACCCGGCGGGCCAGCTTGATGGCACCGTCGATCGTCTCCGCGCCCGTGTTGCAAAAGAAGACCTGCGCGTCGACGAGTTCGGGTACGAGACCGCGCAACCGCTCCGCCAGCTCGACGTTGCGCTCGTTGTGCGTGACGATCGAGGTGTGGATCAGGCGGCGCACCTGCGCCGCCGCGGCCTCGACGACCCGCGGATGGCAGTGGCCGATGTTGGTTACGGCGATGCCGCACGCGAAGTCGAGGAAGCGACGCCCCTCGACGTCGACCAGCCATGAACCCTGCCCGCTGGCCGCTACCACGTCGGACGCGCGCGACAGCACACTCGCCAATGCGGTGCGATCGCGTTCCAACCACGCCGCGGTGATCGTCTCATCGTCGACGATGGTCATCTCTCCTCCGTGCCTCACTGGTGTTCCTGCAAGATCCATTTCATACGACGACAAGCATTGTAACATTCGTTTCATGACTCTGGTCGACGTGGTCAATCGCCACCGTGATGATCTCTCCCCCGCTGAACGTCGCGTGGTCGACGTCCTCCTTGCCCATCCGGATTCCGTCGCATTCGGCACCGTGGCCGCGCTCGCCGAGCAGGCCAACACTTCCGGCGCCACCGTCGTCCGGCTCGCCGACCACCTTGGCTTCGAGGGGTATCGAGGTTTGCAGGCAAGTGTGCAGGCGGAACTCTCCGATCGCCTTCGCCCCGCCGCCGAGCGGATTCGGGAGCGACCCGCGAACGATGTTGTCGGTCGGTCGCTCGCCGACGGACTCGCGAACCTCGAGGCGTCGCTCGGTTCGGTCGATCGTGCGTCGGTCCGTTCCGTCGCCGCTCTGCTCGCCGCGCCGTCACGGCGGATTTGGATCGTGACGGGTAGCGCCGACCGGGCCGTGGGCGTTCTGCTCGTCGACCGTCTCAGCATGCTCCGCGACAATGTCGAGGGACTCGCCGGCGACGAGGTGTCGGTAGCTGCGTTGCTCTCGCGGGTCCGTGAGGGCGACGTCGTCATTGCCGTCGATCTCCGTCGCTACGAGCGATGGGTCGTCGCGACAGCCACTGCTGCCGCGGGCCGCGGCGCCCGCATCATCGCCATCACCGACGCACCGCTCGCGCCGTTGGCTCGCCTGGCCGACCAAACGTTCACGGTTACGGCCGACGCGGCCGGTCCCTTCGACAGCGTCCTCGCCACGGTTGCCGTGGCCGAGATGTTGGTCAGCGCCGTGGCCGCGCGACTGCGTCCCCGTGCCGCGGCTCGCCTGAGCGCGGTCGAGGCTTCGTGGCGCAACGCCGCTGTGCTCCGTGACAGCTGAGTCCGCTCAGCCGACGTACGCGCAGTCGTAGAGTCTGTTCAATTCCGCATCGGAGTCCTTGGCGGGAACCTCGGGCGAGTAGGGGTTGATGTCACCGATGCATTCCGGCTTGGCCAGCTCGGCTTCGAGGTCGTCGATGTTGATCTCGCCGGCGACGATGTGGGGCTGCAGGCAGTCGTGCACTTCGGTGGCAGCGGCGGCGAGCTCCGTGACCGACATGTTCACTCGGTCGTCGAGGTAGGTACCGAAACAATCGAACCGGAACTCCACCGGGACGTCGGTGGCCGTGATCTCGCCGCTCGACAACGCGTCGGCGAAGCAAGCCGCGGGATCGGCGGCGATGTAGCAACGGCCATACACCGACGGGATCGTCGAGGCGGAGGTGGAACCGACCGACGAATCGACCGCGTCACCGATGATCTCGAAGTGGGTCTTGGGCGTCATCATGCCTTCGAACGACGTGATGATGTCGCGGAGCTTCTTCTGGTCGAGCGGACGAAGCATGCCCACGAAGAGTTCCATTGACGTGCGGGTGGGGCTCACGTACCAGTGACCGTCGACCTCGACGACCGTGACGCCAAGGGTCTTGTCGAGCGTCGCCAGACTGCTCAGCGCGCCCAAACCCAGCGTGTCGAGCTCGGCTTGCGCATCCGCGGCGCACGTCTTTGTCGGCTTGGCATCACCAGGGAACGTGAAGGTCGTGCAGGTGCCATCGTGGGCAACCAAGAATGCGCCGTCGGCGGTGTTACCGGAGACGGCGAATGCCGTGACGGCAACTTGTCGCGTCGAGCCCGTTCCGGTGACGGACGTCTCGAGTTTGTCGAGCGAGATCGACACCTCGTTGTCCTTCTTGAACTTCTGTGCCGACTGCTGGGCGTCGTTGAGGAAGAGCGGCGCGTACTCGTGCAGGGCGCGCGTCTCGTCGGGGGGCGTTAGCTCGATGATGCGGCGGAGATCGAGGTTCAGAGCGGCGGCGATGAGTTCCTCGACCGCGGCGTCGGGGGTGTCGGTGCCAATGGCGGCAATCGCGTCGGCCAACGCAGGCATGGGAAGGCCCGCACTCTTGCGGGCCGCCTCGGCGATCGAATACCAAAGACTGACGTGCCAACCTCCGTCCTGTTTGACGGTGGCCAGCCGGAGATTGTCTCCCTCGGCCATATCACTGGTGGTGGTTTTCGCATCGTTCGGGCGCTTCCCGTCGAACGCGATGTCGTCGATCAACGAGCCGAATGGAACTTTGGCCATGTCGACCGTGGTGGTGAGCGAACCGCCGGTGATCTCTACGACTGCGAGATCGGAGCGCACGTCGTCGGTCTTGAGGGTGAGGTTGGCGATGGAGAAGTCGAGGCCGGAGACGTTGTTCAACTCGAACGTGTTCGACAGAACGCCGAGGCGTTTCAGCTCAGTAGCCAGCTCGACCACAGGCTCTTTGATCGATTCGCGCTCCCCCGGCGGAAGGGCGTCGAGGACGCCGACCATGTCGCGCTTGGTGATTGCGTCGAAGAACTGGCGAACGGCGGCCTCGGGGCTGCCGGCTCCGTCGGCAGACGCAAGGCGGCTGACGCCAAATGCAATGCCACCCGCGAGCACCGCCACGGCTGCGGTGGCCGCGACGATTCCGCGCACTCTCCCGCGATGCCCGGAGGTCGTCTCGGGAACATACGGAGCCGGCACCGGAGCCGGATCCGACGAGGCACCCGGAGCTGGCGCAGCCCACTTGTTGTATTCGCTCACTGTTCCGCCTGCTCTCTCCATGCGGGGGCGATGAAAACCGCAACTCCGCTGATCAAGACAAGGATGCCAGCTGCTAGGCAAATCGAGGGCGCGGCTCCCGTGTGCAGTTTCGAGCTCAAAACGGCCGCACCTGCACTCACCGCCGCCGCCCCGACGACAACGCCGACGGCCGTACCGATGCGAGGCCGGTGGAACGCCGCGAAGACGAGGGCGAGACCGATTAGGGCGGGAAGCAGCACCCAAAGGCGGAGGGCCGAGGCGAGCATCTCGTTGTTTGTGAAGCCAACTCGCCGCGCGACTCCGAAAAGGTCGTAGCTCGAGCGCCATTGCCGACCGGTGCGGGCCCAGCGGAGAAACGTCGTGACGAGTACGCCGAGAAGGCCGAGCACGTGAATGCCGATGGCACGCGCACGGGTCATCGACCGAACGTACCGGCCGTAGGCTCGGCAACCGTGCCCCGCCGCCCCGTACCATTGACGACGCTGCACGCTCCGGGCGCGATGGTGGTGAGCGCGGATCATCTCGCGAGTACGGCGGGCCTGAGCATCATGGTGGCAGGCGGCAACGCGGTCGACGCGGCCATCGCGGCGAATGCGGTCCTCGCCGTCACCGCGCCGCATCTCTGCGGCATGGGTGGCGATCTCTTCGCGCTCGTCCACGATCCCGACGCCGCGTCGCCTGCGGCACTCAACGCGTCTGGACGCGCCGGCACCCACGCCGACCCGGAGAAGTTGCGGGAACGTGGTCTGAACGTCATGCCGTATCGCGGTGACGTCGCGGCGGTGACGGTGCCGGGATGCGTCGACGGCTGGTGCGCGCTGCACGCGCGGTTTGGCCGGTTGCCGATCGCCGACGTCGTCGCGCCGGCGATCGCGTACGCGGAACGGGGCTTTCCAGCGTCGCCGTTGCTCGTCGCATCGGTGGCGTTGTGGACCGAACCCCACGACGACTACCACAACCTTCAGTCGCCGGGCGAGCGTGTCGTGCGCCCAGGGGCGGGACGAGCGCTGCGCACGATCGCGCGGGCGGGCCGAGAAGGTTTCTACAACGGCGAGTTCGGCGAGGGCCTCCTCGCGATCGGCGACGGCTTGTTCACGGCGGAGGATCTCGCCACGGTTCAAGCCAACTGGGTGGAGCCTGCGACGGTGACGGCGTTCGGCCACCGCCTCTCGACGATCCCGCCGAACTCGCAGGGGTATCTCACGTTGGCGTCGGCGTGGATCGCCGACGGCCTCGCGCTGCCTGACGATCCCGACGACGCGCTGTGGGCGCATCTGCTCGTCGAGGCATCACGCCAGGCGGGCCACGACCGTCCGACGGTGCTCCACGAGCATGCCGACGTCGCCAGCCTTCTCGATCCGGCGCGTCTCGAGTCGCGTCGAAACGCCATCGATCCCGCCCGGGCGAGCACGTTGCCGATGCCCGTCGCCGCGGGCGACACCACCTACCTATGCACCGTCGACACCGACGCGATGGCGGTGTCGCTGATCCAGTCGAACGCCGCCGGGTTCGGCTCATGGCTGGTCGAGCCGAACACCGCCATCAACCTGCACAACCGCGGCGTCGGCTTCAGCCTCGAGCCCGGTCACCCCGCCGAGCTCGGGCCGGGCCGGCGCCCGCCGCATACGTTGTCGCCCGCACTCGCCCATACGTTCGATGGGCGCCTGCGGGCGGTGATTGGCACCCAGGGAGGCGACGCGCAGCCGCAGGTCCTCCTGCAACTGCTGGCCCGACTGTTCCGCCACAGCGAGTCGCCCGCGCACGCGGTCGCCGCGCCGCGCTGGGTGCTCGAGGGAGTGGGCACCGGATTCGACACGTGGACGTCGCCCGCGGGCCCGATCGTGTCGGTCGAGGAGGGCGCGCCGAGGGCGTGGATCGACGGGCTGCGCACGCGTGGTCACACTGTCGTCGAGGGCCCCGCGTTCCAGTCTCGGTACGGCCACGCCAACGTCATCATGCTGGCCGACGACGGGATGCGCGCCGGAGCGGCCGATCCGCGGGCCCGGATCGGTTCCGTGGCGGGGCGGTGAGCCCAGACCTCCGCCGGGCGGCGTGAGCAGCCTGACCGTCCTTATTGCCGCGCAGTACCCTTGAGGCATGCGCGTCGACACGAACTTCTTCGGGACCGTTCCCATGCCCGACGCGGGTGACCCGTCGATAGTTCCCACCGAACGTCGCTTCGGCAACGACGCGGTCATCGCCTGCTACGACAACATGATCCACTGGGCCCAGACCGCCGACAGCGTCGGGTTCGACACGATGTGGCTCACCGAGCACCACTTCCAGCACGAGGGCTACGAGGTCC
>JBDUDK010000082.1:0-32424 GCA_040002995.1 Acidimicrobiales bacterium | reverse complement strand
TTGAACCTCGGGCGTCTCTCGCGCGTTCAGCTCCGACCGTCCGACCGGGTCGTTCGTCCGGTACGAAGGCGGTGGCTCCGGCGGCACCCACTCGACGGCGATGCCGCGTCCCGCGCCCCGCGTCGCACCCGCGACCAAAGCCACTTTTACCGACAACGCCTCCACGCGGGGCAGGCTATTTCACACAACGAAATTGGCGAACTGCCACGGGTCGTCGCGGTCAACGAAGACGTCGTTGTATCCCGCGAACGGGTCGGCTCGTGCCTGTAGCGGATCCCAATCGACGGGCCCCGACCACATCGTGCCGAGGTAGCGACGCGCCGTTTCGAGAATCGTCCTCCACGGCAGGTCGTCGGGCACGCGCAGACCTTCATTCGGGTTCGCCATCATCCATTTGACGCACGCGACAATCGATCCCGCGACTTGAAGCGTCGTGGCGTTCTGGTGTCCGACAACAGCGCGCGCCTCGTCGATCGACAGAAGACTTCCCGTCCACCACGACCGGAACGGATGCCCCATCAGCAGGACCCCAAGCTCGTCGCGTCCCGACACGATCTCGTCGTTCATGATGCGCTCAGCGGGCTGAAGGTCCCAGTCGCGCATGCGCAACTCGAGCACCGATGCGATCGCGGCGTCGGTGGGGCAGTACGCGTAGTGGACGGTCGGGCGGTAGAGCACCACGCCGTCGCGATCACGAACGGTCAGATGATCGTTGATCGTGAATGCTTCGCCGTGGCGGATGACCATCCCGTGAATCGGACCGCACGGAACCCACGAACGTACCCACGTCTCCATGCCGGGCCGGGTCAGGCAGATTTGATTGCCGGGTCCCTCGGCTGTGTGCACGAGGGCGCCGGGCGGCAGGCGCTTCTCGTGCGTGCCCCAGCCGAGCTCCGCCGGGGCGATGCCCTCCTCGTGGAAGCCGGCCACGCTCCACGTGTTGACGAACTCGTCGACCTGTTTCGGCTGATCCGAGATCTGCGTGTCGCGCTCGGAAATGTGGATCACCTTCGTGCCGGTGAGGAGCGCAAGATCGCCGAAGTGGTCGCCGGCGAGCGCGGCCTCGAGGGCAGTGACCGGGCCGCGTTGCGGCTCGCGAATGAGGCGCTCCGCGATTTCAGTGAGGGCGAGTTTTGTGAAATGCGACACGAGGCCGGGGTTCGCGCCGTGCTCGACGACTGCGGTGGGTCCGTTGTTAGTACCCCATCGCGCGGTGAGCCGGCGGAGCGCCATGTGCCGGTGGTACAGCGTGCGCTCGAGCGGTGGCCGGTGGGCGTCATACGGATCCCACACCTCGACCGAGGTGTTGAGATATCCAACCCCGTGGTCGTGGCACCAGTCCACGATCGTCGCGGTGTCGATGTTCCACGCCAGATCGAGCACGAAGTCGCCGGCCGCCACCCGAGACGTGAGTTCCTGATCGAGGTTGTCGGGCGTGATCTTCGCGTGTTCGTAGGTGACGCCGGCCGCCAGCACCTCGCGCACGCGGTCTCGGTTGTCGACCATGTCGACGATCGTGACGGCCGAGGGGTCGATCGCCAGATCGCGCACCAGGAGGGGCACGGTGCATTGCGCGACCGATCCGCACCCGAGCACGAGAACGCGCCTCATCACCAACTTCGCCTCCTATGGTCCGCAGGGGCGGCGACCGTAGCGACGGCCAGGGTCGGCGTCCACTGCCTGACCGGTCAGCCAGCCGCCTATCCTGAGCGCCCTCCATCCGCGAAGACCCGCGCCCGAAGGTCGGTGCATGAACCAGATCGCCATGCCACAGCTCGGCGAGACCGTGACCGAAGGAACGATCACGCGGTGGGCCAAGCAAGTCGGCGATGCGGTTGCGGTCGACGACGTGCTGTTCGAGGTGTCCACCGACAAGGTCGACACCGAAGTGCCGTCGGCATATGCGGGGTTCGTCCGCTCGATTCTCGTGGCCGAAGGAGAGACGGTGCCGGTCGGTACACCACTTCTCATCATCACGTCCACGGCCGACGAGCCCGTAGAGGCGCCCGCCGCGCCCGCGGCCGCGCCGGCAGCCGCTTCGCCTGCTGCGGCAGCCGCTTCGCCTGCTGCGCCGGTGACGCGTCGTGTCTTGGCGCAGGAGGACGACGGCGGCTTTCTGTCTCCCGTCGTGCGCGCCCTGCTCGACGAACACGGGCTGGCGCCGGGCGACGTCGTGGGCTCCGGCCGCGGTGGACGCATCACGCGAGCCGATGTCCTTGCGTCCGCACGCGCCCCCCGGATCGCGACCGCCACGGCGGCTGCCCCTGCGGTCGTTGGCCCCTCGTCGGTCCAACCAGGACCCGACGACGACATCGTGGACTTCACGCGCTCGCGCCGCGTGACGGCCGAGCACATGGTGCGATCCCTCGACACATCAGCCCACACGCTCGTGGTCGTCGAGGTCGATTACGACGCAGTCGATCGCGTGCGCCGCCGGGAACGATTGTCGTACTTGCCGTTCATCGCTCGGGCGACGCTCGATGCCATTGCCGAGTTCCCTCACGTGAACGCCTCGGTTGGTGATGATCGCCTCATCGTCCACCGCGAGGTGCACCTCGGTGTGGCGGTCGACGTCAACTTCGAGGCGCTCGTCGTCCCTGTCGTGAAGAATGCCCGCGACCTACGTTTGCGTTCGCTGGCGGAAGCCGTGGCGGAACTTGCGGCGAAGGCTCGCAACAAACGTCTGACCGCAGATGACTTGAGTGGGGGCACGTTTACGATCACGAACGTGGGTAGCTACGGCACGGTAATAACCAGCCCGATCATCAACCAGCCGCAAGTGGCGATCGTCTCGACCGACGGCGTGCGCATGAAGCCGGTGGCCATCGCGTCGGACACGGGGGAGTGGATGATCGCCGTCCATCCCGTCGGCAACTTGTGTCTCTCGTTCGATCACCGGGCGTTCGACGGCGCATATGCGTCGGCGTTCATCGCCCGCGTGCGCGACACTCTCGAAACGCGGGACTGGGCCGAGGAGCTCTGAACCGTGACCGTGACAGGGGAGCAGACCACCTATCGAGGCTTCCCTGTTTCGGAGCTCATCGACGATTTTCGCAACGCCTGCATCTCTCGTGCGATCGACGACCGCGAGATCGCGATGCAGAAGCAGAGCCGCGTGTACTTCCAGATTTCGGGCGCCGGTCACGAGGCGCTCGGCCTGGCCCTCGCGCGGCTGCTGCGGCCCAGCTACGACTGGTTCTTCCCTTACTACCGCGATCAGGCCCTCGTGCTCGGACTCGGCGTGACCCCGACCGAGATCCTCCTGCAGGCGGTGGGATCGGCCGACGATCCCAGCTCAGCCGGCCGCCAGATGCCCAGCCACTGGGGGAGCGCCCGCCTCAACATCGTCACGCAGACGAGCTCCACGGGCAGTCAGTGCATACCGGCCGTGGGGTGCGCGGAGGCGGCTCGTTACATCGTGCGCCGGCCCGAGCTTCCTGGCTGCGTGGCCTACGGCGACGAGTTGACGTATGTGAGCCTCGGTGAGGGCGCGGTCAGCGAGGGCGAGTTCTGGGAGAGCCTGAACACCGCGTGCAATCTGCATCTCCCTGTCCTGTACGTGGTGCCCGACAATGGCTTCGCCATCTCGGTGCCGGCCCTGGATCAGCATCCCGCGCCGGTCGCCGAGCTGGTGTCCGGTTTCCGCGGCCTCGACATCCACGCGCTCGATGGCACCGACTACTTCGGCGTGCGGCGCAAGGCCCGCACGATCATCGATCGCGTCCGAGCGGGCGTTGGCCCTGCGCTGATCCACGCCACCGTCGTGCGCCCGTACTCCCACTCGGCCGCCGACACCCAGAGCAAGTACCGCTCGACGGTCGAGCTCGCCGAGGAGGCGACGCGAGATCCGATTGTTCGTATGGAGGCCGAGCTCATCGCGGGCGGCGTGCTCACACAGGACCAGGCGGCCGACGTGCGGGCCGACGCGAGCCGCATCGTGGCGGCGGCGGCCACTGAAGCACTCGCCGGCGCCCGGCCTGATCCCGCGCGTATCACCGAGCAGGTCGTGGTGTTGCCCGATGTGCCGGAGCCGCCGTCCTCGTATGACGGCGGTGACCCGGTCCCGATGGGTGCCGCGCTGTCACGCACCCTGCACGAGGTCATGGAGGCCGACGCCCGCATTCGCGTTTTCGGCGAGGACGTCGCCGACGCGCGCGAAGCGGTGCTCGCAAACGTCGAGGGAAAGGGAGGGGTGTTCGGCACCACGCACGGTCTGCAGCGGTCGTTCGGTCAGGCTCGCTGCTTCAACACGCCGCTGTCGGAGGCGAACGTCGTCGGTCGGGCCGTTGGTCAGGCGCTGCGCGGATTGCGGCCCGCGCCCGAGATCCAGTTCTTCGACTACATCTGGCCCGCCATGACCCAGATCAAGACCGAGGCGGCCACGATTCGGTGGCGTTCCAACGGGACGTTCTCGTGCCCGATGGTGCTCAGGGTTCCGATCGGCGGTTACCTCACCGGTGGGGCGATCTGGCACAGCCAGTGCGGCGAGAGCATCTTTGCCCACATCCCCGGTCTGCTGATCGCGTTCCCGTCGCGCGCCCGCGATGCCGCCGGTCTGTTGCGCACGGCGTTTCGCGCCTCCGATCCGGTGATGTTCCTGGAGCACAAGCACCTGCTGCGTCAGCCCTACACCGTCGATCCGTTCCCTCCGGCCGACTACCTCATCCCGTTCGGGCGAGGCGATATTCGGCGCGAGGGCGATGACCTCACGATCGTCACGTGGGGAGCCACCGTCGAGCGCAGCCTGCGCGCCGCAGAAAAATGCGCCGAACGCGACGGATTAGAGGTCGAGGTGCTCGACTTGCGCACCATCATTCCCTGGGACCATGAGCTCGTAGCCGAGAGCGTGGCGCGAACGCATCGACTTCTCGTCGTCCACGAGGACGTGTTGACGGCCGGCTTCGGCGCCGAGGTGGCGGCCTGGGCGGCCGAGCACTGCTTCACCGAACTCGACGCGCCCGTGCGCCGGGTGGCCGCACTCGACACGCACGTCGCCTACGAGCCGACGCTCGAAGACGCCATCCTCCCGCAGGTGTCCGACATCGTCGACGCCATCACCGACCTCTGCGCCTTCTAGCGCGCGCCGATCGCCTCTCAGAGGGTAAATAGGCACCTAATTCGCGCCTTTCACCCTTTGAGGACAAATAGTGAGAGCGCCGACGGGGCGCGCCGCCGCCGTCGGGGGTCAGCCGAGGATGTTGACGGCCCTCGCGACCACGAGCACGACGGTCGCGAGCGATACGACGGATTGGACGAGCATGGTGAGCTTGGCCCAGCGCGACAGCGGCAAGACGTCAGTGGGGCTGAACGCCGACGCGTTCGTGAACGACAGGTAGAAGTAGTCGATGAATCCCGCCGCCCAACCGGGCGGGGCGACCTCGGGCTGTTGCATCTGCGGGAACAGGAAGTCGGGGTAGTCGTTTTCGGCTTGGCTGCGCGCCGCCGGACCGCCCCGGTCGAGCTCCCAGTACCAAAGCGCGAACACGATCACGTTGGTGAGCCAGATCGATCCGCCCGTGCGGAGGAGTTCCGCCGCCTTCGCAGGCTCCGTCTTGTTGATCAGACCGCGAATAAGCCGTACGGCCGACCAGCCGTTGACGAGGCTGATCGCGCCGATCAGCGCCAGCGAGGCGATGCGCAGGTTCGGTGAGTGCTTCTCGATGCGCCGAGGGTTGGCGATGATGAGTCCGACGAGGAGCGCCCCCTCGAGGCTGGCCAAGATCCAGCGCGGATGGACCGAAAGCCGATTGGGCAGGAAGAACTGCAGCACGATGGCCACAACGAGGGCGATGCTCACCGGCCAGCGCGGCTCGCCTTCGGTGACCTCACGCCATATCGGTCGGACTCTGCGCTCGATGCCGCCGAACGCCCTGGCACCGGGACCGAGCAACCGCTCGAGCTCGCTGCGAATGGAATCCGTGACGCCTTCTCGTTCGGGTTTCTCCGGGGGGTCGGACACGTTCACAGTGTTGTTCGCTGGCCTCGAGAGAGCGCGGAGGGGTGATCCGGCCTACCGCTGCTAACCGAACAAGTGGCTGCGACCGCGGCTATGACACAGACGACGCGCGTTGGAGAGCGCATCATGTAGGTGCTGTAGTGCCTTCTCGTGCGCGGCCGAGGCAGCGACCATCCGAACCATTCGTCGAGCGGGCATACGCTGGATCACCGGCAAATCATCAATCCGCGGCCGGTCTCGGCATCGAAGGGGAGACGTGACCTTCGACCTCGACAACTACGAAAGTCTCGTCGGACGCGTCGCGATCGACGATATCGATTTCGACTCTTTTCGCCATTCACCGTTGCGTCCTGAAGTGCTGCGCTGCCTGCGTTACATGCACGACGTCGAGCACCACACCGTCTGCTACTTGCGTGATCTACTCGTCACCTCCGTGCACAAGGACCCCGAGATCACGGGCTTCCTCACCTTCTGGAACTTCGAGGAGTACTGGCACGGCGACGCTATCGGCCGCGTACTCGGCGCCCACGGCGAGCCGCGCGGTCCTGAGCGACTTGGTCCGATGCGCGCTGCTCGGCGAATCAAGGACAGGGTCGGGCCCATGCTGCACGCGCTCGGCTCGTCGATCGCTGGCCCGTCGTTCACCGCCGTGCACATGACGTGGGGTGCGCTCAACGAGTGGACGACCCAAGCCGGCTACGCGCGCTTGGGACAGCGCGCCGGGCATCCAGTGCTCAGCGAGCTCCTACGGCGCATCATGCGTCAGGAAGGGCGTCACATCGACTTCTACGCCGGTCAAGCGGCCGCCCGTCTCGACGGAGACCGCCGGGCCCAACGCCTCACGAGGTTCGCCCTCACTCGCTTCTGGAACCCGGTTGGCGCCGACGTGATGCCGGAGCCCGAGGTCGGCCACCTCATTCGCTACTTGTTCGGCGACAACGACGGCAGCGAGGTCGCGGCGCGCATCGATCGTCGGGTCGACCGCCTCCCCGGGTTGGCCGGGCTCGGTCTTGTGGAGCGGGCCCGCCTTCGCTACGCCGCCTGACTGCGTCGCCTGAATCGGGGCCGCTGGCAACGTGGTAGGACTCCATCATGTCGAGCGTCACCGTCGCCGCGATTCAGCTCTCCTGCACCCCCGAGCCTGAGGCCAACGTCGCTCGGGCCGAGGCACTCGTGAGGGAGGCCGCGCAGCGCGGCGCGCAGATTGTGCTGGTGCCCGAACTGTTCGAGCATCTTTACTTCTGCAAGGACCAAGAAGCCCGTTACTTCGACTTGGCGCAGCCCGCTGACGGTCATCCGACTATTGAGCGGTTCGCGAAGTTGGCCGCCGAGCTGGAGACGGTGTTGCCGCTCAGCTTCTATGAGCGAGCGGGCAAGGCCACGTTCAACTCACTCGCGATGATCGACGCCGACGGCTCGGTGCTCGGGCTCTACCGCAAGAGCCACATACCCGATGGTCCGGGTTACCAGGAGAAGTACTACTTCAATCCGGGCGACACCGGCTTTCGCGTATGGACGACTCGCTACGGAACCGTTGGCGTCGCGATCTGTTGGGACCAGTGGTTCCCCGAAGCGGCCAGAGTCATGGCCCTGCTCGGCGCCGAGGTGCTCCTCTATCCCACAGCGATTGGGAGCGAGCCGGGTGATCCCGACTACGACTCCAGCGGCCACTGGCAGCGGGTGATGCAAGGACATGCCGGCGCGAATCTCATTCCCGTCGTGGCCGCGAACCGCTTTGGTCCCGAGCCGGGTGACTCGTGCACGGTCACGTTCTACGGGTCATCGTTCATTGCCGATCACACCGGCGCGAAGGTCGCCGAGGCCGGACAGGCGGGCGACGCAGTGCTCACCGCCACGTTCGATCTCGACGCGATTCGCGTCGCCCGTTTCGGATGGGGCCTTTTCCGTGACCGCCGCCCCGACCTGTACAAGCCGATCCTCACACACGACGGTCAGCTTCCCGATGGGGGACTAACGACGTAGGCGCCCTTCGCGTCGACACCTCGGACCACGGCGCCACGTTCGAGAGCGTCGCCCACGCGCTCACGCACCTCGAGCCGCCATCGGCGCGCCGCCGCGGCATCCGTCGCGCGGATCTCGATGATGTCGTCGGGCAACGCAACGGTCTCATCGCCGGGGCGGGGATCAACCGGGCCGGTGACCAACGATCCGGGCGCCGTTGGCCAGGCCACAAGGAGGCGATCGCTCGGATCGCCGCGGTTGACGCCGTCGTGCATATCGCCGTAGAAGTCGGTCTGGTACGAGACGACTGCCGCGCCGAGTCGGGCCAGGTTGAACCACGCGTTACGGCGTACGAGCGGATCGAAACTCCACCGGATCGTGGCGATGCCTCTGCTCGCAGCCCACTCGCGTTGGTGGTGCTTGAGCGCAAAGCCGACACCCGTGTCGCGAGCGTCTTGCACTACTCCGGCGATGTGCGAGTGGAGCACCGGCTGGCCGTCAACCATGCCGACGAACGCGACTGACCCTGCCACCGCTCGCCCTTCGTCGTGGGCGAGCACCGCGTAGCCACCGGCGAACGCGATGGCGCGGATGATTTCCGCCGGCAACACCGTCTCCGCCCGCCAGATCTCGTCGAACAGCGCGCTGGCGCGCTCGGCGTCGGCGGGCGTCTCGACCGTGCGGAAGACAGCGGCCATTAGCCGGGCGCGGCGATGGCGGTCATGAGTGGACGCCAAGCGTCACGTGGTAGCCCTCACGACCGAGCGCGGTGACGATCTGATCGACATGGTTGCGATCGCGTGTTTCGACCATGAACTCGAGTACGGCCGCCTTGATCGACAGGTCGTTGAACGTGCGTTGGTGGGCGACTTCGATGATGTTGCCGCCGAGTTCACCGATGATCGTGCTCACGCGCGCCAACGCGCCGGGCACGTCTGTGATGTCGACGCTGATCCTCGACAGCCGCCCGGAGTGCACCAGGCCGCGCATGATGATCTGGGCCAGGATGCGCGGATCGACATTGCCGCCGGTGAGGATGATGGCCACCCGGCGTCCCTTGTAGCGCTCCGGCGATTCGAGCAGAGCCGCGAGTCCGGTCGCGCCGGCGCCCTCGGTGACCGTCTTTTC
Source organism: Acidimicrobiales bacterium (assembly GCA_040002995.1). GTDB lineage: Bacteria > Actinomycetota > Acidimicrobiia > Acidimicrobiales > Ilumatobacteraceae > JBDUDK01. The sequence continues at coordinate 23,378 of JBDUDK010000082.1, read as the reverse complement.
GATCTCCAGCAAGAGTCCGACCGCTTCTTCGATGCGCGCTTCCGTGACGGTGACGACGTCGGCGACGAGCGCGCGCACGATCGGCGTCGTGAGCTCACCTGCAGTCGGCACGCAAATGCCCTCGGCGACGCTCGACCCGCCCACGCGTGCCGCGGGATGGCCGAGAGCGTTGCGCATCGACGGGTAGAGCTCAGTCTCGACGCCGATGATCTCGATGTCGGGGCGGCGCGCTTTCGCGGCCACCGCCATGCCGGCGATCAGGCCGCCGCCGCCGACCGGTACGACGATGACCTCGATGTCGGACACGTCGTCGAGCAGCTCGAGCGCGGTGGTGCCTTGCCCGGCGATGATCGCGGCGTCGTCGTACGGCGGCACCCATACCAAGCCTTCTGACGTCACCAGTTCGCGCGCGCGTGTCGCCGCTTCGGTGAGATCGCACCCGTGGAGGACGACTCGTGCGCCGAGCTTCTCGGTGTTCACCACCTTCACGTTCGGGGTCGTCGTGGGCATGACGATCACTGACGGAATGCCCAGGCGAGTGGCGTGATGGGCCAGAGCCTGGGCGTGATTGCCGGCCGACATGGCCACCACCCCGCGGCGGCGCTCGTCATCGGTGAGCTGAGCCAGTTTGTTGGCCGCGCCTCGTTCCTTGAACGACGCCGTGAATTGCAGGTTCTCGAATTTGAGCACGACATCGGCACCGGTTATGAGCGAGAGAGTCTCCGAACGCACGGTCGGGGTATGCACGACCGCGCCGCAGATCCGTTCGGCGGCGGCATCGATGTCGGCTGGTGTGACGGCGAACGCCTCCCGCATGCGCGGGCGACTGTACCGGCGAGGACGAGCGCGACGCCCAACGGCTGATCAGAAAGGTGGCGGGAGCGGCGCGGCCCGCATCGTGATCGTGAACGTGGCGCCCTCTCCGGGAGTGGAGCTCACCGCGACCGTGCCCTCATGGGCCTGCATGATTGCGGCCACGATGGCTAAGCCGAGCCCGGTGCCACCCGTGGCTCTCGCCCGCGCCGGATCGGCCCGATAAAAGCGCTCGAACACGCGCTCGGGCGTGGTCGGATCGAGCCCAGGGCCGTCGTCGGCGACGCGCACCAAGACGTCCCCGCCGTCGCGCTCCACGGTCACCTTGACTCGGGTGCCCGCGGGCGTGTGCTGGCCCGCGTTGGCGAGAAGGTTGGCCACGGCCTGGTACAGCCGATCGGCGTCACCGATCACGATCGCCTCGCCGACGCCGGCGAGTTCAATCGGGTGATCGGGGGCGACCACGCGGGCATCGGTCACGGCGACGACCACCGTGGATACGAGGTCGATGCGATCGCGCGCGAGCGGGCGACCCTCGTCGAGGCGAGCCAGCAGCAGCAGATCATCGACGAGACGACCCATGCGCGCTGCTTCCGACTCGAGACGGCCCATGGCGTCGGTGAGGCGGGCCGGTTCCTCGAGCCCGCCCTGGCGCCAGAGGTCGGCGTACCCGCGGATCGATGTGAGGGGCGTGCGGAGCTCGTGTGACGCGTCGCCGACGAAGCGCTTGAGCCGCTCTTCTGACTCTTCTTTACGGCGAAACGACCCCTCGATTTCGCCGAGCATCCGGTTGAGCGCCCGTCCGAGTCGCCCCGCCTCGGTGCGGTCGTCGTCGACCGGGACGCGGTGGGTGAGGTCGCCCTCGGCGATCTGGTCGGCGGCACCCGCGATCTTTTGCAGCGGCCGCACGCCCTGACGCAGCACCCACCAACCCGAGAGGGCGAGGGCCATGAGCACGCCGCTCGACGCCAGGATTTCGACGAACTGGATTCGGTGAAAGACCCTGTCCGTGTCCTTCAGCGACAGGCCGACGGCCACGTAGCCGTCGGCGAATCGCTCGAGCTTCACCCGGTAGCGCAGATCGCCGTCGACCGAATGCACTGTCTGGTAGCGCAAGTCGGGAGCGTCGGGCGGACCGGGCAGCACGCCCGAGACGTCGGGTAGCGGATCGCCCACGTGCTGGAGTCCCGGATCCCTGGATGCGATCACGCCGCCGTTCAGGTCCGTGGCGACGAACGCCATCTCGCTGAAGAGGTCGTTGACGGGATCCGCGGGACGGCGACGGATCAACCCCGATAGCGCGGGCACCGATTCCAGTTGGTTGTCGACCCGCTTGAGTAAGTACGAGTGCAGCGTCCTGGTGATCGCGAATCCGGCGACGCCGAGGACGATCGCCACCGCCACCATGCCGAGCACCACGCGTCGCCGAAGCGACACGGTCAGGCCCGCCGGAGGCTGTAGCCGAAGCCGCGCACCGTCTGGATGATCGGCGGACCGAGCGGGTCGAGCTTCTTGCGTAAGTAGCTCACGTAGGTCTCGACCACATTTGCCTCGCCGCCGAAGTCATAGTCCCAGACGTGATCGAGAATCTGGGCTCGGCTCACCACGCGGCCGGCGTTGAGCATGAGAAACCGCAACAGTTTGTATTCGGTGGGAGAGAGCGAGATGGCGGTGCCGTCACGCGTGACGAGGTGCGCGTCCTCGTCGATCTCGAGGTCGTCGTAGCTGAGCACGCTCGACTCCTCGCCGCCGGCCCTCCGGATGATGGCCCGTACGCGGGCCACGACCTCCTCGAGGCTGAACGGCTTGGTGACATAGTCGTCTCCGCCGAGGGTGAGTCCCATCACCTTGGCGTCGTTGCCGTCGCGGGCCGTGAGGAACAGGATCGGCACGTTGATGCGCTCGGCCCGGAGGCGGCGGCACACCTCGAAACCGTCGATGCCCGGCATCATCACGTCGAGCACGATCAGGTCGGGGCGGTTCGCAGCCACGGCTGAGAGCGCTTCGCGCCCATCAGAAGCAGAGGCCACCTCGAAGCCGAAATGGCGCAGCGCCGACTCCAACAAGAACCGGATGTTCTCTTCGTCGTCGACCACCAGCACCCGGTGCGAGGTTGTCCGACGCCTGTTCACCGTTCGATTCTGCCGGAGAAGGCTGAGTGTCACCTGTGAGTCTGCTTAGTGGTCACCGGGTTAACTGCCCCGGGTTGCCGACGCAGGCGGGGGATTGGAGCCACTGTCAGACGGCGGCGGGCTGGCCGAATAGGGGTTCGGATCGACCGCGAAATTGGCCGCGACACTCGTTGGGACGTTTACCGGCGGCGGGCTGGTCGACGCGTTCCTGGACACGGACGCGCCCGCGAGCCCGACGGCTAGCCCGCCGAAAGTGGCCACCGACGCCCACGCGGTAATCGCCCGGGCCCGCGCCGCGGCTTGGCGGCGGCGGTGCGGCGCGGACGCCGGGCGAACGGTGCCGCGAGGAAGTGGGAGCGGAGAGGGTACGGGTGGGGGGAGGCCGTCCTGCATCTCTCGACTCCTTCGTGGCGGAGACAATCGTGCAACGGCGGGCTTAGAAGGGGCTGGGATCCCAGTGTGAGATAGCAGAGCGTGAGCCATCCGGAGCGACCTCGTCGGAACGCGCGTAACGTCGGACCGTGCAGCGCGTCGACGTCGCGGTCGTGGGGGCCGGCGCGATGGGTTCGGCAACGGCGTGGTGGCTGGCTCGCCGCGGCCACGACGTCGTACTCCTCGAGCGCTTCGAGCAGGGTCATTGCAATGGCTCCTCGCACGGCGGCGCTCGAATATTCCGTTTCGCGTACGAGGAGCCTGACTACGCGCGTCTCGCGGTCGAGGCTTTGCCGCTGTGGCGCGAACTCGAAGACGAGAGTGGGCGCACGCTCGTCGAGATCACCGGTGGCGTCGATCACGGTCGCCCCGAAGCAGTCGACCGCATCGTGGCCTCACTCGCAGCTGTTGGCGCTTCGGCCGAGCGACTTCATCCGGATGCCGCCGCAGAGCGTTTTCCGGGAATGCGATTCGACCGGGCGGTCGTCTACTCGCCCGACACCGGACGTTGCCTCGCCGACCTCGCCGTACGCACGCTCCAGGAGCGGGCCGGCGCGCTCGGCGCACAGGTCCGTTTCTCGGCCGGGGCCGTGTCGATCGACCCTCACGAGGACCATGTCGTCGTGCACGTTCCCGATGACGACGAGTGGCGGGCGAGGGTGGCGGTCGTAACCGTCGGCGGCTGGGCCGAGCCGGTGCTGGGCGGATCACGCAAGCACGGGATGCCACCGCTGCTCGTCACCGAGGAGCTGATCTCTCACTTCACTCCACGCGACCCGAACCGGGAGTGGCCGAGCTTCATCCATTACGGCGACGGAACCGATGCATACGGCCTACGTACGCCGGGCGAGGGCGTGAAGGTCGGCGGCCATCACGAAGGGAAGGTCGTCGGGGCCGACGACCGCACGTTCGCGCTTGATCCAGAGCGCGTCGCGCGGACGGTGGCCTACGTCGAGACGTGGCTTCCCGGTCTCGATCCCACTCCGCACCACGGCGCCACGTGCCTCTACACGACCACGCCCACCCAGGACTTCGTGCTCGATCGGATTGGCCCGCTTGTGATCGGCTCGGCGTGCTCGGGTCACGGGTTCAAGTTCACGCCCGTCGTGGGCCGCATCCTGGCCGATCTCGCTGAGGGTGTTCCCACGCCGCTGCCGCGCTTTCGCCTGACCGATTCCTGAAGGGTGGGGCGCGCGGCTCGGCACGCGCCGCTTCGGTACCCTCGCCTCCGTGACCTATTTCGGCACTCTCACGATCTTCTTCCCGATGTGGAACGAGGAGGAGTACATCGGGCGCGCCATCGATGCCGCCCGCGAGGCGTGCGAGACGCTCGTCGACCAAGGCGAGATCGGCGACTACGAGCTCTTGATCATCGACGATGCCTCCAGCGATGCCACGCCCGAGATCGCCGACGAGATGGCTCGGTCCGACCGTCACGTGCGCGTCGTCCACCATCCGGTGAACCGCAAGCTCGGCGGCTCGCTGAAGACGGGCTTCGCGGAAGCCAAGGGCGATCTCATCCTCTACACCGACGCCGACCTCCCGTTCGACATGGACGAAGTGCAGAAGGCCTGCCGCGTGATGCGCCACTACGAAGCGCACATCGTGAGTGCGTACCGCTTTGACCGCACTGGTGAGGGCCCTGTGCGCGTGGTCTATTCCTTCTTCTTCAACCGGCTCGTGCGCATTTTGTTTGGACTACGGATGCGCGATGTCAACTTCGCGTTCAAGCTGTGCCGGCGCGAGGTGTTCGACCACGTCCAGCTCGAAAGCGAAGGTTCCTTCATCGACGCTGAGCTCATCGTGCGGGCGAAGGGCTACGGCTACAAGGTCGTGCAGTTCGGTGTCGACTACTTCCCGCGCACTCGCGGGGTCTCGACCCTGTCCTCACCCGCCGTGATCGTGAAGCTCTTGCGCGACATGTTCACGCTGCGCAAAGAGCTGCAGTCCATCACGCCTGTCGTCAAGGCGTAACCTCCGCTCGTTTTCGTCGGCCCCAATTTTCTGGATCGCTTTGCTAGTGTCGCCCCGCCGGGCGGACGGAGTGGGCCGAGGAGCACGAGCAGAAGATGATCCAATTGCGCTGGTCGGCTGTGGGCATGGCCGCGCTAACCCTCCTAGTTTCGGCGTGCTCGGCACCGAGCGCGGCCGGGCCGACGTCGACCTCGTCGACGATCGATCCGATCCCGACCACGGATACGAGCGCCGTCGTCACCGACCCGACGACGACATCGACCACGTCGACCACCTCGACCGCCTCGACCACGTTGGCGCCGACGACGACCACCACCGTCCCCGCGCTCAAGGTCCCTCTCGATCACACGGTGAAGAGAGGCGAACACAGCGACGCCGTCGCCTACATCCAGGACCGCCTGATCAAGATCGGTTTCGATCCGGGCGCGCTCGACGGCACGTACGGCACGGGCGTGCAGGACGCGGTCTGGGCGTTTCAGGAGTTACAAGGTCTCGACGGCAAGGACGTCACGGGTGAGGTCACGCCCGAACTGTGGGACAAGATGCAGGACCCGCTCATCGTCGCGCCCCGCGACGCCACGACGGCGGGCATTCGCCACGTCGAGATCTATATCCCCGAGCAGGTGCTGATCCTCTGGAACCCGGACGGGACGCCGCGCCTCATCACGCACATCTCTAGTGGGAGCGGCAAGGACTGGTGCGAGAAGGGCTGGTGCGGCAAAGCCATCACGCCAACCGGTGTCTACGCCGTGAAACGGTTCCACCAAGGGTGGGAGCAAGCGCCTCTCGGCCTGCTGTACAACGCCGTCTACTTCAACGGCGGCATTGCGATGCACGGCGCGCTTTCGGTGCCCAACTATCCGGCCTCGCATGGCTGCATCCGTATGCCCGTTCACATCGCCGAGTACTTCCACACGTTGGTAGAGACCGGCGATGCGGTATTGGTCTTCGACGGTCAGCATGATCCCCGCACTCAAGGCTCGCCGCGGCCGGCGGTCAACGTCACCGATCCATCGGCGACCACCACGACGACGACAACTGTGCCGGGCGCAACCACGCTTGTGCCCGGCCCGACCACGGTCGCACCGACGACGACCGCGCCGCACGCGCCTTAGTCAGAAGCTGTCGCCGCCCCCCGGCTTCACGGCCACGAGTTCGCGAGCGGTACGGCCCTTGCCCACCTTGGCGCGAACGCCCATGAACGCCAGCGCGCCCAACGTCGCCACCAGCACGCCCACCACGACGTAGACGTACGCGGGCATCTGGCGGCCGGCGGCGACGATGTACAGGTCGGGAGCTAGGAACGTGCCCAAGCCGAGGGCGGCCCACCGGCTGGCGGCCTGCTTGTTGTGATCCAACAAACTGGTTACCACTCGCGCCGTGGCCACGCCGTACGGGCCGGAGGTGACGATCTCGATGCCGGCATAAACCCATGGATTTACGCCGTAGCGACCGAGCGCGCCCCAGACCACGAGCACGCGGCCGAAGCCCCACGCGAGCGTGATGGCTACCCAGAGGTGCTCGATTCGCTTACGTCGCTCTGCTTTGTCCACGTTCTCTCCGGGCCCGGTGCGGGTTCCGGAAGGGTAAACCGGTTGCGCCTGAAGGGACTCGGCGGGGCCACCACCTATACACTCCGTTTCCGATGACTTGTCGTCCCGCTCGGCGCGGCGGATCCAGCGTAAGAGTGGGCTACCACCGTGACTCTGCCTGAGCAACCGATTGCGCCCGCCCCGCAGCATCGGCCGGCTATCGGTTGGAGTATTCACGCGCTCACGGCGAGCGGTGTCGTCGTGGGGTTGCTCGGCCTGATCGCCGTGCTCGACAATCATCCGAAAGCGGCTCTGCTCTGGCTCGTCGCCGCGCTCGTGATCGACGGAGTCGACGGCCCCATGGCGCGTGGCTGCGACATCAAGCGCTGCGTGCCCAAGCTCGACGGCTACATACTCGACGTCGTAGTCGACTACGTCACCTGCGTCGTCGTACCGGTTGCTTTTATTCACCATTTCCGCCTTCTGCCTCCGTCGCTCTCGATCACGTTGATCGCCATCGTCCTCTTCGTCTCGGCGCTCTGGATGAGTCGCACCGACATGGAGACCGACGACAACTGGTTCAACGGCTTCCCCGCCGAGTGGAACTTCGTCGTGCCGAGCCTTTACCTGCTCGGCACCTCCACGTGGGTCAACTCGGTGGTCGTGCTGTTCTTCTGCGCTCTCACGATGACCAATATCAAGTTTGTGCATCCGGTTCGGGTCCGGGTGAACCGGACCGTCACGCTGTCGGTCACCGTGCTGTGGCTGGCCACGATGACTGGGCTCACTATCGGCTACCCGGACTCGAATGTTTGGGGTCGTCTCATCCTCGTCGCCGGTCCGGCGTACTACCTCTGGCTCAGCGTTCGCCGCACGTTTGACGAAGGCTTCCGAGTGCCCGAACAGCCGGCGGTCGCATCGGAATCGGGCGGCGCCTAAACCCAAATCGGGCGGCGCCCTAAACCCAGCCGGCCGGTAGCGTCGCTCCGTGCCCGCTGTCGCTCTCGAAGTCTCCGACGTGGTGAAGCGCTTCGGCGACCGCACTGTCATCGACGGCTTGTCGTTCTCGGTGCCCGTGGGACAGGTGTGCGCCCTGCTCGGCCCCAACGGCGCCGGCAAGACAACCACGATGCACATGCTTCTGGGGTTGACCCTCCCCACGAGAGGAACGATCACGATCGGCGGTCGTGATCTCGTGCACGACCGGAGCCGGGCGCTGGCCCGGACCAACTTCACGGCGTCCTACGTGCAACTCTCGTGGCGGCTCCGCGTGCGTGAACTGCTTCGCGTGTACTGCGAGCTGTACGAGGTCGATGATCCGGCCGCGGCCATCAGCGACGTCGCCGACCTTCTCGATCTGAAGAAGCATCTCGACCGGCCCGGATCGTCGCTGTCCACCGGGCAACAGACCATGGTGTTGGTGGCGAAGGCCCTCGTCAACCGGCCCGATCTGCTGTTCCTCGACGAGCCGACCGCCAGCCTCGACCCTGAGCGTGCCGTAGCGGTGCGCCGCGTGTTGCGCCAGATCTGTGACGAACGCGCCATGACCATCCTCATCACGAGTCACAACATGATCGAGGTCGAACGACTCGCGGACCGCATCCTGTTTCTCGTCAACGGGCGCATTGCGCAGGACGCCACCGCGGCCGAGCTGGTGGAGCGATACGGCGCCGACAACCTCGAGGACGTGTACTTGAAGGTTGCCGAGGCCACGCGGTGACAGCGGTCCTCGAGATCAGACCGCGGCGTGTCAAGGGCATCCTGCTCAACAACCTCTACACGTTGCGCCACAGCCCGATCCGCATTGCCGAGCTGTTCTACTGGCCGTTCATCGAGGTCGTGCTCTGGGGCTTCCTGAGCAACTACCTGCGCGGCCGCACGCAGGTGCCTGGGGGCGTCGGCGTGTTCCTCGGCGCGGTCGTGCTGTGGGATGTGCTGTTCCGTGCCCAGCAAGAGTTGGCGATGACCTACATGATGAACATGTGGGACCGCAGCATCGTGAACCTGTTCTCATCACCGCTGAAGCAGGTGGAGCAGGTGCTGGGCGATGTGCTGTTCTCGCTCGGGCGGGTGCTCATCGGCACGACGTTCCTCGTGATCTTCACGAAGGTCGCGTTCGACTTCAGCCTGCTCGACACTGGGCGCGTCCTCCTGCCCGCTCTTCTCATCCTTCTCGGCTTCGGTTGGGCGCTCGGTCTGGCGATCCGTTCCGCGGTGATGCGCTTCGGCTCCAATGCCGAGGTCCTCGCCTGGTCGCTGGCCTTCCTGTTCCAGCCGGTGGCCGCCGTTTACTACCCCGTTTCGAGTCTGCCCGGCCCCCTCCAACCCGTGGCCCACGCCGTGCCGGCGTCGCACGTGTTCGAGGCGATAAGGGCCTTTCTCACCGACGGCACCGTGCTCACGGGACAGCTGGTGCAGGCCGCGCTACTCGACGTCGTCTACCTCGCGTTAGGCGCGTGGATCCTGGCGCGCTCGTATCGCGCGGTGCGCGTCAAGGGTCTGCTCAGCCGGCCGGGATATTGATCGACGCCCGTTAGCCTGAACCCATGTTTGGACACAAGACCCGCCTGATCGATCCCGCCGACGCGCTCCCCGGCCGCGAGGCCATGATGCCGGTGCCCGCCGTCCACCACACCAACGGACATCCGCTTACCGGGCCATGGCCCGACGGATACGCGACGGCGATCTTTGCTCTCGGCTGCTTCTGGGGCGCCGAGCGATTGTTCTGGAAGACGCCGGGTGTGTGGTCCACCGCCGTCGGCTATGCCGGTGGCTTCACGCCGAACCCCACCTATGAAGAGGTCTGCTCGGGCCGCACCGGCCACGCCGAGTCTGTGCTCGTCGTGTTCGATCCCCAGAAGGTGAGCTACGAGCAACTGCTCAAGGTGTTCTGGGAAGGTCACGATCCCACGCAGGGAATGCGACAGGGCAACGACTCGGGCACCCAGTACCGCTCCGCGATCTACGCGACCTCGCCGGCGCAACGGGCCGCGGCCGAAGCATCGCAGAACATGTTCCAGGAGCGTCTGCGCGCCGCAGGCTTCGGCGACATCACCACAGAAATCGCCGACGGCGCAACGTTCTATTACGCGGAGCCCTATCACCAGCAATATCTCGCGAAGAACCCGAACGGCTACTGCGGCCTGGGTGAGACGGGTGTCAGCTGTCCGGTCGGCCTATCCGCCTAGGGGATCAGCCGAGGATGCCGAGGTCGGTGTCGGTCCGACCCGCGGCGCGGTCATCGCGGAAGCGCTCCAGCCACTCGTGCAGTTCGGGACTGCTCGTCGCCGCCGCCCATTGTCGAGGGAGAGCCGGGAACGAGTAGCCGTCGAGGTCACGCTCGACGAGTTCCTTGCGGGCGAGCACCTGCTCGCAGATCGGCGCCCAATGTGCGGCTTTCTTCTTTGATGCGAGTTCGTCGCGGTCGATGAACTCCGGCGCCACTTCGTGTCCGAACAGCTCGAGCGCCTCCATGATGTCTTCGTGGCGATTGCGCCCGGCCTGCATCACGAAGATCACCTGATCGACACCGGCTTCCTCGTAACGGAGGAGGTAGTCGCGCACCTGATCGGGCGTGCCGATCGCGCCGCGGAGGCCCGTGCTGTCGCCGGCGGCCTGTTTGGCGCCGAGCCGCTCCTCGCGTAGGGCCTGCGCGGCGGCCTCCGGGTCGTAGCCCACCGCGTTGCGGCGCTCGATGTACTCCTCCCACACGTTGGTGCGGCCCGGGCGATGCTCGCCGAACACGTAGTAGTGACCGAGCGAGTAGCCGAAGAAGTTCGCGCCTTCGATACCGCGCCGCAGGGCCTCGTCCTCGTCGTGGTGGATCATCAGCGGCGTCACGCACGCCACGTTGGGATTCACCGCCCGCCCGACGGGCACGCACTTCTCGACGAGCGTGCGCTCGTAATCCGTGACCCAGTGGTTGGCCTCTTCGGGATCGATGAACGCGAACGTGAGCGCGCCGATGCCCTTCTCGGCCGCGAGCAGGATCGTGTCGCGACGCGAGCAGGCGACCCACAACGGCGGATGCGGTTTCTGCACCGGCTTGGGTACGACGTTGCGCGGCGGCATCTGTACGTAGGTGCCATCGACGCCCGTGAAGGGCGTTTCGGTCATGCAGCGAACGGCGACCTCGAGGCCTTCGAGCCACATCTCGCGCTTGAGGAGCGGGTCGATCTGAAATCCGCCGAGCTCGGCCTCGCTCGAGCTCTCGCCCGACCCGAACTCGACCCGGCCGTTCGAGACGAGGTCGAGCATGGAAATGCGTTCTGCGACGCGCGCCGGGTGGTTGAACTTCGGTGCGGTGAGCACGACCCCGTGGCCGAGGCGGATGTTCTCGGTGCGCTGCGAAGCGGCGGCAAGGAACACCTCGGGAGCCGACGAATGCGAGTACTCCTCTAGGAAGTGATGCTCGACCTCCCACGCGTATTGGATGCCCAGCTGGTCGGCCAGCTCGATCTGGTCGAGCGCGTCTTGAATGAGTTGGCGATCGGTGTCGTCCTCCCAGGGACGGCCGATCTGGTGCTCGTAGAAGATCCCGAACTTCATCCGGCTGCTCCGTTCTCGAGTTCATGGAACCGGTGAGCAATATCCGCCGCGCGAGGGCGGCCGTCGAGGATCTGCTCGAGATCAGCCTGCACGACGCGCCGGTTCGCTTCGTACCGCGTCGTCATCGACTCGCGCAGCGCCCGATCCCAGATACATCCGATCATGTCGGCGCCCACGTACCGGCGGCCACTGTCGCCGAGCCATGTGCGGTCACGCAGTTCGGTAAGGGCGGTCTTGAGGTATCCGACATGGGGAGTCTCGTCGGCCCGGACGCACGCGACGAGACGGCCGGCCGCGCCATCGCCCGCGACGAGTTCCGAGTCCGACAGCAGTGCTTCCGCCCACGCAAACGTGTGGAAGGCCTGAATCTCGATCAGCAGGATGCGGGTCATGCGCTCGGCCAGCAACTCCATGTCGATCGCCACGTCGTCGGGGAGGACACGCTCGTACTCGTTCTGCTGGTTCATGGCCATCCGGCGTCGCATGACATCGGTCTGGTCGGGCAACTCGGGATACTCAAAGGCAAGGTCGCGGGCCGCCCACCACATCTCTCGGTGCCCGCCCTCGCTCTCGTAGCCGGCTTCGTCGCGAGCGTGGGCTTCGAACAGGCCCCGGTCGAGGTGCGCGAGCGCGGTTCCAGCGACGTCGTCGGCGAGCGTCGCTCGAAAGTCGGGCACGGGAAGATGACGCACCATCGCGCCGAATCCCTCCACGGTGCCGATGCGCGTGAGGGTGAGCGCGAGCAGGTCGCCGATGCCCTCCGAGAGGAGATAGCGCGCCTGGGCGACATTCGGGTAGTGCTCGGGCCACGTTTCGAGCGCAACGCCGAGCGGCGCAGTTCCGAAGCGTTCGCGGTGGGCGTCCTGCCAGGCCGTGATGGCCGGTGAGCGGTGCTTGGTCCGCGGCGAGACATAGCGGCCGTCGGTGTCGAAGCCGCCGTGACAGAGGATCCCCCCAGCGACCAGGGGCTCGGTCACGTCGTGCGTGGCGAGCAGCTCGGCTTTGGTGAAGGTGAGCTGCTCCGTTCCCATTTCGTGAGTGTAAACTCGTGTGTATACAAGCGGCAAGTCACTCCTCGCCGCCGCGGCGGCTGCCCCGCCTCGAGCGCCAGGCCTCGATCGTTCGGGCCGCCGCCCGCGCGTTCGCCCGCGCCGGGTTCGACGGTACGTCGATGGACGACGTGGCCACCGAGGCCGGCGTCACGCGTCTGATCGTCTACCGCAACTTCGATTCCAAGAACGACCTCTACCGGGCCGTGCTCGAGCACACGACCGGGCGTCTCGCCGCGGCGTTTGAACATCACAGGGCGGCCGGTCGGAACTTCGCCGTGCGGGCGATCCTTGAGGTGGCGCGGGCCGATCCCGACGGCGTGCGGCTTCTGTGGCTGCATGCCGCGCACGAGCCCGAGTTCGCCGACCATGCCGCGGCGTTTCGCGCTGGAGTGATTTCCTACGCGCGCGAATTGCTCGATCCGCTCATCGGCGACCCACGCTGGCGGCCGTGGGCGGCAAAGGTGGTGGTCGACCATCTGTACGACGCCGTGCTCACGTGGCTCGAGGTCGGGGCGGCCGACCGCGACGAGGAGTTCATCGCGCTCGTGAGTGCAGGAATGCGGGCGATGCTGAACGCCTGGGCGGTCCCCGCTTAGGCAGGTGGACACGTCGTGGTGGGCGCCGGCTTGCCCGCGAGGCGGTCGTCGATCCATGTCGCGATGTCGTTCAGCGCGAGCGCGATGACGCCGACGTGGGTGCCGCCTTTGTAGACGGTGCGCAGCACCGTGAAGCCGCCGACCTTGCATGTGCGCCTCAGGTAGAGCTCGCTCGCCGTGACGGGCACCAACTCGTCGGCGTCGCCGTGGTAGACGAATATCGGTACTGGGGTGGGGACTTGGCCCGGCGTGTTCTCTTTGAGATACGACGCGTACGGCTCCAGTGTGACCGGGTTGGTGGTCATGTAGTCGGCGATGTTCTTGCCGGTGAGGTCGGTGACGGTCTCGTTGCATTGCACGCCGGCCTTCTCCGACTCGGCGATCCCCTTCGCCGTGAGGAATGCGCTGAGGTCGAGTGTGGGATAGGCGGCTTTGAAGCCGGCGATCGCCATGAACGCGAAACCCGACAAGGCTGATGCGGGCGACGACGCCAGGCTGCTGCCGAGGACCGCCAGCTCAACCGCCGGCGCGCCGGCGATCGCCCCCTCGACATGCAGGTCGGGCGCGTAGGTCGGCGCCAATTCGGCAGCGAACAGCGCGGAGCCGCCGCCCTGCGAGTGGCCCCAGACGAGCACCGGCGACTGCGCGCTCGTGGCCATGCCGAGGTTGATGGCGGCCCGAGCCGCGTCGAGCACGCTACGACCCTCGCTCAGACCGACTAGGTATGGGTGGACGCCGGGAGTCCCGAGACCGTCGTAGTCGGTGGCGACGACGACGAACCCCCGGCTGAGCGCGCCGGCGGAGAGGAACCGTGCTTCATTCGCACCGTTTTTCGATGGCGCGCATTGATCACCGAGTCCGGTGGTGCCGTGGGCGTAGCTGAGGATGGGGGCGTTGTTGTTGGCCGACTTCGGTACGAACACGACACCGGAGACGGCGATGTCGGCATCGGCTATGGAGCGGGAGTGGTAAAGGATTTTGAAGCCGTTGGTGCCCGCCGGCGCGTCGCTGAGCGGCGCCACCCAGATGAGCGCGCCCGCTGGCGCCGGCGGCAGCGGCGACGGTGGCTGGTAGAACGCGTTTCCGCTTGGACCCTCAGCCACGGTTGTGGTGGTGGGGAGCGCCGTTGTCGACGGTGTTGACGATGTCGTCGCCGCATCCGTTGTCGCGGTCGGGCCCGCGGTGGTGGTTGCGGGCGCCTGGGTGGAGGAGGGAGGGGTGACGGTCGTGGAATCGCTGCAGCCCGTCACGATGAGACCCAGCGTGGCGACCAGGCCGAGGAACCGGCGATGATGGCCGGTATGACCGACCGCATCGCCTACGACGAGTTCGGCCTCTTTCACGAAAATGCCTCCGAATACGGCCTGACGCTCGCCGAGCCGCCGAATGTACGCCGGGAGGATGTCACGCTTCCGGACGGCCGCCACGTCAGCGCCCTGGTCTGGGGGAGCGGGGAGGCGGAGCTCGCCTTCGTCCACGGAACGGCCCAGAACGCCCATACCTGGGACACGGTCGCGCTGGCGCTGCGGCCCCACGCCCTCGTGGCGCTCGATCTTCCCGGGCACGGACGTTCGAGCTGGCGCGCCGACGGGCGCTACGACCCGAGGTCGCTCGCCGACGACATTGCTGCCGCCATCGCCGTGCTGGCGCCCAACGCCAAGGCTGTGGTGGGTATGTCGCTCGGCGGGCTCACGTCGATTGCGCTCGCGGTCCGCCATCCGGAACTCGTCCGCAAGTTGGTGATCGTCGACATCACGCCGGGCACCAATCGGGAAAAGGCCAAGGCGATCGTCGACTTCGTGAACGGTCCGCAGAGCTTTCCGAGCTTCGCCGACATCCTTGCCCGGACGGTTGAGCACAACCCCACGCGAAGCGAGTCGTCGTTGCGGCGGGGCATCCTCCACAACGCCCGCCAGCTCGCCGACGGTTCGTGGGCCTGGCGCTACGACCGGGCCGGCCGGGTCGGTGCGCGAGACACCGAGATGATGCCGAGGGTCGAGAACGTCGACTACTGGAACGATGTGTCGGCGCTGACGGTGCCGGTGTTGCTCACCAGGGGCGGCGCGTCGCCCGTGGTCGACGACGACGACATCGCCGAGTTCATGAAACGCCACCCCGACACCCAGGTCGTGGTTGTCGACGGCGCCGGCCACTCGATCCAAGGCGACCGCCCCCTCGAGCTCGCCGCCCTCATCACCACCGTCGCGTTCTGACGCGCTTTTTTGGCTCCGGCGTGTCGGTTTCGCGCGTCAGTACGCCAAGAAACTCAGGTTTGGAGGGGGAGGACTGCGGCGGCGACTTCTTCGAGGTGGCGCGACCAGTCGTCGGGTTCGCCGAGGGGCAGGACCACGAACTTCGACGCGCCATGCTCGACGAACGCTTCGATCGTCGAGGCGAGCGCCGCGAGACCCGAGGGCACGAGGGCGGTCGGGTCGAGGTCGGGCCGGCGACGGGCCAGTTGCGCGAGCACGCGATCCGGCACCGGACCGATCGCGTACGGCACAAGCGCTCCGAAGTGTTCGGGATCGATCTCGCGGCCGTGAGCGTTGGCCACCTCCTCGATCGTCTGGCGCGCCGGTCGCATCTCGGTGGCGGTGATGAACGACGGCAGCCACCCGTCGCCCAGCCGTCCGACGCGGCGCAACTCCGACGGCGCGATGCCCCCCAGCCACACCTCGAGCGGTTTCTGCACCGGCTTGGGCAAGACCCCGATACCGTCGAGATGGAAGCGCTCGCCGTGATGGTCGACGACGTCCTCGGTCCACAGCCGCCTGATCAAGGGCAAGGCCTCGTCGAACCACCCGGCCCGGGCCGACCGCTCAATCCCGAACGCCTGTTGCTCATGGGCATCGGCGACTCCGAGCCCGAACGCCGGTAGCAGCCGACCGCCCGACATGCGGTCGAGGCTGGCGAGAGCCTTGGCCACGAGGACGGGATTGCGACCGGGCAGCACCATCACGCTCGTCCCGAACTTCAGGCGACGGGTGCGCCCCGCGGCGTACGCCATGCCGACGACGGGGTCAGGTGACTCTCCGCCCACCCGCTCCGACAACCACAGACTGTCGAATCGGAGCCGCTCGAGGTCGTCGACGAACGGCCCGAAGCGGTCGTCGTTCGTGAGGCTGCGCGTGCCGAGGCCGAAGCCGATCCTCACCTTCATCGCGCCATGTTCGCGCGCGACGGGCCTGAGCGCTCAGGCCGCGGTGTCGCTGTTAGCTACGGGGTGCCGCCACTGGCAGCTTCAGACCGACCAGCAAACCGCTCACGGCCGCCCCGACCAGCAGCACCGAGGTGGAGACGCCGACGAAGCGGTGGATCGCCGTGCCGGCGGTCGCGACCAGCACGGCTGAGACACCGGCCGTTCGCACGGCGATGGCCCAGCTGCGGTGAAGAGTTTCGGCTTCGAGCGTGGGGGGGTTCACAACACAATTCATCGGTCATAGCGGCCCGCAGTGACAGTCAGACGACCAACATTCACCGACTTGCAATCGTGGTGTTCCCGGGCCCAACACAGTCAGCGCGAAACGCGCGGGATTGCCTACGCTGCGGCGCCATGACGGACACCACGACCATCGACCCGCTCGCCCCGTTTCGTCTCGACGGCCGCGTCGCGGTCGTGACCGGCGCGTCGAGCGGCCTGGGCGACCGCTTCGCCCGGGTCCTGCACGCCGTCGGAGCGACGGTCGTGCTCGCCGCGCGCCGCAAGGAACGACTCGACGCGCTCGCCGAGGAGCTGCCCGGAGCGGTGGTGGTGGTCAGCGACCTCTCACTCGCCGCCGACCGCGATCGTCTTGTCGCCGCGACGCTCGAGCAGTGCGGCACCGTCGACGTCTTGGTCAACAACGCCGGCATCGGCAACATGATGGCAATCGAAGTTGAAGACCTCGAGACCTTTCGTACCGCGATGGAGCTGAACGTCACCGCGCTGTGGCACCTCGCGAAATTGTTCGGCGTCGAGATGGTGCGCAAGGGAAGAGGTTCTGTCATCAACGTCGCTTCGATCCTCGGCCAAGTGGCTTCGGCTCCGATCAAGCAGGCGCACTATTCCGCGTCCAAAGGTGCGGTCATCAACATGACCAGGGAGCTGGCCGTGCAATGGGCCCGCAAGGGGGTGCGGGTGAACGCGCTCGCTCCCGGCTGGTTCCCCTCCGAGATGACCGCGCTGATGGAAACCGATGAAGGGGCCCAGCGCTTCGTCAAGACGAACTGCCCGATGGCCCGCTTTGGTGAGCCCACCGAGCTCGACGGCGCCCTGCTCCTTCTCGCGTCCGACGCCGGTTCCTACATCACCGGGCACACGCTCACGGTCGACGGAGGCTGGGTGGCCCGCTAGCGGCGGGCCGATCAACTGACCTTACGGACGAGCCAGCGCCAACGCCTCGCCTTGTCGAACGCCGACCGCGCGGCCACCTGACCGATACCTGTCGACAACGTCGGGTAGACGTGCACCAGGCCGGCCAGGTCGGTGAGCTTCATCTTTCGATGGACGGCCAACGCCAGCTCATGGATCATCTCTCCCGCCACCGGGGCGAGAATGTGGGCCCCCACGATCCGCTCCTTCGCCGTCACGATCACGATCGCGCCTTCGGTGGCGCTCTCGGTTCTGGCCCGATCGGAATGGGCCAAGTCGAGCCGCCTCACGCCGACGCCGTGGCCATAGTGGGCGCGAGCCTCAGCGGCGGTCATGCCGACATGGGCCAGTTCGGGATCGGTGAACGTGCACCACGGAATGACAGTGTCGACTCTGCCTTTCCCCGGGAAGAAGGCGTCGCGCACCGCGCGGACGGCTTCGTAGCCCGCCGAATGCGTGAACACGAACCGACCGGCCACGTCGCCCGCCGCGTAGATCGAGTCGATGGTCGAACGACCGCGATCGTCGACGATCACGCCTCGCGGACCGGTCGCCACGCCGAGCGCCTCCAATCCAAGATCAGCCAGTGCGGGTACCCGTCCGACAGCGACGAGGAGTTCATCGGCGCTCCAGGCGCCCGACCGGCCGGACTGCCGTCCATGCACGACTTTCCGGCCACGCTCGACGGTGACGTTTCGGATCTCGACATTGCACTGGATATCGACGCCGTCGCGCCGGAGTGTTTCGTCGAGCACGGCGACGAGCTCTGGCTCGTCTCTTGGCAGGATCGTCGCCCGCTTCTGGAGCACCGTCGTGGTCACCCCCAGACGGCTAAACGCCTGCGCCAGTTCAACCGCGATGGGCCCCCCGCCGATCATCACAATCGACGCGGGCGCTTGTTCGAGCGTGAAGACGGTCTCGCTCGTGAGGAAGCCGCTTGGCGCGAGACCAGGTATTGCCGGTTCGGCGGGGCGGCTGCCGGTGCAGAGCAGGATGAAGCGGGTGTCGAGGCGGCGCACGGAATCAACGGTCACCTCGTGGGCACCGGTCACCACCGCGGCGCCCTCGATGACTTCTATGCCCATGGCCCGGTAGCGCGCGGGGTCGTCGTCCGTGGCGGCGATCGCGGACTGTATGGCGCGGATGCGCGCCCATACCCGCGTCGTGTCGATCGGGGCGTGCGCCGGTTCGAGTCCGAACCGATCGGCGGTGCGCATCACGTGGGCGGCCTTCGCCGAAGCGAGAAGCGCCTTGCTCGGTACGCAACCCGTCCAGAGACAATCGCCGCCCGCCCGGCCGCGCTCCACGACCGCGATTTTGAGTCCGAGCGTCGCCGCGAACTCGGCGGCCGTCATGCCGCCGGAGCCCATGCCGACGATCACGAGGTCGTAGCGGTGGGCCATCGTGGTGGCCGCTGCCGCCCCGCTCAGCTCGAACGGGTGAGCGTCTTGAGTACCTCACGAGTGCGGGCCCGCTCATCGGGCGTGGCGCCGAATTCGACCGCGCCGAACTCGGTGACACCAGCGTCGGCGAGGGCGGCGATCCGATCGTGTACCTCGTCCTCCGCACCGGTGATGGCGATGTCTGCCGCGATCTTGACCCCTTCCCGATCGAGCATGGCGCGATAGGCGGGAAGCTGTGCGTAGATCGCGAACATCTCCGTCGCCCGTTCGTAGGCGCCTTTCGTGTCCTCGGTGACGCAGACGGGGAGCGCGCAGATGATGCGGGGCACGGCGCGCCCCGCCTTCTCGGCGGACGCCGTGATGGCCGGAACGGTGTGCTCGGCGAGGGTGCGAGGCCCGACGCACCATGTGAGGGTGCCGTCGGACAGCCGGCCCGCGATCTCAAGCATGCGCGGGCCGAGCGCGGCGACCACGATCGGAAACGGGATGGCCCCCTTCACCGTGAGGGCGCCGTTCGCGCTGAGCTGCTTGCCGCGAAACGAGACGGGCTCACCGCGCGAGAGCGGGCCAAGGATTTGCAGGTATTCCTCGGTGTGTTGGCCCGGCTTCGAATAGTCCATGCCGTACATGCCCTGGATGACGATCTGGTGCGAGGGACCGATGCCGAGCGTGAGACGCCCGCCGCACGCCGCCTGCGTCGTGAGCGCCTGCTGGGCGATCATCATCGGATGGCGGGGATAGGTCGGCACGACCGATGTCCCCAACTTGATCGTGCTGGTCTCGCGACCCACCAGCGCGAGCGTCGTCAGGGTGTCGAGGCCGAAGATCTGCGAGCTCCAATACGTGTCGAAGCCGTCGGCCTCCGCGGATCGTGCCTCAGCGATGACCGCGCCGATCTCGCCGTCGTTGCCCGCGCCACCGAAGATGCCGATACGCATGATTCCCCCTCACCGCTGCAGTGACCCCGACCGTAGCGGCTGGCCCGTCAAATCGTGTTGGCGAGGCCCTTGTCGACGATGTCGAGTAGCTCGCGCCGCTCCGCTTCGATGGCCTCGGCGAGGCGGGCCGCGGCAACGATCGTGAACCAGCGTTCGAGCAGGAGCGGGTCGTGAGGATGCGCCGCGGTGTAGGCCATATGCCATGCGGCGGCGAACCGAGCGCGAGCGCGCACGACGAGCCAGCGCAGCGGTGCGCCATCGGGAATAGCCGCGACGGTGAGAAGCAGCCACGTGCGGGCGGCGTCGGCGAGCGGGTCGCCGCGGGTGGCGTCGGCCCAGTCGATGAGCACTGGCCCGCGCTCCGCGAACAGCACGTTGCCCGGATGCAGGTCGCCGTGAGCGAGACGATCGCCGTCGGGCATTGTGTCGAGCGCGCCGAGCGCGCGTCGAGTGGTGATCTCATCGAGTCCCGCCCGGCCGATCGCGCTCGCCAGTTGCCCGCGCGTCGACGGGAGTCCCGGCACGTTCACCGCGTGCACCTCGGCCTCGAGGGCGGCGAGAGCGCGGGCGTGACGACCGAGTTCCCATGGCCGCCGCGAAAGCGCGTCGAGCATCGAGGCACCGTCGATGCGTTCGAAGACGATGCCTTCGTCGACTTTCGCGACTGGACGCGCCATCGCTACCGACCCGGCGGCCGCCACCTGTGACGTACGCATCCATTCATCGTCGGCCGTGAATCCTTCGCGAAAGCACTTGAGAACGGTGCCGGGCCCATGGTTGACGACGAAGGCGGTGCGCCCCGTGCCGATAACCGGCTTGTCCCGCGCGGCCACCTCGGCCACGCTAGTGGGGTGACCCGAACGGCGTGCCCGCTCGATTGTCCCGATACGTGCACCCTCGAGGTCACGGTCGATGCGGGTCGGATCACGTCGATTGATGCCGGTCCAGGCAATCCGCTCACCGACGGGTACATCTGCCAGAAGGTCAAGCACCACGCCCGCCGTGTTTACGGACCCGACCGCGTGCTCACCCCGCTCGTGCGCACCGGACCGAAAGGCTCGGGCACGTTCGAGCCCATCGCGTGGGACCGCGCACTCGATCTCTTCGTCGAGCGCCTGCGCGCCGCGGCCGCCGGCCCGAACGGTCCGGCATCGGTGGTGCCATACCTCTACAACTCGTCGGCCGGTGATCTCGCTCTCGCCGCGCTCGGCCCCCGACTGTGGCGCCGTTTCGGAGCCACCGATGTCTTGCCCACGATCTGCGCCGCCACGGCCGGCGCCGCATATGACGCGGTCTACGGCGACATGCTGTCGGCCGACCCGTTCGACGTCGTGCACGCGCGTTGCGTCGTCGTCTGGGGTGCGAACCCAACGGTGACCAACATCCATTTCCCGCAGCTCGTGCAAAAGGCGCGCGATGCCGGTGCCCGGCTGATCGTTGTCGACCCGAGGCGTACCGCCATGGCCGCCCGCGCCAATCGCCATCTCGCGTTGCGGCCCGGCACCGACGTCGCGCTGGCGTACGCGCTGGCCGACCATATGCGACGAGAGGGCCTTGTCGACGTTGCCTTTCTCGCCGATCACGCGTCGGGCCTCGACGAGTTCCTCGACGCGGCCGCCGCGTGGCCACTTGAGCACGCCGCCGACGTTTGCGGACTGGCCGCCGCTGACATCGCGGCCACCGCGGTCGACTACGCGACCTCGCGGCCCGCGTTCCTTCGCATGGGGTGGGGACTCGAGAGGAATCGCAACGGGGGATCGAGTTGCCGGGCCGTTCTGTCCCTGCCGCTGCTCGCCGGTCAATTCGGTGTCGTCGGTAGCGGCGTGATGACGAGTCTCAGTGGCGGCGCGCCACTTTCGTTTCGCGGCGCCGATCCCGACGCCCGACTCAATTGGCCGGCGCGTCGCATCGCCAACATGAACACCATCGGTGCGCTGCTGTGCGGCGAGCTCGCAGGCCCACCGGTCGAGGTCCTGTTTGTACAGGGGGCCAACATCGCCGTGATGAACCCCAACCAAAACGCTGTACTGCTTGGTCTTTCACGCGAAGACCTCTTCACGGTCGTGCACGAACAAGTGATGACCGACACTGCCCGCTACGCCGATCTCGTGCTTCCAGCGCCGACGCATTTCGAAGCTCGCGACGTGAAACATTCCTACGGCACCTACGCGCTGATGCAGGTTCAGCCGGTCATCGATCGTATGGGCGAGGGACGCACGAACGACGAGCTCGCCGCCGACCTCGCCGATCGCTTCGGCTATCCCGCGCCCGTTTTCACCGCCGATCCGGAAAGTCTGATCGAAGCGGTCACGATCGACGGCGGTTCCACCACTGAGGCCAGAACGGTGCGCGAGCCGGGCACCACGGTGCAGTTCCGTGACACGTTCCCCACGTTTGCCGATCGGAAGGCTCGCCTTGCCGACCGCGGGAATTCTGAGCGCCCGGTGCCCACCTTCACCGAGCTCGCGAGCGACTTTCCACTGACGTTGATCAGCCCGGCCAACCATAAGACGATCAACTCCATGTTGGGCGAGTTCCAGGCGCCCGAGGCGGCCATTCAACTTCATCCCGACGACGCGTCGGCCCGTGCCATAAGTGACGGCGATCGTGTACGGGTGTGGAACGAGCGGGGTGTCATCATCGTGGTAGCTCATGTCAATCGCGACCTACGAGCCGGAGTGTGCGTCTTGCCGAAAGGCGTGTGGCTTCGGGACTTCGACGGTGGTGTCGGTGTGAACTCGCTGGTTCCCGACTCATTGTCAGATCTCGCCGACGGCGCATGCTTCAATGACGCCCGCGTGGAGGTCGTCTCGGTCGTGTAGCGGCCCGCGCCTTACGCATTCACCGAACTGGGGAGCGCACCACTACATGAAGAACATGCTCAAGGAGTTCAAGGAGTTTCTTTCGCAGGGCGACATCGTGGTCATCGCGGTTGGCTTGGTCATGGCCCTCACGTTCAAGAGCGTCATCGACGCGCTGCTCGAGGGCGTCATCCACCCGATCATCGCGGCGATCTTCGGCAAGCCGAACCTCTCGCAGATCGGGTTCGACATCGGCGACAGTCGCATCAGCATCGGCCTCGTGTTGAACGCCCTCATCGAGTTGGTGGTGGTCGCCTTCGTCTTGTTCTTGATCCTGAAGGCGTGGGAAAAGATGAAGGCCCGCTCGGCTGCCCCCTCCGGGCCTGCCGCTGCCACCGCTGCGGCCACCGAGGTGGAGATCCTCACTCAGATCAGAGACGAACTGCGCGCCGGGCGCTGACCTCAGCTACAACTGGCCTGCTCCGCGGGCGCACCGCAACTGTCATCGCCACGAGAGCGACTCGCTCGTCGGACATGGTGCTTGGCGGCGTGTGATCAGCGAAATCACATCGCTTACTCAGCGAAGGTGCGCGCTCCCGCAAACACCGCATCGATGAGATCGACGGCACCGTCGGCGTCGAAGATGAAGTCGGCGGGGTCGAGCATCTTGCCGGCGAGTCGGCAGAAATCTGCGGCCGCCGCGACGATCAATAGATCGCCGTCGCCCGATGCACTGTCGCCATACGCCATGGGGCGCACGAACGTTCCTCCGCCCGGGCCTGTGAGCACCAAGCGCAGGGTCTTGC
>JBDUDK010000057.1:0-3097 GCA_040002995.1 Acidimicrobiales bacterium | reverse complement strand
CCGGTAGGTATCGAGCGCGAAGGGCGGCCTTCGACTTCGCAGGGAGGACGTTGGCGTCGAGAAGCTCCTCCATTGTCATCGACGAGAACGTCGACTGGTCTACGAGGAGATCTCGATACTGGGCGCACGCCTCGGCATAGTCCACGTTGCCTTCGGGGTAGACCACGACGTAGCGACCCCACGGCCAATTCCCACTCGGATGCTGGAGCATCGACAGCAGGAGAAGGTGCTCGAGCCACATCACGGTGAGCTTCGTTCCGTTGACTGCTTTGATCGCCTGTGGCCCGAAGACGCCCGACCTCCTGGTGATCTGCAGATACCGCCCGAGGCGAATTGGCTTCGGTATCGCGCTGCGGATCTTGTCGTGGTAGCTGGTGTCGAGGGCGACAATCGCCTGCGTCCCGTCGCCGATGTCGAGCACGAAGGCAGCATCGAACGCGATGAGGTTGCCGGTGTAGGACATGTCGAAGCGGCTGGGTGAATGGGCGAAGCGGACGTCGGACACAGCGCCAGGCGCGTCCGGCCACCACGTGTGGACGGCCCGGTCGGCCCGCGCCAGGTTGGCGGCGAGGTCGCCGAAGAGGTTGAAGGCCATCGATGGCGACCACAGGAGCTCGGTCCACAGTCGCTGGTGATCGAAGCTCTGGTGAGGCTCGCTGATCGACGTTCTTGCCCTCGCCGCCTTGAGTGCCGCCGGCGTGAGAAAGTTCGCGCCGGTCTCTTTCGCGTAGGCGAGCGGGAGACGGTTCCCCACCGGCCTTGACGCGCCCGCGCCGGGTTTCGGTGCGATCGGCTGCGAACCGATCGGGTGGTTGTTGGCCTCCCGCCACTTCGCCTGGTGGTAGCGCGTCCGTCGACGGAACGCGGTCATCGCCGGACGCCGCGGCACCTCGTCCTCCTTCTCCCAGCAGTAGGCGGCCTCGAGCTCCTCCTTGGACGGCTTTCCGTCGCCGGTGTCGCGGCCCGAACTCGAGTGTTTCCTCATCGATTTGATGAATTTTCTCTGGACTTCGCGGGGCGGACTTCGTCGAGGCCGAGCCACTCGGCCAGCGCGTGGAGTTCGGCGTTGACGGCGGCGGTCATGGCGCGGGTGAACTTGACGTCTTGGTGCACCGCGTCCACGAGCAACTTCGAGGACTTGCGGTCGGCCGTGGCGTCGACCTTCCCGACGAGTCGATCGTGGTGAAGTACCGGGAGCGCGAAGAATCCCCAGCGTCGTTTGTCTTTGGGCTTGTACATCTCGAGGAGATACTCGAAGTCGAACAGTTCCAACGCGCGGACGCGGTCGTGGATCAGTCGGTCAAACGGCGAGAGCAACGCGGTGCGTCCTTCGAAGTCCTTGGCGGTCGCTTTTGGGTCGAGTCGCCACATCCCAGACGTGTCCTCGATCTCCGCGGGAACGCCGGCCTCGCCGACCATCTGTGGCCTTGCAACACCGAGAGACTGCAGCCGGTTCGCGTCGCGCGTCTTGCGCGCCTCGTCGGCGGGGAGCACCTTCATCCCGGCCGGGTACACCCGCTCGGCCAGATCCCACAGGCGCTGCTTGCCTCGGCGGCCGGCGACGGCTATCTCGCCGCGGGCCCCGAGAAACTCGAGCATTTGGGTGACGTTGCGGTCGTGCGTCCATCCCGACGACTCCCACGGCATCGCCGCGGTGTCGGGGATGGCACGAGACGGCAGTGGACCCGACGCGCGCAACTGCTTGAGCACGCGCCGGCGAAACGCGTCGTTGGCGCGGAGCCATTCGGTACGCCGCATGCTGCCGGACGGCCACGCCGCCATGTCGGCGAGATAGAGACCGAGGTTCGCCATCGGGCGCACCATGGCGACCACCGGCTCGGTCACCACCTCCTGACCACGATGCTCGAAAAGGGTGCGGTCCCGCTCGACTGCCTGCTGCAAGTGCGCGGGGTTGTATCTGTTTCCAATTCGGCTCCACGCGACAAGGTCCGCGCTCGGCGCCACCGCGGCCGTGGGGTCGAGCTGCAGGAACGCCAGCCGGTCGACCACCGCCAGAAGATCCTTCGGCCGCTTGGCGTCGAGCAGTTGCGCTCGGATCGCAATCCGGCGCGCCTCGTCGCGTGTGAGTCGGCGCACCTTCACCGGCACACTCTCTACTCCATTCCCGTCTCGCGCAGGGTGACGTTCAGCCGGCCCCGGTTGAGGCCGATTTCGGTGGGGCCCGTGCCGGGCAGGATCTTGGGAACTCCGTGGTAGGCGTACCGCGATGGGCCGCCGAAGACGACGAGGTCTCCGGAATGAAGCTCGATGTCGTTGTACGGGCGGCCTCTCGTTTGGGTGTTACCGAACCGGAAGACGCACGAGTCGCCGATGCTCAGTGAGACCACGGGCGCGCTGGCGCGTTCTTCTTGATCCTGGTGAAGGCCGAGACGGGCATCGACGTTGTAGAAGTTGATGAGCGCCGCGTCGGGCTTGTAAGCGGCGCCGTCAAGCGGATTCTCGTAGGCGTCGGTCACCGCTCGCCGGCCGAGTTCGGCGAGCCAGTCGGGGAGCGGGTCGACGGGCGCCCCGTCGGTGTCCTCGGCAAATCGTGAGTAGCGGTACGGGACCCAATGCCAGCCGAGGCAAACCGACTGGACGGACATCACTCCCCCGTTCGGCAGTCGTGTGGCGCGCATGGGGGCGGGCGGCTTGGCCCATTGGCGGCACGCGTCGACGAGGTGTCGCTGCTCGTCGAATGAGAGCCAGTCCGGGATATGGACCGCGCCCTCGGCGAGCGTGCAGCGGGTTCGGGGGAACAGGTGCTGTCGTGTGTTCATTGCGCGTCGTGGAAAACGAGACCGAGTGTGTACCGACGACCCGAGCGTACGACGCTCACACCGTGGCGCATGGGCGCGTTGCTCCATCCGCGCTGGGTGCGGATGGGTCGATCACGGGTGGTGAAGACGACTCCGTGTCCGTAGGAGATGGTGGTCGCGGTTGCTCGTGATTGGGCCCGTGGGCGTTGTTCGACGACAACGAACTCGCCACCCGTGTAGTCCACACATGGGTCGTTGAGGCCGATCACGACCTGTAACGGGAAGACCAGGTCGCCGTAGAGATCGCGGTGCAGGGCGTTCCAGTCGCCGGGTCCGTA
>JBDUDK010000004.1:0-33218 GCA_040002995.1 Acidimicrobiales bacterium | reverse complement strand
CGCGTCAGCGGAGTTCGCGGCGCAGCAGCTTGCCGCCGAGCCCGTGCGGTAACGCGTCGACGAACAGGATCTTGGTCGGACACTTGTAGCGAGCCAGGTGCTCACCGCAAAACTGGATCAGTTGCTCCTCGTCGATGTTCGCGCCCGGCTCGGCGACGACGAACGCCTTGACCGCCTCGCCGGTGTGGGGGTGGGGCACGCCGACGACGGCGACCTCCCGCACTCCCGTCGCCTCGGCCAGCACGTCTTCGACCTCGGTCGGGTACACGTTGAAGCCAGAGACTATTACCAAGTCCTTCGCCCGATCGACGATCGAGAGATAGCCGTCACCGACGATGGCAATGTCGCCGGTACGCAGCCAGCCGTCGGGGGTTAGGGCGCGGGCCGTGGCCTCGGGGTCGTCCCAATAGCCGGCGAACACGTTCGGGCCCTTGACCCACAACTCTCCCGAGTCGCCGTCGAGTGCGTCGTCGCCCGACTCGTCAACGAGGCGGATCGTCACGCCCGGCAGCGGCACCCCGATGGTTCCGATGCGGGGCTCGACGCCGACTGACGACGTGACGACCGGCGACGCCTCGGTGAGGCCATAGCCCTCGCGTAGCGGCAGCCCGAATCGCGTCTCGAACGTACGCGCCACCTCCTCGGGCATCTTGGCGGCACCGGTGAGCGCAAGCCGTACGTGGGCGAACGACCCGGGGTCGGCTTCGAGGAACTGCGTCCACGCCACCCACATCGGCGGCGCACCCGGGATGACGGTGACGCCGCGATCTCGGATCGTGTCGAGCGCTGTCGAGGGGTCGAAGCGCTGAACGAGTACCACGGTGCCGCCCGCTGCCAGCGTGAGGCCGAGCACCACGTTTAGCCCGAAGATGTGGAACAGCGGCAAGACGCCGAACACGACGTCGTCGCCTGCGAGTGCCCCACGCGACGCGCGGCTTTGATTGATGTTGGCCAGCAAGCTGCCGTGCGTGAGCATCGCCGCTTTCGGCGAACCGGCGGTGCCGCTCGTGAACAGCAGCGCGGCGACGGCGCCGGGCTCGAGCTCCGTGACACCGAGCGGCTCGCCGTCGAGGTAGTCGTCGAGCGTGAGAGCGCCGTCGATGGTGTGGCCGCTGGTGGCGACGACGATGCGTATCGTCGGGACCAACGAGGGGTCGACCGCCTGCCACGCCTCGCGAGACATCGGGCCGACCATCACAGCGATGGCGCCCACAGTGGCGAGCTCCTGACCGATCTCTGTACTCGGGCTGGTCGGGTTCAGCGGGACAGCGATCGCGCCGAGGCCGACCACGGCGAGATACGCCACCACGAAGTAACGCTCGTTCCCGAAGAGCAGGCCGACCCTGTCGCCGACACCGACTCCCTGCGCGGCGAGCGCGGCTCGTAGTGACCCGACCTGCCGGCGCAGCGTCACGTACGTCGTCGGCCGATTCCGGCTGATCAGGGCGACCGCGTCGTCAGGATGCCCTTCGATTATCGAGGCGAGGTTCACAGACGGCCAGCCCGGCGCATTGGACGAGCGTACCGACCGTCTCAAACTCCTCAAGACCTCGCCGAACTCTAAAGACCCCCACCGCCCACGCCGACATGAATCCGTAACAAGGCCCGCACCTCGGGGCCGGCGGCGAGTGGAGGCACGATGCGACGGTGGAAGGCGTTCGCCACGGCGACCGTCCTCGTCGCGACGCTCGGCACCACCCACTCCGCCTTCGCACAATCCTCGAGCGAGGAAAGCCGTTTCGTCGATCTGATCAACCAGCTCCGCGCCAGCAAGGGCGTGCCCGCGCTAGCGATCGACGGCGGGCTTGCCTCCACGTCGTGCGGTTGGACCGATCACATGGTGGCCGTGGCCACGCTCGCTCACGATCCGAACTTGTCGAGCGAAGTCAGCTCAGTCGAAGCGGGCTGGACCAAGGCAGGAGAAAACGTCGGTGTCGGGGGTGAGGTCGACAGTCTCTTCCAAGCGTTCGTCAACAGCGCCGCCCACTACCGGAACTTGGTCGATCCGGCGTTCAACGCCATCGGCGTGTGCGTGACATGGACGGCCGATCACAGCCGCATGTACACGACGCACCGCTTCGTGGCCAACGGATCGAGTGCACCACCGCCGGCGGTCGCGCCGGCTGCGGTCGCTCCGCCAACCCCGGCGCCTCTCGCGCCCGCGCCGACCGAACCTCCAACGACTGTGCCTCCGACCACTGAGCCGCCAACCACGGAACCGCCCACCACGACCACGACCACGACGATCGCGCCAGTGATTCCTGTCGACGCGCTGGTTCCTGTCGCGTCGCACGCGCTTACCGCGGGTGTTCTCGTCGCGATCGCGCAATCGACCGACTGATCAGCGCGACAGCACGAACAACTGCAAGACAGCCGCCGTGAGGATCATCACGAGCAGCAAGCCGAGTACGAGTGTCGTGGCGGGCCTCACCGGCGCAACGTAACGGAAGTCGTCTCGCCGCGCGGGGTGTCGGCCGGCGGCGAGAGCACCACCGCATCACCCGCGGCCAGCCCGAGTTCGGCCGCCGCCGATTGCCGGTCGAGGCACACCGAGACCAACCCGTAGGAATCGACCACGATCCCGAGCCGGCCCGTTCCGATCAGTCCGTAGGTGTCCGCGCGGGTCGCTGTTCGCACCACATTGTGGGCACGGAGCTGCACCAGTTCTCCGATCGCCTCGATGTCATCAGGACCCACGTTGAGCTGGGCATTGCCGAACCTGTCGACCCACAGCACCTCAGTGATCACGTGATCACCATCGACGCGGCTCAGCGGCACGACACCCGGGAGCACACCGGCGGGGTCGATCGGCTCGCCCACCTCGGTCAAGTCGACCCCGTTGCACAGGTGGGCGGCCACGGGCGCGAAGACGTCGCGTCCTGCGAAGGTCTGACCCGGCGCGGGAAGGTGGAACGCCGCGTTCGTGAGCTCGACGGCCCGCCCGGCGCCGCCTGCCATCGCGACGGCCGGCGCGAGGAGACCGTTGTCGGGACCCACGAGGACGGCGGCACCATCGGCGATCTCAACCGCAATGGCGCGACGCGCCGTCCCCACACCGGGATCGACCACCGCGAGCACGACACCCGGCGCGACATATTGGATACAACGCGCGAGCGTGAGCGAACCACCCCGCACATCGTGGGGCTCGACCTCATGGGTCAGGTCAATCGCGACCGCATCCGGTGCGAGATCGCGCAACACCGACTTGATCACTCCGACGAACTCGTCCTTGGTTCCGTAGTCGGTGAGTAGTGAGACCGTGTCGTAGCGACGTCCCATGGCGCGGCGATGCTCGCAGGGCACTGTGATCAAAAGCGAGTAGGGCGATGAAAAGCGAACAGGGCTGGTGCCGACCCCCCGACGGCACCAGCCCTGTGGAGCGCCGCCTTACGGCGACATCACCAGCCGCTGTGGGCGACCGGTGGAGATCGTTGTGCGATCTCGTGGACCCACCCCAGCTCCGTGGCGCCGAACTGTAACCCCAGTCACACGCGAGATGAAAGGGGCTACCCCCCAGAAATTTTCACGCTCAGCCCCCGAGTTCGCGCGAACGGGCGGTGGCCGCCGCCACCGCGTCGAGGAAAGCCGATCGGACTCCGGCCGATTCCAGGGCCCGTAGTCCGGCCGCGGTGGTGCCACCGGGCGACGTCACCTGCGCCCGCAGGGCCTCGGGGGTGGAGCCCGACTCGGCCAGCAGCCGGGCCGAACCGACGAACAGCTGCGTCGTCAGGGCCGTGCTGACGTCTCGCGGCAGACCGACGAGCACCCCCGCCTCGATGAGGGCCTCGGCCACGAGGAAGATGTAGGCCGGACCAGAGCCCGATAGGCCGGTGACCGCGTCGAGGAGCGGCTCGCTCACGCGGGCCACGGTGCCCACGGAACCCAGGATCGACTCGGCCCACGACAGGTCGGCCTCGCCCGCCGACGTCCCTGGCGCGATCGCCGCGGCACCCGCTCCGACGAGGGCTGGGGTATTCGGCATCGCCCTGACGACGGCCACCCCCGCGCCGAGCGACCGCTCGAGGCTGGCGGTACCCACACCTGCCGCAATCGACAGAACTCGGGTGACGCCTCCGGCGGCGGCGGCCCGGCATGCGACCTCGACGTCGGCCGGCTTGACCGCGATGACCGCACCTTCGATCGCGTCAGGAACGTCGTGCACGACCTGCACAGCGGGGAAGCGCAGGACGAGCTCACGGCGACGATCGGCCACCACTTCGACGACGGCCAACTCTTCGGGCCGGGCCCATCCACTACCCAAGAGCCCGCCGAGAAGGGCCTCACCCATGCGCCCGCCGCCGATGATCACGAGCCGGGTGGTCATGGGGTGAAGGCTAAACGAGTAGCGGCCCGAGGAGCCGGGTGGCTTCCCCGTACTTCCCCGAACGGGTGGGCGTCCGCCGTGCGCCCTCGGGCCTCAGACGAACGTAAATGACCTCGGAATAAAAAGCAATGAAAAGATACGAAAGTTATTTAGTCGTTTCATCGCTCGGTCCCACGGGCGGAGCCGCGAAACGCGAGGCGAACGCGATCTGGAGCGCGGGACGGAAGCACTGCTCGACGTACGCGAGCACCGACCCGACGATGCGATCGAGCTCGGTCTCGTCGAACGCCTTGAGCGGCAGTTGCCCCACGAGATACACCGCGTCCTCGGGACCGATCGCGAAGTCCGCCCCCACGAACTTGTAGTTGCGTCGTAGGAGGTGTGCGTAGAGCGTCTCGTGGTTCTCCTCCGGCGCGGGCATCACGTAGGTCTCGTAGCGCAGCGTGCGCTGCCCGAGCGTGAGCCAGATGGTGGTGATGTCCTTCTCCTCGCCGCGGAGGCGGACATACCAGCGCCGTTCACCCGCCTCGCCCCGGTCGACGGCAGCCATCGCGGGGTTCCGATCGAGCTCCGCGGCGAACCAGCCGCTGATTCGCTGTTCAATGACGTCGAGATCGAGCGAGTCGAAGGCGTCGCTCACATCAACGGCACTCGACCAGCGCACCGACGGTGAGATCGGCATAAAGCCGGCGCAGCCGGGCCGCGGCCAGCGACCAGGTGTAGCCGCGGGCGCGCTCGGACGCGTTGACGCCCATCTCCCATGCCAGCGCATCGTTCGCGAGCAGCTCCCTGACGTAGGCGGCATACACGGCCGGATCGCGACCCTCGACGAGGAAACCAGTGCACCCGTGATCGACGATGGTGCGCAGTCCGCCGACCGCCGCGGCCACGACGGGAGTCCCGCACGCCGCCGCCTCGAGCGCCACGAGACCGAATGACTCCGACCGGCTCGGCACGAGACACACGTCGGCCGCGCGGTAGTAGCTCGAGAGAAGGTGGTGGGGCTGCGGCGCGACGAAACGGACCCGGTCAACCACACCGAGCTCCTGGATGAGCGCGCGGATGCGGGTGACTTCGCTGTCGCCTTCGACGCCGCTCGCGCCGCCGACGACGAGCAGCATGGCCTTGTCGATGTGCGCGAGAGCGCGTATCGCGACGTCGAGTCCCTTGAGCGGCTGGATCCGGCCCACAAACAGCAACACCTTGCGATCGGGGTCGAGGCCGAGCGCTCGGCGCGCCCCCTTTCGGTCGCCGGGTGAGAAGAACGCGTGCTCGACGCCGGGAGCGACGATCTCGAGGCGTCCGGGCGGGTCGCCGTACAGCCGGCGCACCTGGCTTTCTTCCTCGGTGCCGCTCACGCAGATCGCGTCGGAGCATCCGATGACTTCGGCCTCGGCCCGCTCCCGACGCTTCGGCTCTGGGTCACCACCGATCGCCTTCACGCGGGCGAGCGTGTGGAACGTGCTGACGAGCGGAATCTCGAGCTCGTGCTTGAGCCGGTGACCGGCGATGCCCGACAACCAGTAGTTGGCGTGGATCAGGTCGGCCGGCTCCTTGTCGAGGCGGGCGGCGACGCCGTCGGCGAATACGTCGACCACGTCGGGGAGGGCCTCCTTGGCCAGATTGAACGGACCGCTGTCGATGTGGACGACACGGAAACCGGGCTCGACCCCAACCTCCGACGCGAGGCCTTCGCGCCATGTGCGAGTGAAGACCGTGCAATCGACACCCGCCTGCGCTAGCGCCGACACGAGCTCACGGACGTAGACGTTCATGCCTCCGCTGTCATCCGCACCGGGCTGCGTGAGCGGTGAGGTGTGCATCGAAAGGACCGCGAGCCTGCCCATCAGCGAGTGGCCTTTGGCGAGGACGGCACGTCGCGGCGCCGCTCCGAAACGAACGACTCGTATATACGCAACAACGTCTGGCGTTGCTCGGGCGTGAGTTCCGGGGCGCACTCGATCGCCATTTGCACCTGGGTGACGGGTTCGCCATCGAGAATCCCGGCGCGCAAGTACAACGTTTCGGCCGAGATGCGCAAGGCCTTGGCGAGTTGCTGAAGGATTTCCGCCGACGGATTGCGAAGACCGCGCTCGATCTGGCTGAGGTAGGGGTTCGAAATGCCCGCCAGCTCGGACAGCTTGCGGACCGACATCGCGGCGACGCGCCGCTGCTCACGTATGAACGCGCCGACGTCGTTCATGCGGGCTTCGAGATCCGGGCGCACAAGGGGAGGCTAGAGGCGGACGTGGCCCCGCCGCACCCCGCGGTCAGTCAAGGCCGAATCAATCAAGCAGAGCGTCGACGGACGCCTCGCCCTCGCGGTACCGGCGGGCGAGTTCACCCGACAACGTGTCGAGCAGCTCAAAGACCTGCTTGCGCCGGTCGGAAACCTCGCGTTCGAATGCCACGAGACGATCGCGCAGCTCTGCGAGCTCGGCGGTCGAGAGCGACGGCAACGACGCGATCGTGTCGGGGTCGCAAACCGCGTCGAGTTTGTCGGTGATCGTCGGATCGGGTTCCGGTCCGAGCGACTCGGTGAGCCGTCCCCGGGTCGTGCCCATGATGCGCTCCCCAAGCGACTCTGGGAGGTGGGCGATGACGTCGCCGAGGTTGGCGACGGGTTCGCCCAGCGCGGAACGGGCCGCGGCGTCGGCGACCATGTCGATACGCCCCTGCGCCAGACGGCGTAGGTAGGAGAGGTTGGCCTCCACACGCTGGCACTCCCGTCGCAGCGACCGGATGTCGTCGAGCGAGCGCACCTTCACGTCGCCGAGGTACCCCTCGGCAGTGACCCGTTCGAAAAGGTCCATCGGCGCGGGATCGTAGCCATCGGCTCCGCCGGACACGGGCGGCAGCACCGCCACCTCGTCGCGCGGCCCGACCGTCGTGGATTCGGGAACGGGCTCGCCGTTGACCCAAACCTTGGCCGTTGACAGCACCGCGGCGAAGGTCGGGCCGTATCGAGAACGGGCCGCGGAGAGGACATCGGCCACCGTGGCGCCTTCGATGACATCGCGCCCTGTACCTGCGGCTTCTCGAGCCGACGCGAACAAGCGCACGATCGCCACCGGCGAAGCGTACGCCCGGTACCGTCGAGACATGCCCTCGGTCGACGGGTCGAGCGACGTCCCCCTTCCTGGTTTCGAGGCCGTGAGCCTCCAGAGTGGCTCGCCCACGCACCGTCCCCAGCTGCCCGACATACCGGTGGAGATCGTGCGGAGTCGCCGCCGGACACGCTCGGTGACGGCCGAGCTTGTCGGCGATGTGCTCACCATCAGCGTTCCCGCGTGGATGTCGGCCGACGAGGCCGACCGCTTCGCCACTGACATGACCGAACGCCACCGTCGGCGAGCGCACAGCGACACCATCGATCTCGCCGCTCGCGCCGCGACCCTCGCGCGTCGCTACCGGCTGCCTCGCCCGGTGTCGATCACGTGGACGGCCAACATGGTGCGCCGATGGGCGTCGTGCACCGTGGCCGAACGTTCGATCAGGGTGAGTGACACCGTGGCGGCGTTTCCTCCGTGGGTGCTCGACTACGTGATCATGCACGAACTCGCCCATCTCGAGATCCCCGACCACTCGGCCAGTTTCTGGGCTCTGGTCAACCGCTACCCGAAAACCGAACGCGCCCGCGGCTACCTTGCAGCCAAGTCGGGGCAGTGACGACCTAGCGGTAGCCGTTCGTGATCGGGAGACGTCGATCCTTGCCGAACGCCTTCGGCGTGACCCTTACTCCGGGCGGCGACTGCCGGCGTTTGTACTCGGCTCGGTCGACGAGCGTGGTGATCTGCCGCACGAGAGCCGGATCGTGGCCCGCCGCCACGAGTTCGGCCGCGGTCAGGTCGCCTTCGACATAGGACTCGAGAATGGGATCGAGAACGTCGTACGGCGGCAGGCTTTGGTCGTCACGTTGATCGGGTCGCAACTCCGCGGAGGGCGGCTTCGTGAGCACGTCGGCTGGGATGACCGGGCCGAGCCCGTTGCGGTAGCGGCACAGCGCGTAGACGAGCGTCTTGGGCACGTCCTTGATCACCGAGAAACCGCCCGCCGTGTCGCCGTACAGCGTCGAGTAGCCGACGGCCATCTCGCTCTTGTTGCCGGTCGTGAGCACGAGCCAGCCGAGCTTGTTCGACAACGCCATGAGCACGACACCGCGGATTCGACTCTGCAGGTTCTCCTCGGTGAGGTCGGCGGTGCGACCCCCAAACACAGGAGCGAGCATGTCGAGGAACGCGGTGTGAGCCGGCTCAATCGCGATCGTATTGAGATCGATGCCGAGGTTCGCGGCCAACTTCTGCGCATCGGTCTTGCTCGAGTCGCTCGAGTATCGCGAGGGCATCGACAGGCCGTGCACGTGATCGGCTCCAAGCGCGTCGGCCGCGATACAGGCCACCAGAGACGAATCGATGCCGCCTGATAGGCCGATGACGACATCGCGGAAGCCGTTCTTCACGACGTAGTCGCGAGTGCCGAGCACGAGCGCCTCGTACACCTCGGCCACCGCGTCGAGCGCAGGGGAGACAACGGCCGGACGCGAACCGGCGGACGGGCTCGCAGAGGAAGCGGTGATCGTGACGAGCGGCAACGCGTCGGCGGCCGCCCGACCGCGCGGGTCGAGGAGGCGCTTGCGAAACACCGGCCGAACGTCGAGATCGACGATCACCAAGTCCTCGACGAACTGGGCGGCGCGGGCAACGAGTTCGCCGTCGGCATCGAAAATTAGCGATGCGCCGTCGAAGACCAACTCGTCTTGGCCGCCGACCTGGTTCACGTAGACGAGCGCGATGCTGTTGTCCGACGCGCGCGTCGCGAGCATGCGTTCTCTCGCCGCCAGGCGCCCGGCGAAGAACGGGCTCGCGTTGATATTGATCACCAGCTCGGCGCCGCCGGCCGCCTGCGGGGCAATCGGCCCGTTCGCACTCCACGCGTCCTCGCAGATTGATACCCCGACCTTTACGCCCGCGATCTCGAACAACCGGAACGGATGGGTGCCCGGCACGAAGTAGCGCTGCTCGTCGAACACGGCGTAGTTGGGCAGTAGGCGCTTGTGGTAGATCGCGACCACCCGCCCGCCGGCACATACGGCCGCGGCATTGTGCAGGTCGTGGCCCTCGTCGGCGAAACCGACGAACGCGACGCAGCGCCCAGTGCGCGCCGCCACCGCCTCCAGCGCTTCTTGGTTGTCGGCCACGAAGCCGGGTTTCAGGAGCAGGTCCTCCGGCGGGTAGCCGGTGATGGCGAGCTCGGGGAACGCGATGAGGTCGCACCCCGCGGCCTCGGCCTCGTCGTAGGCCGCGGTGATGGCGGCCACATTGCTTTGGAGATCACCGACGCGCGTGTTGAGTTGCGCCAGGGCGATCCTGATCCGGGTCACACCGTCAGCGTACCGATCGCTCCGGTCAGCCACCCGTCCCACAACCGGTCTCGGCCGGGAGCACCGGCCGCACGGCTATTGAATAGATCACGACGGCCTGCCGTACACGGGTCGCCGTCGTCATCGACGCAAAGAGCGCCGGTGCCGCCGGGTCATCCACCACGAGGCACTCGGCGGCCGCGCCGAGTGCCACGTTGACGAGGGGCCAGTCGACGACGGGTGATGATGGATCGGCCTCGCTCGGCGAGGTCCGGATGGCGAAGCGCGTTGGGGCGAACATGGCCTCGGGCCCGATGTGCTCCGCACCGACCAGACTGCCTAGGTCTTCGAGCCGTGCCACCACGTCGGCCAACGTCTTGCGCGCTCCCGTTTCCGCCGTCTGCCCCATCCCGAGCGCGTACGCCGCATGGGTCGCGGTGATGCCATCGAATGTCACCACCAACGTGGTCGTCGGTCCATCGGCGATCTGGATGGGGACGGCGGCGTAGCCGGGCGGGCTGGCGGTCACGAGCCCGGCCCCGGTGATCACCTTCTTGACCGCGGCGAGTCCCGCGGCATCGAGGCGGCGCACGACCAGGCTCGGCAAGGCCGGCGCGGGATAGATCGCGATCTGCGGACCCTGCGTGATGACGAGCCCGTCGGCGTAGATGACAAGCGACGGCAGCGTCCGAAAGTGGAAGTCGGGGGCCACGAGCCCGCCGGCCGTTTCGAGCCGCACCACGATGTTGCGGTCCGCGCTGTGCTCACTGAGCGTGTCGGGTGAGCTGGTCTCGATATTGGTGACGCCGCTCTCGCCGCAGGCCGCAAGGTTTATGAGGACGACAGGGACGCAGAGTCTGGCCACGATGTTCCCAAAAAGTTTCACGGTTGATCCGACGACGCCGCCCGGTGTTCAGTTCCCTCACCAGGAGGTTCACACAGAGTTCATACGCGTGCAAAGGCACCGAAACCGCCTACTGGGAGGCTCCTACGCCGAACCCGCTCACCCGACGAAGGGACTTCTGTGGCCTACCAAGCTGAGTACATCTGGCTCGACGGCACCCAGCCCACGCCTCTGCTGCGCAACAAGACCAAGATCGTGGCCGACGGCGAAAAGCCTGGTATCTGGGGGTTCGACGGCTCCAGCACCGAGCAGGCGCCCGGCGACAAAAGCGACTGCGTGTTGCAGCCGGTCTTCTCGTGCCCTGACCCGATCCGCGGCGGCAAGAACATTCTCGTGGTCGCCGAGGTCCAGTACACCGACTTCACTCCTCACGTCACGAACACCCGCGCCGCGTGCGCCGAGGCGGCCAAGAAGTACAAGAAGCAGGAGCCGTGGTTCGGCATCGAGCAGGAGTACACGATGCTCAAGCTCGACGGCACGCCGCTCGGCTTCCCGCCTGGTGGCTTCCCCGGCCCGCAAGGCCCGTACTACTGCGGGGTGGGCGCCGACCGCATCGTCGGGCGTTCGATCGTGGAAGCCCACACGCAGGCCTGTCTCGACGCCGGCCTCGCGATTTCGGGCACGAACGCCGAAGTCATGCCCGGCCAGTGGGAGTTCCAGATCGGTCCCGTGGGCCCGGTCGAGGTCGGCGACCACCTCACGGTGGCGCGCTGGTTGCTGCAGCGTCTCGCCGAGGAGGAGGGCGTCGTCGTGACGTTCGCGGCGAGGCCCACCACAGGCGACTGGAACGGGGCCGGCGCCCACACGAACTTCTCGACCAACGCCATGCGTGAGGGCTACGACGCGATCGAGAAGGCATGCATCGCGCTCGAAAAGAACTGGGAGGCCCACGTCACCAACTACGGCGACGGCATCGAGGAGCGCCTCACCGGCAAACACGAGACCGCCCGCTGGAATGAGTTCTCCTACGGAGTGTCGAACCGGGGAGCCTCCGTGCGTATTCCGTGGCAGGTCGCGAAGGACGGCAAGGGCTACATCGAAGATCGCCGCCCGAACGCCAACGCCGATCCGTACACGGTCGCCCGCTTGATGGTCGAGACAATCTGCAGCGCGCTCGCCTGATATCCGGAAGCCCTACCGGCTTCGCTCCCACGCCTCGTGGGACAATCTGACCCGTGAGGTGGAGCTGATGGAGCGCCAACAGGATTACGTCATGCGTTCCGTGGAGGAACGCGGCGTCCGCCTCATCTGGCTGTGGTTCACCGACGTCCTCGGCAATCTGAAGACGTTCGCGATCCCGCCCAGCGAGATCGAGAACGCCCTCGAAGAGGGCATGACGTTCGACGGCTCGTCCATCGACGGGTTCTCGCGGGTGCAGGAGAGCGACATGCTCGCCCTCCCCGACCCCAACAGCTTCGAGCTGCTGCCCTGGAGTCCGTCGAACGCGCCGGCGGCCCGCATGTTCTGCGATATCGCCAATCTCGACGGCTCCCCCTTCGAGGGCGATCCCCGCCAGGTGCTGCGACGCAATCTCGACAAGGCCCGCGAGCGCGGCTTCACGTTCTTCGTCGCTCCTGAGATGGAGTTCTTCTACTTCCCGAACGCCGACACCAAGAAGGGGCTCGAGCCGCTCGACAACGGTTCGTACTTCGACCTCACCACTGCCGACGTCTCCGGCAATTTGCGGCAACGCACGATCCACACGCTCGAAGCGATGGGTATCCCGGTCGAGTACTCGTTCCACGAGGACTCCCCGAGCCAGCACGAGATCGATCTCCGGTACACCGACGCTCTAACCATGGCCGACTCCGTGATGACGTTCCGGCTCGTGGTCAAGGAAGTCGCCGCCACCGACGGTGTCTACGCCACGTTCATGCCCAAGCCGCTCGAGGGCGTACAGGGTTCGGGCATGCACACCCACCTGAGCCTGTTTCGAGGCAATGAGAACGCGTTCTTCGATGGCGACGACCCCCACAACCTGTCGTCGGTGGCGAAGGGTTTCATCGCCGGCCTGCTCCGCCACGCCCCAGAGATCGCCGCGATCACGAACCAGACCGTCAACTCCTACAAGCGCCTCATCCCCGGCTTCGAAGCGCCCGTCTGGATCACGTGGGCCCGCAACAACCGATCGGCGCTCGTCCGGGTGCCGGTGCCCAAGGCCGGCAAGGTGGCGGCCACGCGTATCGAGTTCCGCGCTCCCGACCCGGTCTGCAATCCGTACCTGGCGTTCAGCGTCATGCTCGCCGCCGGCCTCAAGGGCATCGACGAGGGCTATGAGCTGGCACCTGAAGCGGCGGCCAACGTCTTCCAGATGACCGACGAGGAGCGAGCCACTGTCGGCATCGCCCAACTTCCCCAATCGCTGAGTGATGCGATCGAGGCGATGAGCCATTCAAAGCTCGTGGTCGACGCGCTCGGCGAGCACATCTTCGAATGGTTCCTCCGCAACAAACGCACCGAATGGGCCGCGTACAAGAGCCAGGTCACCCCGTTCGAGCTCGACCGCTACTTCCGGACGCTGTAGGTCGCCCGTGGAACCCCTCCTCGTCTACCCCGATCCCCCGCCGCCCGAGCTCGCGCAGTTCCTCGACCTCTCCGGCTATCCCTGGAAGCCAGTCGGTTCGCCCGACGCCGCGACGCGAGCCGAGCCCGACGACGGCTGGTCGGGAGCGGTCGTGGTGACGGCCGACGACAGTGAGGGCGCGTTCTCTCTGTGCCGAGCGGTCCGCAAGCGCGACACGCCGCTCACCCCCCTCCTGCTGTTGATCGCAGGAACCCAGGTAGCCGACCTCGAGTTACGCGACGAGCTCTACGACGACTTCTGTCTCTTCCCGTTCCACCCACGCGAGCTCGATGCCCGGCTCCGCCATCTGTTGTGGAAGGTCGGTGGCGGCACCCGTCCTCACCTCGTCGAGTACGACGTGCTGTCGCTCAACCTCGAGACCTACCAGGCCTCGGTCGAAGGCCGGCCGCTCGATCTCACCTACATGGAGTACGAGCTGCTCAAGTTCCTCGCTCAGCATCCGGGCAAGGTGTTCACGCGCGAGACGCTCCTGTCTCGGGTGTGGGGCTACGACTACTACGGCGGGGCCCGCACCGTCGACGTCCACATCCGGCGTCTTCGGGCCAAGCTTGGCGAGGAGCACGCCAACTTGATCCAGACCGTGCGCTCGGTCGGGTATCGCTTCGGCCAGAGCCGCTGGTCCCCTTAGATCAGGAGGGCGACACCAGCTCGGGCCGCGCGAACCGTCATGTATTCGCAACGTTCGCGGCCGATGAGTAGCGTGTGACAATGCGGATGAGGCTCGTGG
This sequence comes from Acidimicrobiales bacterium, assembly GCA_040002995.1. Classification (GTDB taxonomy): domain Bacteria; phylum Actinomycetota; class Acidimicrobiia; order Acidimicrobiales; family Ilumatobacteraceae; genus JBDUDK01. The sequence continues at coordinate 19,320 of JBDUDK010000004.1, read as the reverse complement.
CCCCGATGCTCGCGGGCGCGCTTCTCTGGAACTCCGTAGTGGCGAGCGCCGCCCGAGCCGATCCGATCGACGACAAGCGCCAGCAAGCCGCGGCAATCGCCGACCAGATCGACAAGCTGCGCACCGACGCCGAAGTCCTCGCCGAGCACTACAACGCCACCGTCGAGCAGCTTCATCAGCTCGACGTCCAGCGGCAAGCGGCACTCGACCAGCTCGCCCGGGCGACGTCGGCCTCGGCGGCCACGAAGCTGCAGATCAAGGAGTGGGCGCTCCGCACCTATGTCTTCTCCGGTACGGGTGCGAGCACCGACCCGTTGCTGTCCCTCCTCGAGGAGTCGCCGGGGACTCTCGAGCCGAACCGGCTCTCACTGCGACAGGGACTGACCGACATCGCCGTCGGCAAGGACCAAACCCTCGTCGACGAGTATCGCCGCACGAGTGACGACGCGCTCAGGGCGAAGGCCGAAGTCGACGCGGCCGAAGCCGATCAACAGGTGGCGCAGGCACAACTCGCGGTCGACCGCACGAACGTGGAGAAGGCGACGGCGGATCAGGAGGCCTTGCTCACCAAGACCCAGGGCGAGTTGCAGACCCTCATCATCGAAGAGCAGCAGCGCCGGGCCGCCGAAGAGGAGCGCAGAGTCAAAGAACGTCTCGCCGCGGAAGCCGCGAAGAAGGCGGCGGAGGCAGAGGCCGCTCGCAAGGCCGAAGAGGCCCGCCGGGCGACATCGACCACCGCCACAACCGCAGCGCCCACTACGGCGAAGACTGCCTCGCCCACGTCGGGCAAGCCGGCAACCACCACGACGGCCACGCCGCCGTCGTCCGGCGGGCCGCCCGCGGTCGCCCCATCAGTCACGACCGCGACACCGACATCGACAACGGCCCCGCCTCCTACCACCGCGCCTCCGCCCGCTCCGGCCGTGCGGGCCAGCGCCGCGGCCGCGGTCGCCGCGGCCATGAGCCAGCTCGGCGTCAGATACCAATGGGGCGGCGACTCGCCCTCGACCGGCTTCGACTGTTCCGGCCTTATGTTCTGGGCGTGGGGCCAAGCCGGACGGAGCCTCCCGCACAATGCCGCCGCGCAGTACAACTCGCTGCCCAAGGTGCCCATCGCCGACCTTCAGCCCGGTGACCTTGTCTTCTTCGGCAAAGACCTCCACCACGACGGCATGTACATCGGCAACGGCCAGATGATCCACGCCCCGTTCACCGGCGACGTCGTCAGGATCGCGACGATCTACCGCGCCGACCTCGTCATCTACGGCGCCCGCCCCTAGCCGTCCTCGCCCTCCTAGCCCGGGCCCCGAAAAAGCACCCAAAACGCGAACAGTTCGCGTTTCGCGGGCGCCTGTGCCCTCAAAACGCGAACAGTTCCGAATGATGCTCAGGGGGCTTGCATCGCGGTGGCGATGCGGCGGTGCAGGGCCAGCATCTCGTCGACCCGTTCGCTGACCAGCCTGCCGTCGCGGACCACGGCTCGCCCGCCCACGATCGTGTCGCGCGCCGCCACCGGGCCGCAGCGCAGCCACGCCTCCACCGGGTCGGCCACGGCTCCCGCAAACGCCGGACCGCCGAGCGACCAGATGGCGACGTCGCCCACCGCACCCGGTGAAAGCTCGCCGAGCTCACCGGCGCGCCCGAGGCACGCGGCGCCGCCCGTGGTGGCCATCTCGAGCACGGCGCGCGCGCTCATGTTTTCGGGGCCGCTGCGCAGCTTGCCGACGAGCATCGCCGTGCGGGCTTCGAGCCACAGCGATGCGGCGTCGGCCGACGACGAACCGTCGACCCCCAGGCCCACTTTCGCTCCCGCGGCGCGCAGGTCGAAGATGGGCGCGATGCCCGACCCGAGAATCAGGTTCGAGCTCGGGCAGTGCGCAACACCGACGCCGGCGACGCCAAGGCGGCGGATCTCGGCCGCGTCGGGCATCACGCAATGTGCGACCCACGTGCGGTCGGTGCACCAGCCGACCCGCTCGAAATACTCGACGGGCCGGCACCCGAAGTGGGCGAGCGAGTACTCGTCGTCTTCGGCGTTCTCGGCGAGATGGGTGTGCAGGCGGACGTCGAGACGCGCGGCGAGTTCGGCGGTGTCACGCAGCAGTTCCGTCGTCACACTGAACGGAGAGCACGGAGCGAGAGCGATGCGAATGAGCGCACCCGGCGAGCTGTCGTGGTGGCGGGCGACCTGCGCAGCGCATTCGGCGAGGATCTCGTCGTGTTCCTGCACGATGTCGTCGGGCGGGAGGCCACCGTCTTTCTGCGAGAGGTTCATCGAGCCGCGTGTCGGGTGGAAGCGAACGCCGATGTCGAGGGCGGCCGCGATCTCGGCGGAGAGCAGGTCGCCACCGCCACGGGGGTGGAGATACAGATGGTCAGACGACGTCGTGCATCCGGAGAGAGCCAGCTCCGCCAGACCGACCCACGCCGAGGCGTACGCGGCCTCCTCGTCGAGCCGCCGCCACTTGGGATAGAGCGAGCTCAGCCACCCGAACAACGGCGCCGCCGTCATCGGAGGGAAGGCGCGCGTCAGATTCTGAAAGAGGTGGTGGTGCGTGTTGATGAGTCCTGGCGTGACCAGACAGCCCGACGCGTCGACGACGGTGGCAGCGAAAGGCTGCGGATCGGACGGGCCGCCAACGGCCTCGACGAACCCGTCGGTGACGGAGACCCAGCCGCCGCGAACCTCACGGCGCGCGGCGTCGACCGTGGCCACGAGGTCGGCGTCGCGGACGAGCAGATCGGCCACGTCAGGCAAGGCTGTCGAGCACGAGCGCGACGTCGTCGAGGGTCGTGCGGGGGTTCACGAAACAGAAGCGCAGGAGGGTCTCACCCTGCCATGAGGTCGGGACGGTGAACGTGAGGCCCTCGGCGAGCACGCGGTCGCTCCACGCCTGGTAGTCGGCCGGCCCCCAGCCCCGCCGGCGAAACAGCACCACCGACAGCTCCGGCTCCATCACCAGCTCGAGCAAGGGGCGAGCCTCGATCGCACGCGCCGCGCCCCCCGTGAGCGAGAGCGTGTCCTCGACGGCCTCCGCGTAGCGGCGGGTCCCGTGGGTGGCGAGGGAGAACCAAAACGGCAGGCCTCTCGCCCGGCGGGTGAGGTGAAACGCAAGGTCAGAAGGGTTCCAGCCGGGCTCGACATGGATGGCGTCGAGGTACGCCGCGTGCTGCGTGTGGGCGGCGCGGGCTATCGCGGGGTCGCGATAGAGGAGAGCGGCGCAGTCGAAGGGGGCGAACAGCCATTTGTGCGGGTCGACGACGAGCGAGTCGGCACGCTCGATGCCATCGAAGCAGCGGCGCTTGCTCGGCGCGGCCAGTGCGGCGCCGCCGTACGCGGCGTCGACGTGGAACCACAGACCCCTCGCGGCGCAGACGTCGGCGATGCCGGTCAGATCGTCGATGACTCCGGTGTTCGTGGCGCCCGCGGTGGCAACGACCGCAAAAACCGGCGCGTCGCCGCTCGCGGCGAGCGTCCGCTCGAGCGCTTCGCCGGTGAGGCGGCCGTTGCCATCGCCATCGGCGACGAGCACATCGGCATCCATCACACGCGCCGCGGACACGAGCGACGAGTGCGCCGATGCGCCAACGGCCATCACGGCCCGCGTCTTTGCGCGCGCGGGGCTTTGCGCTCGCCACGCATAACGGGCGGCCACGAGGCCGCTCAGATTCCCGGCGGTGCCGCCCGACACGAATACGCCCCCGGCTCCCACCGGAAGACCGGCCAGATCGGCGATCCAACGCAGGGCTTGATTCTCGGCATAGACCGAACCGGCGCCCTCGAGCCACGTGCCACCAAACAACGAACTGGCACCGACGACCAGGTCGAAGAGCACCGAGGCTTCGGTGGGAGCGGCCGGCACGAACGCGAAAAACCGGGGGTGGTCGACCGAGATCGACGCGGGAGCCAGTCGCTCGACGAACACGTTCAATGCATTCATCCCGCCGAGGCCGTCGACAGTGATGGTCTCGCCGACTTCGGCTTGAAGTTGTGCAGGCGACTTGGGCCCGTCGAGCGGGGGCGGGTCCATGCGGACGCGTGCGAGCGCGTACTCGAATATCGCTCGGGCCAGTTCGCCAGAGTCGTCGTCGAAATGGTGCATCGGGCTCAGGTATTGCAGTCGATGAGCTCGCTGCCCTCGTGCTCTGCCTCGGCGTTTGCGACGAGAAACCAGCCGAGCGCTGCGGCGGCGAGCGCGCCCGACAGCATCACCACCACCGGGATCACGAGGACGAGGATGGCGACGATCGCGATAGCTCCGGCCACGTCGCGACCCTATCGCTCGCGCTCGCTCAGGCGGGCTTGAGCGCCCACGCCTCGATTTCGACAATCGCCCCGATCGGCAGGGCCGCCACGCCGATGGTGGTGCGGGCCGGACGATGGTCGCCGAAACCAGTGATGTACGCCTCGTTGAACGCGGCGAAATCGCCCATATCGACAAGGAAACACATCGTCTTGGCGACGTCGGTCAGCGCGGCGCCGTGTTGGGCGAGCAGCGTGACGATGTTCTCGATCGCGGCGGCGGTCTGGGCCGTCACATCGCCGTCGACGAGCTTGCCGTCGCGTTGACCCACCTGACCCGAGCAGATCAGGAAGTCCCCCGCGCGCACGATGGGTGTGTAGGGCCCTACAGGCTTCGTCATGCGGCGGCAGCGTAGGTTCTCCTCGTGCTCGCCCGGTCGCTCGTTCTCGCGATGGCGGTGGTGTTCACCGCGGCGTGCTCGCCGAACCCATCGCCGGGCGCGGCTCCATCAAGTGAAATCGTGACGGCTAGCTCCACCTCCACAACGGCGACGACCGTCGCGACGGCGACGACAGCAACGCCGACCACAACAGCGGCGACGACGCTCGCTCCAACCGCGACCACGGCCACGGTCGCCGCCTCCACCGCGAGTCCGGTCACCACCCGGCGTCCCGCCGTGGGGCCATCGACCACACTCGCCAAGAAGCTTCCCGGCATCAGCCCACTGTCGGATCAACTCAGAGCTCAGATGACCGGCGTGTCGTGGCATGCGGGCTGCCCGGTCCCGCTCGACGACCTACGGCTCCTCACCATCGCGTACATCGGCCTCGATGGCGTCGATCGCACCGGACAACTTGTCGTCCACAAGAACGTCGCCAGCGCTGTCGTCGACGTGTTCGCCCAGATGCGTGCCACCGGCTTCCGCATCGACCGGATGCAGCTCATCGATGCCTACGGCGGCAGCGACGATGCGTCGACGAAAGCCAACAACACCAGCGCGTTCAACTGCCGGGCCGTGACGGGTGGTAGCAGCTGGTCGCGGCACGCGTACGGCAAGGCCATCGACATCAACCCGGTGCAGAACCCCTATGTCTACGCCGACGGTCACGTCGTCGACCCGAAAGCGGCGCGCTACACAGATCGATCGCTCGACGAGCCCGGCATGATCCACGACGGAGACGCCGTCACCAAGGCGTTCGCCGCGATCGGCTGGCGGTGGGGCGGCGACTTCAACCCTCCGACCGACTTCCAACACTTCGATACGGCATGACTTCAGCGCCGGGCGACGGGCCAGTCGGGCACGTAGTCGTGGTGGCGCCACGCCGCCGCCGCGACCGCGGCGAACACCGCGTCTGAACCGTTGACCGCGTCACCCGACGCGTCGTCGATCTCGACCTCGACGTGGGGCATGTCGACGGCGCGCAAGATGCCGAATGACCGGATCGTGAGGTCGCACGGCTGGCCTGCTTCGTCGACCGCGATGCCCTCGCTGCGCACCCATCCGAGGGCCATGTGCGCCGCACCGATGCAGTAGGAGCGCAAGACCACCCGATCAAGCGGATCGCCGCAGCGCACCCGGACCCGCACGCCGGAGTCGTCGACGACCGCCTCGGCCTCGGCGCCATTCGGTGCGACCACGGGACGCTCGCCGCCGCTGACGAGCACCGCCGCTTCGGCCCATCCCGCGGCGCGCACAGCCGCAGATGTGCGCGGCCCGACAACATCGATTTCTTCGACGCGTAGCTGCGGCGCGACCGCGACAATCGCCGCGGCGATGCCCTCGGTACGCACGACCCGCATCACGCCGTCGCCATTTCGGCTCACGCCCGCGGCCACGGGTGGACGCTTCGGGCCAAGGCGCACGACATCTTCCCGGCTGTAGAGCACTCGCACCGCGCGTCCGTGTTCGCCGGCGAGCCGGCGCGCCACGTCGCGAACCTCTTGTGCCGCTTTGCCGCCGAACGCGCCGCCGTTGGCTAACGCGCTCACCGGCTCACCACCCGGTACACACCACGACGCGTCCGGTTCGAGGTAACCGGGCTCGACCCATGTGGTGCGCAACGTCCGCGCCCAATCGCCCACGGGAAGAGTCAGCGGCCATGTGAGGCCGATCGTCGTACGCCGGCCGGGAACGTTGCCGGCCGCGGCTCTCGCCTCTACAAGCGTTTCGCCCACCACCCAACGACCATCGGCGGCCCGTACCGCCACGAGCGCGTCGAGCGGCGCGGTGTCGTCGGCGAAGCCACCCTCGCCGAGCGTCACGGATGGCCCGACGCGTTGCGCCACGCCGCCTTCGATCGTGGCCCGTCGTGCGGCGGCTTCGAGGTCGCGGCCAGGATCGATCGTGACGTCTCCGTTCGCCACCTCGAAGATGGTCTGCCAGCCCGTGCACCGGCAGAGGTGCGCGAGCAGGGCGCGGCCCGCATCGCCACCGGGCGCAAGCGCGGCGAGTCGCATCACGATGCCGGGCGTGCAGAAACCACACTGGCTCGCACCCGCACCGCAGAACGCGTCGGCCCAGCGCGAGGCATCGGGCAATCCTTCGGGGGTCGTCACGCGGCGGCCGGCGACGCGTGAAACGGGTGTCACGCACGCGACTCGAGGCGCCCCGTCAACCAAAACCGTGCAACACCCGCACTGGCCCTGCGGACTGCAACCGTCCTTCACCGCTCGCAAGCCAAGGCGATCGCGGACAACCTCGAGCAGTGACGCGCCGTCGTCGGGCACCGTCACGGCCTGTCCGTTCACTTCGAAGGCGATGCTTGCGACCACGTCGGGCAGGTTAGGTTCACCGCCTGTGAACGGCATCTCGCGACGAACCTTCCTCGCCGCGTCCGCCGCCGTTGTGGTCGCCTCGTCATGCGGATCGGGTCAGTCGTACGGAGCGCTCTATCAATTCTTCGACGACACATCATTGCGGCCGGGCCAACCCCAGCGCCTCGTCTTCGGCTTGGGTGACAAGGAGAATGTCGTTCTCGAAAAGGGCGGACCCGCCACGATGACGCTGCAGGTGGCCACGCTCGACGGCAAGGCGGTAGGCGGAGGGATCAGCGCGATCCGGCGCGACAAGAACCTGCCTCGCCCCTATTGGGCCATCACGACAATATTGCCCGCGGCGGGTACCTACCAGGTGAGCACGAAACTCGGCGGCAAGACCCTCACCGCGAACTTCCAAATCCCCGCGACATCGGCCGTTCCCGCCGCGGGCGAGCCGATGGTGCCAGTCGAAACCCCGACGCCGACGAACGGTCACGGCGTGAGCCAGATGTGCACCCGAGACCCCGCTTGCCCGCTGCACGAAGTCACGCTCACTGCTGCACTCAAGGAGGGCAAGCCCGTCGCGCTGCTGATCGGCACCCCCGCGTACTGCCAGACGCAGGTGTGCGGGCCGGTGTTGGAGCTTCTGCTGGCGCAGGCGGCCAAGCTCGGCGACAAGATCCGCTTTCTGCACGCCGAGGTCTACGCCCAGCCCTACGTCGACCCGAGCACCCCGACCAGCCCCGCGGTGCAGGCCTACAACCTGAGCTACGAACCCGCGCTCTTCCTCGCAGGAAGCGACGGCGTCATCCGAGAGCGGCTCGACGTGATCTACGACAGCGCCGAGCTCGAAGCGGCGCTCGCGAAACTCAGCTGAACGAGTTGCCGCAACCGCACGTGCGGCTGGCATTCGGGTTATTGATCGAAAACCCGGCCTGCTGAAGCCCGTCCTTGTAGTCGAGCGTGGCCCCGGTGAGGAGCTGCGCACTCGAAGGGTCGACGATGACCTTCACGCCGCTGTAGTCGACGAGTTGGTCGTCGGGTGCCACGTCGCTGTCGAAGAACATCTCGTAGGAGAAGCCTGAGCAGCCACCGGGACGCACGGCGACGCGCAACGCGAGCTCGGGATTGCCCTCGGCGTCGATGAGCTCTTTGACCTTGCTGGCGGCTGAATCGGTGATGGTGATCACCTTGCGGTCCTCCTCGGGTGAATGGCGCTACCAGAAGGCTACCGGGTGCGTCAGGTTGAAGGACAACGTCACGCCGTAGATTGGTGTCATGGCGCCGCCCACGACTGAGCAGGTCCTCGACCTGCTGCGGGCCGTCATCGATCCCGAGCTCGGCGGCAATATCGTCGATCTGGGCATGGTGCCCGCTGTCACGGTGAGTCCCGACGGTGATGTGAATGTCACCGTCAAGCTCACCATCGCCGGTTGCCCCCTTCGCGGCCAGATCTCCCGCGACGTCGAAACCCGCATCGCCACCCACCCGGGCGTCCGGTCAGTGAAGCTCGAATGGGGCGAGATGACGCCGGCCCAACGCACCGACGTGATGGTGAAGGCGCGGTGGGCCGCCCGCGAGAACGCGCCCGAGACCGAGATCTCCGCCACCACCCGCGTGCTGGCCATCGCGTCGGGCAAAGGCGGGGTGGGTAAGAGCTCCGTGACCGTGAACCTCGCTTCGGCGATCGCGGCCATGGGCTACGCCGTCGGTGTGCTCGACGCCGACATCTGGGGCTTTTCCGTACCGCGCATGCTGGGCCTCGACGGCCGCCTCGCCGGCGCCAAGGACGACACCGGTAAGGGCCAGATCATTCCCATGGAAAAGCGCGTCGGGCGCGGTCATCTCAAGGTCGTGTCGACCGGACTGCTCGTCGAGGACGAGGGCACCGCGCTCATGTGGCGAGGGCTCATGCTCACAAAGGCGGTTGAGCAGTTTCTTCGCGATGTGGCGTGGGGCGAACTCGATTACCTCTTTATCGACATGCCTCCGGGCACGGGCGACGTCCAGATGGGTCTGGCCCGCCTACTGCCGCGGACCGACCTCATCATTGTCACGACGCCCGCCGTGAGCGCGCAGAAGGTCGCGATCCGGGCCGCCGACATGGCCCGGCGCAGCTTCCTCCGTATCGCCGGCGTGGTCGAGAACATGAGCGAGTTCACGTGCGAGCACGGAACGTCGTACGCGCTGTTCGGGAAGGGTGGCGGTCAGACACTGGCCGACGAAGTGGGCGTGCCCCTGCTCGGCAGCGTGCCCATCGAAGCTGCCGTGGCCGCCGCAGGAGACGAGGGCCAGCCGGTAGTGATCGACGGCACCGGACCGGCCGCGGATGCGCTGCGCGCCATCGCCACTCGCATCGTCAACGAGACGGTGCCTCCCGTGCAGATGGCCGGCTGCAGCGCGCGGCAAGAACCGAACGCGGTGCCCGTGGCGATGTCGGCCCGTCGGGGCTGAGGTTCAGCGGCCGCGCACGAAGCGCATCGGTCCCCTCGCGCGGCCCGATGGATGGCGGGCCATCGAACGTGCGAGTTCGATCACCTCGCCCGGCTCACCGGGCCGGCCGATGTCGTAGCCCTGCGCCACGTCGCAGCCGAGGCGACGCAATAGCGCCAGCTGCTCGCCGCTCTCGACTCCCTCGGCCACCACGCGCAGACCGAACGTGCGGGCGATCGACACAACCGCTTCAACAATCGCCCGGTCTCTGACATCGTCGACGAGGCGAGCGATGAACGAACGGTCGATCTTCAGTATGTCGACCGGCAGTCGACGCAGATAGCTCAGCGACGAGTAGCCGGTTCCAAAATCGTCGAGCGCGATGAGGACGCCGGTGGCGCGCAGCCGCGACAGCGTGGTCACTGCGACATCGAAACGCTCGAAGACCGCGCTCTCGGTGATCTCGAGGCACAGGCGGTCGGCCGGCAGTTTTGCGTCGGCGAGCGCATCAGCGACGATCTCCGGAAGGCCCGGGTCGGACAGCTGGCGCGCCGACAGATTGACGGCCACGAAAAGCGGGTCGCTGTCGATCACCATCGGCCAGTCGGCGGCCTGGCGGCAGGCTTGCCGGATCGCCCAGGTGCCGATCGGGATGATGAGACCGGTGACCTCTGCATCGGCGATGAAATGCTGCGGCGAAAGGCGGCCCCGCGTGGGGTGGTCCCAGCGCAACAGCGCTTCCGCGCCGAGCACCCGACCCGATTCGAGTGACAGCTCTGCCTGGTATACGAGACGAAACTCGGCCTTACCCAGTGCACGCCGCAGTTCTCGTTCTGCCTCCTCGAGCTTGGCGTGGGGAACCGCGCTCACGACTTGACCCCGTCCGGCCTCCTTGGCCCGCTGCAAGGCCGCGCTGGCATCGCGCAGGAGGTCGGCGGCCGTTTCGTGATCGTCTCCCGCCACCGTGACAGCGGCCGTGGCGGTGAGCAACACCTCCTGATCGGCGAGACGGATGGGCCGGCTCACGAGCCCCTGCAGGTCTTGGACGAGCGCCTCGACGTCGACGGCGCCGGCGTCTTCAACGATGACGACGAAGGTGTCGCCGATGAAGCGCGTGACCCTGCCGTATGGTCCGACGCCGACTCGGACGCGTTCGGCAACCGCGCGCAATAGTGCATCGCCGGCGGCGTGTCCGTGCGCCTCGTTCAAAACGGCAAACGCGTCGAGATCGAGCAAGATGAGCGCGAGGTGATCGTTGTCGTCTAGCGCGGCGTCGAGATGCTCCATGAGCGTCGAGCGGTTGGGGAGACCGGTAAGGCGGTCGTACCTACTCCAATGGTCGAGCTCTAGCCCGGCGCGGATGTCGTCGGCTACCTCCGTGTGACTGATGACGGCGCCACCCGGCGGGACCCGCAGTCCCACGATGTGGGCGTCGTGCCACCGGCCCCACCATTCGACGCGATTGTCGCCGCTCGCCTCCCACCGCGACGACCGTCCGGCGAGCACGTCCTCGAGCGCGCCGGCGAACAGCGAGGCGATCGCCGACGACGGCCCTCGCGCCGCGCGAAACAGCTCGATCATGTTGTCGCCCACGCCGACATCGAGATCACCATCGTCGAACGGCGGTTCAACCTCGCGCCACAAGTGGTTGACGGCGAGCACCACGCCGGCGGGATCGACCACCGCGGTACGCGCCGGCAAGGTGTCGAGGAGCGCCTGGGCGACCGGGCCCGCGAGCTCGCTGTCGAAGCCGGGCCGGCGGTCCTTCATGACGCGTCCTCGTAGCCGGCATCGCCGGGCAGCAGGATGTGGAACCCGTTGCTGTCTCGGAACAGTCGGGGAAGCATCGGGGGCGGATCGACGACAGCGGCGGCGGCCGCGAGCACGTCGGCGGCGGTCGTATGGGGGACGAGGAACTGGAGGTTGCGGATGGTGGGCGCGATCAGCTGCAGATCTCCGCGTTGGTGCATCGCGAGAGCCTCGGCTGGGTTCACCCAAAGGCTGGCGATCGTCTCGTTGTCGTCGTGCAGCGGGTCCTGGTTGAGCGGCGTGGCCGCCAGAAAGAAACGGGTGTCGAAGCGGCGCGGCTCACCGACGGGGGTGATCCAGTGGCTCACGTAATACAGACGGTCGGCCGCCAGCCGTATGCCCTCGCTCGAGCACAGGTCGGCGAGGGAGAGTTCTCCGCGGTGCAGCGCCGCGCGATGACCGAGGTACCGGCGGGCGACATCGGGGTCGTCGAAACCGATGGGGCTCCCGTCGGCGTCGACCGCGAGGAGTACGCCGGCCTCCTCGAAACACTCTCGAAGGGCGGCCACCCACGACGCAAGACCCCCGCGCTCGATCCCGAGCGCGCGGCTGGCATCACCGTCGTTGCGCCCCACGACATGGACCGCGAGCGACTCATCCCGGTCGGCCGTGTCGACGGCACCACCCGGGAATACGTAAAAGCCGGCCACGAACGCCGCGCTGAGTGTGCGTCGCATCATGAAGACCTCGAGCCCGGTCTCGCCGTCGCGAACGAGCATCAGCGTGGCCGCGTCGCGCAGGGGGACCGGCGGAGCGTCGGTCAAGGGTTGAGCTCCTCCCCGCGCCGTGTCTCTTCGCCGGAAACGTCGTGGATAGGCCCTGGGTGGGTGGCCCGGATGATCCGGGCCTGCTTCGTGTACCGGCGGCGGGCCAGGGATCGGACTCCGGCCCGCACGGGCGGGAGGAGCAAGACGATGCCGAGCGCGTCGGTGACGAAACCCGGGGTCAGCAGCAAGGCGCCCGCCAGCAACACCAGGAAACCGTCGATGATCTCGTTCGTGGGCACGTTGCCCACAGCGAGCTGCTGCTGGAGACGCTGCCAGACCGCGATTCCCTCGTATTTCACGAGCCAGGCCCCGAGAAGCGAGACCAGCACAAGAACGCCGAGCGTGGTCAAGAACCCAAGCTGGTGGCTCACCTGGACGAACACGTAGACCTCTACCACGGGAATGAGCAGGATGAGCAGGAGTAATAGAGCCACCGTCGTCGATCCTATTGACGCGGAGTGGCGGAAACGGGGCATGCTCGCGGCGTGCGCCCACCCTCGGTCGACGCGTTGGCGCGTTCGATCGCCGATGTCGAGCTCCCCCATCCGTTGCTCGTCGACGCCGCACGCGCCGCGATCGCCGCGCGCGAACCGCAATCGGCTCGCGCGAGAGCTGAAATGATCGCCAAGGCATTGCTACAACCGGTGATCAACGCCACCGGCGTGCTTCTGCACACGAACTTGGGGCGAGCCCCGATCGAATTCCACCATCCGGCGCGCTACCAGAACCTGGAGTTGGATCTGGTGACGGGCACCCGTGGCTCACGCCAGCGCGGTGTCGGCGAACTATTGGCGCGGGCCTCGGGCGCCGAGGCCACCATGGTTGTGAACAACAACGCTTCGGCGGTCCTGCTGGTGCTCGCCGCGCTCGCGCGGGGTCGGGGGGTCGTGGTGTCGCGGGGCGAGGCGGTCGAGATCGGAGGCGGCTTCCGGGTGCCAGAGGTGATGGCCGAGAGCGGCGCCCACCTCGTCGACGTGGGCACAACGAACCGCACCCGGCGTGCCGACTACGAGCGAGCCGTCAACGCGCCCGGCTCCGAGGTCGCGTTGGTGTTAAAGGTGCACCCGTCGAACTTCCGAGTCCAGGGCTTCACCGAGTCGACCAGCGTGAAGGAGTTGGCGACCCTCGGTGTGCCCGTCGTGGCCGACATCGGTTCCGGCCTGCTCGACGCGGCCTGCCCGTGGTTGCCCGACGGGCCACCAACGTGGCTAGCCGGCGAGCCGGCCGCCCGCCAGACGCTCGAAGCGGGCGCCTCGGTGGTGACCTTCTCTGGCGACAAGCTGCTCGGAGGACCCCAAGCAGGGATCATCGCCGGACGCCGCGAGCTCGTCGACGCGTGCGCCCGACATCCGCTCGCCCGGGCCGTGCGACCCGGCGGCCTCGTGCTGGCCGCCCTCGCCGACGTCGCGCTCGCCTACCTCCGCCGCGACGGTGAGGCCATCGCGTTCTGGAGGATGGCGACAACGCCTGTCGCCGCGTTACGAGCGCGCGCCGAGGCACTCGGCGTCGGTGCCGTCATCGACACCGTTGCCGTCCCCGGTGCCGGCAGTGGGCCCGGCGCCGAGATTCCCTCGATGGGCGTCGCCGTTTCGGGCGATCATGTCGATGCGCTACGGCTCTCGTCACCTCCGATTATCGCTCGCGTGCGCGACGACGTGACTGTGCTCGACCTGCGCGCCGTCGACCCCACCGACGATCACCTGATCGCCGCGGCGTTGCGCCGTTTGTAGGACGCGGCCGATGCACGTAGTGGCCACCGCGGGACACGTCGACCACGGCAAGAGCTCGCTCGTGCTCGCGCTCACCGGTACCGATCCCGATCGTTTCGCCGAGGAGAAGCGGCGCGGCCTAACGATCGACCTCGGCTTCGCGCACACCACGCTCGCGTCCGGAGCCGGGATCTCGTTCATCGACGTGCCCGGGCACGTGCGCTTCCTGCGCAACATGCTCGCCGGCGTCGGTGACGTCGACGCCTGCCTCTTCGTCGTCGCCGCGACAGAACGCTGGAAGCCGCAGAGCGAGGAGCACCTGCGCATCCTGGAGTTGCTCGACATCAGCCACGGCGTTGTGGCTCTCACCAAAGTCGATCTCGTCGATGACGAAACACGCGAGCTCGCCCACCTCGACATCGCCGACCACACCGCGGGCACGTTTCTGGACGACGCCGAGATCATCGACGTGGCGACACCGACAGGGCGCGGCCTCGAAGAACTGCGGGCGGCGCTCGACCGCCTCGTGACGATGACGCCCCCGGCAGTCGACCGTGGACGCCCGCGCCTGTGGATCGACAGGGTCTTCGCGGCCAAAGGAAGCGGCACGGTCGTCACGGGGACGCTCGCGGGCGGTGAGCTGGCCACCGACGACACCATCGATGTAATGCCGCTGGGCCGATCGGTACGTATCCGAGCCCTGCAAACACTCGGCCGCACGGTCGAGCGCATCGGGCCCGGCCATCGCGTGGCGGCGAATTTGATCGGTGTCGATCACAACGAGCTCGAGCGGGGCCACGTACTCGTGCGCGGCGCCCAGTGGCGACCGACGTCAATGTTCGACGCGTCTCTGTCGGTTCTGGCGGCACTCGATCACGATGTCAGCCGCCGCGGCGCCTATGTGATCCACGTTGGCTCGGGTGAGGTTCCAGTGCGCATGCGGGTGCTGGGGCAGGAGTCTCTCGCTCCGGGCGCGACCGGTCTTGTGCGTTTCCACCTTCCGGTCGCGCTGCCGCTCCTGCCCGGCGATCGGTTCATTGTGCGCGAGAGCGGCCGGTCGGAGACTGTTGGCGGTGGGGAGGTGCTCGATGTCGCGCCGATGCGCGCCGCGTCGCGCGCTCGACCCGATCGGTCGGTCGACCGTGTGATCGATGAACGCGGGTTCGTCGATGTCGACGAGCTCGAGGCCATCACCGGCGTACGGCGTCCAGCCGACGTGGGTCAATGGGTGGTGGCGCCCGCCGTGCTCGCCGCGCACCGCGAGGCGTTGCGCACTGCTGTCGTCGCCGCCGGCCCATTGGGCCTCGACCTCGCTCCACTGGATAGCCGAGCCCGCGCCGTGGCGGCCACTCTCGACGATGTCGTCATCGAGAACGGTCGCGTCCGTCCGGTCGGCCAGCTCGACCCCTTCGCTGATCATCCCTTTGTCGCCCGGCTGCTCGCGGGAGGTCTGGCCCCGCCCGATGCCGACGGCGTCGACCGGGCCGAGCTGCGTGAGCTGGCGCGGCGCGGCGCCGTCATCGAGCTGGGTGGGTTGTGGTTCCATCCGTCGGCCGTTGATGAAGCGGCCCAACGGATGGCCGTAATCATTGCGGCCAAGCCCGACGGGGTCACCGCAGGGGAGGCGCGTGATGCGTTTGGGGTGACCCGAAAACACGCGATCCCGCTCCTCACCGAACTCGACGCGCGCGGCATCACCCGACGGCGCGGCGACCTGCGCATCGCGGGTCCGCGGTTGCCTCCGCTACCCGCTTGAGTCCGTCTTGTGCCGGCGCTCCCGGTGATCGCGTGCGCCCCCGGCCTCCGGCTCGACTTCGAGGACGGTTCCCTCGAGCGCGACGACGCGGAGGCGCCCGCCCGATTTGATGGGTGTCGCCCGGTTCGTACGGGCCCGCCATTTCGCGTCGCGGATGAGCACGATCCCGTCGGGATCGATGTCGGTGACAGCGTCGCCGAGCTCGCCGATCATCCATCCTCGCCCGATCGTCGGAGTAGCGAAACGCGTCCTCACCATCGAGGGCATTCCGACGAGCGTGACGAGCAGGACGCCTCCGATGCCCGCGAGCAACGCGATCCACGACAAGTCGAGACCTTCGTAGAGGGTCAACGATCCCAACGTGAACAGGAACGTGCCGAGGCCGGTGTAGAGGCGGGGCACCCCTGTCTGAACGTCGACGGCGAACGCGAGCATCGCCAGTCCGATCAGTCCGACCGCCCACCAACGCGCGGGGAGCGCAGCGAGGCCGAAGCCACCAAGCGCGAGGGCGCCTACCCCAACCAGCCCGGCCACGCCTACACCCGCCGTGAAGAACTCGAACAGCAACAACACGAGTCCGATGGTGACGAGCAGATAGGCGCTGGGCGGGCTGGCCACGGTGTGCATGAGCCGCGGCAAAAGGCCGAGCTTGTTGAATCGCGTCACACCGATGGGCTTGCGCGTCGGCTTCCCGTTCTCCTGCGTTACCTCGGCGGTATGAAGCGTCTTGCCGTGATAGGTGACGCCGTCGAGCACGGTGAGAAAGAAACCGAGCGTTGGCGTCCCTTCGTCGTTGACGCCGAGCTTGAGCACGCCCTTCTCACGGGCTTCATTCACGTTGTACGTGGTGGAGCGGAGCGCGGTCGCGTTGCCGTTGAACGAGACATCGACGCCCGGAACCGCGAGCGGCTTGCCGAGCTTGCCGATGTGGGTGTTCGGCGCCATGCCGGTGACGGCGGCCGCGGCGAGAAGTTGCGCGGGCGTGCCGAACACCCTCGCGCCGCTCGGCCCGACCCAAATCGTGACGGGGATTCCCGCGTTGGCTATGCGAGATGCGAGCACGGCCATCCGCGCATTCGACACCGTGGCGCCCGCCGTGTTCATTTGCAGCACGAGGGCCTGGTCGCCGTCCTTTTCGGCTGCAGTGATCGAGCGCTCGATGAAGTCGACGACGATCGGGTCGACAAGACCAGTTACTTCCACCACGTCGACGGGCGATACCTTCGGGCTCGTCGCGCTGTCGTCGGCCTGTGCGGGCACGGTGGCGGCGCCCACCGCGAGCCCGACGCCCAGAACGACGATCGCTAGTCTGCGCAAGGCCTGCCTCCCGAAGGGATCGTGGATCGAATGCCCATAGGGCAGTTCTTCGCTGCGTGCCGCCTGGTCATCGTGGCCGGGAAGGGTGGCGTCGGCAAAACCACCGTGACCGCCACGCTCGCCCGGGCGGCCGGCGACGCGGGACTCAACGCGCTGATCTGCGAGGTCGAAGGCAAGAGCGGCCTCGCGTCGATGTTCAACGCGCCGGCCTTCGGCTACGACGAGGTCACCCTGGCCAGCGGGCTCGGACCCGGTGCCACCGGCGTGGTGCGGGCCCGCGCCCTGACCCCTGACCGCGCCCTCGTGGAGTACCTCAACGAACACGGCATGCGCCGCATCTCGAACCGCCTCTCGCGAAGTGGGGTGCTCGATGTCGTCGCCGCGGCCGCGCCCGGCATCGATGACATCTTGGTGCTCGGCAAGGTCAAGCAACTCGAACGACTGGCGGCCGCCGACGTCGTACTGCTCGATGCTCCCGCGGCCGGTCACGCCATCACGTTCCTCCGGGCGGCCCGCAGCCTGCTCGACACCGTTCGGGTGGGGCCGATCAGGGATCAGGCGCGCGAGGTGCTCGAGTTGCTCACCGACGCGACGCGCAGTCAGGTGATGCTCGTGACGCTGGCGGAAGAAACCCCGGTGAACGAGCTCATCGACACGGCGTACGCGTTGGAGGACAACGTCGGCGTGAAACTCGGGCCCGTCGTGGTGAACAGCGTTCTTCCCGAGGTCGAGGGCCTCGAGTTGGTTGAGGGCGCTTCGGGCCCGCTCGCCGATGCGGCCGGCTTCCGTCAGGGACGCATGGCCCTTCAGCGCGAGCAGCTGGCGAGGCTCGCTGACTCGTTGCCACTTCCGCAAATTCACCTGCCTCAGTTGTTCACCGCGGCTATCGGGCCCGAAGAACTCGGAACACTCGCGAATGCGTTCGCCGAGCGGGTGCACGCGTGACGTTCGCGAACCTCGTGACCGAGCGGTCGGTGATCATCACTGTCGGATCGGGCGGTGTCGGCAAGACCACGACCGCCGCCGTACTCGCGTTGGCCGCGGCCGACTGTGGCCGTCGGGCGTGCGTCGTGACGATCGATCCCGCCCGCCGGCTGGCCGACGCGCTCGGGCTCGCGCGCATCGGCAATGAGCCCGCCCGCATCGACGGTCCGTGGTCGGGTGAGCTGTGGGCCGTGATGCTCGACGCCAAGAAGACGTTCGACGCCCTCGTCGACGCGCAAGCTCCGACACCGGAACAGGCGGAGCGGATCAAGGCGAACCGCTTCTACCGGAACGTCTCCGGCGCCCTTTCGGGAACGCAGGAGTACATGGCCGCCGAGAAGCTCTACGAGCTCCACACCTCCGGTCAATTCGATGTTGTTGTGGTCGACACCCCTCCGTCGCGTGCCGCGCTCGACTTCCTCGATGCTCCCGCTCGCCTGACGCGGTTCCTCGACCATCGCCTCTACCGATTGCTGACGATGCCGACCCGCGGTCCGTTGCGGGCCGTGAATGCGGCCGCGCAGGGCTTCGTGCGCACGCTGGCCAAGGTCATCGGCGCCGAGGCGATCGACGATGCCATCACGTTCTTCAAAGCCTTCGAAGGAATGGACAGGGGCTTCCGCGAGCGCGCCGACGCGGTAGCGCAGTTGCTTACCGATCAGTCGACGGCCTATGTGCTGGTCGCGTCGCCGCGCCGCGACACCATCGAAGAAGCGCGCTTCGTTGCGGAGCGCCTCCGCGATTCTGGACGCAACGTCCCCGCCGTGATCATCAACCGGATGACACCGCGATTCGGCGCGGCGCCTGATGAGGTCGTCCCAAGTCCCCTCACGCGCAACCTCACCGAACTTACGACACTGGCCGATACCGAAGAGGCCCAACTCGCGCCGCTCTTCGATGTCGTCGGAGAGACCGTCGTCGTCCGGGTCCCGCTTTTGGCCGACGACGTCCACGACTTGGGGTCACTCGATCGAGTGCGCTCGTTCATCTTCGCGGGTGTTCGGTAACGTCGGCCCGTGCCCACTGTTCTGCTCGCCACCGACGCGGACTGGATCCGCGACGAGGTCGACTCCGCGCTCGGCGACGAGCAGACGACCGTGACCGTCGTGCAGGCAGGTGCGCAAGTCATCGGAGCGGTGGCGCAGCTCACGCCGGATCTCGTGGTGCTCGACCTGCAAATCGGCAACATGGGCGGGATGGCGGCGTGCATGGACCTGCGGCTCGAGGAGAGCGGTGGACGCCTGCCGCACGTGCCGGTGCTCATGCTGTTGGACCGGGCTGCGGATATCTTCTTGGCCCAGCGCTCGGGAGCCGAGGGCTGGCTGATCAAGCCACTCGACTCGTTTCGCCTCCGACGGGCAGCTACGGCGGTACTGGCAGGTGGCCGGTTCGTCGAGGGGATCCCTTCGGAATCCGTGGCCGAGGCCTTGTAGCCTCGCGTTCCGCATCAACGGGAAGTAGCGCAGCTTGGTTAGCGCGCAGCGTTCGGGACGCTGAGGTCGCGGGTTCGAATCCCGCCTTCCCGACCAAATCGTTCCTGGTCA
>JBDUDK010000096.1:0-3175 GCA_040002995.1 Acidimicrobiales bacterium | reverse complement strand
ACACCGTGGCCCGCCTCGGCGGCGACGAGTTCGTCGTGCTCTGCCAGGACCTGACTTCGCCAACGGGCGCGGAGCGGGTCGCGGAGCGGATCGTCAGCAGCGTGGCCGAGCCGATGACCATCAGCGGCCAGGAGGTGTTCCTCGGAGCAAGCGTCGGTTTGCGCACCCTCGACGGCGCCGACCCGGTCACCATGCTCCGTGACGCCGACACCGCGATGTACGTCGCCAAAGCCGCCGGGCGCTCACGCTGGCAGCTTTTCGAATCAGAGATGGCCGACGGGCTCACCGAACGAGTCTCCGTCGACACCGATGCACGGCACGCCCTCGCCCGTGGACAGCTGCGCCTCGTCTACCAGCCGATCGTGTCCCTCGCCGACGGCGCTGTCGTCGGCGTCGAGGCCCTGCTGCGCTGGCGGCACCCGGTGCGTGGCGACGTCCCGCCGGTGGTCACCGTGCCGGCGCTGGAACGCACCGGACTGATCCATGACGTCGGCGGCTGGGCCGTCACTGAGGCCCTGCGCACCACGGCCGCCTGGCGGACGGAGCACGGCGGTCGGCGGCTCACCACCTCGGTGAACGTCTCCAGCGTGGAGCTCACCGACCCCGCCTACGCCAAGCGGGTCCTCGCCGCGCTCGCCGCCACCGGAACCGACCCTGGCAACCTCTGCCTCGAACTCACCGAGAGCGCCCTCATCTACGACTGGGCCATGCTGTCGGGCATCCTGCTTCAGCTCTCCCGGCTCGGCGTGCGCATCGCCCTCGACGACTTCGGCACCGGCTACTCCACGCTTGCGCAGCTCGCAGAACTACCCATCCAGGTCATCAAGATCGACAAGACGTTCGTGGCAGGCTTGGCAAGTCCCGAGGGGCGCCACCATGCCATGGCCACCGCGCTCATCGACATGGCCGCGGCCCTGCGCATCGACGTCGTCGCCGAGGGCGTGGAGACCCCCGACCAGGCGAAGCGGCTACGCGCCCTCAACTGCCCGCACGCGCAGGGCTACCTCTTCGCCCGCCCCATGGAAGCAGCGGATCTCGACAGCCTCCTGCACCTGGAACAGGACAGCCCGGCCGAACACCGGCCATCCCCGCCACAAGACCTATCGCCCGTCCACGCGCTCACGGGCCACTGAGCCTCAACACACCGATCAGGTCGCTCGGCTCACAGAAACTGCGTCTGTGAGCCGCGGGTGGACGACTACATCAGAAATCTCCATCCCCCCTGCCCAGGAGACACTTCTCGCTGGTCCCCATTTCATCTGCGGGGACGACGCGTCCATATGCGACGGACGTGTCCCGGATCCCGATCGCAGCGTCGCGGGCGGGCTGGGTCAACGTTCGGCATCGCTTCCACTGCGATCGCCCATATCCGCGATGCAAGACCGCCCATAATCACGCGCCGTCGTGTTCGCATAAGGCACGCGGCGACACGCGGGATGCCGGTTGCGAGGTCGAAGATCGTGCGCTCGATGCTGGTGACTCGGATTCCGTCGTCGCGTTCGACGATGTCGGCCGCGAGGATGAGGTGACTACGGTGGATGACGACCCCAGGTATCCGAATATGGGAGCGACCGGGAATCGTGGCGTGAATCCGCCGGTCGCGACCGAGCCTGCGCAAGCCCGACATCTTCCCCGCCGATTGGTGTGAGATAGCGACCCACAGAGAGGCGGCGCAGGCCAGCGCCAGCCGTTGATCATGCGTTCCCGGCGCAGCCGCATGGCGGAACACGCTGTGGCGCTCGCGAAAGAGCTGACCCGTGTCCACGAGATGACCTATCTGCGTGTCGCTGAGGCCGAACGATATGAGCTGCCGGCTGGTGACGACGCCGTGGCGCTGCGAGATCACACGCAGTGCACTCGGACTGAGCAAAGCCATTGTCACCTCCGGGTGGGTCCATCCGGAGGAAGTGCACCGACAGTACCGCTTCCTTCTCGCGCGCGAATCCGACACCGCAGCGAGGAAAAAACGCGTCAGAACGCGCAGGGGTTAGGCGCCGATGGCGTGGTATCCGCCGTCGACGTGGATCATCTCGCCGGTCGTCATCGGGAACCAGTCGGACAGCAACGCGACGCATCCGCGGGCGACGGCGCTCGAGTCGGAGACGTCCCAACCGAGCGGAGCGCGATCGCCCCACACGTCCTCGAACCGGGCGAACCCTGGAATCGACTTGGCGGCCATTGTCTTGATAGGCCCGGCGGCCAGCAGGTTGACGCGGATCTTGCGCGGGCCCAAGTCACGCGCGAGGTATCGCGCCGTCGACTCGAATGCCGCCTTGGCCACGCCCATCCAGTTGTAGGCCGGCCACGCGACCGTCGCGTCGAAATCCAATCCCACTATCGAGCCGCCCTCCGTCATCAGAGGGACGAACGCGTCGGCCAGCGTCTTTAGCGAGTAGGCCGAGACCTGCACCGCGATGGCGACGTCGGGCCAGTCGGCGGCCATGAAGTCGTCGCCGAGGCACGCGGCCGGCGCGAACCCGATCGCGTGAAGAACGCCGTCGACCCGGTCCCATTGTTCGGCGACCGCGGCGCGAACCGACTCGACATGCTCGGGCACCGTGACGTCGAATTCGATCACCTTCACCGGCGAAGGGAGCTTGCGTGCGGTGCGCTCGGTAAGCGACAAGCCGCGGCCGGCGCCGGTAAGCACGATCTCGGCGCCCTCTTGCTGGGCGAGTGCGGCGACGCCGAACGCGAGCGATGCGTCGGTGAGAACGCCGGTGACCACGATGCGCTTGCCGTCGAGCAGACCCATGCGCGCACCCTAACCGGGCACGTGCGCGTGGCCCTGCGTGTGCGAGGCTTTCGGCTGTGCGTATCGGCATCCTGGGCAGCACCGGACCCGCGGGAACCGCGCTCGGCGCTCGCCTTGCGTCGGTCGGCTACGAGGTCATTTTAGGTTCGCGTTCGCTCGAGCGGGCGACGCAAGCGCGCGACGCGCTGCTCGAGCAATGGCCTACCTGGTCGCTCGCGCTCGACGCCAGCGACAACGAAGGCACCGCGGCGGGCGGCGAAATCGTGGTGGTGGCCACCCCTTGGGATTCGGCGGCTCCAACTGCCGGCGAGCTCGAACGCCATCTGAGCGGCAAGGTCGTCATCTGCATGGCGAACGCGCTCGTGCGCGTGGGCCGCGAGTTCCAGCCGCTCGTGCTCCCGCGAGGATCGGTGGCCGCGC
>JBDUDK010000034.1:0-10900 GCA_040002995.1 Acidimicrobiales bacterium | reverse complement strand
ACGTCGTACGAGAACGCCTCCACTCGCACCGTCGCGGCCGGGGGCGTGGACTTCGCCTACAGAGAGCTCGGCCAGAAGACGGGCATCCCGGTGATCTTTCTCACGCACCTGGCCGCGAACCTCGACAACTGGGACCCACGCGTCGTCGACGGCATCGCCGCGAAGCACCGCGTGATCACCTTCGACAATCGAGGCGTCGGCGCCTCCAGCGGCACGGTGCCCGACACGATCGAGGCAATGGCGAATGACGCGGTCACCTTCATACGGGCGCTCGGCTTCGAGCAGGTCGACATCCTCGCGTTCTCTCTAGGAGGCATGGTCGCGCAGGTGATCGCACTGGAAGAGCCTGAGCTCATCCGCAAGCTGATTCTCACCGGCACCGGTCCGGCCGGCGGCGAGGGCATCGACAAGGTGACCCGGATCTCGAATCTCGACGTCGCGCGCGCGCTGCTAACCGTCCGGGACCCGAAGACGTACCTGTTCTTCACCAGGACCCCCAACGGGAAACGATCAGCCAAAGAGTTCCTGGCACGGTTGAAGGAGCGCACCGAGAGCCGAGACAAGAGGATGTCCCTGTCCGGCTATCGCGCCCAACTGAAGGCGATCCATCGCTGGGGCCGGCAGAAGCCCGCCGACCTGTCCGTGATCAAGCAGCCCGTGCTGGTCGCCAACGGCGACAACGACAGGATGGTGCCCACATCGAACACGGTCGACCTCGACCGCCGCCTGCCGAACAGCGAACTCGTCCTCTACCCCGACGCCGGTCACGGCGGCATCTTCCAGCACCACCGGGAATTCGTCGCGACCACCCTCGAGTTCCTCGACCGGCAGCAGAACGGCAACGAGAACAGACGCGCGCCATGACCCACGGGAGCACGATCACCTTCGAACGTTCGACACCGAAGATCGCCAGGATCACCTTTGCGAATCCACCCGTGAATCTGATCGTCAGCGAAACCGTGACGCGGCTGGACGAGATCCTCCGCGAGCTCGACGACGATCCCGCAATCCAGGTGGTCGTCTTCACGAGCGGCCCGCCCTCGAAGTGATTCTCAGCAGCGACGACTACGACGCCTCCACCGCCGAACGTTGGGGTTGGATCACACGAGCCTTACCCGATGCCGAACTCGACGACATGTCGGGGTATCGTGAGCGGTGTCGAGTGCACGTCACCAACACGGTTGGCCGGCCGGAGGCTTTGAGCGGTGAGTGGCGAACGACGTTTACGGTTCCTCGCCCGTCTCCTTGGCGGCACAACTCCCGAAGTAGAAACGAAGCGGTTGTGCGAGGTGTGCGCGGATGTCACCGCGGTGAGCGGCGCAGGAATCATGCTCATGTCGGGTGATGTGCCCCAAGGCTCGGTGTGCACCACGAACGAGGTCAGTGCACTCATCGAGCGGTTGCAGTTCGAACTTGGCGAAGGGCCGTGCGTCGATGCCTATGCGCACGGCCGGCCGGTTCTCGAACCCGATTTGGCCACACCTATCACCGCTCGCTGGCTCGCGTTCACCGGCCCGGCCGTCGCGGCCGGTGTGCGAGCGGTCTTCGGCTTCCCCCTCCAGATTGGGGCGATCCGCGTCGGGGCCCTCAACCTCTACAACGACCGGCCGGGGCGGCTCACCGACGAACAACACGCCGACGCGCTGGTGGTCGCCGACGTCGCCGCCGAGGCGATGATGGCGATGCAGGCCAAAGCGCCCGCCGGGAAGCTGGCTCAAGAACTGGAGGCGGGCGGGAACTTCCAGTACGTCGTCCACCAGGCTTCCGGCATGGTGGCCGCACAGCTCGAGATCAGCGCGGGGCAAGCTCTTATCCGGCTGCGGGCGTACGCCTTCGGCAACGACCGCGCCCTCGCCGAGATAGCCCGCAACGTGGTGGCCCGAACGCTTCGTTTCGATGATCGAAGCGGCGAGAATGACCCAGGCCCGTGAGGCGAAGTCCGCTCGGGGGTCCTATCAACTGGACCTAGTAAGTCGTACCATTGAGGGGTGCGGCTCCCCGTCTTGGGATCCCATGGCCGAGCCGTGGGTGACTAGGAGGTCCGATGTCAAGAGAAGCACTGCTCGCGAGAACACTCGTGGAGCTGGCAGACACTCTGGTCGACGACTTCGATGTGGTGGAGTTGCTGACCTTGCTCACCGACCGGTGCGTGGACGTGCTCGATGTCGCTGCCGCGGGGATCATGCTCGTGGCCGCCGAGAGGGACCTACGGGTGATGGCCTCTTCCAGTGAGACCATGTATCTGCTCGAGCTGTTCGAGCTGCAAGCCCAAGAAGGCCCGTGTCTCGACTGCTACCGCACCGGCCTACCGGTAGTGAACCAGGACCTCACGACCGTTGGCCGTTGGCCCCGATTCGCGGCCGAAGCCCTCGCCGCAGGCTTCCATTCGGTGGACGCATTGCCGATGCGGCTGCGCGGCACTGTCATCGGCGCCCTTAACCTCTTCCATGTCGACCCGGGCGGGATGAGACCAGCCGACATCGATGCAGGCCAAGCCCTCGCCGATGTCGCCACGATCGCCATCCTGCAGCACCGCCACATGGTCGAGGGACAAGTCATGACCGAGCAGCTGCAGATCGCCCTCAACAGCCGCATCGTCCTCGAGCAAGCCAAAGGAATGGTGGCCGAGCGGTTGGGCCTCGACATGACGCACGCGTTCTCCGCGTTGCGTAACCACGCGCGCAACCACAACCTCCTGCTCGTCGACGTCGCCCGCGACGTCATCAACGGCGTCCTGAGCGCGTCGGCACTCGATCTTCTACCCGAGCGCTCCTGACGAGGCGTTCGCCGTCCCCTAGTGCTCGAGCCTTGTGAGTTGTCGCGACGCGAAGTGGGCCGTTTTGGCGGTCGGTTGGGGTTCCGGCCGCCGCTGATCCCAAGCCGATTGCGAGGGCTTCCACCGCGAGCCGATGGACCCACGACGAAGGGTCACGTTGCGGGTGGGCTCATCGCCGTGGGCGGCGATGACAACGAGTTGGGTGGCTCCCGCGCACCAGAGTGCGCATGACGCGACCTCCCGGCCACGGACTTTGATTTGGTCGTCAACCTGGCCGCGGTGAGGTCCGTCAGTGTCCTCAAAGTGGGCGATGTGCTGCGCGGCGTGTCGCGTGTTCGTTCGGTCAACGCGAAAGACCTACGGTGTGCTTGTTCCTGCTTCGGTTTTCGTCCGGGAGGTGCGAGGTGAGCAGTAATGAATCGCTGTCCCACGCCGAGACCCGTATCCGGGCGGCCCAGACCGTCCGGGTCATCACCTGGCTCGTCGTGCTGGCAGCTGTGGTGGTGTTCGCGGCACTCAACACCGACAAAGTCAGTGTCGATTGGGCCTTCGATACGACGGACGTAGCTCTCTGGATCGTGATCGCGGTCAGCGCCGCTGCAGGCATTGTTATTGGTTATGTCGCCAAGCCCAGACACCGCTGACCGCGGCGGCCTTTGGCCAAGCTCCCGGCAAGCCAGCGTTCGAGGAACGCAGCGACCGTGACGCGCGAGAGCTGACTGTCGAGGCACCGGCACCGAGTGCTGATTGAAGCTGGAGCGTCTCGATCGCAGCCGACAGCGTCCCCTGCGGAAACGTGTCGACGAACCCGCTTTCCGCTCTCGCTGAGAATCGCGGGCCAGGTCACGCACGTACTGCATAGCCGGTGAGGAAGACGCGAACGGCGCGACGGACGACTGCGTCGATGTGGTCGTCGGTCACGGTCTCGCCAAGCAGCGCTTTCTCGCGGATCTCACCGTAGACGAGCATCCCGAACTGGTGCGAGGCCGCATCCGCGTCGGCGATGTCCAGGGTTCCGGCAGCGCTCTGCTCGCTCAGGTACTCGGCGAGCGTGGTCCGGAACCGATCCATCGTGTTGCGGTAGATCGACGCCAACTCCGGGAATCGCGCGACCTCGGAGACGACCAGCCGGTACACCCCGACGGCCTCCGGAGTCGCCCAGTTGCGCGCCGCCTGAGATCCAAAGCTCTCGAGAACGTGCTCGGGATCGCCTGCTGAGGCGCTCATCGCCGCCATGACTCCTTCGTAGTAACGAGTCGCCAGATCGCTCACCACTGCGACGAGAAGGTCGGCCTTGCGGGGGTACCGGGCGTAGATCGTCTTCTTCGAGACACCGGCGTCACCGGCGATCCGGGACACGTTGGCCCCGGCGTATCCGTGCCGCACGAACTCTGCTGATGCGACGCCAAGCACGTGCCGCAGGCGCGCCGCTTCCTCCGATTTCGGCGGGCGGCCGGGGCTCACGGCCCGCGGCCGCGGCTGGGCCGTTCCGGCCGCATCCTGTTTTGTCACGGATCGAACTCCCACGTTGTCTGCGATTCGCAAAGTTCCTCTTGACAAAGGAACTCACAAGTTCCTTTAATATACCAGTCCGGCTCATGCCAGGCGAGTGTCGAGGAGGACCGAGATGGCTTTTGAGGTGTCAGTACACAACGGTGTCGCAGAGTTCGTCTTGAACAACCCTCCGCAGAACCGGCTCAACACGGAGACGATGATGGGTTGTGCCGCCGCCGTCGAGCGGGTCAAGGGCGACGAGAGTGTGCGGGTCGTCGTGATCCGCGCGGCCGGCCACGACTTCTCCTTCGGCGGTGAGATCGCGAGCTGGGAGATGACCGATCCGGACCGGATGGTCAACTTGTTCGCACTGGGGTTGCAGATCAGCAATGCACTGGAGCAACTGCCGGTGCCGGTGATCGCCGCAGTGCAGGGCAACTGTTCTGGCGGAGGTTTTGAGATTGCGCTGCGGGCCGATGTGATCATTGCTGCGGAGTCGGCACGGTTCTGTCACACGGAAGGTGCGATCGGGATGTTCACGCTGCTGGGTGGCGTGCAGCGCGTCGCCGAACGCGCGGGACGCGCTCGCGCTATGCGGTGGGCGCTGACGTCGGAGAGGGTGTCGGCGGCCGATGCGCTGGCCGCCGGAGTCGTCGCCGAGGTGGTGCCCGACGACCAGCTCAACGCGGTCACAGCGCAGTGGGCCGCTCGGCTCGCTCGCGGTGCGACCCGCGCGCATGCGGGCCACAAGGCGCTGCTCAACGCGTGGGCCGACGGCGGGGTGAAGGCGGCCGACGAGCTCCTCCCCGAGGTGGCCGCGAGGGTGCTTCGCACGGCGGACGCGCAGTTCGGCGTTGCCTCAGCAGTCGAGGCTGATGCGGCAGGCGTCGCCCGCCCCGATCTCGATTTCGCGGGTCGTTGAGGAGCGGGGCGATGACAGATGACCGAGTTGAGGCCACCCGCTCCGAAGTGGCGGGTTGGTTTTTCGATGATTATTTGCCGCGTTGGGTTGCGGCCGCGGGCGGTGCCGAGGGGCCGGAGTTCATCCACGGCTACTGGGGCACCCCGATGCACGTGACGGGGCTGGATCAGTCGTTCTGGTGTCTCGATGATGCCAGCGTTCGTGCCTTCTTGGAGTTCAACTACTCGCCATTGCGCGAGGCCGGATACAGCCATACCGCGGTGCCGGATCGGCGTATCTTCGTCTACAGCGCGGTGGGCGCGGCGATCGAGGTGATCTGGTCCCGGCGCCGCGCGGATGATGCCGAGATCCAGCGGTGGGCGACGCATTTCGAGGTGGCCAAGTCTGCTCAAGGGTGGCGAGTCATCGGCGTTCAGGCAGCAGCGACCGACAAGAACAGCCTCGACGAAGTCTGGCCGCGCGAAGCGATGTCCTCGGAGCCCGCTCATGGCTGAGCCGGTCTATCCGCCGTTGGTGATGCCTGCTGGCGTCGAGCGCACTCACGTCACGGTCTGGAGCAACACCGGCATCGCGCTCGACGCCGACGTGTACCGCCCGACCACTATCGCTCCCGATTCCGCAGTCCCTGCCGTGGTGCTGTGTCACGGATGGGGAGGCAGCAAGCTCACGGCCGAACGCCATGCAGCACTGTTCGCATCGGCCGGGATGATCACCCTGACGTTCACGCAGGGCAGTTGGTACGGCTCCGGCTCACCCGTCGAGTTCCTCGGTGAAACGCCCGACATCGCCGTCGGGAACGAGGTCAACACGCGCGTCCGGTTGATCCGCGATCTGGTCGACCCCTTCGCGTGGATGACCAACGTGCGCGCGGCCCTGGACTACATCGAGGGCGAGCCCAACGTGGACCGGGGCCGGATCGGGCTCTGGGCGACCAGCTTCAGTGGCGGCGTCGCCGTCTATCTCGCGGCTGATGACCGCCGGGTGAAGGCCCTCGCCCTGCAGGTACCGGCCATCGCGCCACTGCGCGGAGGCATTGCCGACTACGCCCACCAACGTGCGATCGACGCCGCCCGCGGCGCCGCTGCCGCGATTCCCCAGGGCGTCGATCCGTGGCCGAACCTGCCCGGCACTCCCCACCTGGCCGCGCTCGCACACTACGACGCGCTCGCACAGGTCGAGCGGCTTCGAATTCCGACTCTGATACGCGACGCCGGCGATGAGGAGATGCTGTCGATCGCCGACAACGGCGGCCGAGCGGCAGAAGTCCTGGGGAGCATTCCCGGAGGGGTCGTCGACTACCAAGTGATCCCCGGGATCACCCACTACGGCATCTACTTCGACGGTTACGCGCAGGCGAGCCAGGACGCGCTCGCCTGGTGGGAAAGGTACCTGTGAACATGCCCGCTGATCTCAGTTACGACGTCTTCGTCTGCGACGGAGTCCCTCGAGCCCGCCCCGAACGGTTGCCGGACGGGGGGCCGATCGTGTCGTCTCCGCTGGCATCCACGCTGATCTTCGGGGCAGGCGAGGCGGTGTTGGTCGACCCACCATTCACCCGCGACCAAACCCGCCAGGTCGGAGACTGGGTCGAACGCTCCGGGAAGCACCTCGCCTACATCTACGCCACGCACGGCCACGGCGACCATTGGTTCGGTACGGGCCAGCTACTCGAACGGTTCCCGGGTGCGATCCCCTACGCGACCGAGGGCACGATCAGGTTGATGCGCAAGAACCTCGAGGCCCGCGAACGATTCTGGGACTCCGATTTCCCCGGTCTCATCCCGGAGACCCCACTCGTGTATCAGGTGGTGCCACCCGGCGGGTTCGAGGTGGAAGGGCACCGAATGATCCCGATCGAGGTTGGCCACACCGACACCGACGACACCACGGTCCTTCACGTGCCGGAAATCGGATTGGTCGTCGCGGGCGACGTCGCGTACAACGGCGTTCACCAGATGCTGCTCGAAACTCCCGGCGGTGGCTTCGAGTCGTGGCTGGCAGCACTCGACGTTCTGGCCGCGCTCGAACCGCGCGCGGTCGTTGCCGGACACAAGAACCGTGACCTACCCGACGATCCAGCAATCATCGACCAGACCCGTGACTACCTGCTCTACGCGCAGCAGTTGCTCGCCGGCAAACCCACTCCACAGCAGTTCTTCGACGCCATCGTCGACCGCTATCCGGACCGGCTGAACATCGGCCCGGTCTGGTACGGCGCGCACGGCCTGCTCGACGCGCCATTGCCGCGATGACCATGCACCAATACCAGTTCTCTGCCACTCACCGGGCGCGCGCGCGGTGTTCGCACGAGCTCGAAGCGTTCCCTGCCGCGACTGCGCCGACGCGAACCAGGAAGGAAGTTGATGACCGACCTACGAATGCGAATTAACGGACGCGACCAAGTACTTACGGCGGAGCCGCAGGTCAGCCTGCTCGATGCGCTCCGCGAGTATCTCGGGCTAACCGGCACGAAGAAGGGCTGTGACCAAGGCGCGTGCGGCGCGTGCACGGTGTTGGTCGACGGCGTACGCATCGTCTCCTGCCTTGCACTCGCGGTCCAGTACGAAGACCGGGAGATCACAACGATCGAAGGACTCGATCATCCCCTGCAAAAGGCCTTCGTCCGCAACGACGGTCTGCAGTGCGGCTACTGCACCCCGGGCCAGAT
Organism: Acidimicrobiales bacterium; assembly: GCA_040002995.1. Taxonomy (GTDB): domain Bacteria; phylum Actinomycetota; class Acidimicrobiia; order Acidimicrobiales; family Ilumatobacteraceae; genus JBDUDK01. The sequence goes on along the minus strand of JBDUDK010000034.1, from coordinate 3,040 downwards.
CTGTTCGGCGATCGGAATGCTTGCCGAGCATCGAAGCGGCGCGCCGAGCGCGGCGACCGAGCATGTCGCGGCAACCGGCGGCGAGTTGACCGCGGTCGAGATCCGCGAGCGGATGAGCGGAAACCTGTGCCGGTGCGGTGCCTACAACGGCATCGTTGCCGCGATCCAGGAGATCGCCCGATGAAGAGCTTCGTGTACGTCCGCGCCGCGGACGTGGACGCGGCCATGCAGGCGATCGCTTCCGAACCGCAGGCGAAGTTCCTCGGCGGCGGCACGAACCTCGTCGACTTGATGCGCGAGGGCATCGAGCGGCCCCGGACCGTCATCGACATCACTCGGTTACCACTCGATGGGATCGAGGAACTCGCCGGCGGCGGCGTCCGGATCGGCGCGTTGGTGCGCAACAGCACCCTCGCGGCGAACCTGCTCATCCGGACTCGGTATCCGATGCTGTCCCAGGCGATCCTGCACGGTGCATCCGGACAGCTGCGCAACATGGCGACCGTCGGTGGGAACCTGATGCAGCGCACTCGATGCCTTTACTTCTACGACGAGGCATCGACATGCAACAAGCGCGATCCCGGCTCTGGGTGCGCGGCGTTCGAGGGGTTCAACCGCGGCAACGCGGTTCTCGGGACAAGCGCCCACTGTGTGGCCACTCATCCATCTGACATGGCGGTGGCCCTCGCCGCCCTCGATGCGACGGTCGAGGTGAAGAGCACCCGTGGCACACGGCGGATCGCGCTGACCGACTTCCACAAACTGCCCGGAGCCACGCCACACCGCGAGACAGAACTGGCCGCCGACGAGCTCATCACCGCGGTCGAGTTGCCGTACCTGCCGGTGGCGGCCAACTCGCGCTATCGCAAGGTGCGCGATCGGGCCTCGTACGCGTTCGCGTTGGTGTCGGTCGCTGCGGCGATGGATGTCGGCCAAGACGGTCACATCAGCGCAGTGCGCCTGGCGCTCGGAGGCGTCGGCACCAAGCCGTGGCGAGCCTACGAGGCGGAGCGAGTCCTGCTCGGCGAGCCGGCCAGCGACGAGACGTTCCGCAGGGCGGCGTTGGCGGAACTTGCGCCTGCAATCGGCTTGCCCGGCAACACGTTCAAGATCGAGCTCGCTCGGCGGACCATCGTGGCGGTGCTGCGCCGGCTCAACACTGACGCGAGCGCGGCATGACCACGACCACACAGCCCGCCAGCAACGACCGGATCGAGAACAACGAGGCAACCGGTGGCTTCGTCGGCCGACCACTGGACCGCGTCGACGGTACGGCCAAGACAACGGGCGCCGCACGATTTGCTGCCGAGTTCGGCTACGCCGACCTCGCCCACGCCGCGCTGGTTCACGCGACCGTCGCCCGTGGCCGCATCATCCGGATCGACACTGCGGCCGCGGCGGCAGTGCCAACTGTGATCGCGGTGCTCACCCACCAGAACGCGCCGAAGCTGCGACCGCCACGCCGCGCGAACATGGTGAGGGATCTCGGCCCCAGTGTCTCGGGCACGCAGGTCAACTATCTGAACACCGACGAGGTGCACTGGGACGGGCAGCCGATTGCGGTCGTCGTGGCCGAGACCTCGGCCGCCGCGCACGAGGCGGCCCAGCTCGTCGATGTCGAGTATGCGGAGCTGCCGTTCGCGGTGGACTTCGCCGAAGAGGAGACCAACGCCACGCCGGCGAAGGGCGATCTGTCCTTCCCCGGCCGCGCCAAGAAGGGCAATGCCGAGGCCGCACTCGCCGGGGCGGCCGTGTCGGTCGATCTGCAGTACACGACGCCACCGCTGCAGCAGAACGCGATCGAGCCGCACGCGACGATCGCGCGGTGGGAAGGCGACCGACTCACGCTCCACGACACCACCCAAAGCATCCAAGCGATGCGCAGCCATATCGCCTGGCGGTTCGCCGTGCCACCCACGAACGTACGGGTGATCTCGCCGTACGTCGGCGGGGGCTTCGGCGGCAAGTTCGCGGTCTGGCCGGGCACGGTGCTCACCGTGCTGGCCGCTCGCGCTGTGGGCAGACCCGTGCGCTTGGTGCTCACCCGCAAAGGCGTCAGCCGCACCGCCGGCGGACGCACCGGCTCGACGAACCGCATCGCGCTCGGCGCCGACCGTGACGGCCGGCTGACCGCGATCGTGCACACCAGCGTCACTCGGCTCGGACGGGTCGGCGGCACCCTCGAACAGACCACCGGGCCGGCCCGGCACCTCTACGGCGCAGCGAATCTGCTGACCCAGCAGAACGTCGTCGAACTGGACCTGCTGCCGAACAGCTGGCTGCGCGCCCCGGGCGAAGCGATCGGCACATTCGTTCTGGAGTCAGCGATGGACGAGCTCGCTCACGAGCTGCGTATGGACCCGATCGAACTGCGGATGCGCAACGAACCCGAGACCGACCCGCTCAACGGCAAGCGGTTCTCACAGCGGATGCTGCGTGAGGCGTTCGCGGTCGGCGCAGAGCGGTTCGGCTGGTCGGAGCGAACACCCGAACCACGCTCGATGCGCGACGGTCGATGGCTCATCGGCATCGGGGTCGCGACCGCCTTCCACTCGGCGTTGCGGATGACCGCCAATGTCACCGTCCGCCTGATAGCCGACGGCAGCGTGCTGGTGCGATGCGCCTTCCACGAGATGGGGATGGGCGGCGCAACCGCACAGGCGCAGATCGCCGCCGACGCGCTCGGCGTGCCCTTCGAAGCTGTACGCGTCGAATACGGCGACTCGAACCTTCCTCGGGGACCGATGGCGGGCCAATCGAATCAGACCGCCACGGTCGCCACCAGCGTGCTCGACGCGTGTGATGAGCTGGACACGAAGCTGCGCACGCTCGCCCGCCGTACCGGCACGGTCGGCGAAACTTGTGCGGCGACGCTGGCCGCGGCCAACCTGCCCTTCATCGAAGCCTCGGTCGGTTCCGACACCCGGATCGGCAACGTCGCAGGACGGGCCAAGTTCGTCTCCCGGTTCCTACGCGACCAACGCTGGTCCAAGGCTGCGCGCGGCGCGCAGTTCTGCGAAGTACGCGTCGACGCGGACAC
>JBDUDK010000060.1:0-33938 GCA_040002995.1 Acidimicrobiales bacterium | reverse complement strand
CCGAGGACGAGAAGGTGATCAGCCGGCGTGAGGAAGAGGTGCTCCAGCTGATCGCCGACGGAGCGTCGACGCCCGAGGTGGCGTCCAAACTCTTCATCAGCCAGAAGACGGTGAAGAACCATCTGGCGTCGATTTACGAGAAGCTCGATGCCCGGGACCGCACCCAGGCCGTGCTGCAGGCCGTGCGCCGCGGCATCGTCAGGCTGCAGTAGCAAGCGATCCTCAAGACGGTGTCAAGGGCAACCAGACGATTGGTCCGCGTGCCCTATTAACCGCAGCTGGCCAGGGTCGATATCTATCTGTGCAGGAAGACATAAAAGCCTCCAGCACACCTGACCCTTACGCATCGAACGGGAGTAACTAAATGGACCTCAAGACTCAGTGGGACGTTCTCGCAACGTGGATTCGCGCGCATGTCAAGGAAGAGCGTGGCGCCTCGCTTGTGGAGTACGCCCTTCTCGTCGCCCTCATCGCTGTCGTCTGCATCGCGGCCGTCAGCCTGCTCGGTAGCTCGGCTTCTACCAAGTTCAGCACCATCGGCAGCGCGATCAGCGGCGCCGGTTCCTGAACCTGAAGCACGTGAAGCTCAGGGCGGTCCGGCCAAAACCGGCCCGCCCTGTTTGCTTTCTTGGAGGGAAGTGAGATGAACAAACATCTGTTCAACGACGAGGGCGCCTCCCTAGTGGAATACGCCCTCGTACTCGCCCTCATCACCCTGGTTTGTGTTGCCGCAATGACGTATTTCGGAAGCTCGACGGCCCTCTCGCTCTCCAAGTCCGGCAGCTTGCTGTCGGGCGCCGGGAGCTGAGGACCGCCGGCTGTGCTGTCTAGGAACATCTTCATCCTCTGGCCATAGCGAGATTGGGGAACCGGCGTGCATTCGAACTGGATTTACCTCACCGCTTGGGTTCGTGCCCGTGTCAAAGACGACCGGGCTGCGAGCCTCGTCGAATACGCCCTCCTCGTTGCGCTGATCGCGTTGGTCTGCATTGCAGCAGTGACCCTGCTGGGCAGCGCGGCGTCCAACAAGTTCAGCGTGATCGCGAGTGGGGTCAGCGGCGCCGGATCGTGATGTCGGGGCCTTAGGGGCCCGACAATTGGTACACGAAAAATAGAAGGGCCTCCTCGGTGCGGGGAGGTCCTTCGCAATTCCTCTTCCATGTAGCGGCGCCGGCCGGAGACGTTCCGAGGGTTCGTTGTCCTCGAGACACGTTTCGAGGGTTGGTGCCCCTGGAGGCACGTTTCGAGACTTCGTTCCCCGGGCGAAGCCCTAGAGGGTGCGGTCGATGGGGGCGGCCACGATCCAGTCGTCGTCGTCGTAGACGACGTGCCAGTTCGGGGAGGCCTCGAGGACGGCCGCGAGCGGGCTCGTGGCCGCCCACAACACCAGCGTCACGTGGTAGCGGTTCAACACCTCGGCCCACGACCGGTCGGCGTCGAGCAGCTTGATCGAGTCGTTGAAAACGGCCTCCGGGAACATGTCGGCACGATCGTCGACGAACACCGGAATGTGTCCGTTACCGACGAGCTCGAGGAAGTTGCCGATCACGTCCTGCGTGGCGATCCGCTCCGCGGTGATGTCGGTGTGCGCGTCGATCCACGTCACGGCCTTCATCGGGTACCCCGATAGATCGACCGCCGGCTTCGTGGTCGACACGAGCGTCATGAGCAGGCCGAAGCACAACAGGATCGGTGTCCCCAACGTCGCTGCACGCGCCGTTTGTTCACCCGACAGACCCCGCTCCGTCCGGGCGCTCGGCGCCATCGCCATGAGCAGCACCAAGCTGGCCACGTTGATGTTGCGGGCGCTGAGAAGGGCCAACGGGACGAATACGGCCATCGACACACCGAGGACCCAGTTACGCCGGCGGGCGAGCAACAGAGCCGCCACGGCAACCTGCAGGAGAAAGAGCCGCTGTCCCGGAATGATGAACCTCGGCGCCTGCCACTCGAGGATGTGATTCAGGATCGCCTGGCGCCCCAACAAGTGGATCGGAAACGTCAAGAGCTTCGGACCGAGCGGATTGATCCCGCCGAGCACCATGCCCAGCGCGAGGAGTTTGAGCGCGCGCAGCCCGTTCGCTATTGATTCACCTTCGAGGCGCCGGCCGAGCGTGATGACCCCGACCGCCAGTAGCCCGAGCGGGAACGAGCCGTGCGCGTTGACCCACAACCAGCCGATCGGAATGAGCCACCGCGCGTCGAGACGGCCATCGACGGCGAGCAGGCTCAGCCCGAGAAACAGCAGCCCGAGAAGCAGCGGCCGTTCTGACCATGTGCCGGTGGCGACGGCGAGCGCCAACGCGGCGATCGCGGCTCGTGCGAGCACCGAGCGGGCCGGCACCGTCAGACGCCAGATGATCATCGACAGCGCCAGCGTCACCGCCCCGGTGAACAGCTGCAGGGCCCTCCAGCCTCCGACCCGATCGAGTACCCCGTACCACGCGGATGCGAGCCAGCTCTGCACGACCCACGGAGTTCCCGGCGCGGTGAAGGTGTACGGATCGCGCCGCGGTATGCCGTGATCGAGGATGCGCCGGCCCGTTTCGAGATGGGTCAGGAAGCTGTTGTCACCGAGAGGACGCAGTCCGATTCGCCAACCCCAGACGGCGAGCGCCACTGCGATGAGGGTGCCCCACGTGAGCGTGCGGCGACGACTACTGGAAAGCTCATCGGCCGTGGCGGGAACGGTCTGCGGCGCCAGCATGCCGCTTCTCGTCGGCTGCTACTTGAAATTCTTGAGAATGTTGATGACCGCAGGGCCGAGCGTGATGACGAAGATGGCCGGGAAGATGCAGAACACCATCGGCACCAGCATCTTGATGGGGGCCTTCATCGCCCGCTCCTGCGCCATCTGACGCCGCTTGATGCGCATCTCATCGGCCTGGGCGCGTAGCACGCGACCGATCGACACACCGAAGGTGTCGGCCTGAAGGATGGCGAGCACGAACGAGCGCAGTTCTTGTACGTGAACCCGTTGTTCCATCGCCCGTAGGGCATCGGCACGCGTGCTTCCCGCGCGGGTCTCGCCCAGCATGCGGCTGAACTCCTCCGAAAGCGGTCCGGGCACGGCATTCACGGTGCGGTCGAGCGCCTGCTCGAAACCGAGCCCGGCCTCGACGCTGATGACGAGGAGGTCCATGATCTCTGGCAGCTGGCGTTGAACGATGCGCCTGCGGTCCTCGACCTTGCGGTTGATCTTCGCGTCCGGCCCCATCAGCAGCGCGAGCGTGAAGAGCAAGAGGACGGCCTTTTGCATCAAGCCACTCAGATGAGTACCGAAAAACACGAATGCCCAGAACAACGGGATAGCCACCACGGTGATGACTCGGATCGCGAGGAAGCGGTCGACGGCCTCCGGAGCGGCATTGCCCATGGCGGTGAACTTGCGCCGTACTCCGTCGACGTACCCGGCTGGGGTGTACTTGCGGCCCAAGCCGGTCAGGCCCTTGAGAATGGGGGCGAGGGCGCGGTCCCTGAACGGGTCGGCCAGCTCGTTGGCCCTGGTGTTGAGGGTCATAGGCCCACCGGCGCCATCGACGTCGCCGGGGTCCATGAGGGGAACTTCTGTTGCCGATCCGGCCAGCGCGTAGACCGCGAGCATGATCGCCGCGAGCACACCGCCGAGACCGATGAGAAGTTGGGGGTTCATATCTCCACCTCGATCGTCTTCTTCATCCACCAGAAGCCGACGGCGGCCAGCAGGACCGAGCCGACCGCCAACATGCGGCCGAGCTTGTCCGTGAACAAGACCTTCACGTACGTCGGGTTGATCGAGAACATCGCCACGCCCAGGGCGATGGGCAAGATGCCGATCACGACGGCGCTCACCCGACCCTCGGCCGTCAGCGCCTTCACGTCGCGGCGCAGCCTCTCGCGCTGGATCATCGTGTCGGCGACGCTCATCAACAGCTCAGCGAGGTTGCCGCCGACCTCACGTTGGATGTTGATCGCCATGACCACCCAGGCGAAATCAGCACTTTCCATTCGCGCGGCGGCTTCATTGAGCGAGTCCTCGAGCGGGCGCCCAAGTCGCGACTCGATCACGACCCTGCGCAACTCCTTGCCCATCGGTCCTTCGATCTCTTCGCTGACCGCGGCCACACCCTGCATGAGCGAGTAGCCGGCCTTCAGCGAGCCGGCGAGCAGCTGCAACGTGTCGGCTAACTGTCCCTGGAACACGCGCTTGCGGCGCTTGCCCAGGAACTTGAGGACGAGGGGCGGCAGCGCCCCCATCAAGATGAGCACCATGGCCATTTTGAGGGGGTTACGCGTCGCGACGCCGGTGAGCAGGGTCAGCACGCCGGTAGCCACCGTGTAGAAGAGGAGGGCTTCGGCCGGGTGCACCGGAAGGTCGGCTTTCTCGAGTGCGCCCTCGAGCCACACGATGAGACCACGGCGCTGCGCCAGCTTGGACGTGATCTTCACGGCCCGCTGCATGAACTTCGTCTGGGCCATGTCGGAGCCCGACTCATCGTCGCCGCCAATGCCGACTTCGGGTGCCTTCCAGTATCCGTCGGCGTACGGCTGCAACACGGCGTCGAGGCGGTTCTCGCCCTTCACCAGGAGTAGGGCAATGGCCGCGCCGAACAGCACGATCGCGCCACCCACGAGCAAGACCACGATCATCTTGCCGTTCGAGGTCTGCAGGAACGAGGGTCCCGGCGTGTTCTGCGGGGTATAGATCGTCGGGTTCGCGCTGAGGCCGGAGGTGACGCTGCCCGGAACCGGGGCGACCGAAACCTGCACGCCGCCGATCTGAAGGTCGAACGTGTGCGACCCATCGGGCATCCGCACCGTGACGTGCCGTTCATTCTGAAGGAGCGAGTACGCCGTCGCGATGCGTGCAGATACGTCGGCGCTCGAGACCGTGTCGAGGATGGCGCCCTTGCCGTCGCCGGCCAGGTTGCTCAGCAACCCGCGGTCGATGCTCGGGTTGTCGATGGCCACGCTGACGACGGTGATTCCCGCCTCGAGCAACTGCGAGCGCAGCGACTCGTAGGGCGCGCCGGACACAGTGTCGTTCGACGCGGAAATGATGACGATGTTGCGCAGGAGCGTGGGCTCCTGCTTGAACATGTCGATGGCCTTCTGCACAGCGTCCCGGAGCGCCGACTCCGGCCGCTGGCCCTGTTCGATCGCGCTCACCGCCGCGGCGAACGCCGGGCCCGAGTCGAGCGGCGAACGCACGAGGCCGATAGTGCTAGCGGTGGTCAGACCGAGCGAGACCGACGCCGGATGACTGTTGGCGATGTCGGTAAGCGATGCCTTGACCGCGTCGAGCCGTCCGTCGACGGCCATTGTCGTGGCGGTGTCGACGACGAAGATGATCCCGCTCCTGACGCCCGCATCGCCGACCAGGGCGGCGCTGGCGTCGGTGATCGGGGTCACACCGTCGGCGGCGCGAATGTCGGCCGCGCCCCCGAAGATGTCGACAGAGACCGTCGGGAACTTCGTCGCGTCGATGCGCTTGATGGTGGGGGGCGGAGTCGGATCGGCGGCATCCGCGGAGTGCACGAAGCCACCGAGGCCCAGCATCGCCGTCGCGCCCAGAGAGGCCATGAGCCCCCATGCGCGTCGATTCATCATGCGCTCCGCTTCACGAACTGCTCGGGGGCGAACACCTCTGGACCAAGGCGGATGCCGAGGTCGGCGAGCTTCTCGGCGAACTTGGGCCGGATGCCGGTCGACTTGAGGTACCCGTTGAAACGGCCGTTCTCGTCGACCCCCATGCCGAAGTCGAACAAGAAGATGTCCTGCAGGGTGATCACGTCGCCCTCCATCTTCTGAACCTCGGTGATGTGGGTGATGCGCCGCGTTCCATCACGGAGTCGGGTGAGGTGCACCACCAGGTCGAGGGCCGACGCCATCTGCTCGCGGATGGCCCTGATGGGCAGATCGAAGCCGGACATGAGCGTCATGGTCTCGATACGGGCGAGCGTGTCGCGAGGGCTGTTGGAGTGGATGGTGGTGATCGAGCCGTCGTGGCCAGTGTTCATGGCCTGCAACATGTCGAGGGCCTCTCCGGCGCGACACTCGCCGACCACAATGCGGTCGGGGCGCATACGCAGGCAGTTACGCACGAGATCGCGGATGGTGACCTCGCCACGACCTTCGATGTTGGGCGGGCGGGCCTCGAGCGCGAGCACGTGATCCTGGTGGAGCTGTAGTTCCTTCGAGTCCTCCACCGTGACGATGCGCTCGTCGGCGGGAATGAACGACGACAGCACGTTGAGCATCGTCGTCTTACCGGTGCCGGTACCACCCGACACGATGACGTTCAGCCGGCCGACCACGCAGGCCTGCAGGAAGCGCGCCGATTGAGCGTTCAGTGAACCGAATCGGATGAGATCGTCGATCTGGAACGGATCGGTCGCGAACTTTCGGATGGTGAGGAAGGGGCCACCGATGGCCAACGGATGGATGATCGCGTTGACACGCGATCCGTCGGGGAGGCGGGCGTCGACCATGGGCGTCGACTCATCGATGCGCCGGCCCACTTGGCCGACGATCTTGTCGATGATTCTGCGAAGGTGCGTTTCGTCGACGAACGACGCGTCGGCCTTCACGATGCGGCCCTTTTGCTCGACGTATACCGACTCGGGCCCGTTCACCATGACTTCGGTGATTTCCTCGTCGCGCAGCAACTTGTCGATGGGGCCGTAGCCGAGGATGTCATCGGAGACGTCGGAGATGAGCTGGGCGCGGTCGGCGGCCGAGAGCGGCGCCCGCTCCTGGGCGAGGGCCTGCTGCAACTGCTCGTAGACCCGCTGACGCAGCTCGTCCTCGCTGATCCGCCGGTCGTAGAGCAGGGGGCCGAGCGAGTCGATGAGGTGATGGTGAACGCGCTGGCGGAGGTCATCGACCATCGGGTCGCGACGGGGGGGCGGCGAGCCGGGTGTACCCGGTGTCGCTTGAGTGCCCCCTTGTTGGGCTTCTTGTAGCCGCTTGTAGAGCGACACGGCCGACTACCTCCTGAGGGCGTTTACGAATGGGGAACTGCGTAGCGGGCGGCGAGCTCTTCGATCGCTCGCGCCACCCCGGACTTCGGAGCCTCCAACACCACGGCCACGCCCTTGTTGACGCATTGGGGAACGACGATGTCGCTGGGAATCAGGCAATCGGCCTTGACACCGAGGGTGCGTTCGACGTCGCTGACCTCGAGCCGGACCTTGGAGTTGGCGCGGTTGAGAATGAGATGAACCTTGTTGACGGGGAGATTCAGCATCTTCAGCGTCTGGAGGCCGATTTTCACGTTCTTGATGTTCGGCACATCCATGCCCGCCACGAGCAGGATCTCGTCGCTCTGCTCGATCAGCTCGATGACCACTTCGTTGAAGTAGGCCGGGGTGTCAACCACGACGACGTCGGCGATCGTGCGCAGCAGCTTGATGATCCGTCCCATCTCATCGCCAGTGACGCGATCGGCGAAGCTGGGCTCGAGGGGGGCGGCGAGCACGTCGAGGCCCGAAGGCTCGTGGCGGATGAGGAGTTGCTCGATCATCGTCGAGTCGAGCCGGTCCATGTTGTTGATCGCGTCGACGAGCGTGCGTTGCGGCGCCAGTTTCAGCATGACGGCCACGTCGCCGAACTGGAGGTCGGCGTCGACGAGCACGACGCGCTGGTCGCCTTTGCGGGCGAGCGAAACGGCGATGTTGACGGCGAGCACTGACTTGCCCGCCCCGCCCTTTGTGGAGAAGACGGTGACGACCTTGCCGTTTCGCGCCTTGTGCGGCGCGGCGGGCGTGGGCCCAGCGATCGCCGGCGATTCGAGGCCGTGCTGGTAGTTCGTGAGCGCGTCGCCTGCCCTGTTGACGGCCGCGAGCAACTGGTCGCGGTCGAACGGCGCCGCGAGTACGTCACGGACGCCTGCTTTTAGGGCCCGATGCAGGATGTCTGGCGTCATGAACTCGATCAGCAGCAGGGCCGCGAGGTCACGGCGGTTGCGGAGTCGTTCCTCAACAACGGTGAGGGCGGTGGCCGAGGCGCACGAAGGACCGAGCACGACGACCGTGAGTGGCCCGCCCGGAGCGGGAAGGTCGGCGACGTCGGTGAACGTGCCGACCACGCGCTCGAGTTCACCGGCGAGGAACTCGCCCAGACCGGCGTCCTCGTCGACGACGATGACGGTGAAGTCCTCGGGTATGACGGGGTTGTCGAAGCTTGTGGCCTCCATGGTCACCGCACTCACCCCGCGACTGTCGTGGCACTCGTAGCGGGGCCGCCGAGAACGATGGTGGTCGTGGTTGTGGTCGTGTCCGGCGTGAGCAACTCCGTCTTGAAGAGGCTCGGGTAGTCGACGGGATCCATCGACGTCGCCGTGTATCCGGTCGGCTCGAGAGCCAGGTACAGCTGGCTGTTCACGAGCGCGATGCGCGCCGCGGCGGCCGGAGGTACCGCAAAGGTGATGAGACCACCACTCGGAGCTACCTGCGCGTTCGCGGGTTGCGGCGTGCCGATATTGGTTCCGATCGCGAGGATCTCGACGTTCTGATAGAGGAACTGGATCGATCCGAGTGCCCCACCCTGGTCTTGGGCAAGCGTGGTGACTGGCTGACCCGCTGCACCGTTGGCCGCAGCGGCCTGTGTGGCATCGAGGACGACCATCATGGTCACGTGATCACCGGGCTGGAGCAGACCCGACACACCGTGCACCTGGTCGACCGAGACGCTGACGGCGATACGACCCTTGCCCAACCGGTCGGCGAATGTGGACTGCACGGCGTCGACTTGATCGACGAACATGCCTTGCACCAACACCTGACCCTGCACCAGATCGGTCTTGGCGACCTTGCCGATGATGACGCTGGCGTCGGTGACCGCAGTCGCGGGCCGTACGTCGAGCGGGATCTTCTTCTGGACAATGACGGGCTGGGCGTTCTGCCCCGAAGTGCCCGCCGGAATGTCTTGCTCGATCACGTAGACGAGCACCGGTTGAGTGCCCTTGTACGCCCGGTCCTCGATGCCATTGACATAGAAGTACAAGGCGCCGGCTGCAACCACGCCGATCACCAAGGCGGCGAGCAGAACCAACGTCCGCTTCGAACCCACGACCACGCTCCTTTTGTCGACCGATCGGGGGCGACGGAACACGTCACCAGCCCGGACTTTCAATCGGCAATGGGTTCAGAGCAATCAAGGAGTTTCTTGAAATTCGCAGCATTCGGGCAGCTAGACCGCAAGCCCCGGTCAAGGCCTCGAGCGCTACGCCCGCGCGTTAGAGGATGTCAGGCGTTGTTACGCGTTGTCAGGCTCGGACTCCGGGGTAGGTCCTGTCTCTGAAACGGCCTCGTCGGCCGGGCCGGCCGGTGGCGCAGCCGGGCCGGCCTCTGAAGAAGCGTCGGGCGCCCCTTCGGCCGGGTGGCCGTACTCCTGGAAGTACTCCTTCCAGGCCGCCTCGCGCTCGGCATCGTCGGCACCACCTATGTAATTGCCTTCGGAGTCGAAGTTGTGCGCGCCGAAATGCTCGCGGTACTCCTCCGCGACTTCGCCGCCTTCGGCCGCCTGCTTGATCGACAGGCTGATCCGGCGCCGATCGAGATCGAGGTCGATGATCTTCACCCAGAGTTCCTCGCCGGGTGTCACGACCTGCTCGGGTGCGTCGACGTGGTGAGCCGACATCTCCGAGATGTGGACGAGACCCTCGATGCCCTCGCCGACCTGAACAAACGCGCCGAACGGAACGAGCTTGGTGACGCGGCCGTACACCAACTCACCGACGCGGTGGGTGCTGGCGAACTCCTGCCACGGATCTTGTTGCGTCGCCTTGAGCGAAAGGCTGATGCGCTCGCGATCGTGGTCGACTTCGAGCACCTGCACCGTTATCTCGTCACCAACAGCGACGACTGACCCCGGGTGATCGACGTGCTTCCACGAAAGCTCCGACACGTGCACGAGACCGTCCATACCGCCGAGATCGACGAATGCGCCGAAACTTACGACGGACGAAACAACGCCCTTGCGAATCTCGCCGGGCTTCAGGTTGGTGAGGAAGTCTTCGCGCTGCTCCTTCTGTGTCTCTTCGAGGAAGCCACGACGGGAGAGCACAACGTTGTTGCGGTTCTTGTCGAGCTCGATGATTTTGGCCTGCAACGTGCGCCCCACATACGGCTGCAGATCGCGTACCCTGCGCAGCTCGACGAGCGATGCAGGAAGGAAGCCACGCAAACCGATGTCGAGGATCAGGCCGCCCTTCACTACTTCGATCACGGGGCCTTCGACGATGCCGTCGGCCTCCTTGACCTTCTCGATCGTGCCCCAGGCCCGCTCGTACTGCGCCCGCTTCTTCGACAGGATCAGCCGACCCTCTTTGTCCTCTTTCTGAAGGACCAACGCTTCGAGCTCTTCGCCGACGCTCACGATCTCGGACGGGTTGACATCGTTGCGGATCGACAACTCGCGAGCGGGGATCACACCTTCGGACTTGTAACCGATGTCGAGCAGGACTTCGTCCTTGTCGACCTTGACGACCTTGCCGTGGACGACCTGGCCGTCCTCGACGCTGACGATGGTGCGATCGACGGCATCGGCGAAGGACATGTCGAGATCGTCGACGACGATCTGGCGGAATTCGTAGCCGCCGAGTTCGTCGGTTGTAGTGGTGGAGTCGGACAAGGACACAATCGCTTTCAAATGGTGGACGGATGCACCGCTAGGCGCAAAAGCTGCAAGGCGCGAAGGCGCGCCGAGAAAAGTAGCAGCCAGGGACCGTTGCGGCCCAGGCCGAGCCGTCAAGGGCGGTGCGCGACCAGTAGTAATTCGGCGTGATCGAGGTCGGGAGCGCCACGACCATACGCACCGGGGTCGACTGACCACACGTGATCCACGGTCAGCCCCACGCTGCGGGCGAGGAGCCGTAGTTCACGAGGCGTGTAGCAGGTGGTCCAAAGGTCGACGGGTTTTTCGTCACCCTCTTCGTTCTTCACCACGGTGTGTTCGTGGTCGACCCCCGTATCGGCATCGAACCTATGCAGCGACTCATCGCCGGGATGGTGCAGCCGGAAGTACGCACTGAAAGCGCTGAGCGCGAGCCGGCCGCCGGGTCGCACTGCACGAGCCATACCCTCGAGCACAACCACGTCCCCCTGCTCGCCGTTCAAGAGGCCAAAGCCGCCCTGGCAAAGCGAGATGACAGCGTCGAACTCTTCGGTGAAGTCGAGCAGTCGGGCGTCGCACCGGCGAAACGTTGCACCGGGTGGCGCGGCCTGCGTCGCGAGTTCGATGAACCGCTCAGAGATATCGACGCCAACGACTTCGAGACCGCGACAAGCGAAGGCATGTGCGTGACGTCCTGGCCCGCAGCCGACGTCGAGAACGCGATCACCGCTGTGGAGGGATAGGGCGTCGATCAGAAAATCGACTTCTTGCTCGGTGCCCTTCGTGAACGCGTACCGGAGATATGCCGTCCCCAGGTGCGCAGCTATGGATTCGAACCAATGTGGTTCGGGGATGGTCACTAGCCGATTCTGATCTCCGGCGCTTCACAGACCCAATGCGGAGGTGCGTACACCCAGGACTTGTGCCCGCCGGTGACCTGGTTGCAGCTGTTCGCCGTGGCGGTCGCGATCGCGACGGAGACGATCAGGTACACCACGAGCACGAACAGCAGAAACGCCGAATACGAGCGTCTGGTGGTTCGTGTGGTCACCCACCGCATATCGGCAGGCCGCGGCGCCTTTATAAGTAATCGTTAGCGAATCCTCAAGACTTGGCGGCGGCCCACGAGCGGCCCACGGACAGGTTCACCTCGAGGGGCACGCTCAGCGTGGCCGCCCCCGCCAGCGTCGTGCGAGTGAGCTCGGTCACCGTGTCGAGCTCCCCCGCGGGAGTCTCGACGAGTACCTCGTCGTGCACCTGCAGGACCAGCCGGCCCGTGAGCCCTTGATCCTCGAGCGCGCGGTCGAGGCGGATAAGGGCGACCTTGAAGATGTCGGCGGCCAGGCCCTGGATCCCCGCGTTCATGGCCTGGCGCTCCCCCGCCTGACGTATGCGGTAGTTGTCGCTCGACAGTTCAGGGATGGGCCGGCGCCGGCCGAAAAGGGTTTCCGTGAAGCCTCGACGGCGGGCCTCGGTGACCGTGCGATCCATGTAAGCCTTCACCGCAGGGAAGGCCACGAAGTACGCCTTGAGGATCTCGGCGGCTTCCTCAGTGGAGATGTTGAGGCGCTGCCCGAGGCCGTATGCCTCCATCCCGTAGGCCAGGCCGTACGACACCATCTTCGCTTTCGAGCGCTGCTCGAGCGTCACGGCCTTCGCTTCCACGCCGAACAAGCGGCTCGCCGTCGCGGTGTGGATGTCGGTCTGCGACGTGAACGCCGCGATGAGGCCGGGGTCTTGCGCGAGATGCGCGATACAGCGCAGCTCGATCTGGTTGTAGTCGGCCACGATCAGCTCGTGACCGGGTGCGGACACGAACGCCTCACGGAACTGGCGACCTTCGTCGGACCGCACCGGGATGTTGTGCAGGTTCGGTTTGTCGGAGGACAGTCGTCCCGTGCGGGCCACGGTCTGGTTGAACGTGGCGTGGATACGGCCGTCGCCGGCGACTTCGGCGAGCAGGCCCTCGCCGTAGGTCGAGCGCAGCTTCTCGACCTCTCGATAGTCGAGCAGCAGGTCGATGATGACGTGCTGATCGCGCAGGCGTTCCAACGAGGCGGCGTCGGTGGAGAACCCTGTCTTCGTCTTCTTCTGCGGCGAAAGCGCCATCTCGTCGAAGAGCACCTGACGCAGCTGCGGCGTGGAGTTGATGTTGAACTCGTGTCCGGCCGCCTCGTAGATCGCCGTCGTCAAGCGGGCGCACTCGGCGGTGAGGCGGTCGTGCAGAGCGCGCAGCGCCACCACGTCGACACCGACGCCGACGTCCTCCATACGAGCGAGCACCCGCACAAGCGGGTTCTCGATGTCGTCATACAGGCCGCGCATCCCCTGCACTTCGAGGGCCGAACCGAGAGGGTCGATGAGGTGGTTGACGGCGAGCGCCGCCCTGGCCGCTTGGGTGATGTCGTCGGTGGCTTCGCCCGCGAAGTCGAGCTGGCCCTCTGCCGCGGCACCAACCGCGAGGCTGGCGCCGGTCCACCGGCCGAGCACCTCTTCCAGGTCGTAGCGGGCCTGGCCGGGATCGAGGAGGTACGCCGCAATCGCGGTGTCGAACGCGAGCGCGTCGATGTCGACCCCGAGCGCCAGCAGCGAGCGCAGCAACGGCTTGGCATCGTGGGCCCGCAGGGGCCGGCCGTCGGTGAGCAGACCCAAGATCGCGGGGTCGGCGAGCACTTCGGCGCTGATCCAAAGAACATCGGCGGTCGCCGGCTCGACCACCACGGCGATGCCCGCCAACGGGCTGCGGCCGGGTTCGCCCGTCCAGCGGGGGGCGATGTCGAGGGTGGCCGGCCGGGCCAGGATGGCCGCGGCCTCCGCGGCGTTGGCCGGGCGGATGAGCTCAGCCTCTAGCACCTGACGGTCGGGAGGCGGCGGCCCGCCCGCGGACGCACCGAGCACCTCCGAGAGTCGCTCGTGGAGTGATCGGAACTCGAGGAAATCGAAGAGTCGCTTCACCTCGGTGGGGTCGGACGGGTTGACCGTGACCTGCGTGAGGTCGACCACGATCGGGGCATCGCGCAACAAGATCATGATCTTCGCGTTGCGCCGCACCCTCACCTCGTGGGCAGCGAGGTTCTCGCGGAGCTTGGGTGTCTGGGCGGCGACGGCCGCGAAGACGCCATCGAGGCCGCCGTACATCGTGATGAGTTTGGCGGCCGTCTTCTCACCAACGCCGGGAACCCCGTCGAGGTTGTCGCTCGGATCACCGCGAAGCGCGGCGTATTCGGGGTACTGGGCGGGCGTCACACCGGTGCGCTCGAGGATGCCGGCCTCGTCGTACAGCGCGTACTCCGACACACCACGCTTGTTGTAGAGCACCTTTATATAGGGATCCTCGACGAGCTGGTAAGCGTCGCGATCGCCGGTGACGATGATTGCTTCGTCGCCCTGGTCGCGCAGCTGTGTCGCGAGCGTGGCGATGATGTCGTCGGCTTCATAGCCCACGAGTTCGATCGCCGTGATGCCGAGCACCTCGAGCACCTGGCGCACCAGCCCCATCTGCTGACGCAGGATGTCGGGCGTCTCGTTGCGGTTCGCCTTGTACTCGCCGGCCACTTCGTGGCGAAACGTCGGCTCGGGGCGGTCGAACGCCACGATCACGCCGTCGGGCTTGTGGTCGCGCAGCAGGTTGATGAGCATCGACGTGAAGCCGAATACGGCGTTCGTGACCTGGCCCGATGCCGTGGCGAGATCGCTCGGCAGCGCAAAGAACGCCCGATAGGCGAGCGAGTTTCCGTCGAGAAGAAGGTAGGTGGCCACGGTCAGGGCGTGAGCTCGCCGCCGAAGACGCGCACCGCGACTTCGCGCATCGTCGAGCGCTCGTTCATGGCCGTCTTCTGGATGAACGAGAACGCCTGAGCCTCGCTCAGCCCATGGCGATCCATCAACACGCCCTTGGCCCGGTCGACCGTCTTGCGTGTTTCGAGCTGCTCTTCGAGCGTCTTGACATCGTGGACGAGGGCGGCCATCTCTTTGAAGCGTCCGATGGCCAACTCCACAGCCGGCACCAGCTCACTGCGTTGGAACGGCTTCACAAGGTACGCCAGCACGCCCGCGTCACGCGCCTGTTCGATCACATCGCGTTGGCTGAAGGCCGTGAGGATCAACACCGCGCAGATGCGCTCGCTCGTGACAGCAGCCGCGGCGGCGACGCCGTCCATGCCCGGCATCTTCACGTCGAAGATCGCCACATCGGGACGCAGCTCGCGCACGAGCTCGACGGCCTGGTCGCCCCGGCCGGTCTCCCCCACCACCTCGTAGCCCTCCTCCTCGAGGGTCTCTTTGAGGTCGAGGCGGATAATGGCCTCGTCCTCCGCGATCACGACACGGGTCATCGATGTCTCCTCACGGCCCTACCGCTCAACGCGTTTCGGCGATGAGACGGTCGAGCAGTTCGTCCTGGGTCGTCTCGAGTTTTTGGATCGAACCCAGCAGTTCGGCGCGGTGGCGGGCCATCGAGTCGGCGTGGCGCTGGGCCTCGCGGTGCTCCTGCTCGGCGAGGGGTGTCTCGGAAACCAGGGCCCGCAGGCGGGTGTCGTCGGCCTCCGAAGCTAGTTGCGCGAGCTGCTCGTCGATGATCGTGAGCTCGTCGCGCAGGGCGCGGAGGCGATCACTCACGTCGGCCAGACGGCGCTTGATGAGCGATCGGGGCATGGCCGTGGAGTCTACGCGGGCTCCATCCGGCACTCTCTGGAGATCGTGGCCTCACTAGCCTCCCGCCGGTGATGATCGAGGGACTCCCGCTGTGGATGGCGCAGACCAACTGTTGGATCGTGGCCCCGAGCGGAGCGGGGGGTGAGGCGGTGATCGTCGACGCCCCGCCCGACCCTGCGGCCATCGTTTCGCGCCTTCG
Source organism: Acidimicrobiales bacterium (assembly GCA_040002995.1). Classification (GTDB taxonomy): domain Bacteria; phylum Actinomycetota; class Acidimicrobiia; order Acidimicrobiales; family Ilumatobacteraceae; genus JBDUDK01. The sequence goes on along the minus strand of JBDUDK010000060.1, from coordinate 18,490 downwards.
CCATCACAACCTGCGTCTGGTCGCCATCTTCAACACCCACGGGCACATCGATCACATCGGCGGCGTCGGTTCGCTCGTCCACGATGACGAGGTTCCTCGAGGCGACAAAGGCATCGAAGTGCGGATTCACGACGCCGACAAGCACATGCTTCTCGATCCGCTCGGCACGAGCGGGATGCTCGGCCGTTACCTCGAAGGCCTCGACCTCCGCCCCCCGGAGACGATTTGGGGCATGGACGACGGAGACAAGGTGTCGGGCGCGGGCATGACGTTCTCGTGCCTCCACACGCCCGGCCATACCCAAGGGTCGGTGTGCTTCCGGCTCGACATCGACGGCAACCCTCCGATCCTGTTCTCGGGCGACCATCTCTTTCAGGGCTCGATCGGGCGCACCGATTTACCCGGCGGATCGTTCGAGGCCTTGATGGAGTCGATGGCCAGCAAGATTCTTCCGCTCGACGACGAAACGCAGGTGCTCCCCGGCCACGGCGCAACAACCACCGTCGGCCACGAGCGCATCACGAACCCGTTCGTGCTCGAGCTGCTTCAGCGGGGAGGCTCCTGGTCACGGTGACCGGGTTCTCCGATCTCAACCCACCTGTCGCTCGAGCACGGGCATGATCTCGCTTTCAAGCTCTTCCAGACGCTCGCCGCGGTGAACGCACTCACGACTAGCCACACCTCAGCCGCGTAGCTGTTCAAGGTCCGCTCGAGGCTCTCGGGATTGAACGCCCCTGAGATGCGCTCGTCCCGCTCGGTAATCACCTTGTACTCGACCATGTCGTGTCCTTTTACTGAAGGGGCGAATTGGCCGTTAGCCCGAGCACATGATTCTGAGCCAGTTGATCTGATCGACCACCCAAACGAAACCTCGAAACGTCCGGGGGCAGCGACCCTACGTCGGGCGGCGTCCGTTCTCTAGAGTCGCGCGCGATGCCGATCACCACCGGGTTCAACCACATTGCGACGCTCACCACCGACATCGAGCGCCACGCCGACTTCTATCGACGCGTGTTTGGTGCCGAGGTGACGTTCCGCATGGACGCCACGCCTGACCATCCCCGGATGTTCATACTCGACCTCGGAGGTGGCGCGGCGCTCAACGTCTTCGAGGCCACACCGGAGGAGATCATCGGCGAGCAGCGCCGCCAGGGCCATCGCGGCGCCATCGACCATTTCGGCATCGCCGTTGCTTCGCGTATTGCCCTCGAGGACGTGAGACGGCGCCTCGTCGACGTCGGCGCCGACATTGGCGAGATCCAGCGGCTCGGAGATACGTGGTCGTTGTTCTTCCGCGACGTCGACGGCATGGAGCTCGAGGTGTGTGCCCCCGCCGACGAGTGAGTCCGAGCGGGCGTAAGGTCACGACTTCATCCAGCGAACAGGGGGCCCTATGCCAGAGATCACCAAGACGGCGCAGGCGTTTTTCGAAGCCTGCGAAACCGGGAAGGGATGGGCGGGTTGCAAGGCGTATTGCACGCCGGACGCCACCTTTGCCGCGCAGGCCGAGCCGCTGGCCGACATGAAAACACTCGCGGGGTACTGCGACTGGATGGCCGGCTTGCTGACCCTGATGCCGGACGGCAGCTACCAGATCAAGTCGTTCGCCACCGACGAGGATCGCAATACCGTCCTTGCGTTCGGGGTCTTCTCCGGCACCCATACCGGTGAGGGCGGCCCCGTCCCGCCGACCGGGAAGAGCACGCGCAGCGACTACGTCTATGCGATGGAGTTCGCCCCCGACGGCAAGATCGGCCACATGACGAAGATCTGGAACGCCGGGTGGGCGGTGCGGGAGCTCGGCTGGGGCTAGCAACCCATCTATTGGTGCCCGAGGCGGGATTCGAACCCGCACGCCGTGAGGCAATGGATTTTGAGACCACCGCGTTTGCCAGTTACGCCACTCGGGCAAGCCTGCGCATGGTAGGCGGCCGGTCAACCACCCGGTTGACACGGGTTTGTAACCTTCCAGGTCGAGGATGGGTCTTAGGGCCTACACCGACTGAGGAGTCTGCTGACGTTGCTCGCTTTCACCTTCCCCGGCCAGGGGTCGCAACGCCCTGGCATGGGACGACCGTGGCTCGACCACGAATCGTGGGAGCTGGTCGGCGAGGCGTCGGAGGTGGCCGACCGTGATGTCGCCCGCCTCCTGCTCGACGCCGACGCCACCGAGCTGAAGGACACCCGCAACGCCCAGCTCACCACGTTCGTGTTGTCGCTCGTCGTGCTCGACGCCGTCGAGCGCCTCGGCCTCGAACCCACGCATTGCGCGGGGCACAGCCTCGGCGAGTACACGGCACTGATCGCCACTGGCGCGCTGGGCTTCAGCGATGGCGTACGTCTGGTGAGCGAACGGGCCGAGGCGATGCACGACGCGGGTCTCGAGAACCCGGGGACGATGGCCGCTGTGCTCGGACTCGACGACGAACAGGTCGAGGTGGCCTGTCGACTCGCTGACTCCGACGTGTGGGTCGCGAACTTCAACGCGCCGGGACAGATAGTCATCGCGGGATCGGCGGAAGGCGTGGCGAAAGCCACCGTCCACGCGAAAGCACTGGGAGCCAAGAAGGTGATGGCGCTTCCTGTCTCCGGTGCGTTTCACACCTCGTTTATGGCGCCCGCGCGCGATCGTCTGCGCAAAGCGATCGCCGACGCAGAGCCGCGCGACACCGAGGTCCCCGTCGTTTCCAACGTCGACGCGCTCCCCCACGATCGGGGCGACGAATGGGCGGCGCTTCTGTCGGCGCAGCTGTGCAGTCCGGTGCGCTGGAAGCACTGCCTGCTCACGTTGGCCGAGGCGGGTGTCGACACGTTCGCGGAGCTCGGACCCGGCGGTGTGCTCACCGGTATGGCGAAGCGCACAGTCACGGGGGGGCGCACGATCTCGGTTTCCACACCCGATGAGCTCGACAAGCTGATCGAGCTGGTGTCGGGACGCACGACCACGCCGCTGACTCCGATCGAAGGTGAGCACCTCTTCGCGCACGAGCGGCTCGTGGTGAGTTCCGCCGCCGGGCTGTTCCGACCCGACACAAGCATCGTCGCCGGCACGATCCTCGAGGTCGGTCAAGTGGTAGGCATCGTGGGCGACACGGAAGTGCGTTCCCCCTTCACCGGTCAGGTGATGGGGTTGGTCGCGCTCGAAGGAGAACGAGTAACCGTGAGCCAACCACTCGTCTGGCTGAGGACCGCCTGATATGGGCGCGATCATCACCGGTTGGGGTACCGCGCTTCCCGAGAAAACCGTCACCAACTACGACCTGTCGGCCCGCATGGAAACGAGCCACGACTGGATCGTCGAACGAACGGGGATCCACGAGCGTCACGTCGGCGGCACCACGCAGTCGCTAGCCGTGGAGGCGGGCCGCCAGGCCATCGAGCGCTCAGGCCTTCAGTTGTCCGAAATCGATCTACTCATCCTGGCCACGACAACACCCGACCAGACGGTGCCTGCCACGTCGGCAGGCGTGCAGCACGAACTCGGCCTTCCGAACTGCGGGGCGTTCGATCTGAACGCCGCGTGCTCTGGTTTCGTCTACGGCTTGGTTGCCGCGCACGGCTACATCGCGTGCGGCGCCAAGAAGGTGCTGTTGGTCGGAGCCGAGACGCTGTCTCGAATCGTCGACTGGGACGACAGGGGAACGGCGATCCTCTTCGGCGACGGTGCCGGCGCGTGCGTGATCGAAGCGGTGGACGGTCCCGGCCAGCTTGTTTCGTGGGATGTCGGCGCCGACGGTACGTACGCATCGATCCTCTATGCCGACGTGGGCGCCACGATCCACATGGACGGCAAGGAGGTCTTCCGCCGCGCCGTGCGCGTGATGGTCGACTCCGGGAACAAGGCGCTCGCGGCCGCGGGCATCACCGCCGACGACCTCGACCTCGTCGTCCCGCATCAGGCCAACACCCGCATCATCGAGTCGGCCCTGAACAAGTTGAAGATCCCTATGGAGAAGGCGTCGCTGGTGCTCGAGCACACGGGCAACACGTCGTCGGCGTCGATTCCGCTGGCCCTTGTCGAGGCGATCGAGAAGGGACGCGTCAAGGAGGGCGACTTGATCCTCCTGGTGGGCTTCGGAGCCGGGATGACTGTCGCGAGCGCGGTGTTGCGATGGGGCGTGCGCTGATGGGACGCGTCGTGCTCGTCACGGGTGGAGCGCGCGGCATTGGATTGGCGTGCGCCCAGCGTTTCGCCTCCCTGGGCGACAAGGTCGCGGTCACCTATCACTCATCCCCGCCGCCCGAAGGCTTTCTCGCGGTGAAGTGCGACGTCACTTCGCAGGGTGATGTCGACGAGGCGTTCGCGCGTATCGAGGGTGAGCTCGGGCCGGTTGAGGTGCTCGTGTCGAATGCCGGTGTCACGAAAGACGGTCTGCTTCTGCGCATGTCCGAGTCCGACTTCGCATCGGTGATCGATACCAACCTCACCGCCGCGTATCGCGTCGCTAAGCGGGCGTCTGGTCCGATGCTGAAGGCGCGATCGGGCCGGCTGATCTTCGTCTCGTCGGTCGTGGGATTGCTGGGCTCGGCCGGGCAGGCCAACTACTCGGCGTCGAAGGCCGGGCTCGTCGGGCTGGCCCGGTCGATCGCCCGCGAACTCGGCTCACGTTCGATTACCGCCAATGTCGTTGCGCCGGGACCCGTCGCCACCGACATGACCGCCGCCCTCGGCGACAAGCGCCAGGCCGAGCTGACGGCGGCCGTTCCGCTCGGCCGCTTCGCCACGCCTCAGGAGATCGCGGGCGTCGTCGCCTTCCTCGCCTCCGCCGATGCCGCCTACATCACAGGTGCCGTGATTCCTGTCGATGGCGGCTTGGGCATGGGACACTGAACCAGTCGTCGAAAAGGAGCAGCACCAGGATGGATGAACAGTTCGAACGCTTCCGCAAATGCGCCGTCGAGGTGCTTTCGGTTGAACCTTCACAGGTTGTCCTTGAAGCCAAGTTCGGCGACGACCTCGATGCCGACAGCCTCGACCTCGTCGAGCTCGTGATGGCTCTCGAAGAGGAGTTCGACATCACCGTGCCCGAAGAGGACCTCGAGGGGGTCCAAACCGTCGGCCAGGCCTACGACCTGGTGAAGTCCAAGCTCTGAGCTGATGGACGGCATCGCCGGCCGCCGGGTCGCGATCACAGGTATCGGCATCGTCGGGCCGTGCGGCATCGGCCGCGACGCGTTCTGGCAGGGGCTGCTCGCACCCGCGCCGGTGGGCAACCGTGCTATCACCGAGTTCGAGCCGAACGACTGGTTCGAGAACCCGAAGGAAGCCCGCCGAGCCGACCGCTTCACGCAGTTCGCGATGGCGGCCGCGGCGATGGCGATCGAGCAGTCGGGTGATCCCGGATACGACCCGGGACGCATGGGTGTGCTGGTGGCCACCGGCGTCGGCGGACTGTCGACGATCGAGGACCAGGTGCTCGTTCTGAACGAGAAGGGACCTCGGCGTGTGTCGCCGTTCCTCGTTCCGATGATGATGGCCAATGCCGCCTCGGCATCGGTGTCGATGCGCTACGGCTGGCAAGGGCCGTGTGAAACGACGGTGACCGCATGCGCGGCGTCGACTCATGGTCTGGCCAATGCGGCGCGGTGGATCTCATGGGGTCGTTGTGATGCGGTGATGGCCGGCGGTTCGGAGGCCACACTCACGCCGATCGGATTGCAGGGCTTCATCAACATGACGGCGACGTCGTCCACCGGTGTGTCGAAGCCATTCGACGTCTCACGCGATGGGTTCGTGCCGGCCGAGGGGGCGGCGATCTTGGTGCTCGAGGAGATGTCGCTCGCGCGTAAGCGAGGCGTGCCCATCCTGGGCGAGATCCTCGGAGGCGCGTCGACCGCCGACGCGCACCACATCACGGCCCCCGCCCCCCACGGCAGCGGCGCGGTCGCGTGCATGGAGCTCGCGTTGGCCGACGCCGGCATCACGGCCTCCGACATCCGTCAGATCAACGCGCACGGCACGTCGACGCCGTTGAACGACGCGGCCGAGGCCGAGGCGATCGCCAAGGTGTTCGGAGTGCCTGGCCCTCCCGTCGTGTCCACCAAGGGAGTCACCGGCCACGCGCTCGGCGCGGGTGGCGCACTCGAGGCCGCGGCTGTTCTGCTGTCGATGCAGTACGGGATCATCCCGCCCACGGGCGGCACCACCCAACTCGACCCCGAGATACACCTCGATCTCGTGATGGGCACCCCGCGGTCGTGGACGCCTGGGCCGGCAATCTCGAACAGTTTCGGCTTCGGCGGCCACAACGGCTGCCTCGTGCTCGGCCCTCCCCCCGCCTGACGCAGTTCTGACGCGTTTTTTTGTGCGCTCTGGTGTCGGTTTCGCGCGCGAGAACGGCGGAATAGCGTGAGGTCGTGCTCACTCGACGCCTCGGACGTACCGGACACCAATCCTCTGTAGCGATTCTCGGCGCTGCCGCCTTCTGGGACTCGACGGTCGAGACGACGCGGACTGCGTTCGTGAACGCACTCGCCGCTGGTGTCAACCATGTCGACATCGCGCCCGCGTATGGAGCGGCCGAGCGGCTCGCGGGTCCGCTCATCGGTGAATATCGAGACCAGTTGTTCGTGGCCTGCAAGAGCGGACGCCACAGCCGCGACGGTGTGCGGGCACAACTCGAGGAATCGCTCGGCCTGCTCGGTTGCGATCGCTTCGACTTGTACCAGGCGCACGGTGTCGTGAGCCTCGATGACCTCGACAGCCGCGCCGACGCATTCGCGACGATTGTCGCCGCGCGCGACGAGGGCCTGACGCGCTTCATTGGCATCACCGGCCACGAGCTGACGACGCCACGCGCGCAGGCCGAGGCGGTGCGGCGCTACGACCTCGACACCGTCATGTTCCCGGTAAACGCTCGCCTTTGGGCCGACCCGGACTACCGCCGTGACGCCGAAGCGCTGCTCGAACTCGCGGCGGAGCGCGACGTTGGTGTGATGGCGATCAAGGCGTGCGCGGCGCGTCCGTGGGGTAAGGATCGGCCGCCCGGAAAGCGCACTGCGACAACGTGGTACGAGCCCTACACGGCCGAGCCCGACATCAACCGCGGCGTCCGCTTCACGCTGTCGGTGCCGGGGGTTCACTCGTTCTGCACACCGGGAGACGTCGGCGTCCTGCCAACGGCGATCGCCGCGGCCGAACACTTCGAGCCGATCGAGCTCGAGCCGGCGATCGCTGCGTCGACCTCGAACGCCGCGCTGATTTTCCCCATGCCTCGAAACTGACGCGCGCCTACTTTCGGCGGTATGTGCGGTCCGCCGGGCTCGCGTGGAAGCCAGAGCCGAGGTACAGCCGCCGCGACGCCTCGTTGCCGGTCATGTAGGTGACCTTCAACTGCGAGCACCCCTGTGCCGACAGCCGCTCCACGCCGCTCGTGAGTAGGTGACGGGCAAGGCCCCTCCCCTGATAGCGGTCCTCGGTGCGCATGGGCTCGACCAGGCCGACGCCCGTGATCGGATCCGCCCAGAACAACCCGTACCCGGCCACGTCGCCATTGGGCGCGTAGACGGCGAGGTCGAGCTCGCTGCGGTACAGAGAACACTCACGCAATCGGTCAGCGACGTGCTCGCCGTTGCGCCCGATCATCGGATGCGGCCGCGTCGGATCGTCGCTCCGCGCCACTAGTTCGAACCCGCGCGCCAGCGGAGTTGGCTTTGGTCGTTCGGCCGCGGTCATCCATGTCGGCACGGCGACTTCGTCCGTCGCCGCGAATCCGGCGGCCGTGACTCTCTCGATCAGGTCGACGTCGTCCTCGTTGAGCGTGACGTCCACCGGCTTGTCCGCCAGCGCGTCGACGCGCTCGAGGGCGCTTGTCCACACGAGCTCGTCGTCCACGCCGGTTGTGATCACATCGCAACCCCAGCGGTCGCCCCAGTTAGTGAAGATCGCGGCCGCGCAAGGAACGCCGTCCTCGAGCCAGAACGTCTGGTTCGCGGGATCGGGGTGCTGGTCGCGGCGCCACCACCACTGGAGATCCGCGGCCTCCCAAACGCCGGCATTGGGATCCTCCTGCCGTGCCCTCTGGAGAAGCAGGGTCACAAGATTGAGGTAGTCGAGTCCGGCGACCTGACGCTCCTGCATCGGCATGACCACCAATCTCGCGCGCGAAACCGACACCTGAAGGCCGAAAAAGCGCGTCAGAGAACGCGAAGGGAGGGGAGGGGCTAGCGGAGGGCGAGGGTTACGGCGCGGTCGTAGGTCAGCTCGGAGCCGGTGCGCCACAGCTCGTCGAAGGCATGCTCGTCCATGCTTCGACGCGCGAGCTCGAGACCCTCGGTAGCGAAGATTTGGCGACCCGGCATGGCGGAAGCAAAGCCCGTCGCCGTCCTGAGCGACGACGTTGCCGCGGCCAGCATCACCGCGTCGGCCATCTGACCGTCGGACGCCAGCGCGGCCACCAGCACGTTCATTCCCTCGATGACGTTGAACGTCTCGCGGATACCTGCCGCCAACTCGACCGCGTGGCGGGCGCGTCCGACGGCTCCCCCACGGTCGTCCGAGTCACCGAGCATCACAACGCTGGCCAACGCCTGTGACTCGCAGGAAGCACACGCGATCTCTCGCGCAATGTCGAGCGACTCGAATGCTTCGGACCGGGCCGCCCCCATGTCGCCAGCGGCGAACGCGAAGTCCGCGCCGAAACTCAGCCACGCTCCGTACAGATGACGATCGCCGAGCTCGTGGAGGTCTCCCGCGATATCGAGAAGCTGCCGGTGTGCCTCGACGAAGTCGCCGTGCGACGCCACCGCCCAGCTGACCGCCGCTCTTGCCCATTGCAGCGAGCCCGTGTCGTCCGCGAGCACATCAACCGCGCGCTCTATTGGGGCCAGATCGACGATCTCGCCCCGCGTCACGGCCACGAACGTGGTGGCCACGGTGGCGTAGGCCGCGGCACGCTCATCGTCACCTGCGAGCCGCCGCGCTGCCCCGGCCAGGGCATCGGCCGACGCCAAATCGCGGAACACCACGAGCAGCGCGCCGTTCATGAGCGCTTGCGTTCGGGCCGCAGGATCGAGGGAGGTTGCCGCCGCGGCGGTGGCCTCTGACCAGCGAATGCCTTGCAGTCGGTGGGTACCTCTCGCCCGCCAGTAGCCGTGCAGCCCGAGCACGGACTTCAACGCCTCCGCCGCCCTGCCAGCGTCGCCGAGGCTCCACTCGAGCGCGGTTTCGATGTTGTCCAAGTCGTGATCGAGCGCGTTGAGCCACTCGACTTGCTCTGAGCCGGCCAACCCGTCGGCGGCGTTGCTCGCGAGTTCGAGAACCCAACGCAAGTGGCGGTCTCGAAATTCGTCGAGCTCACTGGCGTGGGCTAGCTGCTGCCACGCGTACTCACGAACGGTCTCCAATAGTCGATAGCGACGCTCCCCGGCCGTTTCCACGGCCACGACCAATGACTTTCGAACCAGCGCGGAGGTCGCCTCGAGAACATCGGCGGCCGCCACCGAGCCGCCGACCACGACTGCTCGGGCGGCGTCAAGGGAAAACGTCCCGCGAAACACGGCGAGACGATTCATCGTTGCTCTCGCGACGGCGTCGAGTCCGTCGTAGCTCGAGGCGAGCATCGCTTCGAGGGTCCGATGCCGAGGTTGCCGCCCGCGGCCCGAACTTCGGAGAACAGCAAAACGATCCTCGAGCAATGCATCGAGCTGCGACGGCTCCACCACGTCGAGCTGCGCGGCCGCGAGCTCGATCGCCAACGGAATGCCGTCCAGCCGTCGACACACCGATGCCACGGCTGACGCGTTGTCATTGCGTAACGAAAAGGCCGCATTGACCATCGACGCCCGATCGACAAAAAGACGAACCGCGTCGCAATCGACCAATGAGGTGGTGGTGTCGTCGGTAAGGGCCGGAATGTCGAGCGGTTCGACCGCAACAACAACCTCGCCCGGCACGCCCAACGCCTCGCGACTCGTAGCGAGGACCCTGGCGCTGGGCGCCGCACCGAGAACGTTCGTGACGAGCTCGGCGACCGCGTCGAGAACCTGCTCGCAGTTGTCGAACACGATCAACGCGGAGGCGTAGCGAAGTCGCTCAACCACGGAGTCAACCAAGCTGCGCCCAGGCTCATCGGCCACGCCGAGCATCGTGGCCACCACGCGCACGACGCCCGCCGCATCAGTCGCGGTCGTTAGGTCCGCGAACCACACTCCCCCATCAAAGCTGTTCGCCGCGGCCGCGGCCGTCTCGATCGCGAGCCTCGTTTTGCCCACACCCCCGGGACCTTTGAGCATCACGAGTCTTGCCTCGCCCAGTCGCTTGGCGATCATGCGACAGTCCTCGCCTCGGCCGACGAACGTGGTGAGTGTCGGGGGCAGGCCGGCTCCAACCGAAGGGCGGCTTGCGTTCTGAACCGATGGGTCGGACGCCGCCACCCCTTCCCGCCAATCGACCTCGTGAAGCAGCCATTGGCCCTCGAGACCTTTGAGGGCCACAAAGCCGCGCTGCTTGAACTGCACCCCCGCCGCGCCCGCCAACTGACGAACGAGGTCGGAGACGACGATTTCACCGCCCGCCGCCTGGCTCATGATCCGAGCGGCGGCCGCCACCGCCGCGCCGTGGATATCGCCGTCTTCGTGGATCACCTCGCCGCAGTGCAAGCCGACTCGCACACGAACACTGTCTTCCTCGCTGATGCGTCTTTGGATCGCGATTGCGCATTCGAGGGCTCGACGGGTGGAGGTGAAGTAGGCGAGGAAGCCGTCGCCCATTGTCTTGACCTCGTGGCCGCCGTTGACCGCAAGCGCGGTGCGAACGTGTACTTCTTGCCGACGCACCAGATCGCGAGCCGCCTCGTCACCGAGCCGGGTGTGCAGGTCGGTCGAGCCCTCGATGTCGGTCATGAGGACCGTCACCGGAGCGTCGGAAATCACGTCTCCCACACGCCGAACGCTACGGGACCGGGGAGCGCTAGGTTTCGCTCGTGCTCAAGCCCGGTGACAAGGCCCCCAACATCCTGTTGCTCGACCAAGACAACACGCCCGTGAAGCTGTCGCAGTTCAAGGGTCAGAAGGTGCTCGTCTACTTCTATCCGCGGGCCGATACGCCGGGATGCACCACCCAAGCCTGCGGCCTCCGCGACATCAGCACCAAGGTCGACGACACCGTCATCATCGGCGTCAGTCCCGACAAACCCGCGGCGCTCAAGAAGTTCGACACCAAGTACTCGCTCGGCTTCACGCTCGTTTCCGACATCGACCACTCCGTAGCCGAGGCCTACGACGTGTGGCAGGAGAAGTCGAACTACGGCAAGAAGTACATGGGCATTCTGCGCTCGGCGTTCCTTGTCGACGAGAAGGGCAAGATCGCCGAGGCTTGGTACAAGGTCAGCCCGAAGGACACGCCGACCAACCTGCTCAAGGCCCTTGAGAAGTGAGCCTGCCCCGCCCGATCGACGTCCTCCCCCACCGTCCACCGTTCCTCTTCGTCGACAAGCTGCTCGCGCTTGAACCGGGTCAGAGCGCTCGCGGCATCTGGCATCTCACGGGCGACGAGTGGTTCTTCCCCGGTCACTTCCCCGGCCGTCCCACGCTCCCTGGTGTCCTGCAGACGGAAGCCATCGCCCAACTCGGCGCGGTGGCGGTGCTCACCGATGAGCGCTTCGCGGGAAAGCTCCCGCTGTTCGGTGGACTCGACTCCGCGCGCTTCCGTCGTCAGGTCGTGCCGGGCGACGTCCTCACACTCGAGGTCGAGCTTGGCCGCATGTCGGCGCGGGCCGGTAAGGGAACCGGGCGGGCGCTCGTCAACGATCAAGTTGCATGCGAGGCCAGCCTGCTTTTCGTCGTCGTCGACGCCGGCTGACCGTTCTCGCGCGCGAAACCGACACCAGAGACCAAAAACTCGCGTCAGAACTAGCCGGGGACGGGGATGGCGAGGACTTCGGGGGTGATCGTGTTCCACACGCGCAGGGCACCGGGCTTGTAGTAGTGGACGCCGTCCCAACGTTCGTTGACGTCGGTCGCGACTTTGGGGTCGGTGCAGTACTCCTGCGGTCCGCTGATGAAGAAGACGCGGTCCAGATTCTCCGCCGCCACCTGCCGCAACAGAACGTTGAGATGTTGCGTGCGGGCGTCGTCGCCCCGCTCGGGCAGCGCCTTCAGCCCTCCCCCATCGACGGGCCGGTAACAGGGCACCTCGAGTAGCCCGACCTGCACGCCAGCCCCCTCGAGCGCGGCCACGCCACTGCGGATCTGACCGAGGAGGTAGGCGTCGGACGCGGGCGTGCCGAACTGGAGCGTGACACCGTCGCGCACGAGATCGAACACGTCCCAGGCGCCGATCGACACGAGAGCCACCTCGGCGTGCGTCGCGGTCACGGTGGCGGCCCAACGTTGCGGCCAGTTTTCGCACCCGGTGAACGAGCGGCGTTGGTGGCTCGACGAGCGCATCGACCCGTCGACGATGCCGCATCCCTCGATCGCGCCGTCGACCATGGTGAAGGTCTGCTTGGCATCGGCCGGCGCGTTGCGTACGAGCATCTTGCCAACGGAATCGCCCACGATCGTCACGCGCCGCGGGAGCCGGGCCGCCGTCACCGGCGGACTGACGGCCACGGTCGGCGCCACCGATGTTTCCGTTGCGGGTGTCGCGGTTGTCGCGGTCGTCAGTGCCGGCGCCTCGACCGGCGTGGAAGAGGTGGGCGACGAATCCGAGGCCACCAGCGTTGGGCCGGCGAAGGGATCGACCGTCTGCGCGGTCGCCAACTGCACACCCACCAGCGCCAGCACGATTCCCACGCATGCGACCGACACGCCAGTGGTTCCGAGAAGTCCGGCCCGCTGGTAGCCGTTGGCCATCCGCAGGCGGCGCCAGGCCCGCCCGAGCGCGCCCTTGCGCACCGGTGTCTCGATGAACCGGTAGCTGATCTCGGTGAGCACCGCCGTCACCAGCAGCCGCAACGTCAGAAGTCTCCAGTCGTTGAAGCCGAGGTCCTGCGGACGCATCACGAGATACACCGGCCAGTGCCACAGATAGATCCCGTACGACCGCAGACCAATCCAGCGCAGCGGCACGCTGCCCAGCACGCTCCGCAAAACCAAAGCATTCGGATGCACGACCGCCGCGATGAGTACGACCGTGACGACCGACAGCAACGTGAAGCCGCCCCGATACAGGAACGGCGCGAACTCGTCTGACTTCAGTGCGAAGAGTCCGATGCCTACGAGAGCGGCTATACCAACGAAGTCGGGCACCACCGGGGCGACTCTCGAGCGCTGCCGCCACGGATGCCAGAAGCACGCAAGCGCCGCACCAATCAGGAGGCCCGCGGCACGCGTATCGGTGCCGTAATACACCCGCGACGGATCCTGGTCGGCCACGAACAGCAATCGCATCAGCAACGTCGAGGCCAGTGCGGCCATCGCGATGGGAATCACCAAACGGGCGGCTCGACCGCGCGCCAAGCGCATCGCCACGGCAAAAACCATTGGCCAGACGAGGTACCACTGTTCCTCAACCGCGAGCGACCACAGATGGCGGAGCAGCGACGGACGTCCCAAGGCCGCGAAGTACGACTGTTTCGAAAAAATGAGATACCAGTTCGTGCAGTACGTAAGGGCGGCGAGCGCGTCGCCGCGGAGCTTGGCGGCCTCGTCGGGCAGGAACAGCGCGGTGTAGGTGCACACCACAACGAGGAGGAACAACAGCGCGGGTAAGAGTCGTCGAGCGCGGCGCATCCAGAACTGCTTCAGATTGATCCGCTGGGTGCGTTCGTGTTCTTCGACCAACAGGCTCGTGATGAGAAATCCGCTGATCACGAAAAAGACCTCGACACCGAGGAAGCCGCCGGGGAGCCACGTGATGCCGGCGTGGTACAGCAGAACCGCCATCACCGAAATGGCGCGCAACCCGTCGAGTCCGGGCTGATATCCGAGCGGGCGCGGCGGAGCAGAACTAGAACTCACCGTCCCCTCACGCATCCTTGCGCCGCAAGCCGTGGCCGAAGAATCCACCCTTCGGGCGGGCGTGGGCGTGGTAGTGGTCGGGGATGTTGCGCATGTTGTCGTCGACGTAGTGCACGAACTCGAAGTGGGTTACGACCACGTCGGCCAGCCGCTCGTGCAGATAGCTCCTGTGCTCCGCCGTCGGCACTGCGGAGTGGTTGCGCCACACCACCATCGGCACGGCGCAGATCTCGCACTCGGCGATCCAGCACCATTCGTCCTCGTAGAACCACTCGGTGATGCGGGCCTCTTCGCAGAGATCGCACGAGGCCGACGTGGCCCGTTCGATGTCGTTCCACGACGGCCCGGCCATGGCGGACACCCTATTCGGGGCCGCGCGTCAGACGCCGTCGAGGGCGGCCCGCAGGCCACGCACCATCTCCACGACGTCGTCGATGTCGCCACCGTCGAGCAAGCGCCGCAGGATGGCCGACGCGACCACCGCCCCATCGGCATCGACAGCGACTTCAGCCGCCTGTTCGGGCGACGACACGCCGACTCCAATAATGACGGGCTTGTCGGTGATGGCCTTCAACCGTCGCGCCATCACCCGCGCCGAGGTCGCCAAGACGGAGCGTTCCCCAGTGATGCCTACCAACCCCACGCCGTACACGAAGCCGCGGCTTCGGTCGCAGATCAGCGGGAGACGCTCGTCGGGGGCGGTCGGTGCCGCCAACAAGACGGTCGCGATGCCCGCGGTATCGGCGGCTTCACACCACGGTCCGGCTTCCTCGAGGGGGAGGTCAGGAAGGATCGCACCGGTGATTCCCGCCTCGGCGAGCGACGACGCGAACCGTTCATGACCGGCGTGGAACGCAAGGTTGTAATACGTCATCGCCACGAGCGGCACGCCGACATCGAGGTGACGCGTCTCGTCGAGCACCGACACGGGCGTGGTTCCACGCGCGAGCGCGCGCTGAGATGCCGCTTGGACGGTGGGACCGTCCATCACGGGGTCGGAGAACGGAATGCCGATCTCTATGGCATCGGCGCCGCTGTCGGCCATGGCCCGCACGAGCTCTGGCCAATCGTCGCTTAGCCCGCCCGTCATGTAGGTGATCAACAGCTTGCGCCCGGCGTCACGCCGGGCCCGTAAGTGCGCCTCGAGCGGTCCCATCACAGGCGTAAGACATCCATCATCTGAGCGACGTCCTTGTCACCGCGTCCTGAGAGATTCAGCAACACGGTCTTGCCCTGCAGCTCGTTCTTGGCCTTCACGACCCACGCGAGCGCGTGCGCCGGTTCGAGCGCGGGGATGATTCCCTCGGTGCGCGACAGCAGTTGAAAGGCGTCGATGACCTCAGCGTCGGTGATCGGTTCGTAGCGCACCCGCCCGATCGTGGCGAGGTGCGAGTGCTCAGGCCCGACACCGGGGTAATCGAGCCCGGCCGAGATCGACTGCGCCTCTTCCACCTGACCGAACTCGTCCTGCATCAGGAACGACTTCATGCCATGCACGACGCCCGGCACGCCCCGACCGACCGCTGCGCCACCCGCGGGTTCGGCGCCCACGAGTTGCGCATTCGTGTCGACGAACCCCGTGAAAATGCCTGCCGCGTTCGATCCACCACCGACACACGCGACGACGACATCGGGCGCGCGGCCGGCGCCGAGCAGTGCCTCGCACTGAAGGCGAGCCTCCTCACCGATCACGCGTTGGAACTCGCGCACCATCCACGGATACGGATGCGGTCCCATCACAGAGCCGAGGCAGTAGTGCGTGGAGTCGACCGTGGCCACCCAGTCGCGCATCGCTTCGTTGACCGCATCCTTGAGCGTGCGGCTTCCCGAATGCACCGTCTCGACCTCGGCACCGAGCAACTTCATGCGAAAGACGTTGAGCGCTTGGCGAGCGACGTCGACCTCGCCCATGTAGACCTTGCATTCGAGACCGAGAAGAGCCGCAGCGGTTGCCGCGGCCACGCCGTGCTGACCCGCGCCGGTCTCGGCCACGAGGCGGTGCTTGCCCATCCGCTGCGCGAGAAGCGCCTGACCGAGCACGTTGTTGATCTTGTGCGAGCCGGTGTGGTTGAGGTCTTCACGTTTGAGCAACAGACGCAACCCGAGCTGCGCGCCGAGCCGGTGACATTCAGTGAGCGGCGATGGACGTCCGGCGTAGTCGCGCAGCAACGCATCGAGCTCACCGCGAAATTCCGTATCGGCCCACGCCTCGCGAAACGCCGTCTCGAGTTCCTGACACGCGGGGACGAGCGTCTCGGGAACGAAGCGGCCGCCGAACTCGCCGAACCGCCCCTCGCTGCTCGGCTCCGCCATCAGACCCGCGCTCATTCGTCGTCCAGCCAGTCGTAGGGCATCTCGTCGAGACCCCTGAACGGCTCGGGAGCGGCGGCCCTGGCGGCCTCGATGAACGCCTTCATCTTGACCGCGTCCTTGCGACCGGCCTCGCGCTCGACGCCAGTCGAGACGTCGACCCCCCACGGCCTTATCAACGTGATGGCCTCGGCGACGTTCTCCGCCGTGAGGCCGCCGGCGAGCAGCAGACGTTCGCGCACGGACACTCCGTCGATGAGTGTCCAGTCGAAAAGCCGGCCGCTGCCCGGCTCCGGCGCGTCGACCATGACGACGTCGGCACCGTGCTCGGCGGCCCGGTCGAGCGCCGAGGAGCCGGCCGCGAAACCTTGGATCACGAAGCGCACCCGGCTCTTGACCTCGCGGGTAACCGCTGGCGGTTCGTGCCCGCTGAGCTGGGCGGCCTTCAGACCAGCGGCGAAGACGGTGTCGATGACGCGCTCGGGGAGCTCGTCACGAAACACGCCGACGGTGAGAATCTCCGGCGGAAGCCGCCGGGCGATGTCACGCGCCTGGTCGATGCCGACCTGACGCTTCGACGGTGCAAACACAAAGCCCACGGCATCGGCGCCGAGCGCCACCGCGAGCAGAGCGTCGTCCTCAGTGGTGATCCCACAGATCTTGACGAACACCCTGTTGACGGTAGTGGAGCGCCCCCGATCCAGCCGGGAGGGTTATGTGGTCTATATAGCGGTCTAGGTGGGCGAGGTTACGCAGATCGCGTATGCGATGACCTGCCCGTCCGTGGCGTTGGGCGTGATGACATCGAAGACGACCGTCCACACGTTGGCCGCGCTGGGGTAGCTCGCGAGAATCCAGTTTCCTGGGATCGGAATACCGGGAGTGCCTGCGGATTCGTAAATGCCACCCCCACCGAGCACCTTCTTCGCACCGCAGCTCGCCGTCGCGGTCACCTGTGCAGCGGCGGTCGCGACGACAGGCGCGCCGGTGATTTGTCCGCGGTCGACGACCCCGTTGGTGCCGTTGGTGCCGTTGGTGCCGTTCGTGCCGTTCGTGCCGTTCGTGCCGTTCGTGCCGGCGTCACCCTTGTCGCCCTTCAGACCCTGCGGGCCTTGCGGGCCGACCGGGCCGACGGTCCCGGTGCTCGTCACGTAGTAGCCGGCCACGTCAGCGATGACATCGGTTTGTCCGATGTTGTTGAAGATCGAGACCCTTCCGCCGGCGCCGAGCTGCACGGTAGTGAGATTGGCGATCGTGCGTCCCGGCACCCAGTTCAGGTTGGACGCGTTCGGGCGCCCCGTCCCTGCGGGCCACAAGGTGAGGAAGCCATTACCGGTGGTGTTGGTGACGGTGACGTTGAGGACAACAGATGTCGCGTTCGTGGGAATCGTGTCGGCACCGGTGTCGGGATTCGTGGCGCCCGTAACTTGAAGGTCGATCGTCTGTGAATCCTGGAGCGGTCCTGCGGTCGCGACGCCCCGAGGCGTGAACGGCGCCCCGCGGGTCTCGAGAATTCGAAACGGCGTGATGGGAACAAAGAGTGACGACGCGCCGGTCGACGCTCCCGCGAACTGGACGGCGCTGAGGCCGCCCCCGACCAAGGCGACCGCGGTGAGCGAACCCACCGCCACTGTCCGGCGCGTGCTTCTACGCATCCAGGCCCAAACCTTCGTCCGCATCCCGTCCTCCTGGTTATTCCCGCCCGCACGGGATCGCCCTTCATCGGCGTAATCGTGCGAATCCTAAAGAACGGGTCGCGATTATCAAGATCTTCTCAAGATGGTAGGTCACGCCGCCGATGCGGACGCACCAACTACGACCGGGCAGAAGCCGAAACTTTTTCCCGGAGTGCTTGCGTCGGGGTGCGCGGGCGGGTTACAGTCGAACATATGTTCGATAACGCTCGAGTTGGGGTGAGGGAGGCGACCCGCCACCTGGCCGGTGTCGACGCGTCGAATATCGAACGGGTGGCTTTGGCCGAGTTGCGCCGCGAGCTCGACAGTTTGGAAGCCGAGTACGGCCGCCTCGCGGCCGGTGTCGACGTGTCCTGGATGGCGCAGGCGACGGGGTCGACGGTGCGCCGAGCCCAAGACCACGCCGCGGTGGGGGCGGCGTTGCAGGCGTCACCGGTGCTGGCCGGCGCGGTGCGGGCCGGGGAAGTGGCGTTGGAGAACGTGGCTGTTCTCAGCGCGGTGGCGGCCCATCCTCTGTTCGAGGCGAGTTCGTTGGTGGAGGCGGCGGCGGTGTTGACCCCACCGAAGTTGCGGGCCGCGGTCGA
>JBDUDK010000076.1:0-33949 GCA_040002995.1 Acidimicrobiales bacterium | reverse complement strand
CTCGAACAGACGGCGGAGCGCGGGCAGACCGTGGTGGCGGAGCGAACTGCTCGGCAAGCCCGCGGCTTTCGGTTCCAAGACCTTGGTCCCCTCGCGCTCAAGGGGAAGTCGATACCCGTGCGCGCCTACCTGCTTGATCCGGCCGGCGCGGGTGTGCGACCCGTCGCGGCCGAGAGGGGTCTGGCGGGCCTGCGCGCGCCCATGGTCGGGCGCGACGCGGAGCTCGCGCTCGTTCGGGCGATCGTCGACCGCTGCGAGACCGAGCGCCACCCGCACCTGGTGACGGTCTACGGCGACGCCGGGGTGGGCAAGAGCCGACTCGTCCGCGAGCTCGTCGAGTGGGCGGAGCAGCGGCCCGAGCCACCCCTCATCTTGCGAGGCCGTTGCCTGCCCTATGGCGACGGCGTCACCTATTGGCCGCTGTCGGAGATGCTCAAGGAGCTCGCCGGCATCCTCGACAGCGACGACGCGTCGACCGTGATGGGCAAGTTGCGGGCGATGGGCAACGCACTGCCGGGAGTTGGTTCCGGCGCCGAGACGGATCGAATGATCGACGGCCTGGCGGCAACGATCGGTGTCATCGACTCCAGCGACGAACTGTCGCCACGCCAGCTCCGGACCGAGATGCACGCCGCGTGGCGCACGCTGCTGACCAACCTGGCATCCGCGGGGACGGTTTTCGCCATCGTGGAGGACATCCACTGGGGCGACTCGGCTCTTCTCGACCTGCTCGAGGAGCTCGCCGAAAGATGTGCCGGCGCCTTGGTGCTCATCTGCCCCTCGCGACCTGACCTCACCGCGCACCGGCCTGGGTGGGGCGGCGGGCGCCGCAACGCATCGGCAATAGCCCTGGATCCGCTCTCGATGACCGATGCCGCCCGGCTCACGTCCCTCTTGTTGGACATCGATGATCTGCCCGATGTCGTCAGGGCCAGGATCTTGGAGCGAGCAGAGGGCAATCCCTTTTTCCTCGAAGAGATCCTGCGTCAGCTCATCGATGAGAAGAGCATCGTGCGAGACGACCAACGCTGGCGGGCCGCGGCCGATATCGCCGATGTACGGATCCCGGATTCGGTTCAGTCTGTGCTCGCGGCGCGCATCGACCTGCTGCCGCTCCCGACCAAGCGCATGCTTCAGCGCGCCTCCGTCGTGGGACGCGTGTTCTGGACCGGCTCCCTTGGCGAGCCCGTCACCGACAGCTTGGACGAGCTCCTCGACGTGCTCGAAGGACGTGACCTCATTACTACCCGGATGGGTTCTGCGTTCCGGGGTGAGCGGGAGTGCATTTTCCGCCACGTGCTCACGTGCGATGTGGCCTACGAGTCGATACCGCGCCGTCAACGCGCCGGCTTGCACGCCGAGGTCGCCGCGTGGCTCGAGGATGTGGCGAGAGGCAGGGAGGGCGAGTTCGCGGAGCTGCTCGCGCACCACTGGAGCCAGGCCTTTAAGGGCGCGACGTCGGAAACGCCGGCGGCGGATGCGGAAATCGAGCGCCGCCGGGGGCTCGCCTACCGGTGGTCCCTCACCGCTGCTCATGACGCGCGACGGCGAGGAATCGCAGAGCGGGCGAGGTCGTTCGCGCAGCATGCGCTCGAACTTGCCGTGTCGCCCGACGAGGTTGCCGATGCCGCCGTTGCTCTGGGTGAGGCGCATCAGCTGATGGGGGACGGATCGCCAGCGGTGGCGGCGTTTCGGGTCGCCGCAGACGCTCTCATCGACGCGGGTGCGCCTGATCCTCTTCGCGCCGCGTCCCTCTGCGGGCGCCTCACGGAGACACAGGTCCGCTTTGTCGGCTCGCTGCGCGAGCCCGTGGACCAGGCAACGGTCTGGAGTTACGTCGAACGGGGCCTGACTCTCGCGGGTGAGGGTGACAGCGAAGCCCGGGCCAGACTTCTTCTGGTTCGCTCTTTTTGGGGCTGGGGGGTTCGGTCGGAAGCATCCACATCGCGGATCACGAGATCGTCGGAGGAACGGGCGGCCGATGCGGCCGAGGCCGTCGGCATCGCCGCTCGCCTCGGACTCGCCGAGGTCGAGTCGGCTGCCCTCGACGGGGTCGGATCGGTGGCGATAGGCGAGCGCCGTTACCACCGTGTCTCCGAGACCATCGACCGCCGGCTGGTGCTTCTCCCGCGCCTCCGTGATCCGTTCGAGCTCGGCGACGCGTTGGTAATGGCGGCGCAGAACCGGTTCGAGATGGGTGGCTACGCGGAGGCCTCGACGTTGACATCGCGTGTCTACGAGGAGGTCGACACCAAGGACTGGGCCTCGGTCCTTTTTGCCATGGCGTGGCGCGCCAAGGCGAGACTCATCTTGGGAGAGTGGGATGAGGTGCTCGACGACCTGGCGACGGCTGCCGCAATTCTCCGGGCCGGAGAACTCGCCGAACCGCCACCGTTCAGCTCGCTGGTCTGGACACTTGCCGCCTTCATTTACGCGGCGCGCGGTCAGGTGGATGACGCGCATCGCTTGTTGGCGATGTTTCCCACGCGGGTCGAGGAAGGCGCGCTCGCCAGGACCAGCTCAGAACTCGTCCTGGCCCTAGTACGCAGGGGGCGACTGGAGGAGGCACGTCGTTCCTTCAAGACTCTCGAGGACCAATTGCTTGCGGCCGACGTCGTAAGGGCTCTCGCGCGCATCGATCTCGCGGAGGCCGACGGTGATTGGGCCGGTGCCCGCCGCGCGATCGACAGCATGCTCGAAACCCCTGAGCCCGAAGGTCCGCCGAAGCCGTATGCCGCGTGTGCCGCGGAGTTGCAGGGCCGCGAGGCGCTGTTCGCCGGAGACCATACGGCTGCACAGGCGGAGCTTGAGCGTGCGTTGGCCCTGTGGTCGGGCCTTGGTGCCGTGTGGCCCGCCGCACGCGTCCAGCTCGCGCTGGCACGCGCTCTCCACGACAAGGATCCTGACGCCGCCTCCGAGTGCGCCCATCGGGCGCTCGGGGTGTTCGAGCGGCTGGGCTCTATCGACGAGATCGAGCAGTGTCGTTCGCTCATTCGTGGTTGAGGCCCGCCGCTTGACCACGCCATACTCCGCGATGAAAGGACGACGTATGAGCATCCTCGACGAAGTGCTCGCCGCCAACGACGCCTACGCGAAGTCGTTCGGGTCGAAGCGCAAACTCGGGCGGCGTCCCGCGAAGGGCTTCGCCATCCTCACGTGCATGGACGCTCGCCTCGATCCCGCCAAGTTCGCGGGATTAGCCGAAGGCGACGCCCACGTCATCCGTAACGCCGGAGGACGCGCGAGCGACGACGCGATCCGCTCACTCGTCATCTCCTACAAGCTGCTGGGTACAACCGAGTGGTTCGTCATTCACCACACCGACTGCGGCCAGCTGCTCTTTACCGACGAGGTGATGCGGCGTCTGTTGGCAAGCAGCCTCGAGACAGCCGCCGTGGGGCCGGACGGATTCACCGATGTTGGGCGCGGGCCCGGCTCGCCCGAGGCGAACAACATCGACTGGCTCACGATGTCCGACGGTGTCCAAGGTGTGGTCGACGACGTAACCCGTATCCGGAACCATCCGTTGGTGCCCGGGCGCATTCCCATCTACGGCTACATCTACGACGTGACGACCGGACGCCTCGTCGAGGTGCCCGAGGCGACGAAGGCCGGCCTACCTGGTTGACACGTCGAAATCGACGGGGCCTAGCCGGCGGTGTAACCGCCATCGAGGTACACAATGCTGCCGGTCATGAAGTCCGAGGCCGAACTAGCCAGACAGAGCACCGCGCCATGGAAGTCGGTCGGTTCGCCGAGCCGGCCGAGCGGAATGCGGCGCAGCATGTTCTCGCGCACCGCGGGCCCGTTGCCGCTGTCGGCGTACATCCATCCCGTCAGCTCCGAGCGAAACACCGTCGGTGCGATGGCGTTGACGTTGATCCGGTGGGGGCCCCACTCCACCCCAAGTGTCTTGGTCAGTAAGTCGATCGCGGCCTTTGAGGGGCAGTACGCCGTGTAGTTCGCGAGGCCGAGCTGGCCACGCGTCGACGACATGAGGATCACCTTCCCGCCTCGTGCCTGGTCGATCAGGACGCGCCCGGCGGCGCGGCACAGCAGCCAGGTCTGGCGGACGTTCGCGTCCATCACGGTGTCCCAGTCGGCGGGCGACTGATCAACGATGGGAGACGGGATGTTCGTGCCCGAGCCGGCGACGACGATGTCGAGGCCGCCACCATCGGCCACCGCCGCCTCGATGATGCGGGAGGCGTTTGTTTCGTCGGTGGGCCGCAGCCCCACCGTGCTGGCTGATCCCCCGCCTGCGGTGATCGCCTCGGCCACTGCCGCCAGCTTCTCGCTGTTGCCTCCGGCGAGGGTCACGTGGGCGCCCGCGCCGGCGAGCGCGCGGGCCGCCTCTTCACCGAACGCCCCGCTCGCCCCGGTGATCACCGCAGACCGACCGTCGAGGTCGAAGATCGACTGCGGGGTCGGCAACGGCGCGCTCATCGGGGCCCGGCCGGGTACGGCATCACGACGATCATCGAGGCCACGTCGTTCGTGCGGTTCACCACGGTGCGGGCTTCGTTGGCCGCGAGGTAACACGAGTCGAGCGGACGAAGTGTCTCCTCACCGTCGTCGGTCACGACCGTGATCTCGCCGCGGATTGCGACGTAGACCTTCTCGAGCGGTGTGGCCTCGTGGCTCGCGTGGCCCCCGGGAAGGAAATGGGAAAGCCCGACCCAGAAATTGGACGAGTCGCTCGCGTCCCAGCCCTGCAGCCGTAGCGCGCGGCAGTCGAAATGGTTGGGCGGGCTGTAGGGCTCGACGTCTTCGAGGCGGTTCACCTTCATCGTGCCGACCCCTGCTCGATGCGGAACCGGCCGCTTGGGTCAAGCATCGCGACGAGCCGGATGATGCACCCGTCGCCTTTCACCCACCGCCACGGAAACGCCGCGAACGTGACGCGCTTGCCGGTGACCTTGTCGATATCGGCGCCGCCGACATTCTCGAAGCCGACGATCCCCCGAGACAGCAACGCCCTATGGCACGGCTCCCACTCCGGAAAGTCGTCAAGGACGTCATGGCCCGTCTCGGCCTTGTATTCGGCACACGCCCACGGCAGGAGTCCATCAGGCGCGCCGGGCCCGTGCGGCCCGATGGCTGTGGCTAGTGGGTGGTCGAGCGCTTGGGTATCGGTGCCGACGGTCTTCACGCCGCGCTCGGCGAACCACTCACCCGCTTCCTTGTAGAAGCCCGGCGAATACGCGTAGTACTTCGTGTTGTCGCCGTAGTAGCGGTGCCAGCCGGTGTTGACGATCACGATGTCACCGGGCTGGATCTTGGGCTCGGCCTTTTCGAGGTCGTCGGCGGTTACCACCTCCCACTTGCCTTTCGGTATCGACACCACGACGCCCGTGCCGAAGAAGCAATGAAGCGGTACCTCGTCGAGGTACGGAGTGTCCTCGATGACATGAGCGGGAACGTCGACATGGGTCGTCGAATGCATCACGGTGGTGATCCGCTGGGTGAGGACGCGCGACTTCGCGTGGTAGTGAACGCGCTCGATCTTGACGTCTTCGAAGTACGGCCAGTTGGCGACGCCATGACCCCAAGGAATGCTGAGGTCGTAGTACTCCAGCCCCGTGTTGTCGGCCGGCCACGTCCAGTCTTCGGTGGTGCCCATCGTGCCCCCAGTCGCTTTGAGCTACGACGGGAATCGGTCCATGTGGCGGATCAGTATGTCCCGTCTAGCGGAGTATGGAGCAGGGACGCGGCGTCTGCAACCGGCGCGTCCGCACCGTGATACGCGTTGGTGATGCCGGCGAGATCGCCGTGTTACGGTGCAAAATCGAGACGCCCTGTACCGCTTAGCGGGGCATTGTGCGCAGAGCGCACGACCAAAAATGGGGGAGCTATGACCATGGAGAACAACCGCGACCTCTCTCGTCGCAGGTTCCTAGGTGGTGTCGTCATTCTCGGGGTCGGCGGCACGATCCTCAATGCGTGTGGCAGCAGTAAGACGGCTACGCCTACTACGACGGTTGCACCGGGGAGCAGCACGCCGGGCACGACGGCGGCCTCCGGAAGCAGCACACCGGGAACGACCGGAGCTTCGGGCGGCAAGACGGGTGGTGGCGGCGGAGACGGGACGATCAAGATCGGTTACGTCACGCCGCGCACCGGTCCGCTGGCGCCATTTGGCGAGGCCGACAATTACGTGCTGACGACAATGCGCGCGTTCCTGAAGGACGGGCTCCAGATCCAGGGCAAGAGCTACAAGGTCGACATCCTCGACCGGGACTCAGAGTCGAACTCGAACACGGCCGCGAAGGTGGCCCAAGAGTTGATAACGCAAGACGGCATCCAGGTGATGCTCGTGGCCTCCACCCCCGACACCACCGTGCCGGTCGTGCAGCAGTGCACGAACAACGAGATTCCCGTCCTATCGAACAACGCCCCGTGGCAACCTCACTACCTCGGCATCGGCGGGAAGCTGGGCCCCGGAATCACACCCGCGGTGGCCTCGGAGTTCAACTATCACTACTTCTGGGGACTCGAAGACGTGATCCAGGTGTTCTCCGATATGTGGAATCAGGTCGCGCCGAAAGGTGTGGTCGGCGGCATGTGGCCCGACGATCCCGACGGCAACGCGTGGAGCGATGCGGGTGTGGGCTTCCCGCCCGCGCTCACGAAGGCCGGATTCACCGTGGTCGACCCCGGGCGTTTCCCGCTTGGAGGCAACGATTTCACCGCGCAGATCAACCAGTTCAAGGCCAAGGGCGTCGAGATCGTGTCCGGTGTCTTGCCGCCGCCCGACTTCGGCAACTTCTGGGCTCAGGCTCAGCAGCAGGGACTCAAGCCGAAGGCGGTCACCGTCGGTAAGGGACTGCTGTTTCCGGGCGCGATCGAGTCCTACCAGAACCCCATCGGGCTCACCTCAGAGATCTGGTGGTCTGATCGCCATCCCACGAAGTCGAGCCTCACTGGCCAGACCTCCGCGGAACTCGCCCGCGCGTTCGAAGCGGAGACGAAGAAGCAGTGGACGCAGCCGCTCGGCTACGCCCATTCCATTTTTGAGGTGTTGCTCGACGCTTTGATCCGCGCGGGTGGCGCCACCGACAAGCAGAAGCTGCTCGACGCGCTCGGTGCCACGAACCTCGAGACGATCGCGGGCACGGTCAACTGGGGTAACTCCGTTGTGCCCCACATCACCAAGACGCCCCTGGTCGGTGGTCAGTGGGTGAAGGGCACAACCTGGCCGTACGAGTTCAAGATCCGTACGAATACGCAGCTGCCCGGGATCAAGATCGACGGGCCGATGGAGCCCATGCCCTGAAGTCAGATGGCCCCTCTGGTCAGCGTCACCGGCGTTACCCAATCCTTCGGAGGCGTCCCCGTCCTCCAGCATCTTTCCGTCGAGGTGCAACCGGGCGAAGCGCTTGGCATCGTGGGTCCGAACGGCGCGGGCAAGACAACGTTGCTCAACGTCATCGCCGGTGACCTACGGCCCGACAAGGGCACCGTCGCTTTCGACGGCCGCGACGTGACCGGTGACGGAGCCGATCGGCGGTGTCGGGCCGGCATCGCCAGGACCTCGCAGATCCCGAGGCCGTTCGAGGGTCTCACCGTCTACGAGAACGTGTTGACGGCGGCCGTGTTCGGCACGCCCGGGCGCAAACGCGAATCGCGCTCCGCGGATCTCGCGGTCGAGTCGATGCGCCGTTCGGGGCTATTGACCAAGGCCAACACTCCCGCGGCGAACCTCGCGCTCTTGGACCGTAAGCGGCTGGAGTTGAGTCGTGCGCTCGCGACTCAGCCCCGGTTGTTGTTGCTCGATGAGATCGCAGGGGGCCTCACCGAGGCCGAGGTTCGCGTGCTGATCGAGGAGATCCGCCAGATCCAGGCCGACGGCGTCACGATCGTGTGGATCGAGCACATTGTCCACGCCTTGCTAGCGGTCGTGGGTCGGATCATGGCGATGAGCTTCGGGCGCAAGATCGCGGAAGGCGAAGCGGCCACGGTCATGCGCAGCGCCGCGGTCCGCGACGTGTACCTGGGGGTGGGCGACGAGTGAGCGACTTCTTGAGCGTCGACGGACTCGAAGCCGGTTACGGAGACTTCCAGGCCCTGTTCGGTGTTTCGCTGACGGTCACCGAAGGGGAGACAGAGGCGATCATCGGCGCGAACGGCGCCGGCAAGTCGACGTTGTTGCGCGCGATCGCCGGACAGGTCACCGTGACGGGCGGCTCGATTCGCTTCGACGGAGACGATCTCGTAGGTGTGCCGCCGCATATCCGCGTGGTGAAGGGCATCGCGCTCGTTCCCGAAGGACGGCGGGTGTTTCCGAGCCTCACCGTGGAGGAGAACCTGCTCATCGGGGCCTACCGCAGCCGGCCGGGGGCGTGGACAGTGTCGAAGGTCGTCGAGCTCTTTCCGCTCCTCGGCCGGCTGTTGCGGCGCTCCGCGGCGAAACTCTCCGGCGGCGAGCAGCAGGCACTCGCGATCGGTCGGGCGCTGATGGCCAACCCGCGTCTGCTCCTACTCGACGAGGTGTCGTTGGGGCTGGCACCGGTGATCGTCAAGCAGCTCTACGAAGCGCTACCCGGTATCTTGGCCACGGGCATCACGTTGCTGCTTGTCGAGCAGGACATCACAAGGGCATTGAGCGTCGCCGACCGGGTGACGTGTTTGCTCGAGGGGCGCGTGTCGCTCTGCGGACGGCCCGACGAGCTCGCCCAAGACGACATCACGGTCGCCTACTTCGGACTACCGGTGTCCGAATGAACAAGGACTGCACATGGTCTGGGTGAGTGCGGTCGTGCAGGGGATCCTCCTCGGAGGCCTCTACGCCTTGTTCGCAACGGGGTTGTCGCTCGCGTTCGGCGTCCTGCGTTTCGTAAACCTGGCCCACGGTGATCTCGCCATCCTGGCCGCCTACCTGACGCTCTCGACATCATCCACGCTCGAGGTGAGTGCATGGGTCTCGATGGTGCTGGTGGTCGCGGTCATGGCCGCAGTCGGCTACATCGCGCAGAGAGGCATCTTCAACTTCACGATCGGTCCTGATCCGCTGCCGGCGATCCTGGTCACGTTCGGCATCGGCGTCGTGATTCAAAACGCGTTGCTCAACCACTACACCGCCACGGACAAGCGAATCAAGATCGGCTCGATCGTGACCAAGTCGATCAAGGTGACCGATCGGTTGTCGGTGGGTTGGTTCCCACTACTGACCCTTGTGGTCGCGGTCGTCATCCTCGGCGGGCTGCAGTTGTTCATTTCGCGAACGCGCACGGGTCGGGCGTTCCGGGCCACCTCTGATGATCCGAAGACGGCTCAGCTCATGGGCATCAACGACCGTCATCTCTACGCGGTCGCGATGGCTATTGCGTTTGGAACGGTTGGGCTGGCCGGCGTCTTCCTGGGCGCGCGCACGACGTTCGCGCCTTCGTCGGGACCGAACGAGCTCTTGTTCGGGTTCGAGGCGGTGGTGATCGGGGGACTCGGCTCTATCTGGGGAACGTTGGTAGGTGGGGTGGTTCTCGGGGTGGCGCAGACGGTGGGCAACCAGTGGTCGATCGGTTTCGATCTGCTCGCAGGGCACCTCGTTTTCCTCACCGTTCTGGCGTTTCGGCCCAACGGAATCTTCGGCACGGGAGTACGCACGTGACCGCTTTTCGGGTTGTGCGCGCGTCTCGCTTCTCGATTGTCGCCACCGCGGTGTCGGTGGCCGCGGTCGTTGTGCTGGCGCTGGGACCGTCGTGGGCCAGCCGTGGCACGAAGTTGTCACTGATCCAGATCTTCTATTACCTCTCGCTCGCGCAGATGTGGAACCTGCTCGCCGGATACGCCGGTCTGGTGTCGGTCGGCCAGCAAGGGTTCGTGGGCGTGGCCGCGTATGCGGTGTTCGTGCTCGCAGAACGCAACGGCATCGACCCATTCCTGGCCATGGCACTCGCGGGCTTGCTTACCGCGGCACTCTCGGCGCCGGTGGCGCTCTTTGCGTTCCGTCTGAAGGGTGGCTATTTCGCGATCGGCACGTGGGTCATCGCCGAGGTGTTCCGGCTCATCACGCTGCGGATCAAACCCCTGGGAGCCGGCAAGGTGCAGTCGCTCACGGTGAGGAACACGTTCGCCGGCTACTCGATCGAACGGCGCCAGGACCTCGTTTACTGGGCCGCACTGGCGCTTGCGGTTGGCGCGACGTTGATCGTGGTGCTCGTGCTTCGTTCCCGACAGGGGCTGGCGTTGCGATCGATTCGCGACGACGAGGGGGGCGCGCGTGGCCTGGGTGTGCAAGTGACGCGGACGCGCCTGGTGGTGTGGGTCATCGCGGCCGGTTGGGTGGGCATGACGGGCGCGCTCATCCACATCAACAGCGCGACGATCACGAACCGCGACGCGTTCGATGTTCTCAGCTGGACCGCACTCGTGGTCTTCATCGTGATCATCGGGGGCGTAGGCAGCACAGCCGGTCCGATAATCGGAGTCGCGATCTTCTGGTTCGTGACCGAACGGTTCAAAGACTCGGACACGGGCCGCTTCATGATTCTCGGCGCGTTGGCCGCCGTCATGGCGGTCGTGGCACCACGGGGAATCGACGGCCTCATCCAGCGCGTTCGTTCCTTTGAGCTCTTTCCGATACGACGTCGCCTGGTGGTCGACGACTCCGCCGTACCGACTCCGGATTTGACCAGTGGACACCCGTAAGTCATTGGACTCGGCGACCGCGCCTCCCGAGGCGCAGAGCGTTCAGGTCATCGCGCGCGCGGCGGCCATCCTGCGATCGCTCGCCTCGACCCCAGAGGGCCAATCACTCGCGGAGCTCGCGTCGCAAGTCGGTTTGGCTCGTTCGACTGTGCACCGTCTGGTGAAAGCGCTCGAACAGGAGGGCTTTGTCGTCGCAGTGTCGGCATCCGCCGGATTCCGTCTCGGCCCTGGCTTGTTGGAGTTGGCCAACGCAAGTAGCGGATGGGTCTTTGCCAATGTCCACGGCGAGCTCGTGAGACTTTCAAACGAGCTGGAGGAGACTGTTGACCTCGCGGTGCTCAGTGGCAACACCGCGACATTCATCGACCAGGTAGCGAAGCCGCAACGCCTTCAGGCGGTGTCGGCAATCGGTGTGTCGTTCCCCTTGCACGCGAGCGCCAACGGCAAGGCGATCCTGGCCGAGTTCGGTGACGCGGAGGTGCGTGGCCTCGTTGGCACGCGATTGGCCTCGTTGACGCCCCGTACGATCACGAGCCTGAAGGAACTACTCGCGGAGATCGAGACGGTGCGCACTACGAAGTTGGCCTGGGACCTCGAGGAGCACGACATCGGAATTTGCGCGATCGGCACGGCGATTCCCGGAGCGCTCGGCGTCATCTCCGCGATCTCGGTGCCGGTCCCCGCCAGCCGCTTCTACGGTCGAGAGAAACTGCTCGCGGCGAAGATACTGGCCGCGCGCGCCCGCATCGAGGCCCAAGTCAGTCTCTGACCGCGCCTCGGTGAGCGGCTATTTCTCGACTGTGACGACGCGAGCCCGAACTGGTTCGGCCTTGCCTTTGAGGTCGAGCTCGATGGCCTCGCCTTCGGTGATCCCTGCGATCGACGCCACCTGCTCCGACATCACGATCTGGCCGCCCCTCGCCTGCCCCTGGAGCCGGGCGGCCGTGTTCACGACGTCGCCGATTGCGGTGAAATCTCGCACCGCGCCGTCGCCGACGATGCCCACGAAAGCGGGTCCGATGTCGAGTCCGACACCGACCTCGAGCGGAGGCTGGCGACCGTTGACGTATCCGACCGCTTCCAGGAGGTCGTGCGCGTCACGCACCATCACGTCGACGTAGCGTCCGCCGGGCGCCAACGGTGGGAAGTACAAGCCCATGACCTCGTCGCCGATGAGCTTGTCGACGATGCCGTGGCGCACGATCACCTTCGTAACGTCGCTGTAGAAGCGGTTCATGATCTGCGCCATCGCCTTGGGCGACGTTCGTTCGGCCAGCGCGGTTGAGCCCTTGACATCGGCGAACAGGACGCCGACCGTGAGCGTGGCGCCCCCTTCGGGGGCCATCTCGAAGCACGCCCCGCACCAGTCCGGGTTCTTCCGTGAGGGGCCCTTGCCCATGACGCGCATCAAGGCTCCACCCACACCGGCGAACGGGCCCCCGCACGCCTTACAACGCGGCGGAGATGGAAGGCGCGACACGAGCTTTATAAAGCGACGGATCCGCGCGTGACCGAATTGCTCGTAGAAGCGGGCCCACTCCTCTTGATTGACCTGCGCGCCTTCCGGCACCCGGGGTACGCCGTGCTCCACGAACCCGACTGTACGACTGTGTCGATGCGATCTAAGTGTCAACGCTCCGTCGTGATGCGTCGCTCACGGCCGAGAGGAGCGCCGCCATCGCCTCGCTCAGCGGTGTCGGAATTTCGCGGCGGATGCCGGATCGCACGACGGCGCCGTAGATGGCGTCGTGCTCGAGCGGCCGACCGGCGAGACGGTCGTAGAGCATCGAGGTTCCCGACTCCTCTGGCGACGCTGCGAGTTGGGCAGTGACCTGTTCGGCGATGTCGTCATCGAGTTGGGCGCCTTCGGCGCGGGCGACGGCCGCACACTCGCGTACGAGTTCGCGCCCGAGCTTCTGAAGATCGGGGCGCCTCATCACCGTCGAGCGGGCGCCGGTGATGGCGGTGATCCCGTTCGCGACGACGTTGGCGCACAGTTTGCGCCACGCCGCGCTGGTCCAGTCGGAGGTAGCGCGGATCGAGGCGCCGGTTCCCTCATACACCGCCGTAAGACCGCGGGCCGCGGCGCCCTCGGCGACAATGAGAAAGCCGTTGCGGCGATGCACGATGTGGCCCGGTGCGATGGCCTCGGCGCCGCAGTAGACAACCGTTGGCACGATCTCGGCGTCGTCGACAAGCGGCCGCAAACGGTCGAGGTGCTCGACCCCATTCTGAACGACCACGATCCTCGTACCGGCACGATCGAACGCACGTAGCCAGTCGCGCGCTCCTTCGGTCTGGTGGGCTTTGGTGGCGAGTAGTACCCACTTCGGCGGGGGCACCTCCGCGGGGTCGACGGCGATGCGAGGACGCGAACGGAGAACGGCGCCCTTCGATTCCACAACGAGCTCATCGAAGCGTGTCCGGACGCAGAGGCTGACGTCGTGGCCCGCCGCAACCGCGTGCGCGGCAAAAAAACCTCCGACCGAGCCGACTCCAACGACGGCTACCGAGGTCACGTTTTGAGGCCCTGTGCCACGAAGTGAAACGCGATCGCGGCCGCGGCGGCGACGTTCAACGAGTCGACAGAAGAGGACGTCGTGATACGGACGCGTCGGTCGACGCATTCGAGAACGGCCGCCGACAGCCCTGGGCCCTCGGCGCCGAGCACGACCGCGATCCGTTCGGGCACGCCCAGCAATTCGATAGGGCACGCGTCGGTGCTCGGTGTCAGGCCCCACCGCGCGAACCCCATACCCGCCAGAGCGGCGAGGTCGGCGGGCCATGCCCGAGAGCGGGCGAACGGTAGGGCGAGCAGCGTACCCATCGAGACTCGAAGGGCCCGCCGTGAGAGGGGATCGCAACAGCCGGGCGAGAGCACCAGGGCATCGATGCCGAACGCCGCCGCGCTGCGGGCCAGCGCGCCGAGGTTTTCGTGATCACTTATTTCTTCGAGAACGGCGAGGCGGCGGGCACCGTTCGCGACCGCAGCAACGAGGAGGTCGGGCGGCCGGTCGGCACACGCCAGCACACCCCGGTGGATCGGGAAGCCGGCGATGGCGTCGAGCACAGGCGACGCGGCGACATACACCGGGCACTCGAGAGCGGTGAGTACGTCAGCGAGCGCTTCCACCCGATTGGGCGCCACCAACACCGAACGAGTCTGGTAGCCCGAGGCGAGCAGACGCCGCACGACGATCTTGCCCTCGGCGATGAAGATGCCGTTCTCCGACTCGACCGAGCGCCGTAGTTCGGCATCAGGAAGCGAGCGGTACAACGCCACGCGGGGGTCGTCAGGATCGTCGACGCGCTGCACCGGCTCATCCTCGCGGACCGGTGCGGCTGGTCTTGGGGTCCAACACGGGTGGCATCGTGGGGGACATGGCGCGCCGAGTGGTCATCGTCGGGGCTTCCTTGGCGGGACTGCGCGCCGCGGAGACCTTGCGCACCGAGGGGTTCGAAGGATCGGTGGTGCTTATCGGTGCTGAGCGCCACCTCCCGTACGACCGTCCTCCTCTGTCAAAGAAAGTCCTCGCGGGTGAATGGGAGCCGGACCGGATCGCCCTGCGCAAGCCCGACGAGTACTCGTCGCTCGACTTCGAAATGCTTCTCGGTGAGCGGGCCACCGCACTCGACGTGCACGCCCGCCGGGTGACGCTGGCGTCGGGCGAGCACATCGCGTACGACGGGCTGCTCATCGCCACGGGCTCGGCCCCAAGGCGTCTCCCCAATCAGCCAAACCTCGCCGGCGTCTTCGAGCTGCGCACGCTCGACGATTGTCTTGCGCTCCGCGCCGAGTTCGACCGCTCGCCCACGCGGGTGGTCGTGGTTGGTGCCGGCTTCATCGGCGCCGAGGTCGCGGCGACCGCCCGTGGCCGCGGGCTCGACGTCAGCGTGGTCGAGGCGCTGCCCGTACCGCTGGTGCGCGGCCTCGGAGCAGAGATGGGTCTCGCGTGCGCGGAGCTCCATCGTGCGCACGGCGTTGATCTCCGTCTGGGCACGGGGGTAGAGAGTTTCGAGGGCGCGACGCGGGTGGAGGCTGTGCGCCTGGATGATGGATCAGTCATATCGGCTGAGGTCGTGGTCGTAGGCGTCGGCGTGGCGCCCGTCACGGACTGGCTGAAGGATTCCGGGCTCGAGTTGCGCGATGGGGTGGTGTGCGATGCCACGCTCAACGCCGGCGCTCCCGATGTCTACGCCGCCGGCGATGTGGCGCGCTGGCCCAACGCACTCTTCCGCGAGGAGATGCGCGTCGAGCATTGGACGAACGCCGCCGAACAGGGTGCCGCCGCGGCCCACAATCTCCTGGCGACATGGGCGGGGGGCGCCGGCCTGCCGTACGCGCCGGTTCCGTTCTTCTGGAGTGACCAGTACGACAGCCGCTTTCAGTTCGTTGGCCGAGGTTCTGACGACGACGAGGTTCAAATCGTGCACGGTTCGGTGGCCGCGGGACGCTTCGTCGCCCTCTACGGGCGCGCCGGCCAGCTCCGCGGCGCGCTCGGTCTGAGCATGCCGAAACAACTCATGCCCTACCGGAAGTTGCTCGCCGCGGAGGCCACCTGGACCGACGCTCTCGGACATGCCGCTAATACCCAAGTCTGAGGTTGGGTTTTGTCCGGGACTCAATAGCCTGCGCGGCCATGGAACCAGTCGTTGATTCGTCGGTCCTCCCGGTAGTCGCCACGCCGTACGGCATCGTGTTTCCCAGCGTGGTCGTCACCCTCGCCCTCGAGAGCGATGAGGCGGTGACGGCCGTCACGGGCGCGATCGACGGCAACGTGCTCCTGGTCCATAAGGGCGACAGCGGCTTCGCAGGAGTTGGCACGGTCGCGCGGGTCGAACAAGTCGGCGAGCTCCCGAACGGTCAGCAGGCGGCGATCCTGCGCGGCCTGCACCGGGCCCGCCTGGGTGCGGCCGTCGCGACGGAGCGAAGTGGTTTGTGGGTGCAGGCGGAGCGCGCAATCGACGGCCCGCCGACGAGCGCAGCGCGCGCCCTCGGCGACCGGCTGCGGGCAGTGATGTCAACTGTGGCCGAGCGCCGCCATTCTCGACGGCTCCCCGAAATCCTGCGGGCCGTCGCCGAGCCGGGTGCGCTGGCCGACGCGGTGACATCGTGGTCTGATGCCGATGTCGACCATAAGCTCGCCGTGCTCGAGGCGATCGATCTCGAAGCTCGGCTCGAGCTGGTGCTGGCCTGGGCCGAGGAACTCGAAGTCGCAGAGCAGATCCGGGGCGACGTCGCGGATTCGGTGGAAAAGACCCAGCGTGAGTACCTCTTGCGCCAGCAGCTCGCCGCGATCCGCAAAGAGCTCGGCGAGACCGATGGTGATGCCGCAGGCGACTACCGGACGAAGGCCGCCGACCTACCCCTTCCCGACGCGGTGCGCACCGCGGTCGACCGTGAGATCGACCGGCTCGAGCGCACGAGTGAGCAGAGCCCTGAGCAATCGTGGATCCGCAACTGGCTCGACCGCGTCCTTGATCTTCCGTGGGGTCAGCACAGCGATGAGAACTTCGATCTGACCGCGGCCCGCGAGATCCTCGACACCGACCACGCCGGCCTCGACGATGTGAAGGAACGCATCGTCGAGTATCTCGCCGTGCGGAAACTGCGCCACGAACGCGATCTCGACACGGGCACCGACAACCTCACCGGCCGGCGCGGGGGTGGAGCAATCGTCGCTCTCGTCGGACCGCCAGGTGTCGGCAAGACCTCGCTCGGTGAGTCAGTGGCACGCTCCCTCAACCGAAAGTTCGTGCGAGTGGCACTCGGCGGCATCCGCGACGAGGCGGAGATCCGCGGCCACCGCCGCACCTATGTGGGTTCTCAGCCGGGCCGCATTGCCCGCGCAATCACCGAGGCCGGAGTCATGAACCCGGTGCTCCTGCTCGACGAGGTCGACAAGCTCCACGCCGGCGGATGGTCGGGCGACCCGTCGTCGGCACTGCTCGAAGTGCTCGACCCCGCCCAGAACCACACGTTCCGTGACCATTACCTCGAGGTCGATCTGGATCTGAGCGACGTGGTCTTCATCGCCACTGCCAACAGCGCGGACACCATCCCCGAACCATTGCTCGACCGTATGGAGATCGTCCGCCTCGACGGGTATACGGAAGACGAGAAGGTGTTGATCGCCCGTGATCACCTGATGCCCCGACAGCTCGGGCGAGCCGGATTGCGCGCTGACGAGGTCACCGTGTCCGACGACGCGCTGCGAGTGGTCGTCACTGAGTACACACGGGAGGCGGGCGTCCGCAACCTCGAGCGCGAGATCGGCAAGGTCCTGCGCAAGGTCGCGGCGAAGGTCGCCACCAAACCGTTCGCCGTCCCGGTGGCGATCGGGCCCGCCGAGGTTCCCGGCCTCCTCGGACGCCCCCGATTCTGGGCTGAGGTGGCCGAGCGCACGTCGGTTCCCGGCGTGGCCACCGGCCTGGCGGTTACCGGGACGGGCGGCGATGTCTTGTTCATCGAGGCGGCCGCGTCGTTCGGTGAACCCGGTCTCGTGCTCACCGGCCAACTCGGCGACGTCATGAAGGAGTCGGCCCAGATCGCCCTGTCGTATGTGCGATCTCACGCCGATGCGCTCGGCATCAACCCGGCCGCGCTCGAACGCCGCTTCCACGTGCACGTCCCCGCGGGCGCCGTGCCCAAGGACGGCCCGTCGGCTGGCGTTACCATGACCACCGCACTCGTGTCGCTCCTCACGGAACGTTCCGTCCGCCCTGAGATCGGCATGACCGGTGAAGTCACCCTGCAGGGCAAGGTGCTCCCGATCGGTGGGGTCAAGCAGAAGGTCCTGGCCGCGCACCGCGCCGGCCTTACCGAGGTCATTCTGCCCCGTCGAAACGGCGCCGATCTTGACGACGTGCCCGAGCGCGTGCGTGGGGCAATGGTGTTCCATCTCGCCGACACCGTCGATGAGGTGCTCGGGATCGCGCTCGGGGCGGCCTGACCAGGGCCGCAGCCCTGACCCCAAGCGGCATAGCATCGGGCGATGAGTTCGCACCTTTCCGATGTGTGGTTCAACGTCACCGACCTGAACGTGGTGTCCGGCTCTGGCTCATGGATCACCACCGCCGACGGGGGCGAATACCTCGACTTCACCGCGGGCATCGCGGTTGTCTCCACCGGCCATTGCCATCCCAAGGTGGTGGCCGCCATCCAGGAGCAGGCCGCTCGCTTCATCCATGCGCAAGTGAACTGCTACCACCACGACAAGCTCGAACCGCTCGCGGCCCAGCTGGCGGCGATCACGCCCGTTGGCATCGACAAGTTCTTCTACGGGAACTCGGGGGCCGAGATCACCGAAGGGGCCGTGAAGCTGGCCAAGCAGGTGACCAAACGGCCCAACGTGATCGTGTTCTCGGGGAGCTTTCACGGCCGTACCCACCTCGCGATGGCGATGACGACCTCGAAAACGAGCTATCGCGCCGGTCACAACCCGCTGCCCGCCGGTGTTTTCGTCGCGCCGTACCCCGATCCACTCGCGCCCGATACCGAGGCCGAGATCGATCGCGCCCTGGGCGGTCTCCGCCATCTGCTCAGGACCTTGACCGCCGCGGACGAGACCGCGGCCATGATCCTCGAACCGGTGCTGGGTGAGGGGGGCTATATCGCGGCCCCACCACGCTTTCTGCATGGTGTGGTCGACACGTGTCGCGAGCACGGGATCTTGTTCATCGCCGACGAGGTCCAGACCGGCTTCGGCCGCACGGGGAAGATGTTCGCCGTCGATCACTACGGCATCGTCCCCGACGTCATCTGCATGGCGAAGGGCATCGCTTCCGGTTTCCCGTTCGCGGCATTGGGCACTCGCGCCGAGCTCTCCGACCGTTGGCCCAAGGGCAGCCATGGAGGCACGTACGGCGGCAACCCGATCGGTTGCGCGGCCGCCCTCGCCACGATCGAGGTGATAACGGCGCCGGGCTTCCTCGACAACGTCAATGCGCGCGCCGAGCAGCTCGTGGCGGGGCTCGGCGAGATCGCGGGCCACGATGCAGGTATCGCGCAGGTGCGCGGACTCGGGTTGATGGTGGCCACCCACTTCCTCGATCCCGCCCGCGTCGCATCCGTGCAGCAGCACTGTCTGCGCGAGGGTCACCTGTTGCTGATGAATGCCGGCACGTACGGCAACGTCATCCGCTGGATGCCCCCGCTCGTGGTCACCGAGGCTGAAGTGGCCCAGGCCCTTGCGGCGTTCGGCGCCGCGGTCAAGGCCACGGCTTAAAACGGTCTCCGCCGGTGGCCCGCCCCGATCCGGAACGGCTTGAGCTCTGGTGGGCGCTCGGATCGGCGCGTGATCGAGTCGTGGTCGCGGTCGCCGAACGCCTCGACGACGAGTGCGACCTTTCGCTCCCGTGGTTCACCGTTCTCGACCAGCTCTACACGGCTGGGGGCCGTCTCCGCCTGCACGACCTCGCCGAGCGGGCCACGATGGCCCCGAGCAGTCTTTCGCGTGTCATCGAAAAGATGACGGAGGCCGATCTGCTCGACCGCGTCCCTACGCCCGATGACGGACGCGGTGCCCAAGCCGTCCTGACCCGCGAAGGCAAGGCGCGCTACCGAGCCGCGTTACCCGTGTTCCGACGCGCGGTGCAGCAGTCATTCGCGCGCCACCTCACCGACTCCGACGTGGTGGCGCTCCAACGGGTCCTTCCCAAGCTCACACCCGGCGACGCCGAGCTGGGCTGACGGCGCGAGGGCTGTCCGGCGCGAGGATCGCTCATCCGCGTCCTCCTGGTCTGCATCTCGATCGTGGTGTTCTCGATCCCTCTTGCGGTGTCGATGTGGGCGCTCCTCGATGCCGCGCGCCGGCCGGAGTGGGCGTTCTCGTTCGCCAATCGCAGCCGCACGGGGTGGGTGGTGGCCAACGGCTTCGGAATCTTGTTCTGTGGCGTCGGTGTGGTGGTCGCCGTCTACTACCTGCTGAGGGTGCGACCCCAGATTGCGGCCATCGAAGGCGGGCACGTCGACTAGTTGGAAAACCGGTCTTGGCACCAGCAAACTGACCTACTGGTCAACTCGCATCCCCGATTCGAACATGGAGCCCCATCATGACTACCGCCGTCATTGTCGATGCCATCCGCACGCCGCTCGGAAAGCGCAACGGCAAGCTCAAGGACTGGCACCCGGTCGACCTCGCAGCGGAGACACTGAAGGCGCTCACCGAGCGAACCGGACTCGATCCCGCGCTCATCGACGACGTGGTCATGGGATGCGTGATGCAGGTTGGCGAGCAGGGCGTCAACATCGCTCGCAACGCCGTGCTGGGCGCCGGGTGGCCCGACAGCGTGCCGGGCACCACCGTCGACCGCCAGTGCGGGTCGTCTCAACAGGCCGCCCACTTCGCTGCACAAGGTGTCATCGCCGGCGCCTACGACATCGTGGTCGCCGCCGGTGTCGAGGTCATGACCAGGGTCCCGATGGGCGCCTCGATGGCCGAAGGCAAGTTCGGGTTCCCGTTCGGGCCGAAGGTGACCGCTCGCTATCAGCCGCTCGGTGGTCTCGTGCCGCAGGGAATTTCGGCTGAGCTGATCGCCGACAAGTGGGGCCTGTCGCGCGAGGAGCTCGATCGCTTCGGCGTCCGTAGCCAGGAGTACGCGGCCCGCGCGACGCGCGAGGGAAGGTTCCAGACCGAGATTCTTCCGGTTCTCGGTGCCGACGGCGAACTCATGACCGCCGACGAGGGCATCCGTGAGTCGACCTACGAAAAGCTGGCGTCGCTCAAGCCTTCATTCAAAGAGGACGGCAAGGTCACCGCAGCCAACAGCTCGCAGATCACCGACGGTGCCGCCGCGCTCTTGATCATGAGTGAGGAGAAGGCCGCCGCGCTCGGCCTCACGCCCCGCGCGCGTTTCGTGAACTTCGCGCTGGCGGCCGCCGATCCGCGCCTGATGCTCACCGCACCGATCCCCGCGACCGCGAAGGTCCTCGAGCGTGCCGGCATGTCGATCGACGATTTCGATCTGATCGAGATCAACGAGGCGTTTGCGTCGGTGGTGCTGGCGTGGGAGAAGGAGCTGCACCCGGACATGGCCAAGGTCAACCTCAACGGAGGTGCCATCGCCCTCGGCCATCCGCTCGGGTGCTCGGGAGCCCGCCTCATGACTACGTTGCTGAATGAGCTCGAGCGCACCGGCGGGCGCTTCGGCCTGCAGACGATGTGCGAGGGCGGCGGCATGGCCAACGCCACCATCATCGAGCGGCTCGGCTGACCCAATTTGCGAACTGTTCGCGTTTCGAGAGCGCCAGTGCTCTCAAAACGCGAACAGTTCCACGTTCGGGGGCGCCGAAGGGTCCCTTAGCGCGCCGGCAAGGCCCCGCGATGGAAATTGCCGCGTCTTTGCCGCGTTCTTTCTCTCCGTGCCGGTGAGAGGCGCCTCGCCGCCGCGCTCCGTGACCGTCGCAACTGATCGAGTGCCAATCCGCAACTGAAATGGCATCGTCGTCACACGATCGTCAAGATCAGGGGCGTGCGGAGACGTTGGGGGGCAGGGCTCGCGCTCGTCGTATCCCTGAGCGCGAGCACTCCGTCGGTTGCCCCTCGCGTGGCCGCGATGTGGGTCGACCGCGGGGGCTACGTCTCGTCGGGCGTGCTCAAGGCGGGCACCGCGGCCGACTACGGCTCGACGGCGGCGTTGGCGCTCAACAATCCGCTTGTTGACATGGTCGCCACAGCGAGCGGCCACGGCTACTGGCTGTTGGCAAGCGACGGTGGCGTCTTCAACTACGGCGATGCCGCGTTCTATGGCTCGACCGGGAACCTGCGCCTCGCCCGGCCCGTGCTCGCGATGGCCACCACGCCATCGGGGCGCGGGTACTGGCTAGTCGCGTCCGACGGCGGAGTGTTCGCGTTCGGCGATGCCCTCTTCTACGGATCGATGGGTGGTCGACCCCTCAACCAGCCCATGGTCGGCATGGTGCCGACGCGCTCGGGCAAGGGGTACTGGCTGGTGGCCTCCGACGGCGGAGTGTTCGCGTTCGGCGACGCGGGTTTCCTCGGTTCGCTCGGCGCGTCGACGCCTACGTCGCCGATCGTCGCGCTCGCGTCTCGACCCGACGGCGCCGGCTACTGGGTCGTCGATCGGATGGGACATGTGACCGCGTTCGGTGGTGCCGCGGCGTTCCCCGCCACCGCTGGAGGCGGTGACCCCGTCGTCGACATCCGCTCGTCGGCCACGGGTGGTGGGTATTGGCTCTTGCACCGAAGCGGCGCGGTGCAGGCCTTTGGCGATGCGGCGACGCTGCAGCCCACCGTGCCCGCCGGCGCCCAGCAGGCTGTCGCGCTGGCGTCTACGCCCGATGGGCGGGGATTGTGGGTGGCGACCACGGCAACACCGGTGGCCACCGGCCCGGTGGCGGGGGCCGCCTTCATGAAGACGGGCCCGTTAGGTCCGGCGCGGCGCGACCCGTGCAAGGCGATCGTGTGGCAGTTCAATCCGTCCGCACAGCCGCCGGGCGGCGAACAACTCGTGCGTGATGTCATCGGTGAGCTCTCCGTCGACACAGGTCTCGCGTTCACTTTTGGCGGCTACACGACCCGCGCGCCGCTCAGCCAATCCACTACAGATCCGACGATGGTGATCGGTTGGGTCGCGAACCTCCAGAACGACCCGGGGCTCGCGGGCGTCGGGGGGGCCGAGATCATCAGCCGGCCGTCGGGCGCCTTGGAGCTCACCGCGGGCGGCGCCACACTCAACGCGTCGGCGCGGCTTCCTGCGGCATGGGGCAGTGCCGGGTGGAAGGTCGTGTTGCTCCACGAGCTCGGCCATGCCATGGGCCTCGATCACGTGAGTGACCCGAGCCAGGTGATGTACCCGATTTTCGTGACGCCGCTCGACAGCTATCAAGCGGGGGATCTCAACGGTCTCCGGGCGCTCGGTGCCGCCGCCGGTTGCATTTCCTAAGTAGTTAGCCTGCCGAGGCAATGGGCACGGCCATCGCGATCGTCATCGCCGTGGTGGCCGGCGTGCTCATCATCCGGGTCGGCATTGCCATGCTGCGGTCGATGGGTACGCCCCTGCCGCCGCCGCCTCCGGCGGGTGAGATGCGAAGGGTGAACTTGCGCTACCGATGCTCGATCTGCGGCACCGAGATGAAGATGACCCACGCCACCGCGGAGCTCCCCGAACCCCCTCGCCATTGCCAGGAAGACATGGACCTGGTGACTCCCGTTGAATGACGAATCCGTAACACTCTGCCAGTGAGCATTTCGGCCGCTGACCAGCGCCGATAGGCGTCGGAAGGCATCCACAACCTGTGGATAACGCTGCGAGTCGTTACCTGCGCTTAACCCTTACGTGGCGTGACGTCAGCGGTACTGCGTCGCGGCCACGATGCCGGCGAGGATGCACAAAAGGCCTATCAACAGGTACCAGTTGTTCGTCGCTCCGGGCAGCAGGATCGCGATGTAGTTCAACAAGATGATGATGATGCCCACGCCGAGAAGAGCGAACATCAGGTACGGAACCCACCTCGGGCTGACCTTGATGGCCTTAGGTACCGGCGGGGTGTAGCGAGACGAAGCCGACGATGCCCGTGCGACTCCGGGCGCCTCTGCGGTGGCCCGGCTGCCGGGTTGGGTGCCCTTCGGAGTGACGCGTCCGCCGAGTCGGCGCTTGGGAGGAGCCATTCCGACCGAGGATACGTGACGCGAACTCGCTCGACAGG
Source organism: Acidimicrobiales bacterium (assembly GCA_040002995.1). Classification (GTDB taxonomy): domain Bacteria; phylum Actinomycetota; class Acidimicrobiia; order Acidimicrobiales; family Ilumatobacteraceae; genus JBDUDK01. Next base: position 10,632 of record JBDUDK010000076.1, on the reverse strand, counting down.
GCGGTGCGTCAGCGGCGACGATCTCTCCGTGGGCGCACGCGTGCTGGTGATCGACAACTACGACTCGTTCGTCTTCAACCTGGTCCAGTACCTAGGCGAGCTGGGCGCCGAACCGCTCGTCTACAGAAACGACGCCGTCACTGTCGAAGAAGCCCTGGGTTTCGGCGCCCACGGGATCGTGATTTCGCCTGGGCCTGGCCGCCCCGAGGATGCGGGCATCACACCCGAACTCATCAATGCCGCCGGCCGATCGGGCACCCCGCTTCTCGGCGTCTGCCTGGGCCACCAGGCGATCGGTCACGTCTTTGGCGCCGACATTGTCCGCGCCGATCGCATCATGCACGGCAAGACGTCGTGGGTGCACCACACCGGCACGGGCGTCTTTGCCGGTGTGCCTGATCCGTTCGAAGCGACCCGCTACCACTCTCTCGTGATCCGGCCCGACAGCGTGCCCGATGTCCTCGAAGTGACGGCCCACACTGAGGACGGCACGGTCATGGGCGTGCGCCATCGCGACCTGCCGATCGAGGGCGTGCAGTTCCACCCGGAGTCGATCCTCACGTCGGCCGGCCACGACCTACTGGCCAACTTCCTGGCAAGCCTCTGAGCTACGGCCCGGGCGCGGCCGTCGTGGTCGTGGTAGGGGCCACGGTTGTCGTGGTGGTGGGCGCAACGGTGGTGGTCGTCGGGGGCGGCAACGCCTTGCCGACGTTGATCGTGACGGTCTGACCCTTCGGGATCTGCGTCCCCTCGAGAGGGGCCTGGCTGATCACCCGACCGTCGTCGGGGGAGCCGAAGGGGAGCGTCACGTAGACGACGGTCGCGAGCAGGTTGGCGTGCTGGATCTTGTCGCGCGCTTCGTTTTCGAGAAGACCGCGCACGGCCGGCACCGTGACGGGCTGCGAGCCGCTCGACACCACGAGCCGGACCTTCGAGCCTTTGTCGACGGCCGTAAGAACACCCGGCTCGGTGCGGATCACCTTGTTGGCCGCGACGGTGTCGCTCGTCTCGAACACGACGTCGACATCGAAATTCCTGCCGAGCAGGGCGGCGGCCTTCGCCTGATCGAGCCCGGTGACGTTGTCGATCAAGATCTGTCCCGGGCCGGCGGAGATGACGAGCTTCACGGTCGTGCCCTCGATGTTGACGTCGCCGGGCGGCGGATCCTGGCTGATGACCAGGCCCTGAGCGACATCAGGCGACTGCGCCGTCGCGATCGTCCATTTCAGGCCGAGCTTGTCGAGCGCGGCGGTGGCCTCGGCCTGGGTTTTCGTGCGCAGATCGCCGAGCGCGACAGTGCCCTTGCCCTTGCTCACCGTCAGCTTCACCGCCGTGCCCGGATCGACCTTGGCCCCTTCGGCCGGGTCCTGCTGGAAGACAATGCCCGCCTCGACGGTGGGATTGTCGACGTCGATGCGTTCGACGGAGAGGCCTTGCGATTTGAGAATGCCTTCGGCCTCGCTGAAGGGCTTGTTGATCACCGTCTCCACGACGACGAGGTCGGTGGTGGTCGTTGTGCCCAAGCGGTTGTAGAGGAACGCGACCAGGCCCGCGATCACGCCCAACGCCAAGAGAATGGCGAGGATGAACCATCCCACCCGGTGCCGGCGTTCGTCATACGGGGGATAGCCGTCGCTGACGGCCACCGCCCCGGTCGCGGCGGCGGTGGCGATGGCCGCGGGTCGGGCCATCGATCGCGTCGCCGGTTCGCGCACCACCATCGTCGGGTCGGCTGCCGTGGCGAGTGCTCCTCCGACGGTGGACACCGCCATGGTGGGCGCGTCGAACGTGCGCGTGGTGGACGCGATGCCGTCGCGGACATGACGGAGATCGGCCCGGAGTTCGTCGGCGTTGGCAAACCGGTTGGCGGGGCTCTTCGCGAGGAGCTTCAACGTCACGGCCTCGAGGCCCTCGGGAAGATTGGTGCGAAGCTGCGAAGGCGGGATCGGTTGGTCGTGCACCTGCTTGTACGCGATCGCGACCGGGTTGTCTCCGTTGAACGGCGGCTGGCCGGTGAGCATCTCGTAGAGAACGACGCCAAGGGAATAGAGATCGCTCCTCGGATCGAGAGCGCTCCCTTGTGCTTGCTCGGGAGAGAAATACGTGGCCGTGCCCATCACCGCGCCGGCTTGTGTCAGACCGTGTTCTGCGGCCGCGTTCAGCGCACGCGCGATGCCGAAGTCGGCGACCTTCACCACACCCTGGTTCGACACGAGGATGTTGGCGGGTTTGATGTCGCGGTGAACGACTCCGCTGCGATGCGCGAAGCCGAGAGCGGCGGCCACCTCTGACGAAATGTCGTTCGAGCGATTCGGCTCTAGCGCTCCCTCGGCGCGCAGGATCTCGGCCAGGCTCCGGCCGTTGACGTACTCCATAACGATGAAGTACGTCGTTCCTTGCTGCCCCCAGTCGTAGACCCCGACGATGTTCGGGTGTGTCAGGTTCGCCGCCGCCTGCGCCTCCCGCCGGAAACGCTCGACGAAATTCGGGTCGGTGGCGAACTCCGGAAACAAGACTTTCACCGCCACCGGCCGGTCGAGGAGGAGATCGCGCGCGAGGTAGACGTCGGCCATGCCTCCACGGCCAATGCGCCCGTGGATTTCATAGCGATCGTTCAGGAGGGGGCGCGACGGCGGCGACTGCGACATAGCGTGAGCCGAGCCTACTTAGGGCGGACCTGGTTCAAGGGTGCGCCGCCAGCGCTTTAACGATCACTTCGCGAGCGATCGGAGCCGCGACCGCCCCCCCCGTGACCTCGCTGACGCCCGGTTGAGCCTTCACCAATACGGCCACCGCGATCACCGGATCGTCGGCGGGGGCGAAGCCGACCACCCAGGCATGTGACGACGGCGGCGTGGTGCCGAGCTGGGCGGTTCCCGTCTTGCCGGCCACCACGACGCCCGCGATCGACAGTCTCGTTGCGGTGCCGTTACGAACAACGCCGATCATCGCCTCCTTCAACGTGGTGGCCGTCGTGGGCTTCATGGCGGTGAGCCACGGCGTGGGGTTGAAACGACGCAGCAGCTTGCCCTTTGAGTCGCGGACCTCGGCGATGACGTGCGGCGTCATGATGATTCCTTCGTTCGCGACCGCGCCGGCGACCATCGCCATTTCGAGCGGCGTCGCCTGAACGTCGTTCTGCCCGATCGCGGTCTGCGCGAGTTTGGGCGTGTCTTGCACGAACTCATTTTCGGTCGGAAAGTTCGATTGTGCGGGGGACGGCAGGTCGGTGGGCACCGTCTGGTTGAAGCCGAACCGTTGGGCGGCGTCGACCATCGTCTTGGCGCCGAGGTCGACGCCCATCTGCGCGAAAGCGGTGTTGCACGACACGCGAAGGATGGTGTTGAGCGGGCCACCGCATGCCGCTCCGCCAAAGTTTTTGATCGGGTTTGTCGTTAGCGGCGGGATGTACTCGGTGCGGACGTCGTAAATCGGCGTGTTCGCTGTCACCGCGCCACTGTCGAGGCCCGCGGTCGCCGTGACGATCTTGAATGTCGATCCTGGGAAGTAGCGCTCCTGGTACGCGTTCGCGAGTAGCGGCTTGCGTGGATCGGCGAGAAGGAGCTCGCGCGCCTGGCGGGCGGCATCGAAGTCGTGAGAGGACAGCACATTGGGGTCGAAGGAGGGCCAACTCCACATGGCCAATACTGCGCCGGTGCGCGGGTCGATGGCTACGACCGAGCCCTCGCGCTCACCCAACGCATCCTTCGCCGTTTGCTGAAGGTCGGAGCGCAGGGTGAGAGTCACGTCGCCCACGAGGCGACTACCGCCGCCAAGCGCGGCGGCGAGGCTGTTGGCCTTCAACGCGTCGGTCTGTCCGGCGAGGTCGTCGTTCTCGAGATGCTCGGCCCCTGAGCTTCCGTATACGAACGAGAACGTGCCCACGACGTTGGCAAAGAGATCGCCGGTTGGGTACTGACGCTGTAGGCGGAACCGATCGTTCGACTCGACGGATTCGGCCACCACCACACCGTCGGCGCTCTCGATCGTGCCCCGCGGGCGGCTGAAGTCGCGTACGACGGCGCGGTTGTTGTCCGGGCGGCTGTTGTAGTCATCGGCCTTCACGACCTGCAGCCAGTTGAGCTGTACGAACAAGGCGAGGAAGCACAAAGAGAGGCCGCCGGCCAACCAGCGGATCTGGCGGTTCATCCGGACACCTCCCCGGCCTCGACCGCGCCGTCGTGCGAGATCCGAAGCAACAACGCGAGGAGCACGTAGTTCGCCACGAGGGACGATCCCCCGTACGACACGAATGGCAAGGTGACGCCCGTAAGGGGCACGAGGCGGGTGACGCCGCCGATGATTACGAACGCCTGCACCCCCAAGATCGTGGTGAGGCCGACCGCGAGCAACTTCTCGAACGGGTGTTGGGCGCGGATAGCGATGCGCAGACCGGAGCCCACCATGAAGAGGTAGGCGACCAACACCGCGGTGGTGCCGAGCAACCCAAGCTCCTCCCCGATGGCCACGAGGATGAAGTCAGTCGGAATCGCAGGCACCCGAGCCGGGTCACCGAGACCGATTCCTGTGCCGGTAATACCGCCCCATGCGAGCGCGTAGGCCCCCTGCACGATTTGATAGCCGCTGGTCTGCGCGGTCTTCCACGGATTGAGCCAGATGGTGACGCGCGTCTTCACGTGGTCGAACATGCGCCACGCGCCGTACGCGCCGCCCGCGAACAGCAACGTTCCGATGCCGAGGTAACTCGCTCGCTCACTCGCCACCCAGAGCATCACGACGAACAGCGCGAAGAACAACAGCGACGATCCGAGGTCGCGCTGGCCGGTCATGATGACGAGCGACACCGCCCACGCCACCAGTACGGGAGCGAGGTCTCGTGGCTGCGGCAGACGGAAGGGGCCGACCCTCCACGTAGCCATAGCGAGGAGCTCGCGTCGGTCGACGAGATAGGCGGCAAAGAAGAGCGCCAACGCCAGCTTGGCGAACTCTCCGGGTTGAAAGTTGATGCCACCGAACCGGATCCAGATGCGCGACGCGTTGACACTGCGACCGAGGTGGGGCACGAACGGCAACATGAGTAGCCCGAGACCGACGAGGGCGAAGGTCCAGGTGAAACGGCGCAGGTCGCGCGCCCGCCGCACCAGCGCGAGCGTTGCGATGAAGGCCCCCACCCCGATGAACGTCCACGTCGCTTGGAGGCCGGCGAGCTTCTTGTCGAGGCGGGCGATGAACACGTAGCCGATGCCGTTGAGCAGCGCGGCCATCGGGAGCAGAATCGGATCGGCGCCGGGGGCCAGGATGCGGGTGGCGATGTGGGCCACCAGCAACAGACCGAGCACCACGCCGAGGAACGGGAAGATGTTCGCCGGCAGCGTCGCGGTGCGCCCCAGGGCCCCGAGGGTGTAGGCCGCGGCCGTGATGGCAAAACCGACAAGCACGAGACCGAGCTCAGTCGACCTCCGGGCGCGCGCGATCGGGCGACCGAACGGCGTTGTGATCATGGCGTGCTGCTCGGGACAGCCGTAGCGGCGGGCGCGGCCGTAGTAGTTGGCGCAGTGCTGGTGCTGGGAGAAGTGGTGGTCGTCGTGGTGGCGGCGTTGAGCAGGTTGCGGACGTACTGATCGCCGGCGGCCGTGTCGCGCACGTCGGTTCCGGCGTCGACTCTCGCCCGATCGCTCGGCCTGAGATCGTCTCGGATCACGTCGTAGGTCTTTTCGATCGTGGGTTCGATCCAGAGCACCCCGCCCGGCCGCCCCCTGAACAACGTCACCTTGCCGTCGTGGACGCCGACGAAGAATGTCGAGCGGCCGTACCACGTGATCGCCGCGATCGCGATCCCGAAAATGCCCAGCACGGCGATCACGAACATGAGGGCGCCGACCCACCTTTTTCGGCCCAACCGCCGCCGACGCCTTGGCCCGGCGCGCCGAATCGGTGACACGGGCACGACGGGCGCCGGCGCAACAAGCGCGGCGACCTTCGGCGCCATCACGGTGATCTCGTCGGGTGACTCTGGCTTTACTTCGGCCGGGGCCGGCTCGTCCGCGACGGTTGTGACGATCGGATCGACCGGCGTCGCGACCGGCGTACCGAGGGGCACAGCCTCCTCGCCTTCCACGATGTCGACAACGATGACGGTCACGTTGTCGTGGCCGCCCATCGCGTTGGCCGTACCGACCAGGAGATCGGCCACTTGTTGCGGATCTTCGACCTCGGCGAGCAGCGAGGCGATCGTCGAGTCGGGCACCTCACCAAAGAGTCCATCGCTGCACAACAGGTAGCGGTCACCGATCACGAGGTCCATCAGCCAGGTGTCGATCTCCACCCCAGGCTCGATGCCGAGGGCGCGCGTCACGATGTGGCGCTGCGGGTGCGTGCGCGCCTCGGCCTCGGTGAGCTGACCGGCCGAGACAAGGTCGGCGACATAGGTGTGATCGCGGGAGAGCCGCTCGAGCGTTCCGTCTCGGTAGCGGTAGGCGCGCGAGTCACCGACATTGACGAGCACCCCGTGGGCGCGGTCGGCGGAAAGTGCGAGACCGACGAGGGTGGTGCCCATCCCGCGCAGCTCGACAAATTCGAGCGAGCGCTCGTACACCGCGCGGTTCGCCGCGCTCACGGCGCCGCGCAGGGCGTCCTCACTCGGCGCCGAGGGTAGATCGTCGCGAAACGCGGCCAACGCCAGCTGGCTCGCCACCTCGCCCGCCGCGTGACCACCCATCCCGTCGGCCACGGCGAACGACGAGGACGTGATGAGATAGCTGTCCTGATTGGCTGGCCGCACCATGCCGACGTCGCTGGCGGCGCCGTAGCGAATGGTGGTCATCGGAGCTCCATGGTGGTCTCGCCCACGCGCAACTCATCGCCCATGTGCAAAGGGGTGCCGTTCACGACGGTGTTCCCGTTGACGAGCGTGCCATTCGTCGAACCGAGGTCGTCGACGCAAACGATGTCACCGTCGATGAAGACGCGGGCGTGCAACTGCGAGACGAACGTGTCGTCGAGCCTGATCGTGCAGCCAGGCGAGCGCCCGATGGTGAGCTCGCCGTCGATCGCAAACGCCTTGCCGGCACCCGGACCGCTGACCACAAGGAGTTCACGACGGTGCTCCTTTGTCACCCGTCGCTCTCGACGGCGTTCACGTCGCGAAGGCTTGGGTGGTGGCAATGGTGAGGCAATGGTGGTCAGATCCAACGAAGCGGCTTCCGGGGCTCGTACCTCACGCCACACCGCCCACATGACCCGAAGAAAGAACAGGTAGAGGAGAGCGAGGAGGCACAGCTTGAGGATGCCGAGGAGCCCGTCGGGCATGGAACGACTACGACGCCTCGTACCGGAAGCGCGAAGACCCCACTGAGACCTCGTCGCCGTTGCGTAAGAGTTGCTCACGGACCGCGACACCGTTGACCCTCGTGCCGTTCGTCGAGCCGAGATCGATGATGACGTAGCCCCCGCCCACGGCTCGCAGCTCCGCATGGCGACGACTGACATTGGAGTCGGCGAACGTGACATCGCACTCCGGCAGTCGCCCGATGGACAGCGTGTGATTGCCGAGAGCCATGCGCTCGCCGGAACCCAGGATGATCGCGCTGGTGCTGGTGCCGGGCGGGCCTTCCTGCATCCGGCTCGTCAGGTTGAAGCGCCCGACCTTCAGATTGGGGTCGGCCTCGATCGTGATCGTGATCGGTCCCTTGAAGCCGTACCCCTCGTCGCGGGCGTACTCGCGGGCCGCATCGGCAAGCTCGCGGACGAGCGCGTCGCGGATCTCAGCGAACTGCTCGGCGTCGTTGGCGCTCAGCGTGAACGCGAACGAGTTGGGCACGATGACCTTGCCTTTGACGTCGACGGTGCGGTGATCGTCGATCTCACGGATGAGGCGGCGACCGAGTTCGATCGGGCGCAAACTGCTGCGGAAAGCGCGGGCGAACACCCCCTCGACCATACGCTCCAGACGTCGCTCGAGCCCTTGCAATCCCATGACGCGGCGAGGCTAGCGGCCGCTACTTCGGTTTGGGTCCGCAGGCGTGCGATAGCGTGCCCGCGCCCACTCGGGCGAGTGGCGGAATGGCAGACGCGCTGGCTTCAGGTGCCAGTGTCCGTAAGGACGTGGGGGTTCAAGTCCCCCCTCGCCCACTGTTGGAGCTTGATGACTTCCGGGTCGACCACGTCGTCGACGGCGTCGGGCGATTCCTGCCGACGCGTACGTTCGTCGGGTCCACCGACGAGCAGTGGGCGATGCATCGAGATCTCCTCGATGCCGATGGTCGGCTGCCGATCACCATGGGCGGCTTCCTCGTCCGTGGACTCGGGCGGACGGTCCTGATCGACGCCGGCTACGGCCAGGGCGACTTCATGGGTATCACGACGGGTGCGCTGCTCGACAACCTCCGGGGGTTCGGCGTCGCGCCCGATGAGGTCACCGATCTGGTCTTCACACACCTGCACATCGATCACGTCGGCTGGGCGTCGGCCAACGGCGAGGTCGTGTTCCCGAACGCCACCTACCGGTGCGCGCCAGCCGATTGGGAGCACTTCATGGTGCAGCATCCCGGCGCGGAGTCAGAGCGGCTCGTACCGGCGATCGAGCGCTTCGAACGGTGGGAGGGCGAGACGACGATCCTCCCCGGCCTCGACACGATGGCCACTCCGGGCCACACGCCGGGCAGCACCACGCTCGTACTCTCATCGGGCGGCGACCGGCTGATGTTCCTGGGCGACGTGGTCCACTGCCCGGTACAGCTCGAGGACGACGAGTGGGCCGCACTGTTCGATGTCGATCCGGTACTGGCGAAGCGGACGCGTAACGCACTGGCGCGCGAGCTGGAGGGGACGAACGTTCGCGTCTCCGGCGCCCACTTTCCCGAGATGACCTTCGGTCGTCTGATTCGTGCCGAGGGCCGACGCCGGTTCGTTGTCTGAGCCTCCCCAGCCGTTCTAGACGGCGACGGCGACGGCGACGCCTTCGCCTCCCGAGCGCTTGACGCGATACATCGACTGGTCGGCTTCATGGAAGAGGTACTCCGCGGTCGGCTCGTTCATGTTGAGGCGGGCCACTCCGGCACTGAAGGTCATGCGACCGATGCCGGCCTCGTACGGCTCGAACACGCGCGCTGCGAGTACCGCCGCGTCGTCGACGGCCGTGCCCGGCAGCAGCACGGCGAATTCATCGCCGCCGATCCGACCAACGATGTCTGAGCGACGTACCCGCATCCGCAGTGACGCGCCAGCGAGTTTGATCGCGACATCGCCGGCCGGATGGCCGTAGGTGTCGTTCACCTGCTTGAAGTCGTCGAGATCGGCAACGATGAGGCAGAGCGGCAGCCCCTGCCGCAGTGCTCGATCGATCTCCTCAGCCAGGCGGTCATTGAAGGCTCGGCGGTTAAGACAACCCGTCAGCTGGTCGGTTGAGGCCAGCACTTCGAGGTCGGAGGTCAGCGCGGCGAACCGATCGTCGAGGCGCGAGCGCTGCAGCGACGACAGCCATGTCAGCACCCCCAGTCCGCCGGTCACGGAGGCGACGATGAGGAGTCGACCGCCTTGCGGGCTGGCCGCCGAGTCGGTGACAGCGATGGTCAGCAGTTCCGCCAAAGCGATCGCCGAGCACACCGCAGTGGCGACCGGCCGGAACACCAGGCCCGCGTACGCCACGGGGAGCAAAATCATGAACAGCAGCGGACTTCCAAGTCCACCGTCGAGCCAGACGGTGGCCGTCAGCGCAACGCCGGCGAGCACCGTCCACGCCAGCGAGAAGTGCTCGCGCCACGGCTGTCGGGAGATCCAAGGAACAACCAGCACGCTTACGGTTGCCGAGAACACACTCACGGCGGCGACCACGGTGAGAGCGAGGCGATGCGGCCCGTGCGGTGTGTTGAACACGTAGACGCCCACCGCAACGCTCTCCCCGACGAACACCCCGAGCGTGACTCGAAACATGGCCTGCCAGAAGCTGTTCGTCGACTCGGTAACTCGCTTCGTCGAGATCGCGGCCCCTTGCGCGTCGTGAACCTCCGGGCTCTGGTACTTCCGCGCGGGCGTGAGCTTCACGACAGATCTATCGGCAGGCGCGGGTTCTGTGCGAGGGGTGAGCCCCGGAACGGTTTGGTCAGGTCGTCGTGTCGTGGGCCTCGCCGAGGGCGGTGCGAACGCGCTCGAGGGTGGCCTCGTCGAGGTTGGCGTACACGAGGTGGGCGCCCTCGAACCGCTCGAGTTCTTTGAGCAGGGCCTCGCGGTTGAGGTCGGTCACGAGGAGGGCGAGAATTGTCGTGCCCGGTTGGGCGGCTTCCCGGAACCACGCGACCCACTCATCGGGGATACCTAGGTCGACCACCTTGGCCGTCACGGCTCCTGTTCCTGCGCCGACGGCCGCGCCCGCTGCCCAACCGATCGGCCCGGCGAGCAGCAGGCCGACCAGGCTGGTCCAAATCGCGCCGGTGAACGCCGAACGTCCGGGTGACGGGTCGATGGTCTCGCGCACGACGGTGTGGCCGTCGTCGGTCTTCGCGATGAAGACCGCGTCACGCAACACGAGCTGCTTGTTGACGGCGAGGCGGGTCGTGGCGGTGAGGAACTCCTGGGCGCGGAGGCTGTCGCTGAACGCAATCCCGACCAGGGTCTGCGGTGTTTCGTCAGGCATGGACTACAGCCTGCACCCTTTTCTGCGGCCCGCCCGCACCG
>JBDUDK010000117.1:0-10993 GCA_040002995.1 Acidimicrobiales bacterium | reverse complement strand
TAGGCAAGGGCCTGCAAAGCCCTGTACATGGGTTCGATTCCCATCGTCGCCTCTCAACCTCTGATGTAGTATATTGCCAGGTCAGAGGCTCTTTTCGCAGTGACCGCATCGAAGGCCAGCGAGCCGGATGCCGTGCGTCAGCGCGCCGTCGGCAGCGAGCTGAGCGGTCCTCCTAGACACGGTGGTTGCTCTCGTCCGCAATGTACGAGCGCGCAGACACGTTCAGGGCGTGTGTCGGCGCCAGTTTCCACGCCGCGTTGTAGGGCAGGAGGAATTCCTCACTGCTGTTTCGCCTGCTTGGCACCCGCCAACTTCTTCACCGCAGCCGCAAGGTATCCCGAGCCGCTCGTCGCCCAAGCACTGATCGCTCAGGTCGACACTTGTGCAGGGGAGGTTTTTGAAGAGCTTGTTCGCGTGACCCGCGAGGAGCCGCACAATCGCATAGTTCGCGCCGCCTCCCACGGCGGCACCAATCCCGAACGGGAGCGTCGTGCCGAGCGCCACGCCCCGCGTTTCGTGCCGTACTTCGTGAAGATCGTTCGTCCCGCGGCCGAGTTGATGCCGCCTGGGATGCACGTGGTCACGCGGCGGCCCGGAACGGCCCGCTCAGGTCAGGGCGGCGGGTTGGCGGTTGGCGTCGAACACGAAGCCCTCGAAATCGTTCGCCACCATCTCGTTACACCTCTCGCGGTAGGGGCCGACGAGGCCGAAGTGGGGCATGAAGACGCGAGGTTTGCCAGGGATGTTGGCGCCCATGTACCACGTGTCGGCGGTCTCAAACAAGGTCGGGCGGACGAGCTCGGCGTTGTACTCGACCCACGCGTCCTCGGCTTCTTGGGAGGGCTCGATGATGGTCGCGCCCCGGTCGCGTACCTCGGCGATGATCGTGCTGATGAGATCGACGTGCTGCTCGATGGACACGGGCATATTGGACAGCACCGACGGGCTCTGGGGACCGGTGATGGTGAACAGGTTCGGGAAGCCCGCGACGGTGAGGCCGAGGTAGGTACGCGGCCCGTGCTCCCACTTGTCGCGCAGAAGTTGGCCGCCGCGCCCCCGAATGTCAATGCGGGTGAGAGGGCCGGTCATTGCGTCGAAGCCGGTGGCGTAGACGATGGCGTCGAGCTCGTACTCGGTCCCGTCCTGCAACTTGACGCCGCTTGAGGTGATCTTGGCGATCGGGTTCGACTTCACGTCCACGAGATGCACGTTGGGCAGGTTGAACGTCTCGAAATACCCGGAGTCGAGCGGGACGCGCTTGACGCCGAACGGGTAGCCGTTGGGTGTCAGCATCCTGGCGGTCTCGGGGTCGTGCACCTTCTCCTTGATCCGCGCGTGGAGGAACTCGCGGACCTTGGCGTTGGCTTCGTCCGATGTGAGAATGTCGGGGTACCCGCCGACCCAGATGCCAAAGCCACCACGGTCCCAACGCTCCATGAGGGCTTCGTGCACCTCCTCGTCGGTCGACTCCAGAGCACCTTTCTCCAACAGTGTCATCTCGTGCCCGAACGGCGAACTTTGGAGCCGTTCGCGGATGCCGGCGTAGTCGGCGAGGCGGGCCTGCCGCACGTCCTCGGGTACGGGCCCGTGGTTGGCGGGGAGGATGTAATTGGCCGTCCTTTGAAAGACAGTGAGCTCGGCCGCTTCCTGAGCGATGATCGGGATTGCCTGCACCGCGCTGGCGCCGGTGCCGACGATGCCGACCCGCTTCCGGGTGAAGTCGACGGTGTCATGGGGCCACAGGCCGGTGTGGTAGCTCTCGCCGCCGAACGTGTCGGCGCCGGAGAGAGTCGGGGTGTTGGGCACCGACAGCGTCCCGACGGCGGCGATGATGTGCTGGGTCTGGACGGTCTCGCCCGTGTCGGTCGCGACCGACCACAGGTCTGTGTGTTCGTCGAAGGTCGCTGACTGCACTCTGGTGTTGAATGTGATGTCGCGGAGCAGGTCGTATCGCTGGGCGACGTGCTCGAGGTAGGCGCGCACCTCTTGCTGCTCGGGATAGCGCTCGGTCCAGCGCCATTCCTTCCACAGCTCCTCGTCGAACATGAAGCCGTAGATGTAGCTGTCGGAGTCGCTGCGTGCGCCCGGGTACCGGTTCCACCACCACGTCCCGCCCACACCCCCGCCAGCCTCGATCACGCGTACCGTCAGGCCCATCTCGTTGCGGAGCTTGTGGAGCATGTACAAGCCTGAGAACCCCGCGCCGACGATCACGGCGTCAAGGGCTGTCTTCGGCTCGGTTGCCGTCATCGTGCCTCCCAACCACGGCGCCACCACGGCGCAGATCTAGCAGCGTGTCCCACGGGTTCCCCCGGGCGAACGATACATGCGAGCCCCCGCCGGCCTGCCCGTCCGTCGGTCGGCGGTGGCGGTTCCAGTGCGCCGGCGACGACGGAGCAGTGACCTACCCGCCTCAGGAGGGCACGCCAACTGTCCCTCCCGTAGGGTCCTGACGATGGACGACCGGCTGCAGCACTTCACGGCTGCGTTGCGAGTCGAGGTCGCGCCGTGAACGAGTCGACGGCCAGCGAGATCAGAAAGGTGAGTTTGCGATTCGGCGTCGCACACGACTTCCGCTGCCCTCCTGGCAGCTCCTACTCGCTTCGTGACGTCTACGCCCAGACAATGGAGCAGATCGCCGAACTGGACCAGCTTGGCCTCGATCTCGTCTGGTTCAGCGAGCACCATTTCCTCGAAGACGGGTACCTCCCGGCATTCGTTCCCGTGGCCGGGGCGGCGGCGGCCCTGACCACCGGCATGCGGATCTCGACCAACATCTCGATCGTGCCCTTCCATCACCCGCTGCGCTTGGCGGAGGACCTCGCGGTGCTCGATTAACTCTCCAACGGGCGCATGGAGTTCGGTATCGGTCTCGGCTACGTCCCCAACGAGTTCAAAGGCTTTCGCATCCCGATCCAGCAACGAGCGTCCCGGACGGAGGAGTGCATCGAAATCCTCCGACTGGCGTGGTCCGGGCAGCCGTTCAGCTACCACGGCAAGCGGTGGGACTTCGATGACATTCGAATCACACCCGACCCGGTTCAGCCGGGCGGACCGCCCCTGTGGCTGGCGGTGTCGAGTGACCCGGGTGTCGCGCGTGCGGTTCGATACGGAACCCACGTTTGCCGCAAGGTCCTCGCCGGTTGCTGGACAACTGGCGCGCGTCGGGCGCCGACCCTGGGGCGCAGCGGGTGGGGATCATCCGCACATGTCTCGTCACCGATGACCCAGAGCGAGATTGGCCTCCACTGCGCGACGCCGAGCGCTACCGCATGCGGATCTACTCCAGCCTCTCGGACGCGGCCGGCGCAGGCGGACGCGCGACCTTCGACGATCCCGAGCGCATCACGCAGCGCGTGATCGTCGGCGACGTCGATCACTGCGCCACCGAGCTCATCTCCTTCATCAGGGAGTTCGGGCTGACCGACGTCGTCACGTGGGGATCGGCGCCCGGCTTCCCACCGGACGCGATGATGCCCTCGATGGTGCGCTTCACGCGCGACGTGGTGCCTCTAGTGCGCGCGGCAATCGAACAGCCCTGAGCGCAGACTCACCCTTCGTGAACCGCAAATAGTCGGATGCTCAGAGGTTCGGCGCGTCGGGCACCGTAGGTTGAGGGTCTTGTCGTTCTGCAGGTCTCCTGAGTGTGAAGGCCGTGTCCGCGCGCAAAGTTTGACTGACGGACGCTGTCTGTCCTGCGGGTTGCATCACCATCGTCGGGCAGGAGCGATGACGTGGGCTCAGGTGGTCGGACCGCTGCTCTTGACCGTCACCTCAGCCGAGGGCGACGACGAGGTGGTCGAGGCGGACGCACTGCGATTTGTCGGCAGGTACGTGACGATCGACTCGATGCGGGACGGTTTGCGTTATCTGAAGACGGTGCCATCGAAACAACTCGCCCGGATCACCGCGCGCGCTGAGAGATGAGTAACGAGCGCCACGTTCGTCTCTATCTCCGTCCGACCACGAAGGAGTAGTCGATGAGCAAGGTCATGGCGGGAATCACAACGTCGGTCGACGGGTACATCACCGGGCCGGATGACGGCCCTGGCTGTGGCCTAGGCATAGGTGGCGAACGGCTGCACTACTGGGTCTTTGGCGGGCCATGGACCTATGAGTCGCCGGGTAGGGGCGAGGCGACCGGCCAAGACAAGGCGTGGCTCGAGGCGGCGATCGCCAGCACCGGTGCAGTCATCGCTGGGCGAGCCACGTACGAGGCGGCGGGGCACTGGGGAGATACCAACCCGTGGGGCGTGCCGTTCTTCATCGTCACCCATCACCCGGAGCAGCAGCCGGCCGGCGACGACTTCACGTTCGTCGGCAGCATCACGGAGGCAATCGAGCGAGCGAAGGACGCCGCCAAAGAGAAGCCCGTGCACCTGATGGGCGGCGCCAACATCATCCGCCAGGCTCTCATGGGCGGCCACGTCGACGAACTCACCATTATCGTCGCGCCGGTTGTACTCGGCGGTGGGAAGCGCCTCTTCGAGGGATTCACGCAGTCGCTCGACCTCGAGCACCTTGGTGTGCGGCAGTCGCAGTTCGCGACCTTCATCGACTACCGCGTCAAGAAGTGAGTTCGACCGGTTGGCCGTGCGGGGTGTTCTCGTAAGCTCGCCGCCAATCGCTCTGACACTTATCGAGGGCCGCCATCGCGATCGTCCCGCGTGTCACGCAGAGGCTCTCGAGGGCCGCGACCCAGTGTTCGTAGTACGTATCGCCCAGGTCGGGGTCTCCTGCGGCCTGCGCCGTCCGTATCGCGGCGCCTAGCGCGTCGGACCATTCCGCGGCCGTGAACACTCCGGCGTCGGTAAGTGCGATGACCATGGCGAACGCCTCGGCCTGCCACGGCTCCGCGAAGACCGGCTCAACGCTCATGACAGCGGCTCCAGGTATTGCTCCCAGAGCTCCAGATACACCGCATCGTGAGTGGCTGTGCCCCACAGCTCAGCCGCCTCGAACCGAACGCAGTACACGTGCTGGGGCGCGCAAATGTTCTCCGCGGCGAGCTCGGGAAGCGGCTCCGCGCCACAGTGGCGAACGATCACGCCGCGTCGCCCACGCGCGTAGCGCGGCGACCGCGTGTGTACGAACGGATGCCGGTTCACTGCTCGCACGTGATCGCCGGCCTGATAGCGCGGCACCTCGCTTGACGCAAAGACCGGATTCCACTCCTCGGTTGCGGGCGCCGACTCGTCGAGTAGGCCGAAGTCCGCGATCAGCCGCTCGAGCGCGGCGAACCAGTTCTCGTAGTAGCTGTGCTGCAGGTAGTCAACGGGTCGTTGCGTCTCGATCATCCGACGGAACCGGTCGAGGCTCCAGAGGCGCTTGCGTCCTAAGGCGAACACAATCCCCGAGACGGCCTTTTCCCATTCGGCGTGGAACACCGGCTCGGCCGCTTCCGGCTCGGCCTCCACCGGACCAAAGCCCTGCATTCCTCCAAGATCGTGGACGCCGTTCATGACGACGAGGCCGGTGATCGGGCCATCTCCACGCCGATCATGGCGTTGCGCGTCACAAGCGCAGCGAGTTGCTCGACACTGAACCGCTCTGTTCCCTCAGGTCGTTCGGGGATCACGATGTAGCGGACCTCGGAGTTGGAGTCCCAGACGCGAACTTCGACGTCGTCGCTCACCGTTGTACCAAACTCTGCCAGCACACTCCGCGGGTCTATGACGGCGCGTGAGCGATACGGCGCCGACTTGTACCAAACCGGCGGCGGCCCGAGCAGAGGCGTCGGGTAGCAGGAGCACAGCGTGCAGACCACAACGTTGTGAACGTCGGCGGTGTTTTCGAGCGCGACCAATCGAGTCCCGTGCCGCCAGCCGCCGACCCCCATCGACTCGACTGCCTCGACGCCGTCGCGAAGAAGTCGCTTCCGAAACTCGTCATCGGTCCACGCTCGGGCGACTACCGCCGCCCCGGTGTGCGGACCGATCTGGTGCTCGTAGCGATCGACGAGTTCATCAATCGTAGCCTGCTCGATCACGCCCTTTTGGACGAGAAGCGACTGGAGCGCCTTGACGCGAAGTGCGATGGGTTCCGGCACGTCCGAATGGTCGTGATCATCATCGTCATCGTGATCGTGCGCCATAGCGCAACGCTAGAGCGGGGAGCCTCGCAACCGTCAACGGTTCGGCTCGTGAAAAGCTGTCGTGCATGGCGAAGACATCCACAGATTCGAGCCCGTCGCTGCGATGGACGGGGGTTTGCATCGACTGCGCCGACGCCGAGGTGATGGCCGACTTCTACGGACGACTGCTCGGGTGGGAGGTGGCGGCGCGTGACGGCAAGGGCTGGGTAGCGATGAAAAATCCCGCCGGAGGCTTGAATTTGCTGTTCCAGGCGGAAGCCCGCTACCGGCCGCCGGTGTGGCCGGAGCAGCCCGATGGTCAGGACAAGATGCTCCACTTCGAGATCCAGGTCGACGACCTCGAGCGTGCAGTCGATCAGGCTGTCTCGTTAGGGGCGAGGGTGGCCGACTATCAGCCGCAGGCGACTGTGCGCGTGCTGCTCGACCCCGCCGGGCATCCCTTCTGTCTATTCCTGGACTAGCCGCGGCCGACCAACGGCATGTCAGTGGCCATCAGCGTGATGAACAGAACGTTGGCATCGGGAGTGAGCCCGGCCATGTACGACACCGCGCGTCCCACCTCGTCCACGTCGAAGGTGGGCTCTGGTCTCACGGTGCCGTCGGCCTGCGGCACCCCGGCGGGCATGCGCGCCGTCAGGGCGGTGGCGGCGTTGCCGATGTCGATTTGCCCGCACGCGATGCCGTGAGGGCGCCCGTCGAGGGCGATCGACTTGGTCAGCCCGGTGATGGCGTGCTTGCTCGCGGTGTACGGGGCTGAGTTCGGACGGGGCGCGTGGGCCGAGATGGAGCCATTGTTGATGATCCGACCGCCTTTGGGCGACTGGCGCTTCATGAGACGGATCGCCTCCTGCGCGCACAGGAACGAGCCGGTGAGGTTCACGTCGACGACCGCTTGCCACTGGGCCAGAGTCAGCTCCTCGAACGGTACGGGCGGCGCGCCGATCCCGGCATTGTTGAAGAGCACGTCGATCCGGCCGAAGCTGGCCGCGGTCGCGTCGAACAGCGCCGCCACCGACGCGGCGTCGCCCACATCGGTGGGCACGGCCAACGTTCGAGCGTTAGGGCGGGCGGCCTGCGCCAGCACAGCGGTCTCTTCCAGCGGTTCGCGCCGCCGGCCCGCCAGCACGATGTCGAAACCGTCGGCAGCGAGGTGCACCGCGACGGTGCGGCCGATACCCGATCCTGCCCCTGTGACCACGGCGACCTTCATGGGCGCATCGTCGCAGCCGTGGCGGATCGCCGCCAGCGTGCCTAGCGTGTGGTCGTGACCACTGAACTTCGACTTGAGGTTGCCCACGCCGTGCTCTTCGTGCACGACGCCGAGCGCATGATCGACTTCTACACGAGCACCCTCGGCTTCGAGGTGACCGACCGCGGGCCGCTCGGCCCCGAAGAGATCGTGTTTCTTTCGCAGATCGCAAACCACCATCACCAGGTGGCGTTCATCACCGGGCGCGAGAAGCCGGAGCCCTCGAACAACGTGCACCACGTGGCGTTCCGCTCGAGGGGCACGCTCGACGATCTGAAGGCGTTGAAGAAGACGCTCGAGGCCGACGATCGGGTGACCCAGATCCTGCCGCTCACCCACGGCAACGCCTGGTCGGTGTACTTCCGAGATCCAGAGTTCAACGGCGTCGAAGTCTTCATCGATACGCCGTGGCATGTGCGCCAGCCCCAGGGCGAGCCGCTCGACCTCGACAAGTCGAACGACGAGATCGTCGAGGCGACCCGCGCGCATTTTTCGAAGGAACCCGAGTTCGGCTCCATCGACGACTTCTACAGTCGTCGCGCCGAACGCTTCGCGTAGCGGACCACATTGCTCAAATACCGGTGGTGGCCGGAGTGAAGTTCGCAAGATGTCTCGCGACGACCGCGTGGGCGGCATCGCTGCTCTTGCTGAAGCCGCCGATCGCGTCGAGGAACGCTTCTCGGTCGAGTTCGAAGACATTGAGGTCGCTCTCAGCCCGGATTGTCGCCGTGCGGGGCACGTCCTGCATCAAGGCGATCTCGCCAAAGGAGTCTCCCGGCCCGAGGGTGGCTAGGACGGCACCGTTGCCGATGACCTCCGCGCTGCCGTCGACGACGATGTAGAAGTCGTTCGCTGGATCGCCCTGCTTGAAGACGACCGACCCGGCCGGAAACATCCGGTGACGCAGCCGCGAGGCCAGATGCTCGATGCTCGCGACGGGAAGCAGTCCGAACATCGGCGCGTGGCGCAGCACGTCGATCTCGTCATCGCGCACGCCCAGACGGCCGTCGAGCGCGGTTAGCCGCCGCCAACACAGCGCGACGAGAACGGGCAACAGAAGGCCGATCGCGATCAGCGCGCCGCGAAGGTTCAGGAGCGTGATGAGCGCAGGAGTCAGCACTGAGCCGAGGCCGACACCCAGCGAGATGAGACTCTCGAACACCCCGAACACGCGCGCCAGAAGGGCATCGGGCGCGAGCCGAACCGGCAGGGTGAAGAACGGCACGTCGGCAATTGCGTTGCCCAGTCCCACCCCCGCGACGAGGGCGAAGGCCGCAACCTTCGTAGGGCTGACACCGATGAGCGCGATGGGTACACCCCAGAGCACCATCGCGACCGCAAGCCAGGCGCCCAGATGGCGGCTGCCCACCAGCAACGACACTCCCAGCGAACCGATCACCCCTCCCGCACCGAGAGCCGCCGAAAGCGCGGCGACCCCCGCATCACCGGTGTGCAGTTGGCCGAGCGCCACCACGACGATGAACACGTTGAGGGCGCCGCGCACGATGGTCTGCGCGAAGCCGAGACCGAAAATCATGATCAGGTCCGGATGTCGGGCCACGGCCCGTATGCCTTCGACTGTGTCGCGTCCGATCGCCGGGCGGGCGGCGGCGACGCGCGGCGGAGCCTCGTACCGGATACGCATCAGCTGCAGCGCCGCAGCCATCGAGAGGATGGCGGCCGCAATGAACACGGCAGTGGCGCCACTCAACGCCAGCAGGACTCCAGCGAGCGCCGGTCCGAACAGGGCGCCGGACGAATCCAAAATGCCTCGGGCGACGTTTGTGCTCGTCAACTCGCGTGTCGTTGTGCAGAGCAACGGCAGCAGCGCGGAATGCACGGGCCGGAAGATGGTGACGGCAATCGTGGCGACGACCGCGAGCGCGTAGACACCGAACACGTGCGCGCCTGTTCCGAGGAGCAGCGCGGCCGCACCGGTCGCCACCGCCCGCACGGCCGACACTGTCGCGAGTACTCGCTCCCGTCGCAGCCGATCGGCGAAGGAGGTCAGGAACGGCGACGCCAGCGCGGACGGGACCATGCGCGCCAGGGCCACAAAGCCCACCGCGGCTGCTCCACCATCACGAAACGCGACGACGGCCAAGCCGACGGTGAACGCCCAGTCGCCCATGCACACCCACGCATAGGCCAGAACCGCCCGGCGCAATTGCGGCTGCGCGATCACGTCTCGGAGGGCCAGCATCGCCTCGGCGAAGCGGCCCCAGCGACGACCGCCGGCTGACTTCACGCGCCCATTAAGCCTGTGGTCGGCAGTGACGTCCGCAGCACTGGCCCGCCCGTGCGCTGGGGTGCCAACACCACTCGAAAAGCCGACCGATGCATGCAAGACGGCTGCTGTGGGAACCTAAAGGTCATATGGAAATCATTCGACACGACGATGGTTCGCTGACCGTTCCCGTTACGCCTGACCGCCACGCGGGCGACGATAACCCTGATGCACCCGAGGCCGGTGCGACGACGATGGTGCTGCGACCGGGTGAGGGCGGCTACACCGAGGCGCTGGCCGAGTGGGATCTGCAACAAGATCCGGAGCGGGGTGCAGCGGTGTCGACCGCGTCGGGACGCGAGCAGGCAATGGCCGTAGTGCACGCCGTGGCCGCGGACCCCGATCATGTCGCCGCTGCGGTTGACTCACTCGCGGATCCCGCAGCGAGCGCGGAAGCGCTGCGCCATGTACTGGTGGGCGGTACACCGTCGATACAGGCGTTCGCGTCAGAAGTGGCCGAGGCTGAAGGTGGCGACGCGCTGCCTCATCACAAGGCGACCAAAATCATCGGCGAAGTGTTGGCCGAGATCGATGCTCGAGCAACGTAGCCGTTCATACGAGATCCTTACATGAGGCGGTGAATTCGGCGGGCCTTCCAAGGCTTCGCGGAGCCGGCTCCTAGTGGCGGCGACGAGAGTGAGCCGTACTCCACCTCCGTGGAGTCACCCCTCAACAAGGAGATCGTGATGAATGCCTTTCGAAAGAAGATCGCCGGCGCAGCTGTCGGCGGGTCGCTGTTGCTCGGCGGTGCCGCCGCCGTGATCGCGCAAAGCGGTGCGGCCAACGCGGCCGACACAACGACCACCAGCACTGCCGCCTCCACCGACACATCGGCGGTAGCGGCCACACCGACCGCGCCGGTGATCGCTCCCGATCCCTCGAAGGGCGGCCACACCGCGAATGGCATCACCGAGGCAGTCCTCACCGGTGACACCGCCGCACAGGCCAACGCCGCCGCGCTCGCGGCGGTGCCGGGTGCCACGGTCGACCGTGTCGAATCCGATGCCGAAGGGGCGACGTACGAAGCACACATGACAAACGCTGATGGCAGCCGCGTCACGGTGAAGTTCGACGGCAGCTTCAACGTCACGAGCATCGAAGACGGAATGAAGTAACCGATCGGTGGGGGAGTCGGGGCGGGACCTGCCCCGACTCCCTCGGCGCCTTTTTTCTCCCGCGGGTGCTTGCGTTGAGTGTGGTGGATGGCTATAGTCGAACGTATGTTCGATGACGCTCGAGTTGGGGTGAGGCAGGCGACCCGCCACCTGGCCGGTCTCGACGCGTCGAGCGTCAACCGGGTCGCTTTGGCCGAGTTGCGCCGAGAGCTCGACAGTTTGGAAGCCGAGTACGGCCGCCTCGCGGC
>JBDUDK010000069.1:0-3283 GCA_040002995.1 Acidimicrobiales bacterium | reverse complement strand
CCCAACTCATCGTTCGCCGCCGGCGCACCGGCCGCGGCCGCCGGTAGAAGAGGTCATTGCTATGGCTCGCAGCCTGAAAAAGGGTCCGTTCGTCGACGACCATCTGCTCAAGAAGGTCGACGAGTTGAACGGCGCTGGAGAAAAGCGCGTCGTGAAGACGTGGTCGCGCCGCTCGACGGTGATCCCCGAGATGGTGGGTCACACGATCGCGGTTCACGACGGTCGCAAGCACGTCCCGGTCTACGTGACCGAGTCGATGGTCGGGCACAAGCTCGGCGAGTTCGCCCCCACCCGCACGTTTCGTTATCACGCGGGCCAAGAGAAGAACACGAAGGTCAGAAAGTGACCGGACCGAAGACCAACGAGGGCGCGACGAAGGTCGGGCAGCGCACGGGTACGCGCGCGGAGCTGCGCTACACGCGCGTCTCGGCCACGAAGGTTCGCCGCGTGCTCGACCTGATCCGGGGCAAGGGTGTTCAGGAAGCCGACGACATCTTGCGCTTCACCGAGCGCGACGCCGGGATCCTCGTTCGCAAGCTGCTCGCCTCGGCCGTAGCCAACGCTGAGCACAACGACCAGCAGGCGCCCGACGAGTTGTTCGTCTCGGCGTGCTTCGCCGACGAGGGCCCCACCATGAAGCGCTTCCGCCCCCGTGCGAGAGGTCGCGCGTCGCGGATCCTCAAACGCTCGTGCCACATCACGATCGTTGTGGCGCGCCTGAGCGACGAGATGCTGGCCCGGCGCCGCGAGCAGGAAGCCGCCCGACCGTCGACGGCGCGCGCCCGGCGCAGTGTCGCCTCGCAGGCCGCAGCCCGGCGCGAGCGTGTCGCCCGCAGCCGTCAGGCCGCGGCCGCCGCTCGAGGCGATGTCGCCGACGAGCACGAAGGCCACGATCACGAGCACGAAGAACACGATGAAGCCATGCCGTACGGCGAGGGCGGCGCGGCTCCCCTCGACGACGGTGGCGCACCCGAGGGTTACGAGATCAAGGGCAACGCCGACTCGATGCTGTACCACGTGCCCGGCAGCCGTTACTACAAGGCCACCAAGGCCGAGGTGTACTTCGCCACGGTCGAGGACGCTGAAGCAGCGGGGTTCAGCCCCACCGCGGCCGAAGCGGCCGCCGACGAAGACGCCGGTGCCGACGAGGACACAGAGCCGGCGGCCGCCGTCGACGACGTTCTCGGCAAGTACCGCGGTTCCGCTCCAGCTGGCGCAGCCGAGGACACAGCAAGCGACGATGACGACACAGAGGAAGACGCCTGATGGGTCAGAAGGTCAATCCCTACGGGTTCCGGCTCGGCATCACCACCGACTGGAAATCGCGCTGGTTCAGCGAGCGCCAGTACACCGACTACCTCATCGAGGACTGGAAGATCCGCGACTCGATCATGCGAAAGCTCGACAACGCGGCGATCAGCCGCATCGAAGTCGAGCGCACGCGAGACAAGCTTCGCGTCGACATCCACACCGCCCGACCCGGCATCGTGATCGGCCGGCGCGGGGCTCAGGCCGATGAGTTGCGCACGATGCTCACCAAGCTCACCGGCAACCCGAAGGTGCAGCTCAATATCCAAGAGATCAAGCAGCCCGAGCTTGACGCCGCGCTGATCGCGCAGGGCGTCGCCGACCAGCTCGCGGGGCGTATCGCGTTCCGGCGGGCGATGAAGCGGGCCGTTCAGAACGCTCAGAAGGCGGGGGCCCTCGGCATTCGTGTCCAATGCTCCGGACGCCTGGGCGGCGCGGAGATGAGTCGTACCGAGTGGTACCGCGAGGGTCGGGTGCCGCTGCACACGTTGCGCGCCGACATCGACTACGGATTTCGCGAGGCGCACACCACCTACGGCCGCATCGGCGTGAAGGTGTGGATCTACAAGGGCGACATCCTCCCGTACAAGAGCATCAGCGACGACAAGATTTCTCGTGAAGCCGCCATGGCGGTTGGTGACACCTCCGGCATGGCGACGCCGCGCAAGGTCGTGTCGTCGGGTGCCCGCAAGAAGGTGGCCGACGACGAAGCCGTCGAGGCCGCCCCCCTCGTGAAGGAAGCCGATCCCGAGATCGAGCGCTTGCTGGCCGAGGAAGAAGAGATCGAGCGCCGCACGCGCCAGACCCACGAGACGCCCCACTTCCGGGGGAACGAGGACTGATTCACCATGTTGATGCCACGCAAGGTGCGCCACCGCAAGCAGCAGCGCGGCCGCATGGGGGGAGCCTCGAAGGGCGCGACCGAACTCGCGTTTGGCGATTACGGCATCCAGGCGCTCGAGCCCGGATGGATCACCGCGCGCCAGATCGAGGCCGCTCGTATTGCCATGACGCGCCACATCAAGCGCGGCGGCAAGGTCTGGATCAACGTGTTCCCCGACAAGCCCGTGACGAAGAAGCCGGCCGAGACTCGCATGGGTTCGGGCAAGGGGAACCCCGAACTGTGGGTGGCCGTGGTGAGGCCCGGTCGTGTGCTCTTCGAGCTCAGCTACCCGTCGGAGGATGTCGCGCGGGGTGCGCTCGAGCGGGCCGTGCAGAAACTGCCGATCAAGGCTCGCATCATCACTCGAGAGGAGCCGATCTGATGCCTACTGCCGTGGAACTCCGCGATCTCGACGACCATTCGTTGCTCCAGCGTTTGCGCGATGCCAAGCAGGAAGCGTTCAACCTCCGGTTCCAGAACGCCACCGGCCAGCTCGACAACGTGTCGCGACTGAAGCAGGTCAAACGCGACATCGCTCGCATCCTCACCGTCTTACGCGAACGCGAAATCTCCGCTGCCGAGGCCCTGGAGGCCCACCGATGACCGAAACTCCTGAAGCCGCCGCTGGCGAACCCACTGAGGTGCGTCACGTCCGCAAGGTCCGCGAGGGCCTGGTGGTGTCCAACAAGATGAACAACACCGCGGTCGTCGCGGTGATCGAGCGCGTTCGCCACCGGAAGTACTCCAAGACCGTGCAGCGCACCACCAAGATCTACGCGCACGACAAGGACAACGACGTACATATCGGTGACCGAGTCCGCGTCATGGAAACCCGTCCGCTCTCGAAGCTCAAGCGGTGGCGCATCGTGGAGATTCTGGAAAGGGCGAAGTGACGCCATGATCCAGCAGGAGTCACGCCTCCGCGTGGCCGACAATTCCGGCGCCAAAGAGGTGCTGGTGATCAAGGTGCTCGGCGGCACCCGCCGCCGCTACGCCTCGATCGGCGACATCTTTGTCGCCACGGTGAAAGACGCTATCCCCGGCGCCGCCGTGAAGAAGGGCGACGTCGTCAAGTGCGTCGTCGTCCGCACG
>JBDUDK010000028.1:0-34442 GCA_040002995.1 Acidimicrobiales bacterium | reverse complement strand
GAGGAACTTCTCGAAGTTCCAGCGAATGTCACCGGCGTGGCCCTCGCCGTCGGCCGTCTTGGTGAGCTCCTGATAGAGCGGGTGGCGGCCATCGCCGTTGACGTCGAGTTTCTCGAACATCGGGAACGTGACGCCGTAGGTCAGGGAGCAGAAAGTCTCGATCTCCTCAGCGGTGCCGGGCTCCTGCGCGCCGAACTGGTTGCACGGAAACCCCAACACCTCGAAACCCTGATTCGACAGGCGTTCATGAAGCTGCTCGAGGCCGGTGTACTGAGGCGTGAGACCGCATTTCGAGGCGACGTTCACGATGAGCAGGGTCTTGCCCTTGTGCTCGGCGAGCGATGTGGGCTCGCCGCGCAGGGTCTTCAGGGGGATGTCGTAGATCGACACCGGGCCTCCTCTGGCTGGGGACCCGGGCAGGCTAACGGCCCGCGGCGATCGCTCCGACGCCCTCGTGCGCCTGCGGTTCCCATTCGGCCAGCTGGGCGAGGCGCGGGTCGTTCGAGAACATCTCGACGAGTGGCACGTTGAGGCCGACGCGCTTTTGCAGCCGGCGGACCTCCATCTCCTGGTTCCAGAGCACCAGCGTTACCACCACGCCGTCGACACCCGCACGCGCGGTGCGGCCCGAACGATGGAGATAGGCCTTGTGATCCTCGGGTGGGTCGTAGTGCACCACGACGTCGATGTCGTCGACGTGAAGGCCCCGGGCGGCGACGTCGGTGGCCACTAGTACCCGTAGGCCACCTTCCTGGAACCGTTCGAGGGCAGACTCGCGATCCTTCTGGCGTAGGTCGCCGTGGATGGCGGCCGCATCGACGCGTTCCTTACGCAGCTCCCGTACGAGAATGTCGGCTCCGCGCTTGGTCCGCACGAAGAAGAGGCTGCGCTGGTTGGCGTTCCCGATCGCGGCGGCCACCTTCACCTTGTCCATCTCGTGAACAAGGAGGAAGCGATGGGCCATCTCTTCGACCGTGACCGTCGACGAGATGACTTCGTGACGTACCGGATCGTTGAGGTAGGCCCTCACCAAGCCATCGACGGCGCCGTCGAGGGTGGCCGAGAACAACAGCGTCTGGTGGCGGGCCTCGATATGGCGCATCAACCACTCGACCTGAGGCATGAAGCCCATGTCGGCCATGCGGTCGGCCTCGTCGAGGACGAGTACCTCGACACCGGCGAGAGAAAGCCCTTCGTTGCCGACGAGGTCGATGAGGCGGCCAGGTGTGGCGACGACGACGTCGCCACCGGCGCGCAAGGACTTGAGTTGCTGTTCCATGCGGGCCCCGCCGTAGACGGGGACGACGGTGCGATCGACGGCCGCGCCGAGCGGCTCCAGCACCTCGGTCACTTGGAGGGCGAGCTCGCGTGTGGGCACCAGCACGAGCGCAGTCGGGCGCATTGGCTTCGCCTTTGCCACGCGGGCGAGCAGGGGAAGACCGAACGCAAGGGTCTTGCCCGAGCCGGTCTTGGCCTTCCCGCAGACGTCGCGGCCGGCGAGCGCATCAGGGATCGTGAGGGCTTGGACGGGAAACGCGGTATCGATGCCGCCGGCGCCGAGGGCCGAGACGAGGGCCGCGGGCACGCCGAGTTCGGCGAATGAGGGGATCAAAACTGCTCCGGTTCTGCTGTGGAGGGCCCGCCGACACCTTGGGCAGACCCGGGGACCACCGGCGGTGGTCCGACTCGATTGCTACAGGCTAGCTAGTCGGCCTTAAAAGCCGGGTAATAAAGCCGCTCGCGCTCAGACGAGGCGGACGTTCTCGGCCTGTTCGCCCTTGTCGGTGCGCTTCACGTCGAACTCCACCTTCTGACCCTCCTGCAGGGAACGGAAGCCCTGCATCTGGATCGCCTTGTGGTGCACGAAGACATCGGGCTCGCCTTCACGAGCGATGAAGCCGTAGCCCTTCTCGTTGTTGAACCACTTCACGGTGCCGGTCGCCATTGGCCGAACCCCCTCCTGCTCCTGCTCAACGGGCCCGGCACAGCAACCAAACCCTGGTGGCGAACTGTACTGCGCCGTCGCGCGGCCCCAGAACGGTCGCACGGCCGAGCCTGACTGACGAATCGATCAGTCCAGGCTGACGGGTCAGTTAGTAGACACTGCCCGCGAAAACCTCCATCCTGTGCGCTCCTTACGGATGCCTGGAAGGGGGTTCGCGATGTTTATGAACTTCGTCGGCCACAGAGCCGAGATGCGCACCGCCGGGGCAAAGGGCCAGGGCGTGTACGCAACCGAGCCGATCGCCGCGGGAGAAACCGTCATCGCCTTCGGTGGCTACGTGGTGTCCCGGCAGATGTTGGAGACGCTTCCGTCCGAACGCACGATCCATTCGATTCAGATCGACGACGACCTCTTCATGGTCGGACCCGAGGTGCCCGAACCCGGTGACATGGTGAACCACTCGTGTGACCCCAACTGCGGGATCCTGGGCAGCGTGATCCTGATCGCCATGCGCGACATCGCCCCCGGCGAAGAGATCACGTTCGACTACGCGATGTGCGACTCCCAGGACTACGACGAGTTCGTCTGCGAATGCGGAACTGCGCTGTGTCGCGAAAAGGTCACGGGCTCCGACTGGACACGACCGGAGATCCAGGAGCGCTACCGCGGGTGGTTCAGCGAGTACCTCGAGCGGCGCATTGGTCGGCTCGTGCCCTCCGGTGCCGTCCGGCGAGCCTTCTCCGTCTGATCGGTCCCCTCACGCGCCCAACGCGAGGGCGCCCAACGCATCGGCCAGCACGTCGAGATCGTCCCGGCAACGCTCAGCCGCGCCACCGGCCAGGTAGAGCAGCACCAGCCCCTCGAGTGCCATCACCATGAGGCGAGCCAGCTGTTCGACAGGGACGCGCAACCGCTCGCCGCTGCGCTGCGATGCGCGTTCCAACGCCTCGGCGCAAACCGCGATGTACGCGTCGTAGAGGGCCGCGACCTGACGGCGCGATGCGGGTTCGCGCAGTGACGCAATGACCAGTTCGTTCTCCCCGACCTCCATCATCGGAGCGGTCTCCATCGCCGACCAGAGCGCGGTGAGCGTGGCGCGCATCACGGGCCACACGCCCTCCTCGCCGGCCGTGGCGGTCCGCACGATCTCGGCGATCTCGGCGTTGATCGTCGCGAACAGCTCGCGCAACAAGTCGTCCTTGGTACCGACCGACCATTGGAGGCTCGACAGCGTCATGCCCGCGCGCTCGGCGACTCTGCGCAGGGTCACCGCCGCCAGGCCATCGCGCTCGAGGATGTCGCGCGCCGCGGTCACCGCCTGCCGTCGCCGTTCGGGGGCCGCCACATACGCCACGGGACCATTGTGGCGCGCCGAAGGGCCGTTTCTGGTACAGTTGTATTAGATCAGGGAAAGGGATCGTTGTGCGTATCTGTGTGGTCGGCGCTGGGGGCGTCGGCTCGGCCATCGCTGCCATCGCTGCCCGTCGTTCGTTCTTCGACCACCTCGTGCTGGCGGACGTCGATCTCGCTCGGGCCCAACGGGCCCTGCGCCCCCTCCGCGACGCCCGGCTCTCCGCCGCCCGTGTCGACGCGTCGGACCGCGACAGTGTCGTCGCGCTCGCGCGCGAGCACCGGGCTGACGTCATCGTGAACGCGTGTGATCCTCGACTCAACCCGCCGATTTTCGACGCGGCATTCGAGTCGGGGTGCACGTACCTCGACATGGCGATGCATCTGTCGGCCCCCCATCCGACCAAGCCCTACGAGGTTCCGGGAGTGATGCTGGGCGACGCCCAGTTCGCGGTCGCCGATCAGTGGGCGGCGAAGGACCAGCTCGCGCTCGTTGGCATCGGCGTCGAATCGGGGCTGTCCGATGTCTTCGCCCGCTATGCCGCCGATCACCTGTTCTCCACGATCGACGAGATCGGCGTCCGCGACGGCGCGAACCTCGTGATCGAGGGCTACGAGTTCGCTCCCACGTTCTCGATCTGGACAACGATCGAGGAATGTCTGAATCCGCCGCTCGTTTGGGAGCGCGGTAGAGGCTGGTTCACCACCGCGCCGTTCAGCGAGCCCGAGGTGTTCGAGTTTCCGGAAGGCATCGGCCCGGTCGAATGCGTGAACGTCGAACATGAAGAGGTGGTGCTCATCCCCCGCTGGATCGACTGCGGCCGGGTGACGTTCAAGTACGGCTTGGGCGACGAGTTCATCCGCGTCCTCAAGACCATCCACCAACTTGGCCTCGACAAGAAGGATCGCATCCGTGTCCGTGATGTTGAAGTCGCGCCGCGCGATGTTGTGGCCGCGTCGCTTCCGAACCCGGCCGAACTCGGGCACCGCATGCGGGGCAAGACGTGCGCGGGCACCTGGGTAAAAGGCACCGGCAAGGACGGCGCGGCGCGGGAGGTGTACCTCTATCACGTCGTCGACAACGCCGACTCAATGCGCGAGTACGGCCACCAGGCCGTCGTGTGGCAGACCGCGCTCAACCCGTGTATTGCCCTCGAACTGCTCGCGCGCGGGACGTGGAAGGGATCAGGCGTTCTGGGTCCCGAAGCCTTCGACGCTGTCCCTTACCTCGACCTGCTGGCGGCCTACGGGTCACCGTGGGGGATTCGTGAGATGTGAGACGCCTTACGAAGCGAGATGTCGAAACGCTCCTACAGGCATACGACCACGACCCGGTAGGCGCGTTGACCACGTCGCTTCGCATCGTGCTCGGCCGGCCCGACGACGACTTCGATGACCTGATCGCGCATGCCGATGTCGGCAGTCAACGCCGTGAGCGTTTGCTAGAGCGCCGCCCGGATGCACTCGATGAGTTGGCCGCCGAGCTCAATGAGCGCCGCACGCTCCGACTCACAGAAACGAGATGGCGCCGACGTCCTCCGCGTGCGTGAAGTGACGTTCGGCCATCGCACCGAACATCGCCCGACTACGCGCGCTCTCGCCGACGATCATCGAGGCGATGACCGACATGACACAACCGCTGAACGCGAACAACCGGTATTGCTCCCAGCACTCGTCGAAGCCGAAACCGGTGACACCACGAGCGATGAGCTCTCGATGGTACGACTCGAGCAGCTCTCGTTCGTGCGCCCTGCGATCGGCGATCACCGGGCCGGCCCCGATGAAATAGGACGCGTCGGCGACCGGTGGACCATGACCGGGTGTCTGCCAGTCGACAACGGTCACCGGAGGGCGGACTCCGTCGTCGCCAAAGAGCATGTTGTCGAGCCGGTAGTCGCCGTGGGTGACCGCGTTCGGCGGCTGCCTTTGCTCGACCCAAATCACCATCGACAATCCCAAGCGTTCGCCGAGTTCGCGCTGGCTTGGAGTGAGGTTGTGGCCGAGCCGTTCGAGAAACCCCGGCCACAGCGCCTGGTACATCGCCTGCAGCATGGGCGCCGACTCGGCATCGCGCCGCTGCAACCATTCGACGTCGTAGAGGCTCTCATCGTCCCAACGTGACGCATGGAGCTTGGCCAGCTCCACCAGCGCGAGCGTGGCCAGTGCGATCGAACATCCCGCCACCTGGTCGCCCTGGACGGCCGGTGCCATGTCCTCGAGGATCACGACGAAATCGCCGGTCTCCGGGTGCCACTCGGCGTCGAAGCACGCTGGCGTACGCATCGCCACGGTCGACGCCAGCTCCTGGTAGAAGCGAACCTCCCGCAGGTAGTTGCCGAGGGCCAAGGCGGTCGCCCGGCTGGTGTCATCGGGCGAGGGCAGCTTGGCTACGACGGCGCGGGTCGAACCATCGGCGCCGGTCAGCCGACAGCGAACGTTGAGCCCCACCAGACCGTCGCCGATGCGCGTCTGCGCTACCTGCGCGATCCTTAGCCCGAGGATCGAAGAGAAGTACTCCGGCGTCAGCTCCTCTGGTCGCATCAGCGACGACGGTAGCGTCGCCCGACGTGGACGAAGCTCGGCTGGCGTTACGCAACGTGCCGCCCGGCGGACGAAGGCCGTACATCGAACTACTCCGCGAGGCCGAAGACTCCACGAGCGAGATCGAGAGTTATCTCGACCGCGGCGACCTTTACCTCTATACCGTTCTTCACACCGGCGACGAGACCGTTATCGGGCACGTGCTGGTTACGCCGCTCGGGCCCGATGAACAGGAGCTGAAGAACCTCGCGATCGTCGAAGGCCGGCGGCGGCTCGGTTTCGGGCGTTCGATGATCGGCGCGGTAACCGCCGAGCTCAGAACCCGCGGGGTGCGTCGCGTTGAAGTCGCCACCAGTGGAGCCGACACCGGGAACCTCGAGTTTTATCAACGGTGCGGATTTCGGTTGCTGCGGATCGAGCGCGACTACTTCTCGCCCGCCCGCGGATATCCGGAGAGGTTCTCGTTGTTCGGCCTCCCGGCGGCCGACCTCGTCGTGCTCGATCAAACGCTCCGGTGAGGCACTGACATTGCCGTAGCGTCAACCGGTCGTGGGCCGCATCCGTGACCTCGCCCTCGACTTCACGCCGCTGAGGCGCTCGCGCCAGTTCCGTCTGCTTTACGTGGCCTCGTCGGTCTCCGCGGTCGGTAGCCGGATCACCGAGGTCGCCATCCCGGTCCAGGTGTGGAGGATGACCCACTCGACGCTCGCCGTTGGTGCCGTCGCCGCGTGCACCATGGTGCCCGCCCTGACGTTCTCGATCCTGGGCGGCGCGCTGGCCGATGCACGCGATCGACGAGGGCTCATGCTCGGCGCCGAGGCCGCAGGTCTGATCTCGTCGGCCCTTCTCGCGCTGAACGCGTCCCTCGACCGTCCGCAGTTATGGCTCGTCTACGTGCTCGCCACTGTCTCCGTGAGCGGCTACTCGATCGGCGTCGCTCCGCACAGCTCGACGATCCCGCTCGTGCTCGAGCGAGAGATGCTCACGTCGGCCATGGCCTTGAGGTCGGCGACGTATTCGGGCGCCTGGCTGTTGGGTCCGGCCGTGGGCGGCCTGCTGATCGGGGCGTTCGGGTTGACCGCGCCCTACATCGTCGACGTGTTCACGTTCGGGCTCGCCCTCGTTTGTCTGACCGCAATGAAGCCGGTACCTCCCGTGGCGAATGCCGAGCGACCGAGCCTCGCGACGGTGAAGAAAGGCGTTCGCGCGCTGTGGCGCCGGCCTGCCATCGCCGGCTGTTTCCTCATCGATCTCGACGCCATGATCTTCGGCTTTCCGAGCGCGCTGTTTCCGGCCATCGCCGCGGCTCGGTTCCCGAACCATCAAGGTCTGGTGGGCCTGCTGTACAGCGCGCCGTTCGCGGGGTCGCTACTCGCCAGCGCGACGAGCGGATGGACCAAACGCGTGCACCACCACGGACGCGCCGTGATCCTGTCGGCCATCGGATGGGGCGGCGGCATCATCGCGTTCGGTCTCGTCCACTCGTTGTGGGCCAGCCTGACGCTGCTCGCGTTGGCCGGCGCATTCGACATGGTGAGCGGCGTGTTCCGTCAGACGATCTTGGTGACGGACACGCCGCCCGAGATGCTCGGTCGGATGGAGGGGGTCGGGATGGCGGTCTGGACTACGGGGCCCGCGCTCGGCGATCTCGAGGCGGGCGGCGTGGCCGCGTTCTCGTCGGTGACGACCTCGGTGGTGAGCGGGGGCGTGTTGTGTGTGCTCGGGGCCGCGGCCCTCGGGCTCTTGCTGCCGGGCTTCGCGCGCTACGACAGCCGCGTCCCCGAAGCGCAAGCCAGCTGAATTCTCCTCACCGTTTGCTCATATCTCGCCCGCACGGCGTTCACAGATGGCGTCGATTCTGGGGGCATGACACGCACACGCATGAGCCTCCTGCTCACCGGCGGGCTCCTGATCGGGCTGAGCGCCTGCGGGAGCACGGACACCACGACGGTCTCGAGCACCGCACCGGAAACGACGGTCGCAGCCGCTTCTGACCCGATCTCGACGAGCGCGGGCCCGGCGACGACCCCAGCGGCGACGCGCACGACCGCAACCGTTGCGACCGCCGGTTCAACCGTCGCCGCCAACAGCGCGAAGCCGTCGACGACGGCCGCAACCACCGCCTCCACCGCAGCGGCGGCCGCCACGTCGGCGTCCAAGCCCGACCTCTCGGCCGTGCTGGCCCTCCTGGACAGCGCCGAGCGGTCAGCCGCGGACGTCGACAAAGAGCTCAACACAGCCAACAACGCCATGAACTCAACAGAACAGGACCCCCAATCATGAACAAGCTCGTCGTTTCATCCGTCGTCTCCCTCGTCGCCGCCGCCACGATGGCGATCCCAGCTACGGCGGCTTTCGCCGATGGTGCGACCACATCGACCCCCACTCCCACGGCTCCTACAGGCGCTGACTCGGTGAGGTTCGAAGCCGCCAAGGTACGTTGCCTCGCCGCCATCGACGCCCGCCAGGTGCAGATCGGCATCCTCAAGACCGAGGCACGAGCACCCAAGCTCACCGACAGCCACCGCGCCACCGTCGTCAGCTTCCTCGACGCGGCAGCGAGCGGATTGGCCACGGTCAAGACCGATGTCCAAGCGGCGACCACGATCGAAGAGCTGCGAGCAGCGTGTTCCACGGTCGTGCCTGACTACCGGATCTATGTGCTCCGCACGCCCCAGGTGCACCTTGCGATCGGCTTCGATCTCAATGACGTGTCGGTGAACGCCCTCACGAAGGCCGCCGACGCACTCCAGAAGGCGATTGATGCGGAGAGGGCGGCCGGCAAGGACGTCACCGACGCCCAGGCCAAACTCGACCAGATGCGCGCCGAGCTCAGCGCGGCCACGGCCGCCACGGCCGGCCAGGCCGACTCCGAGCTGGCGTTGACGCCTGCGGACTACAACGCCAACCACGACGTCCTGGCCCCGTTCCGTGCGGCCCTCACCACCGCCCGCGGCCACGTCCGGACGGCTGCCTCCCTGGCCCGCCAAATCGTCGGCGAGCTCTAAAACCCTCAAACCGCGAACAGTTCGCGATTGGGCCCCCCAAAAGGGCTGGTGCCCGGTCCCTTCGTGGGGGCCGGGCACTCGCGCGTACGGTGACCGTTCGCGATGTACCGGTTCCTTGTGAAGCCCCGATGGATCGCCTTCCACGTCCTCGTCCTGGCGCTCATGGTCACCATGGTCAACCTCGGCTTCTGGCAGCTCCGCCGGCTCGACGAGCGCCGGGCCGCCAATCACGAGGTCTCGAGCCGCACCAGTGCAGCGGTTGTGTCAACAGCCGACCTGCCCGCCGACTCCCGCGCCGCGCAGTGGCGGCGGGTGACGGTCGCCGGTGTCTGGGATCCGGCCGGCCAGGTCCTGATCCGCAATCGCTCCCTTGACGGGCTACCCGGCCTGCATGTCGTCACGGCGCTTCGCGACCGCGCCGGCCACGCCGTGCTCGTGAACCGGGGCTTCATCGCGCTCGCCGACGAGGCCAACCCACCCGCGCCCACGCCGGGCCCCGTCACCGTCGTCGGCCGGGTGCGTGTCACCCAAACACGCGGCCGCCTCGGCCCCCGCGATCCAGCCACGGGAACGCTCACCACGCTCAACCGCGTCGACGTGGCCCGCGTACAGCAGCAATCCGCGGACACACTCGCGCCGTTCTATCTCGAGCTGGTCACCGAGAACCCGTTACCCGCCAAGGCACCCCTGCCGCTTCCCCTGCCCGGCCTCGACGAAGGCCCCCACCTGTCGTACGCCATCCAGTGGTTCATCTTCAGTGCGTGCGCCGCCGCCGGCTGGGTGCTTGTTGTGCGCAAGTCGGCCGGCAAGGCCGGCCACGATCGCGGCCGGGCGCGAAACGCCGAGGCGCCATTGCCCTGACGCTCACACCGGCGGCTGCCACCCTTCGATCGACGCCATGCGGGTGAACAGCTCGACGATGTTGGGGGCCTTGTACGCCTGGTCGAGTGAGCGGTATGCCGTCTCGACGTTCACTGCGATCCGGCCCCGTTCACCCAGCCGCCCGAACGGGCTCGCATCGAGCTCTGACGCGATGTCGAGCGCCGCCTCGAGCGCCGACATACCGGCCGCGTGGCGAACGGCGGCGGCGCGCTCGACAAAGACGAGGTAGTCG
The DNA here is from genome assembly GCA_040002995.1 of Acidimicrobiales bacterium. Classification (GTDB taxonomy): domain Bacteria; phylum Actinomycetota; class Acidimicrobiia; order Acidimicrobiales; family Ilumatobacteraceae; genus JBDUDK01. Next base: position 24,484 of record JBDUDK010000028.1, on the reverse strand, counting down.
CGGACCTCGGCAACGCCGGCCTTGTCGGTGACGGGCCCGTGGCCGGGCACCACGGTGTCGACGTCGAGACCCAAGATCAGGTCGCACGCCTTGATCCAGTTCCCGAGAGGTCCCGCCCACACGATGGGCGTTCCCCCAATGAACAGGATGTCGCCGGTGAAGATCGTGCGGTCTTCGGCGACGTAGACGAGCGTGTCGCCCTTCGTATGGGCCGGCCCGACCTCGATGAGCTCGACCATCTTGCCGCCGACGTCGACCTCGAGGCGGCCCTCGAACGTGCGGGTCGGCAACACGAGTTCGATGCCGTCAAACGCGAAGTCACCAAAAAAGTGACGGAACAACTCGCCGATCTCGCCGGGCGCGGAATTCAACCCAGCGAGCAGGGAGGGCGGGACCTCGGCCATCTCCTCGGCCGCGGCCGACGAGGCGATGATCTCGGCGCCCGACACAAGTTGGTTCCCGTAGCAGTGGTCACCATTGGCGTGAGTGTTGACCAACGTCGTGATCGGGGCCGAGCCCACGACATCGACCATGCCCTCGAGCATGGCCGCGGTGAGCCGGAGATCGAACAGCGTGTCGACGAGAAGAGACTGGCCGTCGCCGACTACGAGCCCCGCGTTGCTCCAACCCCAACCACCGTCGGGCTGGAGCCACGCATAGCAGCCGTCGCCGAGGTCGTGCAGGCCCGTCGTGTACGCCATGCCCCCATGTTGGCACCCGCCCGGGCGCGGGTGAGCTGGGGGTCATCTACTGTTCGCCGTACGTACCTGAAGTGCGTCCGATACGAAGGAGGCCCTGGTGCAGCAGTTGAGTGGCATCGACGCCAGTTTCCTGAACATGGAGACGGCGACCACGTTCGGCCATGTGTCGTCGCTGAACATCTACGACCCGAGCGATGCTCCGGGTGGCGCCGGCTACGAGGCCACGAAGGCCGCGATCGGCGAGCGCCTCCATCTGCTCGCGCCCTTCCGGCGCCGCCTGGTCGAAGTCCCGCTTGGACTCGATCTCCCGTACTGGATCGAAGACCCCGACTTCGACCTCGACTTCCACGTCCGCCATCACGCGGTGCCGCCGCCCGGTCGGCCCGACCAACTGGCCGAGGTTGTCGCGCGCATCGTCGGACGTCCGCTCGACCGGAGCCGCCCGTTGTGGGAGCTGTATGTGATCGAGGGCCTCGAGGGAGGACGCGTCGCACAACTCACGAAGCTCCACCACGCCACCATCGACGGTGCCTCGGGCGCCGAGATGCTCAGCGTGATGCTCGATCGCGACGCTGACTGGCGTCCGTCGCAACCGATGCAGGCATGGAAACCCGACACGCTGCCATCGAGCAACGACCTGTTGCGGCGCACGTTCTTCGAGTACCTACGCCGTCCCGAGAAGGTCGTGCGGCTGTCCATTCGCACGCTGCGCGAAGTCGCCGCCTCCACGAAGGTCGGCGGTCTTTCGGCTATGGCCGATGTCGTCGCGCAACCCCTTCCCGGACCGATCGGCGCCGCCCTGCGCAAGCGCCTGCGATCGAGTCGCGGTGTCGAGATCGACAAGCCGCCTTCGTTGCCCACGACGCAAGCCCCGAAGACGCCGTGGAACCGGGCGATCACCGCGCACCGCCGTTTCGCCTACACCACGATCCCGCTGGCCGACGCGAAAATGGTGAAATCGGCGTTCGGCTCGACGTTCAACGACGTGGTGATGGCGCTGTGCTCCAGCACGCTGCGCCGTTACTTGCTCGAGCGCAGTTGCCTTCCCGAAGAGCCGCTGATCGCGATGGTTCCCGTGTCGATCCGCACCGGGAGCGAGACCGACACCTACCAGAACCGGGTGTCGGGGCTCATGTGCAACCTCGCAACCAACCTCGCCGACCCCGTCGACCGTCTGCGAACCATCCAGGCGTCGATGTCGTCGGCCAAAGAGATGCACGCGGCGATTCCCGCCGAGACGCTGCAGGACTTCACAGAATTCGCGCCGCCCGCCCTCGCCGCCCGTGCCATGCGGCTCTGGTTCCGCACGCAACTCGGTGATCGCTTCAACCCACCGTTTAACCTGATCATCTCGAACGTTCCCGGTCCGAACTACCCGCTCTACGCCGCGGGCGCGCGGCTCGAACACTTCTATCCGGTCTCGGCGGTGGCCGACGGCCAGGGCCTCAACATGACGGTGCAGAGCTACAACGGCAACCTCGATTTCGGATTCATCGCTTGCCGCGAGTTGGTGCCCGACGTCTGGGACATGTGCGGTTACCTCCACGACGCCATGCAGGAGTTGTTGGAGAAGGTCTGAAGCACCAGATGACCAGCATCAAGCGCACCGATGAGTGGGCCGCGCTCGAGGCGCACCGCGACGACATCGCCGGCACGCACCTCCGGAAGCTGTTTGCGGATGATCCGACACGAGCGGCGCGTCTGTCGTTCGTGGTCGGCGACCTCCATGTCGATCTGTCGAAACAGCGCGTCACTGACCACACGATGAACCTGCTTCTGGCGCTCGCGGGGTGGGCCCAGGTGGCCGAGCGCCGCGATGCGATGTTCGCAGGTGAGCCCATCAATACGACCGAGCGGCGTGCCGTCCTGCACACCGCGCTCCGAGCGGCACCCGGCGCGACAGTCATGGTCGATGGACACAACGTCGTGCCCGACGTCCGCGAGGTGCTCGATCGCATGGGTGACTTCTCCGATCGGGTGCGCACCGGAAGCTGGACGGGTGCCACCGGTCGACGCATCCGGTCGGTCATCAACATCGGCATCGGCGGCAGCGATCTGGGGCCCGCGATGGCGTACCGGGCGTTGCGTAGGTGGAGCGACCGATCGCTCACCTGCCAGTTCGTTTCGAACGTCGACGCCAGCGATCTCGTCGAGGCGACACTCGGGCTCGATCCGGCCGAGACGTTGTTCATCGTGTCGTCGAAGACGTTCACCACGCTGGAGACGATGACGAACGCGCGGTCGGCGCGAGCGTGGCTCGTCGATGCGCTCGGCGAGGCCGCGGTGTCGGCACACTTCGTCGCGGTGTCCACGAACGCGAAGGAAGTGGCCGAGTTCGGCATCACCCCCGAGAACATGTTCGGCTTCTGGGATTGGGTCGGAGGCCGTTACTCGATGGACTCCGCGATTGGGCTGTCACTCATGATCGCGATCGGGCGTGATCGGTTCGACGAAATGCTCGCCGGCTTCCGGGTAGTCGACGAGCATTTCCGCACGACTCCGTTCGAGAGCAACGTGCCGGTGCTGATGGGTCTCGCCGGTGTCTGGGAACGGAACTTCCGTGCATCTCCGTCGCTCGCTGTCATTCCCTACTGCAACGAGCTGGCGTTGTTTCCCGCGTACCTGCAACAGCTCGATATGGAGTCGAACGGCAAGCACGTGCACCTCGACGGCAACGTGGTCGACCACGACACCGGGCCGATCGTGTGGGGCACACCGGGAACGAACGGGCAGCACGCCTATTTTCAACTGCTGCATCAGGGAACCACAGTCGTGCCGCTTGACCTCATCGCGTTTGCTCACCCCGTGCACGCGCTCGGCAACCATCACGATCTTCTGATCGCGAACCTCCTCGCCCAGGCGGAGGCGCTCGCGTTCGGCAAGACGCCCGACGAGGTCGCCGCAGCCGGTGTGAGTCCCGACCTCGTCGGGCACCGATCGTTCGAGGGCAACCGGCCCACGACGACGGTCCTTGGCACCGCGCTGTCGCCGTACGCGCTAGGAGAGCTCGTCGCCCTCTACGAGCACAAGGTTTTCGTGCAGGGCGCGGTGTGGGGCATCAACTCGTTCGACCAATGGGGCGTTGAGCTCGGCAAGGCACTCGCGGCCGGGATCATCGATGACCTCTCGGCATCACACTCGGCGCGCAACCATCACGACACCTCGACCGCGGCGCTGATCGAGCTCTACCGCACGCTGCGGCGCTGATTGTCGCGCCAGCGCGTCATCATCCGCTCGGCCACCATGAGAGTCGGGAGGTAGGTGTTGGCGCGGGGTAGGTCGGGCAAGATCGACGCGTCGACCACCGACAGGCCCTCGCAGCCGATGACCGTGCCGTCTGAGTCGACTACCGCGAGTGGATCGTCGGGGCGTCCCATGCGACACGAGCCGGCCGCGTGTACGTAGCTGCCCGGATTGGAGAGCAACCACTCATCGTCGATCGCTTCCGGCGGTGTCCCCGCTTCGTCGACAACGACCTCGTCGCAGATCGAGACGAAGGCGGGGTGGCGCACCACCCGCACAAGCTCGTGTACGCCCTCGGTGAGACGCTCGAGATCGCCGGGCGATGAGAACATCGCGAAGTCGACCGCGGGGTCGGCGTTTGGATCGTCGCTGACGAGTGTGACCGCGCCCTCGGAATTCACCTGCATGAGCCCCAGCATCAGCATTCCGCGTTGCGTGACGCCGAGATGGCCCATGGGCAGCATCTGCAGGTCGTGGGAGATGGCGCCGGACGAGAAGCGGCGCACGACGGTGAAGGGCAGATGGTCGACGTCGGGCAGGCGTCCTCGGTCGTTCAGCAGCAGCGTCACGTGGGTCGACGCGTGGTCCTTCAGGTTGCGGCCGATGCCGGCTCGGGTCAGTCCGGATCGCAGCAGGATCGCGGGCGAGTGGATCGCTCCGGAGCAGATCCAGACATGGCCCGCCGTCACCTCCGAGCCATCGGCGAGGCGCAACCCCGCGGCGCGATCGCCCTCGAACAGCACGCGGTCGGCCAGGGCGTCGCCGCGCACAACTAGGTTGTCGAGAGCTCGCGCCGGCTCGAGGAACATGTCGGCGCTGGATGCTCTGCGGCCATCGGCCGTCATCGTGAAGTGGGCGAGCTCAACATCGCCGCCGGTGGCGAGCGTCAGCGCACGGTCCACCGGCGTCGGCTCGTCCGCCGTCCGAAGACCACCTGCGAGGGCACCGAACACCGGAGCGACGTCGGTCCACCCCCACCCCTGGCAGCCAAAGCGATCACGCCAGGTGTCGTAATCGCCAGGCTCGCCCTCGAGCGCGAGCATCGCGTTCACCGACGAACTCCCGCCCACGCCGCGGCCTCTCGCATAGGGGACGGGCTCAGCCGCGCTGGTGCGCCGGGCGACGAGATCCGGCCATGTACGCGCCGGTTCAGCCAGCGCCGCGTAGAAGTTGCGCCCACCGATCGCCGCGGGAGCAGCCGCGCTGGTGTGATCGGGCCCGGCCTCGAGCACGAGCACACTGCTCGTTTCGTCCTGCGCCAGCCGGGCCGCGACGACGGCCCCGGCCGACCCGGCGCCGACGATGACATGGTCCCAAGTCGGCATAGCCCCAAGCCATCCGTCAGGACACAGCGAGGCGGGCGAGGACTTCGCCACCGAGCATCTCGCCGGTGGGCTCGAAGCCGTAGGCGACATAGAACGGTCCGGGACCTCCGTCGCCGGGCACCCAGCTCGTGAACAGCACCTGAGGCGTGTCGGGCTGCGCGGCGATGTGCTCGCGCACGAGATCGAGGGCGCGCCCGCCCAAGCCCCGCCGCTGATGGCGACCGTTGATCAGCAGCCGCCACAGGAACCAGCCACCCTCGGGGAACTCGTCGTCGGGATCGGCCGGTTCGGCCAGCATCACGAAACCAACGGGATTGTCCCCCGAATAAATGGCTCGATACCAGGCCTTATGCGAGGTGTGGTGAGCCTCGGCCAGCGAATCGACAATCGAAGAAACGGACCGCTGCTGGTGGGGCCAGACCTTGATGGCTCTGACCTCCGCGAGATTGCCCGCGTTGATTTCGCGGAGCTGGACGGGTCCTGGGTCGGGCCCGGCGCGACGCGACGGCGACTCGGCGGGCAGCCCCTCGAGGTGTGACGCGTCGTTGTAGCGCACGAGGAGCCACTTCGGCCCTCGGCGGGCGAACTCCGTAACCGAGGAGTTCAACGTCCACAGGTCGAACCCGCCGACCATCGGTAGACGGAGAAGAGCGCGCATCGCGATATCGATCACGCCGCCGTGACACGCGATGACGACGGTCTGTCCCTCGTGCTCCGTAGCGATCCGCTGCAGAGAATCGGCGACGCGGTGGTGGAACCCCGCCATCGACTCGCTGCCGGGAATCGGCACCTTGTAGGGCTCCTTGTCCCAATCGAAGTTGCCGTAACGCTCCGCGATCTCGTCGTAGGGCATCCCGTCGGCCTCGCCGGGATGATGTTCGCAAAGGTCGGGATCCTCGATCACGTCGAGATTGCCAAGAACCGGACTGAGGATCTCGGCGGTCTGGCGGGCCCGCGGCAGACTGGATGCGTAGAGCGCGTCCACCGTGCCGAGCTCGTGCGTGCGCGCCCAACGGTCGCGCAGCGCCTCGACCTGGCGGACGCCGAGTTCGGAAAGGCCCGAGCACGTCTTCAGCCCCCCGAGGACTCTGTCGACGGTCACGACCGACTCGCCGTGGCGTACGAATACCAGTCGGGTCATGCGTCAGGCGAGCTTCTCGACAAAGGCCTCGAGCTGGCGGAGATTGCGGCACTCGTACACGCCATCAGTATGAGTGCCGTACTCAGAAACGATGGAGTCGCCGGTGTTCCAGTACGACCGAGGCTCCGGATTCAGCCAGTAGACGTGGCGGGCCTTGTGGCGCATCTCCCTCACGACCCAACTTTGCGCAGCGTGATAGTTGTTGCGCGCGTCGCCGAGAAGGATGACCGTGGTCTTGGGGCCGACATCCTTGCCCCACTGATTCCAGAAGACCTCGAACGCGTGGCCGTAGTCGCTGTGTCCGTCGACCCAAACCACATCGGCCTCAGTGTTCACGCGGTGCACGGCCTGCGTGATGTCCTCGACGCCTTTGAAGTAGTCGGTGACTTCGTCGATGCCATCGATGAAAACGAACGAGCGCACCTTCGAGAACTGACCTTGGATGGCGTAGACCAGCATCAGCGTGAAGCGGGCGAAAGCGGCGACGGATCCGGAGATGTCGGCCACCACGAAGATCTCGGGTTTCGCCGGGCGGGGAAACCGAAATTTCGGATCGGCGGGCACGCCGCCGTAGGAGAGCGAGTGGCGGACGGTGCTGCGGAAGTCGAGTGGGCCCTTGCGTCCGTGGCGGCGCTTCCTGGCCAGGCGCACCGCCAGCCGGCGCGTGAGGGGATACAAGGCCTTGCGCAACGAGGCCATCTCGTCGCGAGTGGCGTGCATGAAGTCGACATCTTCGGGCAGCGGCTTGCGCAAGGTCTTGGCCATCGCATCGACACCCCGGTCGGCCACCAGCCGCCGGCGGATCTCGGCCTCGATCTCCTTCTTCAGTTGATCGACGCGCGTCTCGAATTCGTCGCGCTCGAGGCGCTCCTCGAGCGCGGTGAGCCCTCCGTCGGCTTTGGCGTTGGCCTCCGCCATCATCCGCTCGAGGACGTTGTCGAGGTCGAGGTTGCGCAACGTCCGATACAAGTAATAGGTGCCACCCACCGGCCGTCCGGGCTCCATGCCGGCAAAACGATTCACGGCCTGACGCGCCAGGGCCCGCATCAGTGCGTCGTCGCCGTTCATGAGTGCCTGGTACAGCAGCATCATGAGCTCTTCTTGCGTGAGGTTGTCCATGGCGCCACCGGCGCCCCGCCCCTCACCCTGGCGGCTCTGGTCTTGCATCTCGCGCCAGAACTCGTCGGCGTCTTCGCCGTCGATCTTGTACTGAGGACCTCGTAGCGAGAAGTAGACCTCAAACACTGTCTCGAAGACCCGCCAGTGTGAGTTGTTCTTCACGAGGGTGGCGGCCAACGCGAACTTGAAGGCCTCGCGGTCGTCGAGCGGGACGTGCTTGACCGCCTCCATCGCGTCGAGGTTCTCGGTGAGCGACACCGGCAAGCCCGCGGCGCGGAGCTCCTGGATGAAGCCGCTCAGTAGATCAAGGTTCACGACGTGACCGCGGCGGTGCGACTACTTGTCGACCGCCAACTCCTTCGCCGCCTTGGCGATGTCGGTCTGGTACTTGAGCAAGATGTGGAGTGTTTCCTTGGCTTGCTGCGCGTCGATCGAGTCGATGCCGAGCAGCACGAGCGTTCGGGCCCAGTCGAGGGTCTCGCTCACCGACGGCGCCTTCTTGAGGTCGAGCTGGCGAATCGAGCGGACGATGCGCGCGATCTGATCGGCCAGGTGCGCGGTGATCTCGGGCACCTTGGTGAGCACGATCTCCTTCTCCCGCTCGAGGTCGGGGTAGTCGACGTGCAGGTAGAGGCAGCGGCGCTTGAGGGCCTCGGACAGCTCGCGGGTGTTGTTCGACGTGAGGAACACGAGCGGGATCTGGGTAGCCAGCACGGTGCCGAGTTCGGGGATGGAGACCTGATAGTCGGACAGGATCTCCAAGAGGAGCGCCTCGGTCTCGATCTCTACTCGGTCGACCTCATCGACCAGGAGGACGACGGGGTCGGGCGCGCGGATGGCTTCGAGGAGCGGCCGAGTCAGGAGGAACTCCTCGCTGAAAATGTCGTCGTGGAGCTCCGACCATCCGTCGGCACCGCGGTCGGCCTGGATGCGCAGAAGCTGCTTCTTGTAGTTCCACTCGTAGAGCGCCTTCGACTCGTCGAGGCCCTCGTAGCACTGCAGGCGGATCAGGCGGCTGCCGGTCATTTCGGCCACGCTCTTGGCCAACTGCGTCTTGCCGGTGCCGGCGGGACCCTCGACAAGGATGGGCTTCTGCAGCCGATCGGCGAGGAACACGACACCGGCGATGCCTTCGTCAGCGAGGTAGTGCACCCGCTTGAGTCCGTCGCGGACCTCAGGCACGGTGTCGAAGCGGTAAGCCATCCGGCGGACTGTACCGGTTGCCTTGACCGGTCGGTCAATCAAAACGCCCACCCCCCGACCCCCGCCCCCGTTTCGGGAACTGTTCGCGTTTCGAGAGCGTGGGCGACCCCGAAACGCGAACAGTTCACGTTTTTTTGGGGGGGTTCGGTCAGGACCGGACGTGGCCGTCGCCCTCGACCACGTACTTCGTGGTCGTGAGCTCGCGCAGGCCCATAGGGCCACGAGCATGGAGCTTCTGCGTCGAGATGCCGATCTCGGCACCGAACCCGAACTCCTCCCCGTCGACGAACCGGGTGGAAGCGTTCACGACCACGGCGGCCGCGTCGACCTCCCGCGTGAAGCGGTTCGCCGCGGCCAAGTCCTGCGTGATGATCGCTTCGCTGTGACCGGACCCGAAGCGGTTGATGTGATCGATGGCGTCGTCGAGCGAATCGACGACCTTCACCGACAGCTTGAGGTCGAGGAATTCCGTGGCGTAGTCGGCGTTGGTGGCCGGCGCGACCCTCTGCTCGCCCAGAATCGCCCGCGTGCGCTCGCAACCCACGAGCTCGACGCCATCGAGCAACGCCTCGGCCCGCGGCAAAAACGCCGCCGCCACGTCGGCGTGCACGAGCAGGGACTCTGCGGCATTGCACACACTCGGTCGTTGCATCTTGGCGTTGACCACGATGCGGGCCGCCCGTTCGAGATCAGCCGACGCATCGACGAACACGTGGCAGTTGCCGTCGCCGTCAATCACGTAGGGGACGGTGGCGTGCTCCAGAATCGTGGCGATCAGCGAAGGGCCACCCCGAGGAATCAAGCAGTCGATGACACCACGCAGCCGCATGAACTCGACGGCCGACTCCCTGCTCGTGTCGTCGACGAGCACGAGCGCGTCTTCGGGGAGACCGGCCTTGGCGAAGCCTTCTCGGAGCGCGCCGGCGATGGCCTGGTTCGAGGAGATCGCGCCCGACGACCCTCGCAGGAACGCGGCGTTGCCGGCCTTCACGCACAACCCGGCCGCGTCGCTCGTGACGTTGGGGCGATTCTCGTAGATGATGCCCACCACTCCGAGTGGGACGCGCACACGTCGGATGCGCAACCCATTCGGACGGACCCAACCATCGACGATCTCGCCCACCGGATCGGCCAGGGCGGCGACGGTGCGAAGACCCGCGGCCATGCTCTCGAGACGCGCCGGACTCAGGCGCAAACGATCGATGACGGTCACACTCGTGCCGGCCTGAACTGCGCGCTCGACGTCGACGACGTTCGCGGTGAGGATCTCATCGACTCGTGAAAGAACGACGTCGGCGCCGGCCAGCAATGCCGCATCTTTCGTGGCCGTCGGCGCGTTGGCGAGCAGCCGAGACGCGGCCTTGGCCCGCTGCCCCAAGTCGCCAATCGACGTTGCGGTCATGATTACCAGCCTACGATCCTCGGCCATGACCCCCGGCGTTCGTAAGGCGACGAAGTCCGACGTTCCAGCGATGGCGGAGATGCTCAGCCGCGCGTTTCACGACGACCCCGTGAAGATCGATCTGCTCCCCGATGCGACGCGAAGGGCGAAGCGCGGACCCGCGTTGTTCACGACCTTCGCGAGCTTTCATCTTCCGAACGGGGAGATCTACGTGACCGAAGGCCTCGAGGGCGCGGCCCTCTGGGACCCGCCCGGACATTGGAAAGTGCCGGCCACCCGCATCGCGCTGAACATTCCCCGCACGTTGGCGATCTTCGGACTGCGACTCGTCCGCAACCTCGGCGTGCTCGCCGACATCGAGAAGGTGCATCCGCGCGAACCGCACTACTACCTCGCGGTGCTGGGAACCGACCCGTCTCATCAGGGCAAAGGCATCGGAACGACGCTGATGGCTCCCGTGCTCGCCAAGTGCGACGAAGCGGGGGTCGGCGCGTATCTCGAGTCGTCGAAGGAATCGAACATCGCGTTCTACAGCCGCTTCGGCTTCAAGACCACCGGTGAATACGTGTTCCGTGGCGGCGGGGCCAAGGTGTGGTTCATGTGGCGCGACCCGCAAGGGTGAACGCCGCCGCCGGGCGCGAGCCGGGCGGGCTGCTGAGGGCGAACGTGCTCGTTGCCCTGGGAACGGGACTCTCGCGGGTAACCGGCTTCCTTCGTCTGATGGCCCTCGCGGCCGCAATCGGTCAACTCTCGCTCGCCGACGCCTACAACATCGCGAACAACACACCGAACATCGTGTACGAGCTTCTGCTCGGCGGAGTGTTCAGCGCGGCGCTCGTCCCCTTCTTTGTGGCCCGTTTCGAGGACCGCGACGACGACGCCGTCAGCAAGGTCGTCACGGTATCGATCGTCGCGCTCCTTGCGGTCACGGTCACCGCCACGCTCGCCGCGCCGTGGATCGTGCGGCTCTACACCACGGCGGCGACCGGGACCCAGCCGTCGGCGCTGCGCGCCGTGGCCACCACGTTCGCCCGCTTCTTCCTCCCCCAGATCTTCTTCTACGGCATCGCGGGCCTCGCCACAGCGCTGCTGAACGCGAAGCGGCGGTTCGTCGCCGCCGCGTTTGCGCCCGCGCTCAACAACATCGTGGCGATCGGCGCGTTCCTCGCCCTTCCCCACTTGGTGGAGACCAGGGATCTCGCCAACAATCTTGAGCTCGCCCAAGACTCGACCACGCTCGTTCGCCTCCTCGGTCTCGGAACCACCCTCGGGGTCGTGATCTCCGCGCTCGTGTTGATCCCGGCACTCAAGCCGGCGGGGATCGCGATCAAACTCCGGTTCGCGCCACGCGACCCTGCGGTCCGCGAGCTCGTGCGCCGCTCGACCTGGACCATCGGCTACGTGGTGGCCAACCAGATCTCGGTGGTGGTCGTCACCGCTCTCGCACAACGCCGCAATGGCGAGGTCTCGGCCTACTTCAACGCGTACGCGCTCTTCGCCCTGCCCCACGGGCTCCTCGCGGCGTCGATCATCACGACGTTCACGCCTGATCTGGCACGCGCCGCCCACCGTGGCAACACACGGCTCGTAGCGCGACGCATCTCGCTCGGTCTGCGCGCGCTCGTACTGCTCGTGGGGCCCACGGCAGTCCTGCTCGTGACGCTGTCGCGGCCGTTCATCGGTGTGGTGCTCGAACACGGGGCGTTCACAGCGAGATCGGCCGGCGTTACCGCGCGCACGCTCGCTGCGTTCGGAGTCGGCCTTCTCGGCTTCTCGGCCTACCTCTTCCTTCTACGGGGCTTTTACGCGTTCGGCGACACCCGCACCCCGTTCAAGCTCAACGTCATGGAGAACGCAATCAACATCGGCCTCGCGATTCCGTTCGCGGCACGGTGGGGAGTCATGGGCCTGGCGTTGTCGTTCTCGATCGCCTACCTCGTGGCGGCCGCGGTCGCGTACGGCCTCCTCGCGCTGCGTCTCGGTGGCATCGCATCCCGTCGCCAGTGGATGATGATCGGCCAAGTTGGCGCCTCCACATTGGTGATGGCCGGTGCCGCACATTTCGTGGCGAACCGGGTCGACGGTTGGCTGACCCGCTCGGCGCTCGGCAGCATCGTCGCCGCCGTGGCTTTTTCTGCCACGTTCCTCATCCTCCGGCTGTCCGACATTCATGCGGCTCGTGCCGCGCGGCCGTAGCGGCCGGTACGCTCGACGCACCCGCGGGCCCAGAGGAGCACCTGATGTTCAAGGCCATCAAGAAGTGGTGGAAGTACATGTCGGCCAAGTTGTCGTCGAGGGTGGAGGAGCGGGCCGACCCGAAGGTGCAGCTGGAGCAGGCCATCGCCGAAGCCCAGGATCAACACCGACGGCTGCGCGAACAGGCCGCCAGCGTCATCGCGAATCAAAAGCAGGCCGAGATGCGACTGAATCGGGCCATCGAGGAGCTCGCGAAGGTGACGTCGAACACCAAACAGGCGCTCACGATGGCCGCGGGGGAACAGAGCAAGGGCAACGCCACCAAGGCCGCCGAATACAACACGGCCGCCGAGTCCATCGCCTCTCGACTCGTACGACTCGACAACGACGTCGCGGAGCAGAAGCAGGTCGTCATGCAAGCCACCCAGGCGGCCGATCAAGCCAAGGCGGCGGTGCAGCAGAACGCCCACGCTCTGCAGACCAAGCTGGCCGAGCGTCAGAAGCTGCTGGGTCAGCTCGACCAGGCCAAGATGCAAGAGCAGATGAACAAGGCGATGGCGACGCTGTCGGAAGCCATGGGGACCGACGTCCCCACGTTCGATCAAGTGCGCGACAAGATCGAGGCGCGTTACGCGAAGGCCAAGGGCGTGGCCGAACTGAGCACATCGCCCATCGACCTCCATACTTTGGCGATCGAGCAGGCTCGCGCTACCGACCAGACCCGGGCCAAGCTCGACGAGCTCAGGGCCGAACTCGGCCTGGGCGCCAAGGCTCCCGCCGAGATCGAGGGGCCGGCCGAGTCCGCTCCGTGACCAGCTGGCACGACGTCGCGAGCTGCGTCGCCGACGACCTCGCCATCGGCCCCGGACAAGCGATCACCGTGCGCGATCGCGCGGGTCGTCCCGACGCCCTCGCCGCGCTCACTGACGGACTACGCGCTCGCGGGGCAACGGTCGCCGTCGAATCGATGACCAACGAACAGCTGCTCGAAATCCTCGGCGACGACGAGCGCACGTCGGATTGGCTCGAGGAACGCCGCGCTACGGCGGCGCACACCAACGCAGTTGTGGTGCTCACCGGCCTTCCGCTCAATGAGTGCACCGACGACCGCGGTCTCCTCGCCTTATGGGACGACGCCCGGGCGGTCATCGACGGCACCGCTGAGGCGCGAGGTGTGCCGCTGCTGCTGGCGGCGACACCCACGACCGACCTCGCCACGACCCTCGGCGTCAGCCTGGCCGACCTCGATCGCCGAGTGCTGCCCGCTCTGGTCACACCACCGAGCGAACTCGCCCGGCTGGCCCGCCTCTACATCGAGATGCTCGAAAGCGATCCGCTCGTGCTCGAGACACCTGGCTGCTCGCTCGAGCTGCGTCGTGGCACCCGGCCGTGGCTCGTCGACGACGGAGCGCTGTCCGACGAGGATCGCCGAGCCCGGGCGACGATCGTGAACCTTCCCGCCGGCGTCATTTACGCGACGGTTCTGGAAGAGGCCACCTACGGATCGGTGCGGCTGCACGAACTCGCTGGAGTCTCCGATGTCGTGCTCACCTTCGCGGAGGGGAGGGTGGAGGGAATCGAGTGCGCCGAAGGAGCCGGTCCGATTCACCGCTTGTTCGCGGAACATGTCGGAGAGCCCCGTCGCGTTGCGTACCTCAGCATCGGCATCAACGCCGCACTCGATGGCCGACTCGGGTGGGCGCTCGTCGACGAGCACCAAGCCGGCGCGGTACTGCTGTCGCTCGGCGACAATCTCTACCTCGGTGGCTCGAACGGCTCGTCGCTGAACGCCGACGCGCTCGCGGTAACGCCCACGCTGCGAGCAGGGGGTCACACCGTCGTGCGCGAGGGCCGTCTCGTCACGATCTGAGAATGACGAGGTCGTCTCGATGTACGAGCTCATGACTCAGCCCTGGCGGGAGGTCGTTCGTGCGGCGACCCATGATCGAGCCTGCCGTGGCGGCGTCGACCTTGGTAAGACCGCGGGCGAACACGACACCGTCGAGGCCGGCAATCTCGACCGCGTCGCCCTCGGAGAAATCGCCCTCGACCTTGCGGACTCCAGCGGGTAAGAGCGATGTCCCCCGCTCGATGAGCGCCAGCCGCGCGCCGTCGTCGACGATGAGACGACCCGCGGCGCCGATCGCGAACGCGATCCAAAGCTTCCGCGACGGCACGCGCCGGTCGTGAGGCGGGAACACCGTGCCCACGCCGGGAACCCGGGCAATGGCGTCGGCGAGCACGTTCACCCGGTCGGCCTTGGCGATCACGGTGCGCACCCCCGACCACGACGCGATGCGCGCGGCTGCCAGCTTCGATGCCATGCCGCCACTCCCGCGGTTGGAGCCCGTACCCCCCAACACAACCTCAAGCGAATCAACATCGTCGACCTGCTCGATGAGCCGCGCCGACGGGTCGGTGCGCGGATCGGCCGTGAAGAGTCCCTCAGTATCGGTGAGCAATACGAGAACGTCGGCATTCACGAGGTGAGCCACGAGCGCCGCGATTCGGTCGTTGTCGCCGAACCGAATCTCGTCGTCGGCGATGGCGTCGTTCTCGTTGACCACCGGGATACAGCCGAGCTCCAAGAGCCGCTCGAGCGTGCGCCGGGCGTGGAGGTACTGGCTGCGGTGGATGAAGTCGTACGGCGTGAGCAGAACCTGCGCCCCGACGAGGCCGAGCTGATCGAATATCTCGTCGTAGACCTGCATCAGCCGGCTCTGGCCCGCCGCCGACAATGCTTGCAGCGTGATGATGTCGACGGGCCGGCGGTCGCCCAGCCCGAGAGCGGCGACGCCCGCGGCGACGGCCCCCGACGTCACGACGAGAACCCGATGGCCGGCAGCGCGCGTAGCGGCCACTTCCCCGCACAACTTTTCGATGGCTTTGCGGTCGATGATCCCGCGCGCGTCGGTCAGCGACGACGAGCCGATCTTGGCCACCACCGTTGAGGGCATGACTCAGTGGTCCGGTTGGTAGTCGAAGCTGAACCCGCCGACGTGCACAACGTCGCCCTCGCGCGCCCCCGCTCGGGCCAGCGCCCGCCCAACACCGAGCCGCTTGAGGCGATCGTCGGCGTGGGCCAACGCATCAACGTTGGTGAGATCGGACAAAGCGACAGCACGTTCGGCTTCACGACCGAGTACGCGGTAGCTCCCATCGTCCTGGCGCACGACGGTGACGCCTTCCGGCGCCGGTCGATGCACGACATAGCCATCGCGTGCCGGTTCGGCCGCGCGCGCGGCCGCGACGATCGTGACGAGCGCGCCCACGACCGCGTCCATTTTTTCGCGTGTCACCGCCGACATCCGCGTCCCCGTCCACGGCGCTACCGCAATATCGGCTTTCGACCCCACTACCAGGCGGGGCCGTTCCAGGAGTTCGGGTCGATAGGCGCCCAACTCGCCGAGCAGTACGCGCTCTTGCTCTTCCGGAGAGGTCCCGTCGGCCGCCGCGAGATCGACGAGCACACACAACGCCCGTGCTCGCTCCACGTGGCGAAGGAACTGATGGCCGAGGCCTCGCCCTTCGCTCGCGCCCTCGATCAGACCAGGGACATCGGCGACGACGATCTCGACATCGTCATACCGAACCACCCCCAGATGCGGTTCGAGGGTGGTGAACGGATAGTCGGCGATCTTGGGCTTGGCGGCCGAGATCGCCGAGATGAACGTGCTCTTGCCCGCATTCGGAAAGCCCACAAGGGCCACATCGGCCATGAGCTTCAGCTCGAGCTTCAACCATCGTTCTTCGCCGTGCTCGCCCTGCTCAGCGAACGTCGGCGCGCGCATGCGGTTCGACAGGAATCGGGCATTGCCCTTCCCGCCCCTTCCCCCCGCTCCCGCGAGGAACCGATCGCCGTGATGCACCAAATCGGCGAGCACGTCGCCCGTGTGAAGCAATTTCACCACGGTGCCCTCCGGCACGTGGACCTCGAGATCGGCGCCTCGCGAGCCGTGCATCGTCTTGGACACGCCGTGCTTTCCGTCACCGGCCCGCCGGTGGGGATGATCGCGGAACGCGAGCAACGACGCCACGTTGCGGTCGGCCAGGAGCCAGACATCGCCGCCCTTTCCCCCATCACCGCCGTCGGGTCCTCCACGCGAGACGTGCGCCTCCCGACGAAACGAGACGCAGCCCGCGCCACCATCCCCACCACGGACGTTCAGCCCACATTCATCGACAAACCCGACCATCAGTGGACTGAGGCTACCGGTCTCACCTGTTCGGGCCGGGTCCGATACCCGCGTGTTGCTCAGTCCGGGCCCTCTGGTGCCGATATTTCCTCTGACATGCAGAGGGCGCACCGGGAGGGCCGCAGCCGATGACCCTGACAGTCGATGAAGCCCATCCCGAGCAGGTGGACCCCGGCGCCTCCTCTATCGCCACCCCGCCCGGTGATGCGCCTCCCGAGACCCGCCGCGATCCCCTGCGTGAGCTCGTCGCCCGCCTGAGAGCGCATCCCGAGACGGCCATCACGTTCCTTGTTGTGAGCGCGTGTTGTTTGTTGGTGCTTCGTGTCCTCCATCCGACCCTGCTGCTGAAAGACACCACGCCCTCGGGTGGCGACATGGGCGCTCACGTGTGGGGACCCGCCTTCCTTCGCGACCATCTGCTGCCCAAGTGGAGGCTGTTCGGCTGGACGCCCGACTGGTATGCCGGTTTCCCCGCCTTTCAGTTCTACATGGTGATCCCCGCGTTGATGATCGTCGCGCTCGACGTGGTGCTCCCCTACAGCGTGGCGTTCAAGCTCGTGAGCGTGCTCGGCTTGCTCACGCTGCCGATCGCCGCCTGGGCGCTCGGTCGCCTCGTGCGAGCGCCATTCCCCGTCCCCGCCCTGTTGGCGGTAGGCACGCTGCCGTTCATGTTCGACGCCACATGGAACATCTACGGCGGCAACATCGCCTCGACCCTTGCCGGCGAGTACTCGTTCTCGATCGCACTGAGCGTCTGCCTCGTGTACTTCGGCATGCTCATTCGAGCACTGCGCGACGGCAAGGGCCACGCCACCACGGCCGCACTCCTCGCGCTTGTCATGCTCTGCCACTTAATTGTGTTCTTCCTCGCCCTCTTCGGCACCGCGGCCATAGCCGCGGTGTGGTTCCGCCGTTCTGCGCGCGGGTGGCTGCTTCCGAGGCGCGCTGCCATGTTCGCCACCGCCGCCGCCCTCACTGCCTTCTGGGCGCTGCCCTGCTTCGTGATGCGCGGCTACACGTTCGACATGGGATGGGTGAAGCTGACGTCGTATCTCGACCAGCTGTTCCCTGCTCATTTCGGCTGGGTCATCGGTCTGGCCGCGATCGCGATTGTCGGCGGAGCCCGTCGCCACGACCGCCTCGTGGCGACGATCGGGCTCATGGCCGCAATAGATGCTTTCGCATTCCGATACGTGAATGGCCGCCTCTGGAACGCCCGCCTCCTGCCGCTGTTCTACCTGTGCCTGCACCTGCTCGCGGCGATCGGCTTCTGGTACGCCTGCACCACCGTCGTTGGCCTGGTGCGCCGCTCCCGCGCGTCGATGTCACGGGGTCTCGTCGTCCCTGTCGCCGGCTTCGCCGTCGCCGCGGTGTTCGTCGGCCTTCCCATGAACACGTTGTGGTTTACCGGTCACAACAAGGCCGGGCACCCGACGTGGTTCGGGCTCTCGGCCCACCTGAGTGGCTTGGCGTCGGCCAACTGGGCGGGCAAGGGCTGGGTCGAATGGAACTACAGCGGATACGAAGAAAAGGCCGCGTGGCCTGAATACGCCGACACGATGGACACCATGGGTCAA
Source organism: Acidimicrobiales bacterium (assembly GCA_040002995.1). Taxonomy (GTDB): domain Bacteria; phylum Actinomycetota; class Acidimicrobiia; order Acidimicrobiales; family Ilumatobacteraceae; genus JBDUDK01. The sequence continues at coordinate 6,381 of JBDUDK010000028.1, read as the reverse complement.
ATCGGTAAGGAACACGGATGCGGACGGGCGCTGTGGGAGTACGACGAGAAGATCAACGACTACGGCACCACGCTCGCGATGATGTTGCTCCCGTACTGGACGAAGGGCTGCATCGCGTCGATGGAGGGCCTCTACTTCGAGTCGTCGGCCACGACTCCGTTCCATTTCCTCACGGCATCTGAGACCACCCTCAAGCCATCACGCCCGATCCTCGGCTTCCAGGACCAGTGGCGCGACCTCGACCTCAACCTCGGCATCGAGCACATGCAGACGTTGGGCGTGCGCTACTACATGGCGCGCTCGGCCGAGGCGATCACGCAGGCCCAGGCGCGTTCTGAGCTGACCGAGGTGGGCCGCGCGGGGCCGTGGGTGATGTTCCAGCTCAGCGGATCCGATCTCGTCGTCGGCCTCGACCACACGCCCTACATCGAGCCCGGCATCGCGAACGATGGCAAGACGTGGACCAACGCCGGTCTTGCGACGTGGCAGCTGAACGGTGGGGCGCGGCTGTTCGCGGCGCCGAGCGGGCCCAAGACCTGGCCGCACATCAAGACCGGCGACAACGTGCCGTTCAACAAGACGCCGACCGCGGTGGTCAGCAACATCAAGATGGACGACACCGACAAGCTCTCGTTCGATGTCGATCGCGTCGGCAGTCCCGTGCTCGTGAAGATCTCGTACTTCCCGAACTGGACGGCCCACGGCGCCGACGGTCCATACCGGGTCACGCCGAACCTCATGGTGGTGATCCCGCGCTCCAAGCACGTGACGCTCACCTATGACCGGACTAGCCCTGAGTGGGTGGGCATGGTGCTCACCGGCCTCGGCGTGGTCGGCCTCGTGCTACTTGCCCGCCGCGACCGCCGGCGCGAGCCGGCCGCTCAGGGCTGATCTCGACACGCGAGGTCGGCCGCCGCGACACTGTTCCGCGCGGGCATCCGCTCGGCCGCGACGAGCGCACCTTCCCGATAGACCTCCCGGAACGCGCCGGACTGCATGATGCAGTCGTACAGCGGCTTGTCGCCCTCGGAGAGAACCGTCTCGTCCATCACGATCCATTTCACAACGGTGGGGTCGGGGCGCCGGGTGCCCTCGATCCCGTAGAACACCTGTCGCCAGGGGTTGGGGAACGAATAGACGACGTCGCGCTGCGCGAGATGCGGCACGAGAAGATACTGCGCGCTGACGGCGTCGTGGGCTCCGGGAAGCGCAACCGCGAGCTCCTTCGCGTGACGCAGGGGATCGTGGTCGGCCACCCAATAATGGTGGTAACGCACCCCGATGGGCAGGGGGCCCCACGCGACGGTTGCCGCGAGCGCAGAGCCGGTAACCGCGGCCAAAACCGGCGACCGCAGCGACGGCCGCCGTCGTGAGATGAATGCCACGCCCTCCACGAGCGCGAGCGTTAGGGCGACGAGGGGGAGCGCCTGGTAGTGGGGATTGTCGAACGGATCTCGCGTGAAGTCGCGGTCGGACAGCAAGCTAATGGCGTTCTGCGGTAGCCCGAGCGTCAACGCGGGCGCGCCCAACAGCGGGACGAAGCCGTACGGCGCGAGCAGGTCGCGCGCGTAGCGATCGGGCTTGGCTCGCCCAAGCTGACGGACGATCTTCCCCGGGTGTTGGAAGGCGGTGCCGGCCACCTCGAGGGGCGTGGCGCCGAGGTCGCCATACAACGGACCGAAGACGGTGCCGCCGCCCGCGAAACCCGGGATCATCACCGCGACCACGAACACGAACCAGGCCGCACCGAAGATGGCGGTGATCACCCCGATGCGGCGATGCCATCGGATGGCGACGTAGACGCCGAGCACCGCGACGAAGAGCGCGACATCGGACTTCCAAATGATCGCGAGCGCGATGGCGATCACGTACGGCCGCCAGCGCCGGGCGTCGGCCGACACGTAGGCCCACAAGAGTGGGGTCATCGCCATGGCCTCGGGGTGGAACGTCTCCCAGACGTTGCCTTGCACGACGGGATGCAAGAGGTACGCGAGCGCGAGCGCCGTGGCCGCCCATCCGGCGCCGAGCCGGCGGCGGGCCAGCCCGTAGACGGGCACCGCACCGAGGGCGACGATGACGGCCTGTACGAAGTCGAGGACTTGGGGGCCGCCCAGGCCTATCCACGAGAGCGGCGCGAAGAGGAAGTAGCCGAACGTCGCGTTATGACCGAAGGCCGGCAGCCCGAGGATCGTCGAGAAAACCTTGCCCCGCGCGAGAAGCCAGACGTACTGGGTGTGAAAGCCGAGGTCGTTGTCGAACGTGCCGAAGCGATCGTGACGTCGCCACACGTCGAGGTAAAGAAACCCGACCCACAAGACGATGGCGGCGGCCACTATCGCAAGACCGGGCTCCTCCCGGCAACGATCCCGCAGGCGGCGCACACCGTCAGTGAAGCAGGCGGCTGGTGCCTATTTTGGTGACCCTGCTTAGCCGCGCACGAGGTGCACGGGGTCGCCCAACAGCGTGACCGACCATGTCGACAGGTCCTTTAGAGGAGTCGAGGCGGTGTAGCGGATCTGCCACCAGCCATCGTTGCTCAAGGGTCCCGACAGGCCGTAGTCCGTGGGGATGTCGAGCAGGATCGACAACATGCGGTCGTTGAACTTCTGCTGATTGAAGCGGGTGGCCGGGGCCCAGCCGGGCGTCGGCGACAACATTCCGCCATTCACAGGGAGCGCCGTTACCGCACCGCCGAGGGGGATTGCGGTGTCGTCGGGGTAGCCGACGATGCCGGGGGCCCAGGTCTGGTACTGGAAGGGCACGGCGTTTCCGTTGTTGTCGAGAATCTGAATGGTGTCGGCCCGCTCACCGGCGTCCCACAGGAAGAGTTGCACCTGCTTGCCGCGAAACTCAGCCGCGGGCGCGAAGCGAGCGAGGTAGAACGTGGCGACGGCCGGGATGTTCAGCAGCACGGCGAGGTTCGAGTCGCCCGCTACACCGGGGCACGTCCCGTCGACGCGGCCGTCGCAGAGCGCCCAGATGCCGCCCTTGGCGGCCCGAATGCTGAACGCGTTCACGCCGTAGCTCTTGGGCTCGAGGGCCTGCGTGTAGACCCGCACTTTCCAGTTGCCCGCCTTGGCACCATTGGGGATCGTGTAAAAGTCTTCCCACGTGGGCACGCAGGTCACTACCCCATCGCCGTTGCACGTTGTGAAGGTCTTCGTGAACACGCGGATGTCGTCGGTGGGGTTGGTAGGGGTGTAGTTGGTGTCCCACACCTCGAACGTCGTCGTCACGGCGATGTTCGGGTAGTCAGGATGAGATTGGAGTGCCAGCTTCTGATCGCCTCGCAGGTCGGTGGGCACCTGCGGGTCGCGGGGCTGGTACTCAGGGTCGTAGAGCTGGACCTTGGTGTCGGCCGTGGCTGTCGTGCCCGGTGCGCACGGAATCGTGGGGTCGGGGATGCCGCACGGGATGTGAACGATGTAGTCGTAGCCCTCGGGCCGGTAGTCGATGTTCTGCACCACCTGAGCGGGGTTTGGATGGTTGATCGGATTGCACGCGTACGTGTTGCTCGGTGTCTGCTGACGGTTGCCGTCGTAGAAGCTGAGGAACCGGTCGCCGTCCTCTTTGGCCGTGCAGTAGCCGCCGACAGCGAGATAGAAGTTCTGGGCGCCGCCTCCAGGGAGGTAGCCCGGCTGGTCACCTGTGCCGATGGCGTTCAAGGGACTTCCGACGGGCACCTGCGACACATATTCGGCGGTGGCAGACCGGGTGATCGAGATGTTGTTCATCAGCATGCTGCCGAAGATCGCGGGCACGTTGGTGTCGGTGAGGGTCACGTTGAGACGCCGAGGGGCGCCGGGAACAGACGCCGGCTGGACGTTCAACTGAAGGTTGGCGGGATCGAAGCCGTTCTTCTTGGCCGTGTCCAACGCGACGGCATACGCCTCGGTGAGGTTCGGCATATATGTCACGCCCGCCAGTGCGGCGGCGTCAGCCGCGCGCTGCAGTCGGTTCGCCCGCGAGTACCAGAGGCCAACGTCGATCGTGAATGCCGCCATGACCATCAGGCCCAGAAGCATGAGCGCGGTCATGACGAGGACGTAGCCCTCTTCGCGCCGACGAGCGCGCCGAACGATCGCGATCCTGCTCATTTCCGGGTGGCCTCGATCTGGATGACGGATGTCTTGGTGAGGACCTGGTTGCCGGCCGAGATGCCCGTGAGGGAGTCGTGGGTGGCCTGCACGAACACGCCCAACCAATCGGGTCCGGGGTCCGTCTTGTGATCACTTCGGGAAAGTCCCGGCCAGTTGAGGTCGAGAAGGGCAGGATTCGGGTTAGCCACGGCGTCGTAGCCGAAGCTCGACTGCCCGTAGGACGGCGCGTTCCAGTCGGCGGGGTAATACACGTTGCATTTGCTAGGGACCCCACGGAGTCCGGCGTCCGCGACGGCCTTGCACGCCCCCGGCACTGGGTCGTTCGGGCCTGAGGCCTTGAACACGATGATGTAGTCGACGTTCTTGCTCAGCGCGGCGAGCGAGCGCTGGATGACAAAGAGGATGTTGTAGTCGGCATACGCGTCGACGCCTGAGGCGCTGCCTTCGCGGGCGCCGTCGTGTGACGCGTTCGCCACCGACATCCAGTCCTTGTAGAGCCAGCCGAACTCCATGATGCCGAACACAAGGAGAAAGAACACCGGGGTGACGAACGCGGCTTCGACAATCGTCGCTCCGTGATCACCACGGAACCGACGAGGTCGACCAGCACGACTTGCGGCTCGTGTCATGTCAGCAGCAGATCGGGATGGTCGTTGTCGTCGTCGGCCGTGTGGTCGTTGTGGTGGCGGCCGTCGTGGTCGTGGTTGCCCGTGTGGTGGTCGTAGTCGGCAACGTCGTGGTCGTCGTGGTCGCGACGGTTGTAGTCGTCGTGGCCCGCGTCGTCGTCGTCGGGGCCGCCGTCGTGGTCGTCGTCGCCCGCGTCGTCGTCGTGGTCGCCCGCGTGGTCGTCGTGGTCGGACGAGTGGTGGTCGTCGTAGACGACGTCGTGGTCGTTGCGGCCCCGCCGGTTGTCGTCGTCGTCGCCCGTGTCGTCGTCGTGGTCGCCCGCGTCGTCGTCGTCGTCGCCCGCGTCGTCGTCGTCGTCGGCCGCGTCGTTGTCGTGGTGGTGGTGCTCGAGGTCGTGGTAGAGCTCGTGGTCGTCGTCGATGACGTCGTGGTGGTGCTCGAGGTCGTTGTCGTCGGCGCGGTGGTCGTGGTCGTGGTCGGGGCCGCCGTCGTGGTCGTGGAGCCCGGACCCGGCGTCACCAACGGGGCGTTGATGCCGAACGGGTTCGGTTCCATGCGGAACACCGCGTCGTCGGACACGCTGCGGTTCGAACCCCAGAACGACGTCACGTAGTTGTGATTCGACGCGATGTACACACCGAGGTAGTCCTGTCCGATCTGCCCGCGGCGCCGGGCGGTCGGACACCAGTACTGAGACTTGGTCGTGCACGAGAAGGGGGACGCGTTCCCTGCCGCCGCAGCCGCCATGTCTGTCGGGTCATACACGTTGCACCATCCGCTGCCGTCCGAGCTGCTTGGAATGCCGGCCGCGCAGGTCGGCGTCGGCGCTCCACCAGGTGCATCGGCCCGGTACACCACGATGTAAAGGACATCGCCACGGAGGTTGCCCAGAGCCGCGTTCACGGCGGCCAGGACGTTCATGTCGTCGGTCTCTTTGTTGCCGTTGTCGCAGCCGTCGGCCACGCCGGCGTCGTGCAAGCAGCCCGTGGCCCCGACGCGGGCGCCGGCGCGCGACGCTGATTCCAGCGTGTGGACCTTGTTCCAGAGAAAGCCGTACTCGAGCACGCCTACCAGGAGGGGAACGAGCAGGATCGGCACGATGATGGCGAATTCGACGAGGACGGCGCCGCGGGTATCCCGGGCGCGCACGCCTAGGCGACGCCGCCACCGCCGGATGCGGGCCCTGCACTTCGTCATGTCTCCGCCGATCTTTTTCGAAGAACTTCTGCCCCCACACACCCGCGGTGAGCGCGACATCTCACTGTCAGTGACTATGCCACCGAGATACGTAGTTATACGGCCGACGGAAGGCCCAGTCGCCTCAAGATTTCGACAAATCCGCCGCTACGGTCCGCCCGGTGAGTAGCGGCCATGCCTGAGGACACCCGTGCTGCGCGATGGGCGGGGACCATGGCCGGGGAGCCCGTCGGCGGGCTGATCCTCGCCCACAGCGGATCGCACGCGGGGGCCCGCCCGGGCGCCCGGTACGACCGCCAGGGTCGCGAAGAGCGCGAGGCCGCCACCCTCACCGAAGGCGCCACCCGGGCGGACGGCGCCGGAGCCCGGCTGCGCTCGGAGGAGCCCGACGCCATCCGCACCTGCTTCGAACGCGACCGTGACCGGATCCTTCACGCCAGCGCGTTCCGGCGCCTCG
>JBDUDK010000100.1:0-11185 GCA_040002995.1 Acidimicrobiales bacterium | reverse complement strand
ACCGCCGTGGTCGGGCCGGAACACGGAATCCTGTGTCGCGGCGTCGGTGGCTTCTCCGGCGGCGTCGACCACGAGGCCGTCACGCACGTTCACGTGAATTCGGCCTATAACGCGATACGAGACCGTGCGGCTGCCGTCGGAGACCGTGATGATCGCTCCGTCGGTGAGGCTCGGCACTTCCGCGAACGGTCCTCCATGCGACGAGTGATGGGCGGCAATCCATAACGCTCCGCCGTCTCCGGGATGGACGGCGAGGAGCGGGCTGGCACCCTGATCGGCGATCAACGTCGCGGCTCCGGTGTCAATGACGGACTGCCCACCCGCATACACCGGACACCGGTAGGAGATGTCAGCCATCGTGATGGTCATCACCGCGTCCGGCAGATCATCGCGACACGTCGACTGGTTTTGAAGCTTCACGATCGGAGCCTCGATCAAGTCCGCCACGAGAAAAACCCGCTGGGCTCCCGGAATCACCGGCACGGGAGTCGCCGGCACCGGCAGCACCGGCAGCACCGCAACAGGCGCGACCGCCACGGATGAAGCGTCGGCCACCCCTACAGGACCCGACGTCCAGACGAACAATCCGCACGCCATGACCGTCGAAGCGACGGCGGTGAGACAAGCACGAGCAGGCACTCAAGCGTTCCCTTCCGGTATCCAGGGCACCGACGCGGCGTCGATGTTCTGGTTCGGAGCGGGGTGGGTTCGCCGTAGCTACTCACTGGACGAGCGACCAATAGGTCCAGTGGATCAGTGCTTCCCTCTCGTCGCACATTGTACGGCGGGCGATGGAGCGCAGGCTCAGGAGTCGGTCAAGTACAAAACGGATCATGCCGGCGGGTTTCGCCGGCACGATCCGTTGTTGACGAGCTATGTACGCCGGTGGTCAGCGCTGCGTTGCTGTGGCCCGACGACCGAACCGGACGGCGGCGGTACCCAACGCGAGAAGGCTGATCGCCAGTAGCACGGGTGCGCGTACCGGCGCTCCGGTATCGGGGAGACGGACGCGGGGGACGCCCGGCGTGCCGGTCGCGCCCGGCTGCGTGGTAGGCGTCCCCGGGGCTACGGTGGGCGCCGTTCCCGACGCGACCGTGGTCGTCGTCGTGCCGGCGGTCTGCGCGCAGGTCGGCGACGTGAAGACGTCGGTATCCAACGTCACCGCCGCGTTGCGCGCGAGCGCGCGGCCGTGGACGGTGACCCCGGTGGTCACGGTGATCGACGACAGCGCCAGGATGTTGCCGCGGAAAATCGAGTTGGTGCCCAGTGTGGCGGAGCTGCCGATCTGCCAGAACACGTTGCACTCTTGCGCACCGTTGATCAGGGTGACGTTGCTGCTCGACGCGGTGATCAACGTCGAGTCGGTCTGAAAGATGAAGACCGCGTCAAGGTCGCCGCCGCCATCAAGCACCAGCGGGCCACTCAGAAGCAATGCCCCCTTGCTGGGGCCGGAGTAGACACCCGGCGAGAGATGAAGGTTGACAAGATCGGCGGGCTCCGTGGCATCCACCGGCCGGTTGGCAGCGTTCACATAGGCCAACGTCAGGTCGGACTGGGCCTGTTGAGCCGCGGCGTTGGTGGTGTCGATCGTGCCAGGCGGATTCACGATCCCCGGCGGAAAGCCGGTGATGGAGGTACCCGGCCAGAGCCCGAGACTCGCATTGAGCACACTGTTGCCCGTGTTCGTTACCGTCGATGCTCCGAGCACGGCGTAATCCGCCGAGGTTCCGAGCGGGACCGTCGGGACGATCGCGGCGCTCGCGGAAGTCCATGGCGCGGCGAGCGCCGCTGCAGCAGTCACTGCGAGGAAGAAGGGCGCGCGAGCCCGACGGTCAAAAACGTTCATGAAATGGTTCTCCTCAGTGTCGTTTCGGCGGTCCGGCGGCCGTGCCGCATCAAAGCGGATTAGGCCCGTGACCTTGCGTCGCCTGTTTTCACAGGGTTTGCCGTTTAGAAAGACACGAAGGTTTCCCACCCTGTCCCAGCACGCACGTCTCGTGCGCCAGTCACTCCACTTATCGACAGCCGAAAGCCTGGACATGAGAGAGAAGACACCGAAATTCCGCTTCTAGGCTGGGCGAATGGGTAATCACACGGACCAGGACCTCGTGGGGTCGGAGCGCGATGTGCTCCTCTACTACCTGAGCCGGATGCGTGACGCGGTGGTGCGGACGTCGGAGGGGCTGAGCGATGAGCAGCAGCGCACCCCAGGCGTCGCGTCGGGCACCAACCTGCTTGGTCTCATCCAGCACCTCACTGGAGTGGAGAAGCATTGGTTCCAACGCGTCTTCCTCGACCAGGGAGGCGAAACGGAGAAGTCCATGGAGGTGCCCGCGGGCGTGACCCGCGACGAGGTCGTGGCCGCGTACCGGGCAGCATGCGCGCGTAGCGACGAGATCGTGCGCGCCTGCCCCGACTTATCGATCATGGGCAAGATCGCCAACCCGGGCGAGGACGAGAAGGATTCGCTACGGCGGATCATGGCGCACGTGCTGCGGGAGACCTCGCGGCACGCCGGTCACGCCGACATCCTGCGCGAGTTGATCGACGGCGCGACAGGACTGTGAGTAGCCAACCTGCCCGAGGGTGGTAGCACCACCGCTCGGTTCCCGACGTCGACGCGATCCGCACCGGTCGAATCTCTCGATCTCAGAAATCTCGGCGACGGCGTGCTCTTGCGGCGCGCGATCAGGCGCCGGCAGCGCGAGCTGGCCGTGCTCAAGGTGATCGGGGGGCCGTGTCGCCCGTCGCAGCGTCGCGTGGCGGGCCCTAACGTTCGGGTTGGTGGCGATGCTCGTCGGGATTCCCATCGGGGTGATCGGAGGCCGCGTGGCTTGGGCCGTCGCCGCCAACCGGCTCGGGATACCGAGCTTCCCAGTAACCAGCATCGCGTCGGTCACCGTGGTCGCGGTGGCGTTCCTCATCGTCTTGGTGCTCACCGCGCTCGTGCTGGCGCAGCTCGTCAGTCGTATCGCGGTGGCCGACAGTCTGCGGCGCGGGTAGTTGGCCGACGCCCGACGATCGATTGTGTGGTGGCGCGCCGCCATCGTCGGTCTCGGCGCGGTCACGGTGTTGCTCGCGGTGTGGGCGGCACGCGCCGACTCTCGAGCGGTCGACGCGAGCGCGTGGACGATCGCACTCGATGTCGCCGTTGGCGTGGCATTCGTCGGCGCGGCCCTCTGGGTGCCGGCGCCACTCTGGGAACGCGTGCTCATCGCCGCCGTTGGCGAAACGTGGTTGGCGGGCTCATACTTCGCGGGCACACAGTTAGTGCACCAGAGCGTCCTGATCGTGGCGCTGCTGGCGTTTCCCTCCGGGCGGCCGAGGGGCGCGGCCAGCTGGATGCTCGTCGCCGTGGCGTTTGCCGTCGCGCTGAAGCTCTTCTCCCAGATCGGTGTGGGGGCGGTATTCGCCATCGTGGCTGTGTCGGCGCTGCTCGCCCCGCGCCTAGCCAAAGTCGTCGTGTCGTACCGCGCTCTCGCAGCGAGCGGTGTCGCCATTGCCCTCAGTCTGTCTTGGATTGCCGAACAAACGAGTCGAGGACCGTACGGTCCCAAGGTCGCGCTCGTCGTCTACGAGATCGTTCTGCTCGTCGTCGCCTTGACGTATTGCGTTGCAGTTCGACTGGTGCTCTCCGGCGGGGCCCGACTGGTCGATCAGTTCCTCGGGGACGCACGGCTGGTCGGTCTCGACGGCCTGTCGGTTGTTCTGCGAGACGTCCTCGGCGACCCAGACCTTCACATCTATCGGTGGCTCGGCGACAGCGTCGGCTACGTCGACGGCCACGGTCATCCGGCACCCCTCGCGGGCGGTGAGAGAGGGCTGACCTATGTAGAGGACTCGTCCGGACCACTCGCCGTCCTCCAGCATCGGCGCGCCGTGCTCGACGACCCACCGACGGCCGAGGCGGTGTCGTCGGCGCTGCGCCTGGCGGTGCAAAACCTGAGGCTGCGCGAAGAGCTCGACGCGCAGCTCGCCGACCTCGAAGCGGCCCGCGCACGGCTGGTGGCCGCGGCGGACCGCCAGCGGTCGATCACCGCCTCACGCCTTCGCGATGACGTCGTTGCGCCGCTGCAACGGGCGACGTCGGCGCTAAGTCAGTGGCATTCCGCCGCGCGGCAGCAATCCGGCGCAGTCGAGGCGATGGATATCGCCGTTCAAGAGCTGGCGACTGCGAACGACGAAGTGATGGCTCTCGTCGAGGGGGTCCCGCCCGCCGAGCTCGGCGCGGGGCGGCTCTGCGAGGCGGTCGAGGCGTTGGCCCGGCGCAGCCCGCTACCGGTCACGGTGACGGCGACCCCCGCCGCTAACGGCGATGCGGAGATGGAGACTGCCTTGTTCTACGTGTGCTCGGAGGCTATGACCAACGCGGCCAAGCACTCAGGCGCCGGCCGCATCGTCGTCGCCATCGATGGAACAGGAGCCGGCATCATCGTGTCCATCTCCGATGACGGTTGCGGCGGCGCCGATGTATCGGGCTCCGGCCTGCAAGGGCTCGCTGACCGACTCGCCTCGCGCGGCGGCCGGCTCCGCGTGGAGAGCCCACCCGGAGCCGGCACGACAGTGACGGCAATCGTTCCGTATTGACCGGCCGTAGGTCAGCCGATCTTGGTCAACGGCTCCAGCAGCCAGTTCCAAACGACGAAGTGATCCTTGGTGTCATTGTCGGTGAACGTCAGCTTGTCGCCAGAAACGGCCCACGTCAGCGAGTAGGAAGGGTCGTCGTTGCAGTGACCATCTTGCCCAGTCGCTGGTAGCTGACAACCCGTGATCTTCGACAGCAGCTCCGGATCATGGTTGAAGGTGACAACGCTGCCAGTCCCAGTCAGATGTCCGGCCTCGACCGTCGCCTCGCCAGAGATGTTGCCGCAATCGCGGCCCGGCTCGTCGAGCGGCGCACAGCTCACCTGGTACTTCCCCGCATCGACCTCGAGCGTCCAGGTGCCCGTCTTACCGTCGTTGTTGGTCTGCCCGGCCGCCGTGACGTCGGCAAGGCTGATCTCGACCCGATAGATCCCGCTCGGCAAGCTCGAGACCGCATCCGAGCCGGGCACCGTGTCGCTTGGCGTGGCCGCGGGTGCGGCCGTGCGGCAGCTCACCGGCACGTCAGGGACGTCAGCTTTCGAGTGGCCGGCCGCGAGCTTCTGGATACTCGCCATCAGCGGTCCCTCGTCGGGGTCCTTCGACAGCGTGTCGATGACCGGAGCGGCGCTGGTCTTCAGCGCCGCCACCTCGGCGTCGCTCGCCGTTATGAAGCGCGCGCCGGAATTGCACAGCTTGCGGGCGAGCGTGGTCTCGTCATACGTGGCATCCACCGAGGCCCGTGTCGCCCGTTCGGCCGCCGTCCGCACCCATCCGCGTTGTTCCCCGGTAAGCGAGTCGAACCGCTTCTGACTGAGGCTGAGCACGAAGACCTTGGGCCACAACACGACGTTCGCGGTCACCAGGCCCGCCTCAAGGGTCTTACCGTTTTGGGCGTACTGGGCGATGTCGAACTCGGCGCCACGGAGCGAACCAGCGACGACGGCATCGGGCCAGTCGAAGCCCTGCTGGACCGGCGTCGCACCCAGCGCCTTGACGAACGCGTCCTGGACCGGAGAGTTGAAGGTGCGGAAGCGGATGCCCTTCCAGTCAGTTGGATTGAGCAACGGCCCACCGCCGGCGAACGGCCGCCGCAACGGGCCGACCGCGAGACTGAGACCGGCGACCCCGCTGCCCTTCAGCCGCCCGAGGATGTCTTGGGCGATGGGCGAGGTGACGAGTGCCTTCTCCGCGTCATAGCTCGTCAATGTAAGCGGTGCCTCGATGGCCTGCAGGCCCTTGATGCCGGCGTTGGCGAACGCACGGGTTGACGGCCATCCGCCGTCGATCGCACCAGAGGCGATCGCCTCGACGAGGCGCACCTCCGAGTCCGGCGCCCCGTCGCCGTAGCTTCTCGTCACGTCGACGCGGACGCGACCACCGGAGACCTTGGCGAGCTCGTCGACGAACGCTTGCGGGCCGAATGCTTGGCCGTTGCTGTTGACGTCGTCGATGGTGGCCAGCTTCAGCACGATCGTGCTGCCCCCGGCTTTGTCGGCAACGATGGCTCGGGAATTACATGCGGTGAGGAGCAGCGCTCCTGCCGTCACTACTGCCCAACGAACTCGTGTTTGCGCTTTCATGATGTCCTCCCATTGTGGTCGATGGGGGGAAGGTAAAGATCGGGCGACTCGCTCGTAAGCGTGCTCACGCGGTGTCACTCTGAGGAAAACACGGGTTCTCCTGCCGTGCCATCGCGAGCACAATGACGGCGTGGCGGGCTCCGCGGGTTGGCCCTCGATCAGGATCCGGCCAAGAGCTGCCGGTCTCGTCGCCACTCTCGTCGCCACTGCTGTCACGTGCGCCGTCGTGGTGGGAACCGCTCGGCTGAATCAGGACTCGGTCGAACGAACCGCGCCGGTCTTTTGGGTCGTGCTGGGACTCATCGGCGTTGCGGCCATCGTGCTGTCGGCGTGGGCGCTGTGGGTTCAGCATCCACCGGTCTGTGCCGGCCTAGCCGTACTTGTCGCCGGTGCGTTGGTTCCGTCCGTCGCCGGATGGCCGACGGCGCCGGCAGCGTTGCGCGCCGACGCTCTCGCCGCGGGCCCGCTCGCCGTCGCCGGCGTCGCCTTGGTGCACGAACGTTGGCGGTCGGGGCGACGTGGCGCGCCCCTCCTCATCACGTCATCGTTGGCGCTCGCTGCGGTGGTCGTCCACGTTATTGGGTACGACCCTTTCAAGGACCCGTCGTGTAGGCGCATCTGTGCTGAGGTTGTACCGATGGCGAGCGGTGTCGTCTCTACCCACGTCGCTGTTCTGGGCGCGAGCTCTCTCACGACTGCCGCGTGTGCAGTCGCCTTGATCGCCGCCTTTCGGGAACGGCGGACCCGCCCGCCCCGGTTGATCACATACGGCGTGGTTGCCGCTCTTGTTGTGCTCGGCGGGTCGGCCGCGGTGCGGGCGAGGAGTTGGGCCCATGGTCGACCGTCGGCTCTGTCCCTCGTGCTGTCGCCGGCCGCCTGCGCGTTCGCGATCGGGTCCGCAGTGCTCGTGGTGGCCCTCCGCAACCGACGTACGCGTATGGCGGTCCAGCAACTGGCCTTGCGGCTGGCCGAACCCGAATTGTCTCTGTTCGGATCGGCGGTGCGCGGTATTCAGTTCGCCGTTCCCGGTGACGATCGCTGGGTGGATGAGAACGGCCGCGATGTGCACACCGATGTCGCGAGCGAGTTCGTGGTCGTGCCCGATGAGTCCGGGCCGGCGCTACGTCTGTTGGTGCCGCGCCGGACCGACGCCGTCGATGTGGTGGCGGCGTTCACGCCCGTGGCCCGCCTTGCGCTCATGAACGCTCGGCTTGCGGCCGTCACGCGCGCGCGATTGTCCGACGTCACCGAGTCGCGGCGTCGAGTGGTGGCGGCTGCGGATGCGGAGCGCCGACGCATCGAGCGCGACCTCCACGACGGTGCGCAACAGCGACTCGTGAGCGCGTCCTTCCACCTGAGCGTCGCCCGCGGTCGCCTGCCCGAGGAGCGGGAGGAGTTGCTGGCCGCTGAGAGCAACCTGCGTGATGCCCTCGCCCAGTTGCGTGAGTTGGCCCACGGCCTCTTCCCGAGCGTGATCACGACCGAAGGGCTGGGACCGGCGCTGGAGGACCTCGTCCGGGAATCAGAGGTGGCGGCGACGTTGGACATGGCGAACGACTGCGTGGTCGCCGGCGAGACGGCGCTCGCGGTGTATGCGACGGTCGTCGCCGCGCTCGACGCAGCGCGAGCCTCGAATGCGCCGCGCGCTCATGTCTCCGTCTGTCGTCGCGACTCGACGATCATCGCGGCCGTCGTGACCGGGCCGTTGATCGACACCGACCTCGTTGACGCGGCTGACCGGGTCGGTGCTGTGGGTGGGCGGTTGAGCCTCTCCACCGTTGACCACGAAACGACAGTGACCGCGGAGTTCCCATGCGCGTGATCGTCGCTGACGACGTCATGCTCGTGCGGTCCGGTTTGGCCCGCCTACTGAAGGATGCCGGAGTCGATGTGGTCGGCGAAGCCGCGGATGCCGACGAACTGCTGCGGTTGGTCGCCCGTGAGCACCCCGACGTCGCCGTCGTCGACATCCGCATGCCGCCTACCCACAGCGACGAAGGTCTGGTTGCGGCGCGGCTGATACGCGAGCGCCATCCATCCACCGCCGTGGTCTTGCTTAGCCAGTACTTGGAACCCCGCTACGCCGAGCGGCTGCTCGCCGACCAGCCCGGTGGTCTCGGCTACCTGCTCAAGGAACGCGTATCCGATATCGCGGTGCTCGTCGACGCCCTCCGTCGGGTGACCGAGAACGAATGTGTGATCGACCCGACGATCGTTTCGCAGCTCATGCGCCGGCGCCGAGCCGAGTCGCCGCTCGGACGGCTTACGCCTCGCGAACAAGAGATCCTCGCTTTGATGGCCGAGGGCCGCTCCAACGCGGGGATTGCCCAGCGACTCAACATCGGTGAACGGACCGTCGAGGCAGCGAGCGCTCAGGTGTTCCAGAAGCTCGACCTCGAGCCGTCGCACGACCTGAATCGACGTGTCCTCGCCGTACTCACGCTGCTCAACAACTAGCCGCGCCCCCGATGAGTTCGCGAGGCTGGATAAGTCGAAACGTTGGCACTTGACACTGAGGAGCAGACGATGCGAGTCGTGGTGAACGAATTCATGAGCCTCGACGGGGTCGTGCAGGCACCGGGCGGCGCGGAGGAGGACACCGATGGCGGCTTCGCCCACGGTGGCTGGTCAGTGCCCTACTTCGACCCTGAAGTGATGGGGCCGTTCATCGGCGAGGGCATGAACACAGTCGAGGCCCTGCTCTTCGGCCGGCGCACGTGGCAGGTGATGGCGGCGGCGTGGCCTGATCGCGCCGGTGACCCGTTCGCCGACCAGATGAACGCGCTGGGGAAGTACGTCGCCTCACGGACGCTTGCGCCTGACGCGCTGACGTGGAACTCGACCTTGCTCTCGCCCAAGAACGCCGTGGCCGACATCGCGGCGCTGCGCGCTGAGGACGGCGGCGATTTGATGACGTGGGGCAGCGTCAGCCTTGTGAAAGCGCTTCTCGCCAACGGCTTGGTAGACGAGCTCAACCTGATGATCGAGCCGATCATGCTGGGCGGCGGCAAGCGGATCTTCCCCGAGGACGGCGCGGCACGGCCCATGCAACTCGTGAAGAGTGTGACCGCGGGTACGGGAGTGCAGATCTGCACCTACCGTCCGGCGTCGTGACACGATGGGCTGGCATCAGGACTCCGGCTTCATCGCTATCCACGATCCTCCACGAAGATGGCTCCGGCCCGCAGAGCTGGCCGTCGCCTACCGTCATCGCCATGACGCCGGAGGAGCTCGCCGACCTCGTGCACGTGCGCCGGGCGCGCGATCTCATCGACCGCGACTACGCGCAGCCGCTTAGTGTCCCGACGATGGCGCGTGCCGCCCTCATGTCGCCCGCGCACTTCTCGCGCAAGTTCCGTGCGGCGTATGGCGAGACGCCGTACTCCTATCTTATGACGCGACGCATCGAGCGAGCGAAGGCTCTTCTGCGTCAGGGGATGTCGGTCACCGACGCCTGCGTCACCGTCGGTTGCACGTCGCTGGGCTCATTCAGTTCGCGCTTCACCGAGATCGTCGGCGAGACGCCCTCGCAGTACCGCGCTCGTGACCACCGCAACCTCGAGGTCGTTCCGTCGTGCGTGAGCATGGTCGCGATGCGACCCCGGCGAACGAGCCCGGGCACCGAGCAGGATCGGAGAAGCACGCGAGGCGTCGATGCTTCTACGGTCGTCGCATGACACTCACCCTCTCCGCCATGTTCATCCCCGTCCACGACCCCGACGCTGCACTCGTCTTTTACCGCGACGCGCTCGGCCTCGAGGTCCGCAACGACGTCGCGTCCGACGGCTTCCGCTGGGTCACCGTCGGCGCCCCGGAGCAACACGTCGACATCGTCCTGTTCCAGCCGCACGGCGGCCGGTCACAGGCCGAGGGCGACGCGCTCCTCTCGCTCGTGACGCGGGGGGCGCTGCAGGCAGCGATCTTCCGCTCCGACGACCTCGACACGACGTTCGAGAAGGTCCGGGTGTCAGGCGCCGAGGTGCTACAGGAGCCGACGTCCCAGCCCTGGGGCGCGCGCGACTGCGCGTTTCGCGACCCCTCGGGGAACCTCGTCCGCATCGCACAGGCCTGACCGTCGTCAAGCTCCGGCCATGATCGTCGCGGCAAGTGCCATCCGGTGGGCCTTGGTCCAGGGCGGTCGCGGCATTGCCCTTGGGCCGCGTCAAAGAGGTGGACGTCCCAGCCGCGCGAGCGTGCCTGCTCAGCCAGTACGTGCCGGTACATGATGGAGTCAGCCTGGGCCTCGTACCGTGCCCGACGTTGGACGGCGGCGATGTGCGACCCCCACGCGCATTAGTCCTGAATCGCTACCGTCGTCTTGTGAGCAACTCGCGAGTGCCCGGTGGGGTAGTGCACAAGCTGCCACAAGACCTGCGCAAGGCACTGATCGCCAACCACACGGCTCTCGATGCATGGAAGGACATCACTCCCCTGGCCCGCAACGAGTTCATCTGCTGGGTCGAGCATGCCAAGCAGAAGATGACGCGAGAACGCCGCATTCGCCGGACCCAGGAGGAGCTGGAGGAAGGCCAGCGACGGCCCTGCTGCTGGCCAGGCTGCAAGCACCGCGAGCGCACCGGCCAATAACAATGACGCGAAACCTCGGCCAACGGGTGGTTCAACCTCGAGCTTCCGAGAAAGGACCATCGGCGAGGTACTAGACCTGCTTAGTCACCCCATGCGTCCCCGAAAGAGCCAAGCCCGTCGCTGATCGCATGTCTCCGCCCGAAGCGCCCGCCATTCGCTATGGGACCGCGCAGGCGCGCTGGGTGCTCGCGGCGACGGTGCTGGGTTCGGGACTCGCCTTTCTCGACGGCACCGTCGTCAACGTCCCGCTACCCGCCATCGGGGCTGACCTAGGAACGTCGCTCACCGGATTGTGTTCAGACGTGCTTCGCTGACCATATTCGGCGCAGACCAATCGGGTACCGTCGCTTTTGCGGACGACCAGGTAGGCGGTGGATGGGATGCACCAACCAGGCTCCGAACTCGGCGGACGATACGTCCTCACCGAGCGCATC
>JBDUDK010000143.1:0-34545 GCA_040002995.1 Acidimicrobiales bacterium | reverse complement strand
AGGGCGTCGCCGCGTTCCTGGAACGCCGTCCCGCTCACTTCACAGGCTTCTGAGCAAAGGGGACCCGCTGTAGCGGGCAAGTGAGGCACCGCACTACGGTCATGTCGTTCCACGACGAGGTGGAACGGATAGCCGGAGGTGCGCGACGGCGACGGTCCGAGTGAATGGTGTGCGTCTCCGCTACGAAGCGGCCGGTTCAGGCGGCCCGCCGTTCGTGTTCGTTCACGGGTCATGGGGGGATCACCACAACTGGGACTTGGTTGCACCTGAGGTCGCCCACTCGAACCGTGTGTTGACCTATGACCGGCGTGGTCACAGTGAAAGCGAACGACCCGACGGACAGGTCAGCGTCCACGAAGACGTGGCCGACCTCGCCGCCTTGATCGAAGCGCTGGATCTCGCCCCAGCGCATCTGGTGGGAAATTCGTTCGGCGCGATCATCTCCTTGCGACTGGCGGCTTCGCGGCCCGAGCTAATCCGCACACTGTTCATACATGAACCCCCGCTGTTCCCCCTGCTCGCAGGAAACCCTGAGATGGCGCCAATCCTCGAAGCGGTCCGCCAACGCATCGGTGGTGTCGTTCAACGGCTCCAAGACGGAGACATGACCGGCGGCGCGCGGCAGTTCGTCGAGGAAGTGGGGCTCGGTCCCGGCGCTTGGGCCCAACTGCTGCCGCAGGTTCAGCAGACATTCATTACCAATGCCCCGACGTTCCTCGACGAGTCACGGGACCCGGACGCCCTCGACTTCGACCTCTCGACGCTGAGCGGGTTCGACCAACCGACACTGCTCAGTCAGGGGGACCAGAGTCCTCCTATGTTCGGGCCCATCGTGGAAGTAGTGGCCAAGGCCCTTCCGGCTGTATCCCGGCACACATTCCACGGCGCGGGCCACGTACCACACATGAGCCACCCGGCCGACTACCTCAAGACCCTGTCGTCGTTCACCGGAGAGGCATAGCGGGATTCCTGTAACGGGACCGCACCGTTCGACGATCCGTCATCTGTACCCACCGGAACGGGGGAACCCATGTCGCAACCGGCTCGACACCTGCACATGGTGGAACCGCTCGCCGAGCACGTGGTCCGGACGCTGCGCCGTTTCGCTGAGCGTATCGGACTCACCGGTGTCGTCTTGGCGTTGGTCTGCTGCATGACCGCGTGGATGGCCGTCACGGTCCGGCTGCTCGCATGGATCTTCAACGCATGACACGACTCTTCTGACGCGCTTTTTTGGTCTGTGGTGTCGGTTTCGCGCGCGAGAACGGTTCGGTGTCAGTCTTCGACGAGAGTGATCACGGTCTGAATCGAGTCGTAGACGCATGTGTGTACTCGGTGTGGTCCAGAGTGATCGTCTCCCGCCGCCAGACGCCCCTCGGTGGAGCTCTCCTTCGTCAACGGTTACGAGGCTCGTTGCGGAGCCAGGCCGAAAGAAGGTGGCCGCATTTCGTGCTCCCGAGAAATTGGCCTGATGGACGTCGACACTCGAGGCGTCCCTGGCTTTACCGGCAAACTCCGTGGGCCAACTGACAGCGGCCTTCATCGCCCTCACCGGAACCGCTCCCCGCAGTTAATCTGTGTTCTGACGCGCTTTTTGGTCTCTGGTGTCGGTTTCGCGCGCGAGAACGGAGAATGGTGGGGTGCGGATCGTCCAGATCACTGATACGCACCTCGCGCCCGGACATCACGACGGGCGCGTCGCGTTCGCGAACGCGCTGGAGCATCTGACGGCCGACCCGCCCGATCTCATCGTCAACACTGGCGACATCGTGTTCGAGGACCCCGATTCCGTCGTCGATCGCGACTTCGCCCGCCGCCTCCACGACCAGCTGCCCGCTCCTTATGTCGTGCTGCCCGGCAATCACGACGTCGGTGAGAGCGGATGGACTCCATGGGACGGGCCGCCCGTCACGCCGGAACGGCTCGAGGCGTTCCGCACCACCTGGACGGCCGACCGTTTCTGCATCGAGCTGGGCCGGTGGCGGTTGATCGGTCTCAACGTCCTCGTCATGGCGAGCCCCCTCCACGACTACGAGGCGGAGCAGAACGCCTGGCTCGATAGACAACTCACCGGCGCGGAACACATCGCTCTTTTCGTCCATAAGCCCATCGTGATGGCGGGCGACGACGAGCCGGGCCTGTCGATCGAGCCACCCGCGCGCGAACGTCTCCTCGATCGCATCGCGACGGCACCGGTGCGCCTCGTCGCGTCCGGGCACCTACATCAGTACCGCGCCCGTGACGTCGGCACTCGACTCAACGTGTGGGCGCCAAGCACCGTTTTTCTGAACACCGCGGACGACGACACGTCCCCCGTCAAGGGTTACGTCGACTATTGCCTCGGCGATAACGGCAGCGTCGAGCACGCCTTGGTTACGTGGTGAGGCCGTAGAGACGGCGAACGTTGTCGCCGAGGAATGCGCGTCGCGTGTCGGCCGACAATGGCTCGACGAGGCGAGTGAGCGCATCGACCCACGTGCCCGGATGGTCGGGATGCGGATAGTCGGTGGCCCACATGAAGCAGTGCGCGCCGACGTGGTCCATGATGAACGGCGCCGCGGTCTCGTCGGGATCACCGGAGATGAAGCATTGCCGCGCGAACAGCTCGCTCGGCAAGCCCGACAACGCGAGGCCGCGCGAGGAAATCGTCTCGTACACCGCGTCGGCTCGATCAAGAAACGACCCGATCCAACCCATACCGCTCTCGAGCACGCCGAGCTTGAGCGTGGGGAAGCGCTCGATCGTGCCGTGGGTGAAGAAGGACAGCAACGACTGCTGCGTCCCCTGACGAACCATGACGTTGTAGTGGAACTCGCTGGCCCGTCCGAAGCCGTCGAAGCGCACCGGCGTGCACCACACCGGCTCATAGGTGGGATGGATCGCCATCGGGACATCGAGCTCAACGGCCGTACGCCACAGCACGTCGTGATCGGGATGACCGTGGGCCAGACGCGTGTGCGTGAACGGCGCCACGAAGCCGCCGCGGCATCCATCGGCGACGGCGCGCCGGAGCTCATCTGCCGCGCCTTCGGGGTCGAGGAGCGAGAGATGGGCGATCGGCACCAGTCGCTCACCACTCTCGCGGCAAAAGTCGGCGATCCACCGGTTGTAGGCCCTCGTGTAGGCGAGGCTCAGCTCGGCGTCGGTG
Organism: Acidimicrobiales bacterium; assembly: GCA_040002995.1. Lineage (GTDB taxonomy): Bacteria > Actinomycetota > Acidimicrobiia > Acidimicrobiales > Ilumatobacteraceae > JBDUDK01. The sequence goes on along the minus strand of JBDUDK010000143.1, from coordinate 31,397 downwards.
ACCTCGCACTCCCACAGCAACCCGATCGTGGGATACAACAACGCCGCGTCGAGATGCTCTTTTTCCAGAAGGGCAATCCGCTCGTTCGCGTCGCCCGCGCCGTACGGGATGTTGTCCATGTAACGGCGGCCGGGACCGGGACGGGCGTCGTGCTCCCCCATCGCGCCCAACAGTCCGAGCACACCTCGCGTGGTGCGCTCGCTCGGACGACCATCGAGCTCCAGTCGTTCGAGTCCGTTCTCGTCGACGCCAATGCGCATCGCCCGTTCCTGGTAGCGCTCCTCGAGATAGTGCTCCCACAGCCAGGCCGGCTCGAGGACGTGGCCGTCGGCGTCGATGGCGCCGTCGTAGGGAAAAGCCTTGATCTCGTACACGTCAGACCACCGGGGCGGCGGCCTGCTCAGGTGAGAGACCCTTCTCGCGCAGCTTGCTGGACGGCGTTTGGTTCGTGACGATGTGGTACGGCTCTGTGTCGATGTCGTCGAGCAGACGCTCGCCCGCGAGCACCTCGGCCTTCCATTGCTCCTGCAGCACATGGCGTTCGTTGAACTCCGGCATCACTTCAGCGGCGAACAGTTCGAGTGACTCGCAGATGTCCTCGTGGCGATTCCTGCCGGCCTGGTTCAGAAGGATCACCTGGTCGACATGGGATTCCTCGAATTTGCGCAGCTTGTGGCGGATGGTCTCTGGCGAGCCGATCAATCCGCCGTGCTGCATCGCTTCACCCTTTGGAGTGAGCTTCCACTTCTGGTACTCGTCCCACAAACTGACAGTGCCCGGCACCACAGGACCGTTCGTGTTGTAGAAGACCAGCGCGAACTGGAAGAAGGTCGACCCGTCGGCCTTGGCCCTGGCTTCCGCGTCGGTGGGCGCGCACATGAACTGGCTCACGATCGCGATGTTCGGGTTCGTCGCGTAGTCGCACAGCTTGTCGAGCCGTTGTGTGAAGGCGTTGTAGTAGGCGTTCACCCACGCCCGCGCCGCTTCCGCCGACACGAACTGGAAGCCGAGGGCCCCGAGGCCGCGCTCACCCGCCATGACGATGGTTTCGAGCTGGCTGCAGGCCACCCACAACGGGGGATGGGGTTTCTGGAACGGCTTCGGCACGACGTTGCGCAGCGGGAAATCGAAGAACTCCCCGTGGTACTCCCATCCCTCGTTCCAGAACATCGGCATCAGGCAGCGCATAGCGTCTTCCCACACGGCGCGCTTGTCGCGGAACCGGCGGTCGAAGGGATGTAGTTCGGTGACACTCGACCCCTCGCCCACGCCGAGCTCGACGCGGCCATGGCTGATGAGATCGAGCGTGCTGATCCGCTCGGCGACGCGTGCAGGGTGGTTGGTCGGCAGTTGGACGATGCCGTGGCCGAGTCGGATGTTGGTCGTGCGTTGCGACGCAGCGGCCAGGAACACTTCGGGCGCGCTGGAGTGTGAATACTCCTCCAGGAAATGGTGCTCGACTTCCCACGCGTACTGAAATCCGAGGCCATCGGCCAGCTCGATCTGCGCGAGCGCGTTGTTCAGAAGCTCGTACTCGTCGGTGGCGCTCCACGGCTTGGGCAGCTGATGCTCATAGAAGATGCCGAACTTCACGACGACAGACCCCGTTCCGCGGCTCTTGACCGCGGGGCCGAGCGTACAAGTCGGCGTGGCGGGACGGCTTACGCTCCGGCGATGGAGTACCGCACCCGCTCCTTCTGGCTCGACAGTCTCGTCAACGACCCGCTCACGCCGAGACCGTCGCTACCCGCCGATGCCGACGTCGATGTGGCCATCGTCGGCGCCGGCTTCACGGGATTGTGGACCGCCTACTACCTGCAGCAGCGCGACCCCGGCCTGCGCATCGCCTTGGTCGAGGCCGAGATCGCAGGGTTCGGCGCGTCGGGACGCAATGGCGGCTGGTGCTCCGGGCTGCTGGCCATGGGCCTCGACGCGATGGCGAAGGAGTCGAGTCGCGGGGCCGCCGTCGCCATGCAACGAGAGATCTTCGCCACCGTCGACGAGGTAGGGCTGATCGCCGACAAAGAAGGCATCGACTGCCATTTCGCCAAGGGCGGCTACACGAAATTGGCGACCTCACCGATCCAGCTCGAGCGGATCAAGAAGTCGGTGGCCGCGGAGCACGCGTGGGGTTTCACTGACGAGGACTACCGGATTCTCGATCGTGACGAGACGCGAGCGCGCATCGGTGCCGACGGTGTGATCGGCAGCCTGCATACGCCGCACTGCGCCGCGATTCACCCGGCCCGGCTCGCACGCGGTCTCGCCAACGTCGTCGAACGCAACGGCGCCCGTATCTATGAGCGCACGCCCGCCACAGCTATAAAGCCGGGAGTGGTCCGCACCGAGCACGGGACAGTGCGGGCGGCTCATGTCGTGCGCGCCACCGAGGGCTACACGCCGAACCTCGACGGCGAGAAGCGCACGGTCGCCCCCATCTACTCGCTGATGATTGCTACTGAGCCGCTGCCGGCGTCGTTTTGGGCACAGGTCGGTTGGGCCGCGCGCGACACGTTCAATGACGGACGCCTGCTCATCATCTACGGGCAGCGCACGGCCGACGATCGCATCGCCTTCGGTGGCCGCGGCGCGCCGTACCACTTCGGATCGCGTATCGACCCGTCGTTCGATCGAGACACTGGTACGCACACCAAGCTCGAGCGCACGTTGAAGCAACTCTTCCCCGGCATGGCCGACGCCCGCATCACCCACGCCTGGGGCGGGCCGCTCGGCGTCCCGCGCGACTGGTTCAGTTCCGTCGGACTCGATCGCGCCACGGGCCTCGCCTGGGCCGGCGGTTATGTGGGCGACGGTGTCTCCACCACCAACCTCGCGGGACGCACGCTCGCCGATCTCATCGTCGGCTCCGACTCCGACCTGGTGCGACTCCCGTGGGTCAACCACCGCAGCCGCAAATGGGAACCCGAGCCCTTCCGGTGGATGGGCATCAACGGGCTGCTGCAGCTCCCGCGGAGCGCCGATGCCCACGAGGTCCGCACCGGCCGCCCGGCGCGCCGGCGCTCATGGCTCATCAACAAGGTCCTCGGCCACTAACGCCGCCGAACAAAGTCTCGAGGATGTCTCCAGTACTACGAATCCTCGAAACGTCAGTCGATCATCCGGGCCTCGCGACGACGGGCGACCGATTAGGGCCCGACAGCCATCGCTTGGTTGAGTGCGTGCTGGGTGACTTCCATCAGCGACAACTTGGTCGACGACCGGTTGCGCGCGTCGCACAAGACCACAGGAATCTGCGGCGCGATGTCGAGCGCCTCGCGTACGTCCTCGACCCGATGCTCGACGATGCCGTCGAAGCAGTTGATGACGACGATGAACGGCAGTCGGCGCGACTCGAAATAGTCGACGGCGGGGAAGCAATCGGCGAGCCGCCGCGTATCGACCAGGACCACCGCGCCAATGGCGCCGCGGACGAGTTCGTCCCACATGAAGAAGAAGCGATCCTGGCCCGGCGTCCCGAACAGGTAGAGGACGAGATCACGGGCCAAGGTGATGCGTCCGAAGTCGAGCGCAACCGTGGTCGTGGTCTTGCGCCGACCGCCAACGTCGTCGACGCCCGTCGAGTGAGTGGTCATCGCTGCTTCGGTGGACAGCGGCGGGATCTCCGAGATCGAGCCGACGAAGGTGGTCTTGCCGGCACCGAAGCCGCCGGCTACCACGATCTTCACCGGGATAGGCGTACCTGGCGTGTGTGGCTCAGAGGTCGCGGAGGCCATGCAGCACCCTTTCGAGAAGCAGGATGTCGTTGGGGGTCGCCTCGACGGAGACGGGGCCATTCGTTTCGACCGCACGGGCCTGGGCCTCTTCGACCGTGAAACCCGTGGAGCTGATGGCATGGCCGCCGCCAACGATCAGCATCCCGTCGCCGGCCAGGTCGCTCACTAGCACACGAGTGACACCGAGCGGCACCCTGGTAAACGCGGCGACCTCGACGATCGATAGTGCGTTGCGGCACAGCTCGAGGATCGCTCTCTGTTCTCTTGGTAGGCCGGCCGCTCGCTCGACGGCACCGTCGGCCGCGACCACCTGGGCTTCTAGCGGCAGGTCGGATGATCGACCATGCGTACGACCGCCGGTCAGCGCGTAGGGGCGAACGATCGGACTCGCACCCTCGATCGTTTCCTCGAACGCCCGGAGCTCTTCCATCATCACGCCGGCAGTGCCGCCTGGAGCTCGGCCCGAAGGGCAGGCGTGAGAACGGGTCCGCAGCGCTCGACGAGAACGGCCATCTCGTAGCCGATTAAGCCGACATCGCACTGCGACGATGCCATGATCGCGAGGGCCGAACCGTCGCTGATGCCGGTGACGAACAGGAAACCGTTCGACATCTCGATGATGACCTCATGGACGGTGCCGCCTCCGAATGGTCCCGCGGCGCCGTTGGCGAGGCCAATGAGCCCAGAGGCGACGGCAGCGAAGCGGTCAGCGGACTCGCGCGGCAAACCACCCGACATGGCCATGACGAGACCGTCGGACGACACGACCACGGCAAAGCGAACGCCGGGCACGCGATCGACGAAGTTCTGCACCAGCCAGTTCACATTCCTGGCATCGGTGCTCATTTGCTGCTGGCTCACTTCTGGTCCTCCTCGACCGACTTCTCGCGACCTCGGTTGAGGCCACCGCGATAACTCGAGAGCAGGTCACGGATCTGCTCGGGGGTACGCGACGACGCTCGTGAGGATGTCTCCGCCGCGTCGCCATTGGCGGGAGTGACTGGCGTTTCGCCGAGGGCGGTGCCCCGCACCCGCTTGGGCAAGGGCAGGCCGGCGGCCGGGCGATCGGTGGAATCGACGAGGCCGCCAGGCAGCGGGGCAACGCCCGCATGCGAGCCCGTCGGCCCGCTCGGGCGGCGCGGCAGGCCCGCACCGGTGAAGTCGCCCGGGCCAGCAATGACCGAGCCGTCGGCCGTATCGGTGACGGCCAGGGTCTCTGGAGTGGGAGGCAGCGCCTCGGCCAGCGAGGCTGCCGGGGCCGGTTGGGGCTGCGCGTCGTCCTTCTCCCACGCCGGGGTGCTCTTGGAGACGAGGCGCTCCCACACGGCCGGGGGAACGTCGAGCGGACGGCCCCAGGCGGGGCTCGGGTCTGCGGCGGGCAACGGGGTGCGGCGCTCGACGGGGGTGGGCGGTGCGAAGTCGGAGGCGGCCTGATGATCGAACACTTGCGGCGACGGAGCCTGAGCGGGCGGCGGCGGAGCCAGCTGGTCAGTACCGGTGGTCAGCACCGCCGCGGGCACGCGGATGGTGGCGGTGACGCCTCCAACGGGGTTGGCGGTCAGCTCGACATGGATGCGGTAGCGCGCGGCGAGGCGCCCGACCACCGTGAAACCGAGCGAGCGCGACAAGCCAAGGCCTGTGACGGGAGGACGTTGCACCGTCTCGTTGGCCTCACCCAGTTGCTCGGTGCCCATGCCGATGCCGAGGTCGGTGACCGTGACGACATAGCCGTCGCCGTCGGCCCTGCCTCGCACCTCGACGTGAGTGGCCGGCGGCGAGAACTGCGTCGAGTTGTCGAACAGTTCGGCGAGCAGGTGCGCGACATCGGCCGCGGCGTTGCCCTGGAGCAACCGGTCGTCGAGGGAGCTGATGTGAATGCGGGCGTAGTCCTCGACCTCGGCGACCGCGGCCCGCACGACGTCGGCGACGGGCACGGGCTTGCCCCAACGCCGCTGCGATTCGACACCGGCCAGCACGAGCAGGCTCTCGGCGTTGCGCCGCATCCGGGTGGCGAGGTGGTCGAGCTTGAAGAGGTTGTCGAGAGTGTCGGGATCGGCTTCGTTGGCCTCGAGCTCGTCCAGGAACGAGATCTGGCGATCGATGAGGCTCTGATTGCGCCGCGCCAGATTGACGAAGAGATCACCGATGCCCTTGCGGAGCAACTCAGCTTGATCGTGGGCGACCTTGACGGCCGTGCGCTGGATGGCGTCGAACGACTCCGCGAGCTCGCCGATTTCGTCGCGAGCCGAACCGGTGGCGAGCGGGGGCAACTCAGGGAGCTCGTCGCCGGCGGCGGGGTTGCGAATGGTGTCGACGAGGCGCGGGAGCTGGACGTTTGCGACTGATCGAGCGGCCGTAGCCAGGCGGCGCAGGGGTCGGGTGATCGAACGACCGACGACGCTCGCGGCCACGATGCAGAACGCGAGCGTGGCGAGCGCCACGAGCATGTACGCCTGTACCGCGCGATCCGCGTCGTTGGCCCGCTTGCGCGCCGCGCCACCGATTTCGGTCTCCATCGCCTGCTCGACTGTGCGATGGGCATCGCTGACCGCGGTGAGATCGGAGAGCGAAACGCGTGCCAAGGGATCGAGCGCTACCGGCTCGGTCTGCACAGCGAGCGCCGCGCTTTCGGCTTGACGCACCGCGTCGAACGCGGGACCGGTGATGTTCGTGCGGTAGCTGTCCTTAAAGGTCTCGGGCGCGAGAGCAAGGAACGCGTTGGCTTGGTAGCTCTCCTGCGCGGCGACATTGCGGAGATCGCTGACCTGTTCGGGAGTCGCTTTGCCACTACCGGAAAATGTTGCGAGGGTGGTGAGACGTTGGGCCTCGAACAGCTTCGCCTGTGCGAACGTGGCGAACGCCGCGAGGTTGATCGCGACGGACGGTTCGGTCTCCTGCGAGGCGACCTGTGAGACAACCCCCTCCATCGCGTTGAGCGGGGTCTGCAAGCCCGACACACCGAGCTTGCCGCGCTCATTCAGCGCGTCGACGTCGCCGCGGGCAGAGTCGATGTCGTTGATCGCGTTGGTCACGCCCGTGACCGCTTCGGCGACGCCGGGCCCAAACGCATTCGGATTGAACGCGCTGAGGCGGCTTTCGAGACCGGTGAGAGCAGTGTCGGCCCGAGCGCGCGCGGCGGTGAGCTCAGTGGACCCCTGGGCGCCGTTGGACGATACGTACATCGCCGAAACGACCCACTCGGTCTCGAGTTCGTGCATCACTCCTGTAGTCGACTGGGCAAGGTCGACGATCGACTTCACCCTGCCTGCTTCGTTGGCCACCGTGCGCCGCTGGCTGATGCCGACCCAGGCCAGCGTCACGAGCGCGCAAAGTGGCACGATGAGGATGGCCACGAGCTTCCAGCGGACCTTCATGTCATACCTCTGTCTCGGCCGGACGTATCCGTCGAACGCTAACTGGGCGCCGTACGACGTTGGTGGCTATCGGCCGAGTGCCGGTCAGAGTTGAGTAACCCCGCCCACTCCTATACCGACGAAAGTGTTCAGACAATGACTTCCGCAGCCGATCAGATCGAGGTGAGCAACTCGACTTCCGCGCTCCGGGGCACCCTCGAGGACTTCAGCCCTGCGGAGATCCTCGGCCTGCTCGAGGGCACCAGGCAGACGGGCGCGCTCGAAGTCAGCGGAGATTGCACCGGGGCCTTCTATCTCGACGACGGCGCCATCTATTACGGCGAGACCGATACAAGCACGCCCCTGCACGAGTCCATCGTGCGCCGTGGGCTTATCACCGAGCCCGGTTGGGCTATCGCCAACGAGCAAGCGGCGGGCGGCAAGGCCTCGCTGGCCGATGCGCTCGTGGCCCAAGGCACGTGCTCGCACGCCGCTGTCCAACAGCTCGTCACCGACCGCCTCATCGACGCGATGTTCGAGCTGATCGTCTCGGCGAAGAGCAACTTTGAGTTCATTCCGGGCGAGCGTCATCCTCTGATCGGCTTACCGGTTCATTCGGTCGCGTTCCTTCTCGAGGAGGGCCACAAGCGTCTCGAGCGTTGGCGCGAGGTGGCGGCGGTTATCCCGTCGACCGCCGTCGTCGTACGTATCGCCAGCGAGCTTCCTCCGAACGTCACATCGTTGACTCTCGACCCCGACGAGTTTCGAGTGCTCGCGGTGGTCGACGGCCGGCGCACGGTCGCGGAGATCACCGGCGCGCTCGGCGCGAGCGCGTTATTGGTCTGTGGCACGTTGCACCGCCTCGTGACCGTGGGCGCGTGCACCGTGGTGCAGTAGCACTACGGAGGGGGCGCTGGCGCCACAGTTGTGGTCGCGGCAGTCGTCGGTGTTGTTGCGCTCGGCGGCACACTCGGCGGAGGTTGACCCGGTACTGGAATGGGTGAGACGCCGGCTGGCAGCGGATCAGAACACAACAAGCCTTCTCGCGCCTGGTAGCGCGCGTAGAAGAGATCGGTCTTCACCGTGCCGTCGAGATACGTGCGAATGCGGGGGGTCGTTATCGAAGAGCACGACTTGCCGGAGAACTGCGAGCTCTGGTCGCCCTGCGTAACACTCGTGAAGTAGTTCGTCGAGTAAATCGTGATCGTGATCGTGGTCTCCGTATACGTCGGCCAGATCATCAGCCCGTACGGGGTCGAGTTGGTGACCTTGAGGTCAGGGCTCGGCCAACTGATGGTGGCCTCCCGACCGAACGGGTAGCGCGAGATGTAAATGGAGTGGCTCTGGTACTCCGCAAAGTCGAGCCCGGCAAACCACGCGGCGTTGAACATCGTGGTCATGAACTGGCTGATGCCGCCCCCCGGCGACGGCGCCAGCTTGCCGTCGAGGATCGTTGGGGCCTCGACCCATCCCTTGTCCACGGTGCGTTCACCGATGAACTTGTTGAACGAGAACGTGTCGCCGGGCCGCATCACCACGCCACGCACCATGTCGGCCAGCTTGTGGATGTTCTGCACCCGAGGGGCACAGCACGGATGCTTGGTGGTGAACGTCGACACTTCTTCCTTGATCCCCAACGCGTTGACGTCGGCCGTGCTCACCGCGGGTGGGATGACCTTGGTGGGCAACGCGACCGCTCCCGTCGTGGGCCGCTCGCGCAGAGCATTCACCACAACGTCAGCGGCCTCGGAGGTGCAACACGTCTGGCCATCGACACTCGGAGAAACCACCGGCACATTGTCGGGACCGAGCGTCACCGACGCATCCGATGGTCGGGTCGTGCCGGCGGCGAGCAAGCTCGCGAGATCGTTGACCATGAGCTCGTTGTCGAACGAATAGCCGAGCCGGCCGCCGGTGGTAGCCGGCACCAGCCAATGACGAATCTGCTCCGAGGTCAACGTAGTTGTCGCGGATCCGACCGACACCTCGAGTGGCAGTTCGGTGAGCCGGTTGGCCTCGTCGGCCACCTTCTGCGCATCGGCGAGAGAGGTCGTCGGGCGGCGGTCCTTCGGTGGCACAGTGATCTCGACGAGACCGACCTCGAAGCCGTTGTCGAGCAGCGCGTTCTGAACATCGCCGGCGTCGACGCCCGTTCCCGGCTTCCCGCCCACGACCACGACCGTGGCGTCGCGCACCTCTAGGGTGGGCTCCACGGGTTCTCCGCCGCCCGCGGGCACGAGCGCCGCCACGGCCTTGGAGATCGTGTCCTTGTCGACCAGGAGCCGGGCCTCGACGTGGACAGTGCCGAAGAGCGACGCGATCCAGCGCGGCAGCGCCAACGGCGCCGATCCACGGCGGGCGTCGAACACCGCCTTCATTGTCGCGGCCCGGTCGATGCGCACGCCGAGTGAGCCCTCGGTGGACCGGAACGTGACGGTTCCGGCACGGATCTCCACGGGAGTAGCGGCGAACCGGTTGGCGAGGTCCTCGACGACCCCCGCGAGGCTGTCGTGGTTGAAGCCGCTGACGTCACCGTCCTCGAGACGAACGTGACGCGCGACGTCGTTGCGGTGGAGGGCCACGTCGACAAGCCACACACCGAGCACGACGACAACCGCCGTCGCCACCGTCGCGATCGGGATTAAGACGCGCAGACTCACACGAACGGGCCTGGGCACAGACGCGGATTCTTGCAGCATGGACCGCTCCAGAAGCGGCAGCTCGGCGCAAATCCGGCCGCGCTGGCACACTGTCGGGCCGTGGCGCCAACCGCGGTCGACCTCGACACGCCGGGTGCGCTCTACGTGGAACGGCTGGGGATGCCCAGACGGGCCTGGGGACTTTTCGTGTTCGCCCTCGTGGTCACGGCCTTCGCGATCCATCCGCTGTACATGCCTTTTGTGGCGCTCGCTTGGGCCGTCAGTGTCCTTCGCTACAACAACACCGGCGTGCGCATAGACCACCACGCCCTCACGGTCGGCCGGCGATCCACGCTGCTGGCCACACTCGATCTGGCCACCCTTGGCCAGGCGCGCAACCCCTGGCCGTGGAAGGTCTTTTCCCGGAGGTATCTCGGCGCGAACCCCGTCTGGACACGCGAGTCGATTCGCCTCCGGGGCCAGACGGGCGGCAAGAAGGTGATCGTGGCGATTGGGACGAACCGGCGCGACGAACTGCTCGGGGTGCTCGGCCCGGCGGTCACCGCCGCGAAGCGCGCTGGTCCGTGGGGTCCGCCCCCGTGGGTCCCGAGTCCCAGTTGGTACCCCGATCCGTTCGGGCCGAGCGGGTGTGTTCGATGGTGGGACGGCACCCGCTGGACCCCGTTCGTGGCCCGGCCCCACGAGCGGGCACCGTGATCCCCCTGAGCGATCTCAACCCGACACGCCGATTCCCCTGGGCGACGATTCTGCTCATCGTCGTCTGCGTCGCCGTCTACTTCGTGCTTCAGCCGGTGGGCCACCACGGACTCTTTCATTTCGGTCTGGTGGAGACCGACGTCGAGGAGTTGGAGTTCTCATTGGGTCGGGCGGCGATCCCGTGCGAGATCACCCACGACCGACCCCTCACCGACGACGAGGTTCGCGCCACCTACAACGAGGGCCGCACGTCCGCGTGCGGTACCGGCGATCCGCACTCGCCCGCCCACGTGCCCCATAAGAACGTCTATCTCGCGCTGCTGTATTCGATGTTCCTGCACGGATCGATCGCGCATCTCGCCGGCAACATGCTCTTCCTGTGGGTGTTCGGTAACAACATCGAAGACCGCAAAGGTGGTGTGCGTTACTTGATCTTCTACTTGGCGGCGGGCCTCGTGGCGACGCTCACCCACGTGTTGATCTATCCAGACTCGACCGTCCCCCTCGTTGGCGCGTCGGGAGCGATCGCGGGGGTCATGGGCGCCTACTTGGTCTGCTTCCCCAAGACGCGGATCCGCTCGATGATCCCCCTCGGTCCGGTCGTTCTGTTTCGCAAGGTCAGCGCGGCCTGGCTGCTGGGCTTCTGGTTCGCGGAACAGTTCCTGCTGCTACGGGGGGCATCGCAGATCGCGTGGTCAGCCCATGTCGGAGGCTTCGTGTTCGGCGCTCTCGTCGGCCTGGTGTGGCGCAGAGAGGAACCGAAGTTGTCGTCGACGCCGCGCCCGTTGACAGTTTCCGCGTGATTTCGGCAAGAATAGGGGCGCGGGCGGCGAGGAGACCTCGTGTTGAAACGATCGCTCTGTGCCGTTACCGCTACGTGCGTGCTCGCACTGGCGCCCGCATCGTCCGCGTTGGCCCAGATCACCGCCGCACCGCCCGCCCCGCAACTCAAGGTCCTACTCGTCGGCGACTCGCTCATGGTGGGCGCCAAAGACGCGATCGCGTCGTCACTCGCCGCGCACAACGCGATCGTGCATTTCGTAGGTAAAGAGGGCACCGGACTGCTCACCCACCAAATGGGATGGCTCGATCTCATCAGGTCGGAAGTCCGTACGTGGGCGCCCGACATCGTCGTCATCGAGTCGTGCTGCAACTACGCCACCGGATTGAAGTACTTCTACCGGCTGGCCGACGGCACTCATATCTGGCCCGACACGAGCAAGATGTTCCAGGCGTGGGAAGTCGCGGCCCGCACCGCGGTGCGCGTCGCGTCGAAGAAGGGCGCCAAGGTCTATTGGGTCCTCACTCCTCCGGCGAGAAACGACATCTATGAGGGATCGATCGCGCGCCGAGTCGAGCGCTTCAACGAGATCTATGCGCGCCTCGGCGTCCCCCTCATCGATTGGGGTGCCGCGCTCACCGCCGACGGCAGTTACACGTCGTTCCTGAACGATTCGAAGGGCAACCGCGTCCGGGTACGCACCTACGACGGTTTGCACATCACGCCCGCGGGCGACACCCGCGTGGCGCGGCTCACGATCCAAACCATCCTCGGCTGATCAGGCCGGCTCGCCGTGGCGGCCGGCGCCCGCGGCGAACCGCGTGGCGCCTTCTCGCGTTTCGCCGGATTCGATCACCTCGAACCCGAGGCGCGTCTCGTTGGCTAGCGCGGCGGTGACCCCAAGGTCCCACTGCTCGTAGCTCGAAAGCCGATCGCTGCGTAGACAGCGTTGTGGGAAGGCGGTGAGCGAGTGCGCCAGTTCCTTCGCCGCCGCGAGGGCAGTGCCCGGCTCCACGATGCGATTGGCCAGCCCCATACGCAGCGCCTCGTCACCGCCAACCGGGCGTCCGGTGAGGATGAGGTCGAGGGCATGGCTGTGGCCGACGAGGCGGGGCAGCCGAATTGTTCCTCCGTCGATCAACGGGACGCCCCACCGCCGGCAGTACACGCCAAGCACCGCATCACGGGCGGCGACTCGAAGATCGCACCACAACGCCAGCTCCAGGCCGCCGGCCACGGCGTGGCCCTCGATCGCGGCGATCACCGGCTTGGAAAGCAGCATGCGCGTAGGCCCCATCGGCCCGTTGCGTGTCGGATCGCGCTCCACCCGGTTCCCTCGACCGTCGGCGACCGCCTTGAGGTCAGCGCCCGAGCAGAACGTGCCTCCCGCCCCCGTGAGCACGGCCACCGCCAGTGTCTCGTTTGCGTCGAACGACCGAAAGGCGTCGGCGAGCGCAGCCGCCGTAGGGCCGTCGACCGCGTTGCGCACCTCCGGACGATCGATCGTGACGACCAGTACCGTGCCGTCGGTCTCGGTTCGTACGGTGTTCATCGCGCGGACCGTACCGGCGAGACGATCATTGCGGTAGTGGCAGCTGCGTCAGGTTGGACGCCCTCACGGTTCGCGCGGCACGGGCAGGCAACGCGGCGACCAGATTGCCGATGGCGAGGGCGGCGGGCACGACCAGCAGTAGTCCAATGGGCAGAGTGGGTTCGGGCACAACATGCAGCTGCTCGGCAAACACGAGCCAGAGCTCGCGGCCGAGCACGACGCCCAATGGGACGCCGACGAGCAGACCCACCACAACCATCGAGGTGGCCTGCCACGCGACGGTGGAGGCCAACTGTCTCCGCGTGAACCCCAAGGCCGACAGCACGGCGAGGTCTCTACTTCTTTTGCGCACTGATGCCCCGAGGGCGAGAGCGAGCGAGACGGCAGCACCGAGCGCCAACGTGAAGGCCACGGTCAGAGGCGCGCCGCCGACGGAGCTGGAGTTGACGATCTCGGCCGGACGTTGAGCCGGCAGCACGTCGAGGCCGGCAAAACCCGACAACGGACCCGTCGTCGAGCGGAGGTGAGCGAGTTCTTCGTCCCTGTCAGCGCCCTTTTGGTAACGCACAAAGATCACGTTCGGTCCGAGCCCCGCGGTCGGGACGCCAGTGATGTCCCGGTCGTGGGGCACGAATCGCGAGCCAACAACGGCGCCCGCGCCCAGCGATACGTGCGCGGTATGGATCCGTCCAATGCTGGGGAAGATCGCGACGCCTACCACCTTCGCCTGGTGTGCGGAGCCACTCGCGTCGGTGACCGTCACCTCGTCGCCGACGTGCTTTCGCAGCTTGGCCGCCGTGGCGTCTCCGAGGACGATCTCGTCGTCCGACTGAATCATCCTGCCCCGCAGGATCGGGGGCGTCACAGAGCTCTGTGCCTCCATGCCGAGCGCCGACACGACGACACCGTCAATGTCGATGTCGCCGAAGTAGGCACCTGACCACCCCGCGATGTGCGGATCCGCCGCGAAGATCGCCGTGGCCTCGCCGACGTCGATGTTGCCGTAACCGTTGGCGGAGAGGACCGTTGCATTCCAGTCCCAGCCGAACATCCGGGGACTATTCGTCAGCGTCGTCAGGCTGGCGCCGAACGTGACCGCGCCGACCACCATGACGATGGCCAGCGCCGCGCCGGCCAGCACCGACCGATTCGGTACTGCATCCGACTTGTGCGGCGTCTCAAATGCCGAACGAAGGCCGATCACCGCAGTGGGCGGTAGACCAATCGACGTGGCCAGCCCAGCCAGCCGCGACACGTGCCCCAGCTTGCGCAGCTGCCCCTCGAGCCGTTCGGGCGAATCTCTCCACACGACGAGCACGCTGATGGTGAGCAGCGCAACGACCATGACGAACCCTCCGGCCAGGAGCACCAGGGTGTCGAAGTCGATGCCCGCGGCCGCGACGCGCCGCACCGGACCGATCGGCATCAATGGCGACGCGGCGATCGCAAGCAGTACCGCCAGGACGGCGCCCGCGATGACCACAACGCCGAGAGGTATCAACGAGGTCGTCGCGATCGATTGAGGCGATGCCCCAAAGACGCGCAGGAGTGCGTGCTCGTCATGATGGTTGCGGTGCAACCGGGCCAGCGCCTGGGCGCCGAGGACGAGCCCGACCACACCCGCGATGATGCCGAACAAGGCAAGAGTGATCGACAGCGGCCGGAGGGCCTGACGTGCGTGCGCGGCGTCGACCGAGGTCGTGTGGAACTCGACGCTGCCCGGCGGCACGAGCTTGACGATCTCCGCACGTACTCGCTCAACGTCGTCGTCACCGTTCGTCAGTATCAAGCCCTGCACCCCGTATGTCGCGTACTGGGCAACCGAGGCGCTGAAGGCTGGGGTCAGCAGCAGCTGCTCGTCGCGGTCGCCATCGTCGTGGATGACCTCCTCCGGGAACTCACCGATCCCGACGATCGTCACGGTCAGGCGGTGCACGGGTGGCGTCGGCGCGGCAAACCATTTCGGGTCGAGCCCCTGCTCGAGCGAATAGACACCGATCTCGATGCGCTGGCCGACGTGGTAGCCGAACTTCGCTGCGGCGAGCTCGTTGAAGGCAACCTCGTCCTGTCGCCCCGGGTCGGGCAGGCGTCCCTTGGTGGCGGTGAAACGATCCTGATCGAAGAACAAGCCATCGAACGTTCCCTTGGCTTCAAACTCTTGGGAAAAATCCGGCTGTCCATCGACCAGAACCGAAACGCCGAAGCCGACGTAGGTCCGTGATCTCCGAACTCCCGGCAACGAAGCAATGGCGTCGTTCGCGGCGAGATCGAAGTTCTCGGATGTCGTGACGGACATCGTCGACGACTCGGAAGCACGGAGAAATCGTGCGTAGGAGGATTGCGTGCGGCGGGCCCCGGCGATTGCGAAGAGCGCCAGACCGCCCATCAGACCGATCATCAGCGCGACGCCTACGTAACTGCGCCACCGACGCCGTAGTCGGATCGGAAGTAGATACGCGGCGACTCCCATAAATCAGCGGAAGCGTTCCATCTGGCCGCCCACGCGCATGACACCAACTTAGGAGAGCCCCAGATGGCACGACAGGAAGCTGTCCGCACGCGGGCCCTCGTGGTAGCACGAAGGCGCCGAGCTTCTCGGCAAGACTCGAAGGGTGCACGTCCTTTTCGCTGCGGCCGAGCTTTCCCCATTGGCCCGGGTCGGCGGATTGGCGGAGGCCGCGGCCGGGCTCGTCCACGCACTGCGGGCCGAAGGCCTCCAGGTCACGGTGGCCCTGCCCGACTACGGCAGCATCCCGCTACAACGCGAGCGCAGGATCGCGCTCGATGTCGCCGCCTTCGCGGCGCCGGCCAGCGCGCGCACCGGCCATGCCGAGGGGTTCGGCGAGGTCACCCTGCTCGCGGCCGACGGCCTGGCTCGACCCCACCCCTATCTCCAGGCCGACGGGACGGCATGGCCCGACAACGACATTCGGTTCTACGCGTTCTCCGCGGCAGTGGCCGCATTGGCCCGCCGCCTCCAACCCGCCGTCGTCCACCTGAACGACTGGCATACCGCAACGACGCTCGCCCACCTGAATCCGGCACCGCCGACGGTGTTCACGATCCATACGCTTGGCTACCAGGGCACCGCCGACCTCGGCTGGCTGTCGGCGTTCCCCCAACATCGCGAGGCGTTCTCCCACCTCGGTGCGTGTAATCCCCTCGCCGGTGCCATCCGCCTCTCTGATCGCGTGATCGCAGTCAGCCCGACCTACGCGCGCGAGATCGTCGAACCGTGGGGAGGCTTCGGTCTCGATGAACTACTCCGCGCCAAGGGGTCCGCGCTCATCGGTATCCGCAACGGCATCGACACCGTCGCGTGGGACCCCACCACCGACTCTCTCATCCCCGCGAACTATGACCACCGCCACCTCGGCGCGAAAGATCTCGACCGGTCGGCGGCACGCGCGGAGTTTGGTCTCCCCGAATGCCGCGGCCCGCTGATCATCATGGTCACCCGTCTCGTCGACCAGAAGGGCGTCGACCTCGCTCTCGGCGCCGTGCCGTACCTCGAACGCCTCCCCGCTCAACTCGCGGTGCTCGGCTCGGGCGACCGCCACCTTGTTGATGCACTACAACATGCGAGTCAACGTCATCCCGACTTCGTCGCCTTCCGCCACGGCTACGACGACCCCCTCGCGCACCGGCTCTTCGCGGGCGGTGACCTGCTACTCATGCCGAGCCGCTTCGAACCGTGCGGTCTGGCGCAGATGCAAGCGATGCGCTACGGCACCCTCCCCGTCGTTACCGATGTTGGCGGTCTTCACGACACGGTCGTCGATATCGATGTGGAGCATGCACGGGGTACTGGCGTCGTGGTATCGCGCCCGAGCGAGCTCGACCTCGTCGACGGTCTCCACCGCGCAACGCGCGCGTGGGCGAACCGTCCACGTCGCGACGCGATGCGCCGGCGGGGCATGACGGCCGACTGGTCGTGGCGCGAGCCCGCTTGCCAGCACATAGCGATCTACGAGCAACTAGTCGGCTGACGTGCCCTGCCGCGGGCGCGAGCAGAGATACCCTGACCGCAGTGCAGCGCGCGCCCAATGTCCTCGTCATTGTCTTGGCCGGCGGTGAGGGTCGCCGTCTCGCACCGCTCACGAATGACCGGGCGAAGCCCGCGGTGCCGTTCGGTGGTTCCTACCGCATCATCGACTTCGTCCTGTCGAACTTTGCCAACACCGGTTATCTCAAGATCGTGGTGTTGACCCAATACAAAAGCCATAGCCTCGATCGCCATATCTCGCAGACGTGGCGGTTCTCGACGTTGCTCGGCAACTACGTGACACCGGTGCCCGCGCAGATGCGAAGGGGCCCGCATTGGTTCTCCGGATCGGCCGACGCCATCTACCAAAACCTGAACCTGATCTCCGACGAGGATCCCGACGTGGTCTGTGTCTTCGGCGCCGACCACATTTACCGCATGGACCCTCGGCAAATGGTCGAGCACCACATCGAGAGCGGCGCGGGGGTCACTGTCGCCGCCATCCCTGTGCCGCGCGAACAGGGTCCGGCCTTTGGCGTTATCGAGTCGACCGCGTCGGGTCGGATTCTTCAGTTCCACGAAAAGGTCCCCGAGCCACCCGCGATGCCCGGTGACCCGAACCAGGTGCTGGCATCGATGGGCAACTACGTCTTCACCACGAAGACGCTGGTGGACGTCGTCACCCCCGGCGACCGCGAGCTCAAAGACATAGGCGGCGACGTCATACCCGCGCTGACCGAAGCCGGTCAGGCACACGTCTATGACTTCTCGGGCAATGACATCCCAGGACTCGTCGAGCCCGAGCGGGGTTACTGGCGCGACGTCGGTTCGCTCGACGCGTACTACGAGGCGAACATGGACCTCATTGCGCCGGTCCCGCTGTTCAGCCTCTACAACCCGCAATGGCCGATCTACAGCATCCAGCTGCCCCTTCCGCCGGCGAAGCTCTCGAACGGCGGCGACGGCAGTCCCGCACGCGTGAGCAACAGCCTCCTCTGCGCCGGCTCCATCGTGTCGGGCGGGCTCGTCGAACGCTCGATCATCGGACCCGATGTCTACATCGACGCGGGAGCGGTGGTGACAGAGTCGATCCTGTTCCCCGGCGTGCGTGTCGAAGCCGGCGCGCGCCTCCATCGCTGCATCATCGACAAGAACGTGATCGTGCCCCCGCGCTATTCGATCGGCGAAGACGTCGATGCTGATCGGCAGCGCTTCACGCTGTCTGACCGCGGTGTCGTGGTCGTCGCGAAGGAACGCAACCTCCAAGCCGATTCGGTCTGATGGACGAGCCTCTGGCTCGCACGGCCGTGGCCCACGGCATTGAGCTGTCGTATACCGACAACGGCGGCGTCCGCCACAACGCCGACCCCGACATCGTGACCGCGGTGCTCGCGGCGATGGGGGTGGAGCCCGGCGAAACCGTGGCGCCTGCGCCCAGCCCCGTAATCGTCGCGTGGGACGGCACGGCTCCCCCGCAACGCGCGGCCGCCACCGACGCCTGGATTGAACTAGAGCTCGCCGACGGAACAACCCGGAGGTGGCGCGCACCCACCGGCCAGGAGCGCGTGACGCTTCCCGGCGATCTCCCGCCCGGTCGTCATGTTCTGCGCATTGGCGAATCCACCATCATCGTGTTGAGCGCGCCGCGCCATTGCCACACGGGCCCGATCGAAGGTCGCGCGTGGGGCGGCTTTCTACCGCTGCACGCTCTGCGCACGGCCCGCGACAGCGGTGTCGGCGACGTGGCCGACCTGCGCGGGCTGTCGGGATGGCTCGCATCTCTCGGAGCCGCGGTCGTGTCGACGCTGCCGCTGCTCGCCGCCTTTCTCGACGACCCATGCGAGCCGAGCCCGTACGCGCCCGTGAGCCGGCGGATGTGGAACGAGCTCTACCTCGATGCCGACGCGCTGCTGGGGCGGCGGGCGCCCCTGCCCCCCGCCGATCCTGCCGTCGTCGACATACGCGCCGTAGCTCGTGCCAAGCGCGCCGCCCTCGCCCCGCTCGTGTCGGGACCCCGCCCCACGGCGCTGGTCGACTGGCTTAACGACCGACCCCACGTCGTCGACTACGCGCGCTTCCGAGCTGCGGGTGAGCGCAACGGTGTCGATTGGCGTTCATGGCCACAGTCGTGGACCACGAACATCCCCGACGACGCCGTCGACGCCGCGGCTGTGCGCTGGCATGAATGGTCGCAATGGACGATGAGTCTCCAGCTGGCCTCGCTATCGCGCGATATCGCGCAGCGCGGGCAGGCGCTGTATCTCGACCTTCCGCTCGGGTCGCACCGTGACGGCTTCGACCACTGGCGACATCGTGATCTCTTTCTCGACGGAGTCAGCCTCGGCGCGCCCCCCGACGCCTTTTTCGCCGGCGGCCAGGACTGGGGTCTCGCGCCCCTTCATCCGGAGCGCAGCCGGTGCGATGGACACCAGTTCTTTTCCGACATCGTCGAGCACCAACTGACCGTCGCCGGCCTCCTGCGCATCGACCACGTGATGGGCCTCCATCGCCAGTTCTGGGTGCCCGCGGGCGCGGCGGCCACCGAGGGTGTCTACGTTCGCTACCCCCACGACGAGCTATGGGCGGTTCTTTCGCTTTTGTCGCACAGCTACGGCGCCGGCATCGTGGGCGAAGACCTCGGGACCGTTCCGGCAGAAGTTCGCCACGCCCTCGAGGAGCACGATGTCCGAGGACTCTTTGTGGCGCAATGGGAGCTGGCCGAGCGGGGCAACGGGTTACGCCGTCTGCCTCCACCGCGAACCGTCGCCTCGCTGAACACCCACGATCTGGCGCCGTTCGCGGCGTTCTGGCGCGAGCGGGAGCCGGCCGTCGCCGGCGACGCGATCAAGATGGGAGCGGCGCGTCATGCGATTCTCGGTGCGCTCGCGCGGAGCGACGCCGACGTCGTGCTGGTGAACCTCGAGGACCTCTGGCTCGAAGAGGAACCGCAAAACCGCCCGGGCACCGTGGGCGGAACGAACTGGTGCCGGCGCGCCCGCCGCACGCTCGAGCAACTCGAAACCGACGAGGGCCTGGTCGCCGAGCTACGCGATCTCGACGGCAAGCGCCGGCGTCCGGCATCGCCTTCGCCCTCTGCTGGTGAACCGATCCTGGCTACCGACCTCGACCTCTACCTCTTCAACGAGGGCAACCACAGCGACCTGCCCGAACGGTTCGGTGCGCACGAGATCGACCGGGCCGGGCTCGCCGGTGCCGCATTCTCGGTGTGGGCTCCCAACGCGCGCACGGTCGCCGTGATTGGTGACGCCTCGGGTTGGGATCACGGCACCATGCTCGGACGCCGTGCGAGTTCGGGCGTGTGGGAGGGTTTCGTTCCCGGCGCCCGCGCCGGCCAGCACTACAAATTGCGAGTAACGAGTGCCGACGGTCGCATGACGAATAGGGCCGATCCACTCGCGCGCGCGACCGAAGGCGGACCGGGACACGCGTCAGTGCTCGACGTGAGCGAGTACCGCTGGGGCGATGGTGATTGGATGGCCGGTAGGGCCGAGCGTCATGCGCCGAGCGCACCCTTGTCGATCTACGAAGCTCACCTCGGCTCGTGGCGGCGCGTTCCCGGCGAAGGCGACCGCTGGCTCTCGTACCGCGAGATCGCGCCAATGCTCGCGGACCACCTCATCGCCCACGGGTTCACCCACGTGGAGCTGTTGCCGGTGATGGAGCACCCCTTCTATGGCTCGTGGGGCTATCAGGTCACGGGCTTCTTCTCGCCCACCGCGCGCTACGGCGCCCCTGACGACCTCCGCTACCTGGTCGACCACCTGCATCAACGAGACATCGGGGTCATTCTCGACTGGGTTCCGGCGCATTTCCCGGCCGACAACTTCGCGCTGGCACGATTCGACGGCAGTCACCTCTACGAACACGCCGACCCCCGCGAAGGCCGCCATCCCGATTGGGGCAGCCTCATCTTCAACTACGGCCGCCACGAGGTCCGCGCCTTTCTGATCTCGAGCGCGTGCTGGTGGGTGCGCAGTTTCCACGCCGACGGTCTTCGCGTCGACGCCGTGGCGTCGATGTTGTACCGCGACTACTCGCGTGGCCCGGGAGAATGGGTGCCCAACGTAGAGGGCGGACGCGAGAACCTCGAGGCGCTTTCGTTCATCCGACATTGCAACGACGAACTCCGCCGGCGCTTCCCCGACACGCTCGTGATCGCGGAGGAATCGACCGCGTGGCCGGGAGTCACCGCGCCCACCGAATGGGGTGGCCTCGGCTTCCACCTGAAATGGGACCTCGGCTGGATGCACGACACGCTCACCTACTTCCGGCGCGAGTCCGTTCACCGGCAGTGGCACCACGGCGAGCTCACGTTCCGTGCCGTGTACGCGGCGAGCGAGCGTTTCGTTCTTGCTCTCTCGCACGACGAGGTCGTCCACGGAAAAGGTTCGCTGCTCGCGAAGATGACCGGAGATGAGTGGCAACGCCGCGCCAACCTCCGCCTGCTGTACGGCTACCAGCACGCATTGCCGGGCAAGAAGTTGCTCTTCATGGGTGGGGAGTTCGGTCAGTGGCGTGAGTGGAACCACGATGCAAGCCTCGACTGGCACCTGCTCCACGAGGAGGCCCACGCCGGCATCGCCCGATGGGTGACCCATCTCAACGGCCTGCACCGCACGCGGCCCGCGCTCCACGAGCGCGACGGCGACGGCAGCAACGGCTTCTCATGGATCGACGGCGACGACGCCGCGCAGAGCGTTCTCGTGTTCGCCCGGCACGCGTTCGACGCAAACAACGATGTCGTCGTGCTGGCGAACTTCACGCCCGTACCGCGTTCGCCTTACCGGGTCGGGCTCCCCCACTCCGGTCGGTGGGAGCTCATCGCCAACAGCGACGATCCGAACTTCGGAGGCAGCGGCTTCCCTGTACCCGACACGCTCGACGCGGAAGAGCAGGCGTGGCACAAGCAGCGCTGGTCGGCCCCTGCCGCGCTCCCTCCGCTCGCGCTCGTCGCGTACGCGCGGGTCGGATGATCAGCGGCGACGCTCGTCGGGTGCCCAGCGCACCAAACCAAGATCAGTCCAGGCCGTGAGATCGCGGTGGTGGGGAACGATGCGGACCGCCAGTCCGATGCTGCCCGCCTGCTCGCCGACCACGCTCCCGGTGAAGTGGCGGTTGCCGTCGCCGTCGGGTTCGCCCTGTGGCCGCAGCTCGAGCACCGACGGCGCGCGGAGCTCACCGTCCTGCTCGACCGGACCCGCCACGAGTTGCACCGCGATGTCGTCAGGCTCGAGTGAGCCCAGTCGAACGCTCACCCCGACCTCGACCGGCGCGCCCAGGCGAAGGTCACCTTGGGGCCAGTGCACCGCGGCGATAGCCAGCTGATCCCACGCCCCGGTGACACGCTGCCGCCACGCCGCCAGCTCGCGCGCGCTCGCATCGCCGTTCGCCCGGCGGGCCTTCGCCCGCGCCGCCGCCGGTTCGTAGTACGTCTCGACGTAATCGCGCACCATTCGTGTCGCGCCCACCTGGGGGCCGAGCACCGCGAGGGATTGCTTTACGCGCCGGAGCCAACCATGGGCCATGCCGTCGGCTTCGCGCTCATAGAACAGGGGAACGATTTCCCCCTCGAGGAGATCGAAGAGCCAGTCGGCTTCGCGGGCGTCCCGCCGGTCGCCGTCGTTCGCGGTGTCGTCGGTGGGGATGGCCCAGCCGAGGTCGGGGCGATAGAGCTCGTCCCACCAACCGTCGAGTACCGAGACGTTGAGCGCGCCGTTGAGCGCGGCCTTCATGCCGCTGGTGCCGCACGCCTCCATCGGACGCAGCGGCGTGTTGAGCCACAGGTCGACTCCCTGCGTCAACATGCGGCCGGCGTCGATGTCGTAGTCCTCGACGAAGACGATGCGGTCCCTGACATCGGGATCGGCCGCAAACGTCGCGACCTGCTGTATGTACGCCTTCCCCGGCTCATCGGCTGGATGCGCCTTGCCCGCGAACACCAGCTGGACTGGACGGTTCACGTCGAGCAAGAGCGCGCGGAGACGCACGGGATCACGCAGGAGCAGTGTCGCCCGCTTGTAGGTGGCAAAGCGGCGGGCAAAGCCAATCGTGAGAGCATCGGGGTCGAGTAGTTGGTCGCACCACAGCGTCTCTGACTCCCTGACACCGCGGCGCAGCGCCGCCGCCCGGGCTCGCCGCCTGACGTAGGCCACCAGCCGCTCACACCGCGCCCGGCGTACCCGCCACAACTCGCTGACGGGGATGTCGACAACTCCCGCCCAGCCCGACGGTTCGAGCTGCGCCCATTCCGAGCCCACATGGGTCGTCAGCAACTCGGACTGCTCCGACGACACCCACGTGGGTCCGTGCACACCGTTCGTCACAGATCCGATTGGCACCTCCTCCGTCGGCACATCGGGCCAGAGGCCGGCAAACATGGCCCGGCTGACGGCGCCGTGGAGCATCGACACGCCGTTGGCCCCTCCAGCCAGACGAAGGCTCATCGACGCGAGGTTGAACATGGAGGAATCGCCCCCCGGCTCCGAGCCGAGTGCCATCAACTCCGCGACCGTGAGCCCACACTCCTTGCACCAATTGCCGAGGTAGCGCTCGATCAAGTCGCGGGGAAAACGGTCGATGCCGGCGGGCACAGGGGTGTGCGTCGTGAACTGCACGGACGGACGCACCGCCTCGACGGCTTCGGCAAATGCGAGCCCGTCGTCGCGCATCGCCCGCCGGATGGCCTCGAGCGTCAGGAAGCCGGCATGACCTTCGTTCAGGTGGAAGACATCGGGCCGCACGCCGAGTTGGTAGAGCGCCCGAAAACCACCGACGCCGAGGAGGAGTTCTTGTCGGATGCGCTCCTCCGAGCCCCCGCCGTAGAGCCGATCGGTGACGAGCTGGTCAGGACCCGCATCCTCACCCGTCGGACCTTCGACGAACGTGTCGAGAAGGTAGAGCGGCACGGTGCCCACCGTCGCCGACCAGATGCGGACACGCACGTCGACACCCGCGAGTTCGACAGTGAGCTCGACATGGTCAAGCGGCGTGAGCGCCATCGCCGCGGGGTGCAGCCGCGGGAACCGTTCGTGCTGCCGACCGGCCCGATCGAGAAACTGACGGAAGTAGCCGTGGCGATAGAACAGGCCCACTCCTACGAGGGGTACCCCGAGATCGCTGGCCGCCTTCAGATGATCGCCGGCCAACACGCCCAGACCACCGGAATATTGAGGCAACGACGCGGCAATACCGAACTCCGGCGAGAGGTATGCGACGGTGCCGAGCGCGCTCGGTCCGCGTCGAGCGAACCACCGTGGCTCGGTCGCCTCCGCGGTCAACTCGTCAAGCAGCCCACGAGCACGTGCGACGAAAACGCCGTCGGCCGCGAGCTCATCGAGGCGGCTCTGAGGCACCCTCGCCAAGACCCCTAGAGGATCGACTCCGTCGAGGTCAATGGCGTCGGCATCGAGCGCCCGAAACAGATCGCGCACGCGGCGATCATGCAGTCGAGCGAGGTCAGACGCTATGGCCTCGAGCGACCGCAGCGACTCGGGAACACGTGCGACGACCGTGGCAGTGTGCTGGGCTCGAATCCGGGCGAGGGTAGTCGAGACGCGCCGCGTCAGAGGAGTTCGCGGACCCTTGCGAGCAGGACATCGAGTGCCGGCTCGTTCATGCCGCCGTGGGGCACGATGACATCGGCGTAGCGCTTGGAGGGTTCGATGAACTGCAGATGGCCGGGGCGCACGGTTGACAGGTATTGCGCGATTACGCTTTCGATGGTGCGGCCCCGCTCGGCGACGTCTCGCTGCAGCCGACGAATGAAGCGGACGTCGGCGTCGGTGTCGACGAACACCTTGAGGTCGAACAAGGAGCGCAGCTCGGCTTCATAGAGCGTCAGGATGCCTTCGACCACCACGATGCCCGCCGGTTCGACCCGAACGACCTCTGGCGCGCGTACGTGCTGAGCGAAGTCGTAGACCGGGGTGTCGATCGCGTAGCCGGCGCACAGCGCCCGAACATGTTCGAGAAGCAAGGGCCAGTCGAACGCGTCGGGGTGGTCGTAGTCGATCGTCACCCGTTCTGCGAACGGCAGCGCGGCACGGTCGCGGTAGTACGCGTCGAGTTTCACGAGGCTGAGCGACTCCGGCCCGACCAAGTCCGCGAGGCGTTCCGCGACGGTGGTCTTGCCCGAGCCGGTACCGCCCGCGACTCCGACGACGAACGGCCTCCCGAATCGCGACAGGTTCTCCACAAACGAGCGAAGCTACTCAGTCGAGCAGACCCTGGATGATGAACTCGACACGACGGTTGAGGCGACGCCCCTCTGCCGTGGCGTTGTCGCCCACCGGCTCCGCTTCACCCTTCGCGATGCCGGTCACCCGCGTCGGGGTATCGATTCCCTTGGCCTGCAGATAGGCGAGGGCGGCGTCGACGCGATGTTGCGACAGGGTGAGGTTCATCTGCTCGTCGCCGACGCTGTCGGTGTGCCCGATGATCGTCACCGTCACCTGAGGGTTTTGTGTTAGCAGTACCACACCGAGGTCGAGCAGGCCCGCAAACTCGGGCCGAACTTTGGCGCTACCGGTGTCGAACAGGACGGTGTCGGCGACGTACAGGGGCGCGCTCTTCGGGAGCGGCGCCGACGCGTCGATGGTGTACTCGTTGATGACGTTGTCCGGCCCGACGACCTTGCCGGCCTTGTCGATGAGCTCCTGCGCCACGGCGACGGTCGGAACCATCCCGCGCAGGTACACCTTCCCGTGGTCGAATACCGCGTACCGAACCGGTGCGGTCGTGGCAACGGGCGGAGCCGGAGTAGACCCGGTCGACGCGGGCGCGGCGGTGGTTGCGGCCGCCGGCGCGCTGGCGCTCACGGCGCTCTCGGCGACGGTCGTTGCCGTACTGGCGGTCTTGGGCAGAGTGGGCGCGATCGACACGAGCGGTGGGAGCGAGTTGGCCGGCGCGCCGCTGTTCGCGTCGCTAGTGTGGATCAAGAGCAACGTGGCGACCCCGACCCCGGCCATGAGCACGACGCCAGCGGCAATCCACTCACCGACATGACGCTGGCTGCCCGGTGGACTCGCACCGGCGACGTCAGCCGGGGAGCCGGCCGCGCCGCGTTGGTCGATCATGGGGAATTCATCGGCCCCCCGGACCACGGGATGTAGCTACGAGACTGAAACTTGGGCAAGGACGGCGCGAATGACCTGGTCGGACCGCGATGTCGGACGAATCCGCACCGCTCTCAGCCGTCGGGAGGGAGCCGGTCGGCGCGCGGTACTGGGAAATAGTGATGGTGATGAGCGCCGGTGATCTCGTAAATCGCCGTGCCTTCCGAACCGTCGTCCCTACGCACTTTCATCTCGCTGAGCCCACCACCAACCGCGCCGTAGCGCTGGGCCCAGCGCCCCTCGGCCTCGATCTCGATCGCGCTGCCGTCGGCCAGCACGAGCGTGACGTCTCCGGCCAACCCGACAACTGACTCACCGTCGCGCCCGTAGGAAACCGGCCGGCCGTCGCCATCGCGCCAGGTCAGATCGTGCCGGAATTCGATCACGGCAATTGGATCGCCTCCGCCGGCCGGAGCGAAACAACCATCCGTATAGATCGGCGCGCCGTTCGCCAGTTCCCAGTGCCACACCGCGAGCATGCCCTCGGGAAGCTGGATCGCCAGCCACATCCACAAGGGACAGCGCGCATGATCGCGGATGCCCCACGAATGATCGCGCTGGCCCCACCACCGGTTGACGGGATAGGTGACACCGTCATACTGGTACCAGCCGTCGTACGTGCCGGACTGAATCATGTGGCTCTGGTCCCAGACGATCTCGTGGCCCGCCTTCATCGTGCCCCGGCGGAGTGCGTGTTCGCGCGTACGCGCTGTGAAGGTGAGGTCGAGCGCGACCGGCGAAGCTCCGTCCTCGACCACGCGTAGATGCACGGTTCGAAAGGGCTCGACGATGTCGATCGTGACGGGTCCCACCGCCATCGTGTGGGGATCGCCGTCGTACGGCCGGGCGTGACGAGCGACCGTAGAGACGCCGCCCACCCGGCCGAGCTGCAACGAGTCCATCTCGCCACGCGCCGGAAAATGGGCCAGCGTCAGGATCACCACATCGCCGAGCCCGTCTCGCGGATGCACGACGAAGAAGAGGCTCTCGCGCCAGAACGGGTGATGCGTCACCACGTTCGGCAGAGGTTCGGGGATCTGGTGGACGAACAGCTCGTCCATCGCGGTGAGTCTGGGCACCAACTCCGGAGCTTATGAGCCAAAAGATTGTGAGGGTGGCATCGGCTCAGCCTCAACCGCACCGACCGGCCGGCCGCCACCCAACACCGTCACGTCGGCAACCGCGCCGACCGCGGGCACGTCGACGCCGAGCGCCCCTAGCGCGGCGAGCAGAACGGGCACGCGTGCCCGTGCCGATCCGTCGACGATCTTCAATGCGACGGCCCTCCCATCGGCGGTGGCCGCGGCGTAGACGCCTTCCGCCCCGTCCTTGGCAACGAGGCCGGGTAGTACCTCGAGGAGGCGTGTGACGTCGCGCCCTCTGCCGCCGACCCACGAGGGATGTCCACGTATGGCGGCCGCGACCGCTCCCTCCGGCGTGTCGCCTCCGGCTGTCGCGACGACACGGAAGGCGCGCGCGAGCGCGTGCATCGACAGCGCGTGCACCGGTGCTCCGCAACCGTCGATGCCGACGCTGGTGATTGCTTCGCCTGCGAGGGTTCCGATGGTGTCGGTGATGTGCCGCTGAAGCGGATGGTCGGCGTCGAGGTAACTCTCGGTAGGCCAGCCGTTGACGACGCAGGTGATGAGCATGCCGGCGTGCTTGCCCGAGCAGTTCATGTGGACCCGGCCCGGCTCCTCGCCGGCCCGCAACAATGCATCGCGCGCCGCTGGGCCAAGCGGCGGTGCCACTGGACAGCCGAGCGAATCCTCATCGAGGCCCGCGATCTCCAAAAGGCGGCGTACTCCCTTTATGTGGAACGGCTCACCGGAATGGCTCGCGGCCACCAGCGCCAGGAGTTCGCCGCGCACACCGAGCCCCGCGCGCACCATGGCTACCGCTTGCAACGGCTTGTTCGAGCTGCGACCGAAGACCGGCTGCTCGACGGGACCGATGGCGATTGTTCTCCCGCCGTTCGTGTCGAGCCCAGCCACGATGCCCCGATGGGTGCTCTCGACCACGCCCGACCGCGTGACGGTGGCAACCACAGGCGGGTCGGCTGCGCACTCCATCTAGCCCGCGAATTCCTGGAGCAGCTCCCACAACGCCTGCACGTGCCGGCGCTCGGTAAGGCGGCTACCGATACTCACCCGTACTGCGAGCTTTCCGCCGGCGATGGTCTGCGTGAGGTCGGCGCGTCCACTCGCTTTGACGGCGCCGATGAGCGCGGCCGTGGCCTCGTCGCCGCCGCGTAGCCGAAATACGAGCAGGCTCAGCGCGACGGGCGCGACAATCTCGAACCGGTCGTCGCCCGCCATGGCCGCGGAG
The DNA here is from genome assembly GCA_040002995.1 of Acidimicrobiales bacterium. Classification (GTDB taxonomy): domain Bacteria; phylum Actinomycetota; class Acidimicrobiia; order Acidimicrobiales; family Ilumatobacteraceae; genus JBDUDK01. Next base: position 3,174 of record JBDUDK010000143.1, on the reverse strand, counting down.
AGTTCCTCGGTCCACGCGATGTGATCGCGCACCATGGCGGCGATCGCTTCAACGCCGTCGCACCGCAGCACGAACCAGAGCTTCAACGCCCGGAAGCGGCGCCCGAGCGGAACCTGCCAGTCGCGATAGTCGATCACCGAACCGGTCTGGGCCGTTCTAAGAAACGGTGGCAGGATCGATAGTGCGTCGAGGAGCGGCCCGCGATCGGCGACGTAGAACAACGTGCAGTCGAAGTTCACCCCCATCCACTTGTGCGCGTTGGTGCAGTAGCTGTCGGCGTGCTCGACTCCATTGTTCACCCACCGAAATTCGGGACACAGGGCGGCGATGCCGCTCATTGCGGCATCAACATGCAGCCAGATGCCCCCGGCTTCGGTCGCGGCCTTCGTGATCGCCGCGATCTCGGCTACGGGATCGAACGCCAAGGTCGACGTGGCGCCCGCCGCGGCGCACACGAAGAAAGGCACGAGGCCGTCGGCCCGGTCCGCGGCGATGGCGGCGGCCAGCGCTTCGGGACGCATGGCGAACGCATCGTCGATGTCGACCTTCCGGAACCGGTCGGCGGGTATTCCCCCGATGCGAAGGCCCTTCTCGATCGAGGAGTGCGCCTGACTCGACGCGTAACCAACGAGGGTTTCGATCGATGCGCCCGCGGCTCGCGCGCGGTCTCGCGCGGCGAGGATGGCGCACAATGTCGCGCTTGACGCCGAATCCTGGATCACACCATTGCCCACAAAGACCGCGGGCAGATCGAGCAACTCGACCATCCAATCGAGGACGTGCGTCTCGAGCTCCGTCGCCGACGGGCTCGTCGCCCAGCTCATCCCCTGCACGCCGAGACCGGCCGACAAAAGCTCGCCCAGGATCGACACCGGCGACCTGTTCGCGGGAAAGTAGGCGAAGAAGTTCGGGGACTGCCAGTGGGTGATGCCCGGCATGATCACGCCGTCGATGTCGTCGAGCACGGCGGTGAACGGCTCGGGCGACGAGGGCGGCGAGGTCGGGAGCTTGGCGCGAATATCACCCGGTTGTACCTGGCTGAGCACGGGGTAGTTACCTACCTCGTCGAGGTAGCGGGCGATCCAGTCGACGAGAAGGTGGCCGTTGGCCCGGAACTCCTCCGGTGTCACGTCGCGACCCCTGGGCCGACTTCATGCACGGCATCGAGGTAGGAGAGGAGTCCGGAAACGATCTTTTCGCGCGGCGGCTCCGTGCCCCCAGCGCCGTACATCGCTCCACTACGGGGCATGGGCCGCGGCGGGTTCTTGGCGTACTCGACGGCGTCGCACAGATCGGCCGCGAACGCCTCGGCCACCCCCGCCTGCGTGTTGGGGCGGGTGACGCAGAAGTGGAGCGCGGGCGGGCGTTGCAGGCCGTTCATGCGCCAACCCTTCGAGGCAAGGTGGTCGTTCACGTGGAAGATGTCGACCACCTCGGAGTTGAACGCCACGTTGAAGAACGGCTCGCCCATGACCCGTAGTTCGGGCAATGCGCGCACCGCGGCCTTGATCTTGTCGGCGGTGGCGAACAGGTCGCGGGCGATGCGGAGATAGCCGTCGCGGCCGAGAGACACCATCGACGCCCACGTGGCCGCGATGATCCCTCCCGACCGGCTCCCGCTCATGCCCGGCGACGAATACATGCCTCCCGGCCAGGTCGTATGCATGAAGTACTGGTAGCGGCGCAGTTCCGGGGGCCGGTACAAGAGGACGGAGCTCCCCTTCAGGGCGAAGCCGTACTTGTGGGTGTCGGCCGAGATCGACGTCACACCGGGGATGCGCAGATCGAACACCGGCACGGGGTAGCCGAGTTCTTCACCCCACGGGAGTACGAAGCCGCCGAGGCAGCCGTCGACATGAAGTCCCACGCCATGTTCGAGCGCGAGATCGGCGAGTGAGGCGATCGGGTCGACCAGGCCGTGTGGGTAAGTACCGGCCGAGCCGACGAGTGCGACGGTGTTCGGACCGATGTGCTCGCGTACGAAGTCGAGGTCGACGGTGTAGTCGCCGGTGACGGGTGCGTGGATGATGCGGATCCCGAAGTAGTGGGCTCCCTTGTCGAGGGCAGGGTGGGCGGTGACGGGCATGATCACTTCGGGCTCGGTGATGTTCCGAGTGTCGCGACCCCATTCGCGGTACACGAGCATCGGGTTCATCAGGCTCTCGGTGCCCCCCGACGTCACCACGCCGACGGTCTGGTCGTCGCCGTGGAGCATCGAAGCCGTCATGGCGACGATCTCCGCCTCGAACTTCGTCGCACTCGGATACATGTCGCGTTGCAGCACGTTCGCGTGAGCGAATAGGCCGAATGCCTCCGTGAGAAACGCGTAGTGCTTCTCGTCGCCCGAGTAGATCGAGCCGCTGACCTTCCCCTCGTGGTAGCGGCGGTCTTCCTGTTCGGCCATCTCCCTAAGCTCCCGAAGAATCTCGTCACGCCCCATGCCCTCTTCGGGCAGGCGATCGTGCACCGGGTACCGCTCGGCGTAGGGGTGCAACCCACGGGTGCGGTCCGGTCGCGGGGTGGGTTCTTCGCTCATGGGGTGGTGCTCCTGTGAGAGGCGGTTATCGGGAATTGAGGGCGGCGTAGAACGGACGGGTGCGTTCATGAAATTCGATGAACCGCGCGCCGAGCTCGGCGTAGAGCTTGACGCGCTCGGGTACGGGTTCATAGGTGCGGTGCACGCGTAGGAGCGACGCGATGTCGGTGAGCTTGATGTGACCGAGGCGTTCGAGCGCGAGGAACGCCGCGCCCCTGGCGTTCGTGGTCTGCGGTTCGGCGAGCTGGTGCACGGTGACCCCTAGTGCGTCGGCCATGATCTCGGCCCAAAGATCGCACGCGGCTCCCCCACCGCCGAACCGGACCTCGCGGAACTGGGTACCAGCGAAGCCGGCCACGTAGGGCAGCAGCCATCCGAAGTTCATGGCGACCCCCTCCAGCACGGCTCGTGTCAGCTGGGCTCGGCTGGTGGTGAGCGTCAAGTTGACGAATCCACCACGCACGTTGCCGTCACGGCCGGGCGCCATCGAACCGACAAGCCACGGCAGGAACAGCACCCGTCCGCTACCGGGACGCACCGAGGCCGCCGCTTCCGCCGCCCTCTCAAAGGCGTCAGCCGGCATCGCACCCGTGGCGAACGCGTCGTCGGCGTACACGACGTTGCGCAACAAGAACTCG
>JBDUDK010000109.1:0-34981 GCA_040002995.1 Acidimicrobiales bacterium | reverse complement strand
CAGCGTGTTTCTGTGCTGTTTAACTCATTCTTAGGCGTCGCCACCGATTCACGGACGCATCGAGGAGGGCGACCGGCCGCTAACGGTCGGCGCGTCTAGGCCGGCCGGGTGGTCGTGGTCGTGCTCGCTCCGGGAATCGTTGTGGGCGTCGGTGGACGGACGATCACCCTCGGATTGGGTTTCGAGGGATGAGCGCTGCCGGCCGGCCCGGCGGCGAACGCCTCGAGCACGTTGATCGTCACCTGCCGTACGAATGCGGGCACTGGTGCCTTCGTGCACGTCGCATCTATCGCGCACACCCACTTGATCGTGCCCGTCGCGAACACACCCGCGCCGCTCGGGGCCGAGTAGTAGGAGCTGTTTGCGTAGCTCGGCCGCCCCCGGCAAGGGATGAAGGAGTGTGAGAGCACCTCGAGATTCTTCGGAGCGCCCCGACCCGGGTACACGCGGTCGTACTCGCTGCCGATAAGGCCCCGCATCACCGCGCCCTTGCGTACATGCGTGCCCGCGAACACCCAGTTCTCGGGATCGACGATCGTCATGCTTCCGCTCGCCGCGCACTCGTACATGATCCCGATCAACGTGATCTCGGGGCGCAGCAGTGGTGCATCGCGCCAGTCGACCGTGGCGTCCTTCGGATCTGACTTCGTGGCGGGGTCTTTGACCGAGCGGTAGTTGACCATGCGACGGGCTGGAGTGCCGTCGGCCCCTGGCTCGAGACGAATCCGTCGGTACACCGCGTTCGCACCAAGGAACGCGAGGTTGACACCGCGGTCGCGCGCCGATTCGAGCGCGTCGTACATCGCGGTCGAGTAGTACTCATCGTGTCCCAGCGACAGCACCGCCCGATGATGGAGCACCAGCCCCGGCCGTTGGTCGAGATCGATATCGGTGATGTAGGTGATGTCGAGGCCGCGCTCCTCGGCGAGCGAGATCAGCGGCAACTCGTGGTCGAGGTAGTCGGCCGCTCCGTGCCCGAAGAAGCCGAAGATCGGTCGGTCGAAGCTCACCACGGTGGACCGCGGAGTCTCATCGTCCATGAGGCACTGGTAGAGGCTGCACGAGCCCCAGTCGTTGTAGGCCTGCCACGTGGTGACCGCATCGATGGCGACGAGGTCGGCGCTGCTGTCGTCGTCACGGATCGTGAGCGGCACGTAGGACTCGGCGCCAATGGCCGACACCAGCTTGAGCAGATAGGTGCCGGGCGGCCATTCGGATGTGATGGGCACGCGCAGCGACACCGGCCAGTCGGCTTCCGCCATGTGCGTCACGGGATCAATCGCCGGGTCGGAAGGTGGTGCGGTCGTGGTTGGCTCCGACGTCCACACCAGGCGCCCCTGAAGGCCGCCGTAGAAACCCATCCGGTACGCCTCGACGGTGAACGTGGTCGAGGCGAGGCTCGCGACGTGGAGGCTGACCGTATCGCCGATCAGCGCGCTCGTGGTGTTGGCGTACCCGTCGATGCTGTCCGGCACGAAGAGTTGCTTCGGCACGATCTTCCACGCATCAGTGCCCGTGCGCGCGTTCTCGGCTTCGATCCAGTCCGCGCCGCGGTAGGCGAGGTAGGGAGAAGACGTTGTGGTCGCCGCGGACTCAGCGGTGGTGGGCGGCGCGGTAACGCGAACGGTCGTTGCGGGCGCGGTCGTCGTGGGCGCGGCGGCGGTGGTGCCCGCAGGGTCAGTGCCGCTGACGACCAACAACGTGTTCGGAGTCGTCGACGCGGGCGACGTGTCATGACCATCGGAACCGCACGAGGCCAGGGCCAGAAGCCCAACCACCACGAGCGGTACGCGGCGCACTTCAGTAGCCGAGCCGGCGTACGGCCGCCGGTTTGTGCTGCCACTCCGGATCGATGCGGACAAAAAGCTCGAGGAACGCTCCCTCGCGAAGCTGCTCGCGCACAGCGATGCCAACTTGTTTCAGCAACGCTCCCCCCCGCCCGATCACCATGCCCTTTTGTGAGGCCCGCTCGACGATGATCTCACAGCGGATTCGGGGCCATTCGATTTCGGTGACCTGTGTCGCGATCGAGTAGGGCAGCTCTTCGCGGGTGAGCATGAACAGCTGTTCGCGGACGAGCTCGGCCACCCACGCCGCGTCGTCGAGATCGCTCACCATGTCGTCGGGGTAGTAGGCGGGGCCTTCGGGAAGGCGGGCCAATAAGTGCTCGACGAATGCTTCGACGCCTTCGCCGGTGACGGCCGACAACGGGAAATAGGCCGATAGGTCGAGCTCGCCGGCCTTCTGCAACTGCTTGAGGACAGTGCCCTTGGGGACGGCGTCGATCTTGTTAATGACGCATATGGAGTCGCGGGAAAGCCGGTCGGCCACGTAAAGGTCGCCGCGCCCGAACGGCTTGCCGGCGTCGACCACGAAGCACACGACATCGACATCACCGATCGACACCTTGGCGTGCTGGTTGAGTCTCTCGCCCAACGCCGAGACGGGTTTGTGGATCCCCGGCGTGTCGACGAACACCAGCTGGGCACCGGGCCGGTTGAGGACGCCGCGCACCGGCATCCGCGTGGTCTGAGCCTTGTCGGAGACGATCGAGACCTTCTCACCCAAGATGGCATTCAGCAGTGTCGACTTGCCGACGTTGGGGCGTCCGATCAGCGTCGCGAACCCCGAGCGAAAGGATGCTTCGTCAGGCATTGTCGTCGCCGTCGCCGTCGTCATCCGATGGCGGCGGCACCCAACCAGAGATGGGCACGGTCCAAACGCTCGCGATACGCCGGCCGTCGACCTTCTCGGCGATGAAGGACCAACCCTCCCAGTCGACCTTCTCGCCTTCGGCCGGCACGTGGCCGAGCGTTCCAAATACGAAGCCGCCAACGGTGTCCCAATCCTCATCGGGAACGTGCGTGCCGAGCAGCTCGTTCACCTCATCGATGGCGATGCCGCCGTCGAGCCGGTACTCGCCGTCGTCGAGGACCTCGACCTCTGGCCTCTCGGCGTCGTATTCGTCGACGATGTCGCCGACCAACTCTTCGAGGCAGTCCTCGAGCGTCACCAGACCGGCGATGCCGCCGTACTCGTCGACGAGGATCGCCATGTGGAACTTCCCGGCCTGCATCTCGCGCATCAGCCGGGCCACCTGCTTGGTCTCCGGTACGAATTGGGCGGGACGCACGAGATCGCCGATCGGAGCCTGCCCGCGCCCTTCGCGCTCGGCGCGCATCAAGTCCTTGGCGTACACGATGCCGAGTACGTCGTCGAGGCTCTCGCCGATCACGGGCAGGCGGCTGTAGCCGTGCGCGATGGCCTTATCGAGCGCGCTCGTAACTGTTGCCCCGATGCCGACGGTGACCATGTCGGGACGCGGCACCATCACCTCGCGGGCGATCGTGTCGCCGAACTCGATGATCGAGCCGATGAGCTCGCGCTCCTCGTGTTCGATGACCTTGTCTTCGAGGGCGACGTCGGCCAGCGCCAGTAGCTCCTCTTCCGACACGAATGGCTCCGCTTGAGGACCGGCACCCTTGACGAGCCGGCGCGAGAGGCCCATGAGGGCGCGGTTGATGAGGCGCAGTGGAGGAAACGCGGCCAGCGCGGCGACGGGCCGGGCGACGAGCAGGGCGGCGCGATCGGGGTTTTGCACGGCCCACGTCTTTGGAATCGCCTGGACGAGCACGAAGACGACCACAACGTTGGCGGCGAGGGCGATGAACACACCGGTGGCGCCGGCGACACGGTCGGCCACGAGGGCCGAGAGGAAGGCGGCGGTCGTTTGGCAGATGAGCACGACGAGCAGCAGCGGATTGAGAAAGCGCTCCGGCTTGCTGACGAGACGAGCGATCGTGCGTCCCTTGCGCCCCCATTCCTCCGCGAACGCGGCCGCCCTCGCCCGGCTCACGCGAGTGAGCCCGGTCTCGGCGAGGGCCAGGAAGCTCGACACCGTGAGCAGCACGAGCACGACCGCCAGCGCGAGCAGATCGGTGGAGTTCAGCGCCGCGACGAGAACGGGTTGGGTCATCGGGTCAGTCCTGCTGCTGGCGGAAGCCTGTGGGCGCCGGCCCCTTCCAGTGGTGGGCTTCGAGCAGTTCGCGTTCGCGGGCGCGCATGCGCTCCGTCTGCTCCGGATCGGCGTGGTCGTAGCCCAACACGTGCAGGATGCCGTGGACCACGAGGAGGGCGAGCTCGTCGTCTACAGAGCCCGCGTGGGTGGGCGCATTCGCGGCGGCCACCGCCGGGCAGATCACGACGTCGCCGAGCAGCAGCGGCTCGTCGGCGGGGTCGGGCGGCGCGCGGTCGGGACCCGAACGCGGCGGCACCGGCCCGAACCCGGCTTCCGGCGCATCGATCGGGAAGGCGAGCACGTCGGTGGCCCCGTCCACGTCCATGAACTCGCTGTTGAGGCGCGTCATCTCGGAGATGTCGATGAACAGGAGCGACAGCTCGCAGTGGCCGCGTACTCCCTCGTCGGCCAGAACGGCATAGGTGAGAGCCACCCATTGCCGGATGTCGAGTTTGACGTCGGCCTGCTCGTCGGCCGCGAACACGATCGGATCGCCGTCGCCTCCGACGCGGCGCGGCTGCCCGATGGCTGGTCGGTCGATCATCGAGGGCTCATCACGACTAGCGGTTGGAGCGCTCTTCGTCGGCGCGTCCATACGCGGCGACGATGTCGGCGACGATGCGGTGGCGCACGACGTCGGCCCCGGTGAGGTGGATGAACGACAGCCCGTCGATGCCGCGGAGCATGTGCTCGAGATCGACGAGACCGCTGCGACCACCCGGCACATCGACCTGGGTGGTGTCGCCGGTGACCACCACCTTCGAGCCGAAGCCGATGCGCGTGAGGAACATCTTCATCTGCTCGGGTGACGTGTTCTGGGCCTCGTCCAAGATGATGAAGGAGCTGTTGAGCGTGCGACCGCGCATGAACGCGAGCGGCGCCACTTCCACCAACTGGCGCTCGAGGAGTTTCTGCACGCCCTCGGGTTCGATCATGTCGTACAGCGCGTCGTAGAGCGGGCGCAGGTAGGGGTCGACCTTGGCCATCATGTCGCCGGGCAGGAAGCCGAGCCGCTCCCCCGCCTCGACGGCCGGCCGGGTGAGGATGATGCGCTGCACCTGTTTCGCTTGGAGCGCCTGCACGCCCATGGCCACGGCGAGCCAGCTCTTGCCGGTGCCCGCGGGCCCGAGCGCGAACGTGATGACGTTGGCGCGGATGGCGTCGACGTAGCGCTTCTGCCCGCTCGTCTTGGGGCGCACCGATCGACCCTTGGCGGCGCGGAGGATCTCGTGCGTGAGCACCTCGCTCGGGCGTTCGTCGGCTCGCACCATGTCAATCGTGCGGAGGAGGCCGACCTCGTCGATGCGGTGCCCGTGCTGCAGCAGGGCCACGAGCTCTTCGAACAGTTTGCCCACCCGCTCGGCGTCGTCGCCGGTGACTGTGATCTCGTTGCCCCGCACCAGGATGTCGGCGTCGGGGAACGCGCTCTCGACGGCGCGCAGATGCTCATCGCGTGTGCCGACGAGTGCAGCCATGAGGTGGTTCGCGGGAACCGTGAGCTGGAAATGGCTCATAGGGCTAGCTTGACCCCATGAGCGATGACGCCGACGCGTGGGCGGCCGAGCAGCGCGCCGACGCCGCCATCGCCGGAAAGAGTCGCTCGCGTTGGCTGGCCCGACAGGCGGCCGAGGAGGCCACGTTCGCGGGTGTGCTCGTCGATCTCGCCGAACGCGGTGAGGAGGTTGTAGTTCGCACCCGGGCGGGACGTTCGCATCGCGGCCGGCTCACCCTCGTGAGCGAGGCCCTGGTGGTGATCGAGACGGCATCGGCGCGCGTGGCCGTGCCGTTCGACCGGATGGGCGCGGTACGCCGCGATGGAGGTTCCACGGAAGGACCGACCGGCGACCGCCGCCCGATCGGTGGACCCGCGCTCGGCACGTGGCTCGCCGCTCTCGTCGGTGACCGACCGATCGTCGCACTCAGCCTCGACGGTGATAGCGATCCGCTCCGAGGCGAACTGCTGGCGGTCGGTGTCGACGTGGTGACGTTGCGCCTCGGCGGCCGCGCCACCACCGTGCACGTACGGCTTCAATCGGTCTCGGAAGTGCTGCTGGCCACCTCGGGATAGAGGTGCTCGAGCGAGCCGGGGGCGATGCGACTGCGGATGATGAACTCATCGACCTCGGTTTGCTGAAGACGGATCACCCGCCCGAAGCGGTACGCGGGCAGCAGCCCTTCGTCGATGAATCGGTACAGCGTGCGGGGGGTGATGCCAAGACGAGCGGCCGCTTCCGCGGTGCTCAACCACGTGATCTCGGGGGCAGTGGTGCTCATGAACTCGGAGTGTAGGCAGCCAACGGCGCCGACTGGTGGATATTCGTGTTGTTTAGTGCTGTTCTACCGTTTCGGCTGAGATTCGATATCTCCTGCCGACCACGGGGGGTCGCAAGGCGTCGATGGGTGCGCTATTTAATGCACGTTCAATATTTCTTGTGAAATGCCGTGGGAGCTGAGTAATGTCCATCCACCCTCCTCCTGGCGGATGGGCGGACCAAAGGCGGACAGTACGTACGGCAGAAGGCGGAGCACGGGCAACCGCGCGTTCCCGACGCGCCCGGCGAGCGCGTGACGGCGGCGCAGCATGCCGCCACCGGCGCGGGGCCGCGCTTGGTCGTCGCCGGTCGCCGCGTGGTGCCGAGCGGACGGGCCGTCGCCGGAGCCCTGCTCGTCGCGGTGGCGATGGTGGGCGCGTACGTGCTGGCCACCGGAGAGCGTCATCACCGACCGCCCGATGTCGTCGTGGCCGCTCACGCGTTGGCGGCGGGCACACGACTTCGCGCAAGCGACCTCGCGGTGGTGCCCGCGGAACTCGGTTCAGGCCTTAGCGCGGCGACGTTTCGCGACCCCGCAGCCATCGCCGGCCGCATCGTGGCCGCCCGTCTCAGCCCCGGCGACCTCGTACAGGCGAGCGCGCTGCAACCGGCCGCGGGCACGGTGCCCGTCCACGAAGTCGCTCTGTCGCTGCCGCCTGAGCGCGCGCTCGCTTCCGATCTGCTCACCGGTGATGTCGTGAGCGTGCTCGCCACGCAGGAGGGTTGCACCTCAGTCCTCGCGGCCACCGCGGTGGTGCAGGGAATCTCGAAGGCGTCCCAGGTCGTCACGTCGGGCAACCAGCTCGTCCGTCTCTCGCTGGCCACAGACGACGAAGTCATCGCTGTGGTGCACGCGCAACGCACGGGCGAAGTAACACTCACTAGGGGGAGCTCGCCTGTGCAGGGCGCCTCCACATGCGCGGCCGAGCCGGCTCCGTGAACGAACGCTTTGTCGTGCTCGCCCTGCCGCACGCTCGCTCCGTGTGGTTCCGCGAGCTCCAGCGCTGGGCCACCGCCGGTGCACTTGCAGTCGAGCTGGTTGCCTGCGTGAGCGTCGAGGAGGCCCTCGCCCGTCTGGCCGGAGACCGGCCGTTCTCGGCGCTCGTCGTCGATGTCGATCGCCTCGGCGTCGATCGACATCTCGTCGATCGCGCGCACGACTGCGGATGCGCGGTGCTCTTCGTGGGGCCGCCCCGCCCCGGCCGCGATTGGCGCGTACTCGGCGCGGATGCTGCACTGCCATCGGGCTTCAGTCGTGACGAGCTCGTCGGCGTCCTCGGCCAAGTGGCGCATCCCATCCATCGAACCGATGCCGCCACGGCCGACGTCGCGCCGGACGACGACGGCGTAGCTGGGCATCTCGTGGCGGTGACCGGGCCGGGTGGCACCGGCGCGTCGACGATCGCGATGGCCATCGCACAAGGCCTGGCCGCCCGCCGCGCTATGGGCGAAGTGCTTCTGGCCGATCTTTGCCTTTGGGCCGATCAGGCCATGTTGCACGGCACTCCCGACATCGTTCCCGGCCTCCCCGAACTCGTCGAGGGCCATCGCGTCGGACATCTGTCTCCCGACGAACATCGGGACCTCGTCTACGACGTCGTGGGTCGCGGATATCACCTTCTCCTTGGGCTCCGGCGCCATCACGAATGGGCCGCGCTGCGGCCGCGCGCTGTGGACGCGGCACTCGACGGTCTGCGGCGCGCCTACCCGATCGTGGTCGCCGACATCGAGCCCGACCTCGAAGGTCATGAGCTCACCGGCTCGCTCGAAGTCGAGGAGCGCAATCATCTCGCTCGGTCAACCGTCGACCGGGCGACCGCGATTGTCACTGTCGGGGCCGGAACAACTAAGGCAGTTCACGCTCTCAGTCGAATGATCGCCGACATCGTAGAGCACGGGATCGAGCCCGAACGAGTCATCCCGGTCGTCAATCGAGCACCCCGCCACCCATCGGCGCGGGCCGAGATCACGCGTGCGATCGCCGACCTTCTCAGGCCGGCACTTGGGCGAAAGGTCGATCTGCACCCCGTCGTCTTCATCCCCGACCGGCGGTCGGTCGAAGGCTCGGTGCGCGATGCGACGGCCCTCCCCAACGCGGTCGTCGCCCCCCTCATCGGGCTTCTGACACAACGACTGCTTCGGCCTTCTCGTCGCCCAAACGAGACGCTGCCAGTCGTACCGGGCACGCTCGGCTCGTGGGCGACTGAAGAGGCGTCGTGAGCGTCGCTGAGAGATCGCCCCTCGCGGAGATCGAACAGACCGTTCAACACAGGGCCAAGGAATCGTCCATCGACGTGAAGCGACCGGAGGGACTTGCGCAACTCGAAGCGTTGATCAGCGACGAAGTCGATCGTTGGAACATCGAGCATCGCCGAGGGTTGCGGCCCTATCCACTCGCCGATCCCGAGGGTGTCGCCGACCGCGCGTTGCGCAACCTCACGGGCTACGGACCGTTGGAACCACTCCTCGCCGACGACGACGTGTGGGAGATCATGGTCAACAGTCCGGATGCGATTTTCGTGAAGCGCCACCACGGTCCGAGTGGCGTCCACGACGAGGTCTTCCACGACGACGAGCACGTGCTGCGGATTCTCACAAAGATTCTCGACGACGCATCGAGCGCACACCGCAAGCTCGACCCGGCAGAAGGGCTGCAAGACGCGCAGCTCGACAACGGCGCGCGCTTGCACATCGTGCATGGCGATGTCGCTCGGGGCGGCCACGTCATCGTCAACATCAGGAAATTCACCGGTGTTCCCCTTCGTTCCCTCGACGAACTCGTCGAGCGGGCCACGATCACGAAAGCCGGCGCGCGTTTTCTGGCGACTTGTGTGCGCGCCCGCACCTCGATCGTGTTCGCCGGTGCTCCGGGCTCGGGCAAGACCACGATGCTCGCCTGCTGCGCGGCGGAACTTGATCCCGCATTGCGAGTAGTAGTGGCGGAGGAGGTGTTCGAGGCGGATCTCGCACTCATGAATGTCGCCCAGATGCAAACGCGCGCGGCACGCGCCGATCGCCCCGCCATCGACCTTCGACGGCTCGTGAGCGGGTTCCTTCGCATGGCTCCCGACGTGGCCATAGTCGGCGAAGTCCGCGATCGAGAGGCCTTGCCGTTGCTCCTAACTCTGTCCTCGGGAGTGAAGGGCTTCACGACCATTCACGCTGGTTCGGCGCGGCTAGCACTCACGCGTCTGCGCTTCGTATGCCAACTCGCCGAGTCCGCCCTTCCGACCAGCGCGCTCAACCACCTCGTGGCCGAGGCGATCGATCTCGTCGTTCACACCGAGAGAGTCGGCAATGTGGTGGAGGTCTCCGAAATTCTCGCGGTCGAGGACCTCATCGGCAGTGCCGACAGCGTTCACTTCACGGTCACCGAACTCTTCGGACGCTCGGGCCGAGGTCAGCCGCTGCGATGGACCGGTCACGTTCCTGTGCGACTGGGCCGCCTCCTCGCAACCGCGGGGGTCGATGCGATCGCGTTGCTCGAGGAGGGGCGATGATCGCGCTGCTTGTCGCCGCGATTGCCGGCTACGGCACGCTCCTCGTGGTCACCGGGGTCTTCTTCGGGTGGCACGGCCTGCGACCCGGACCGCCACCTGCAACCACCGTCCGACCGGCGACGCGCCGTATGCAGTCGTGGTTGGCCGAGGCCGGGCTGGCCGGTGTACGCGTTCGAGACGTCGTCGCGATTTCGGCGGTGGCCTTCCTGACGGTCGCGACGCTCACGTACGCGCTCTTCGGCGCGGCGGTGCCGGCGCTCACGGCGGGCGCGTTCGCAGCTGGTGTACCCATCGCATCGTCGCGTCGCCGTCGCGCGGCACGCATCGCCGCCGCGCAAGAGGCGTGGCCCCGCATGATCGAGGAAATCCGGGTACTCACGGGCTCGCTGGGACGGGGGATTCCTCAGGCGCTCTTCGAGGTCGGTGCTCGCGGCCCGGTCCAGCTCCGTCCCGCGTTCGAAGCGGCTCAACGCGAGTGGCTCCTCTCGACCGACTTTGGACGCACGGTGACCGTGCTCAAGAGCCAACTCGTCGATCCGACGGCCGACGCCGCGCTCGAAACGCTTGTGGTGGCTCAGCAGTTGGGCGGCGCCTCGCTCGACCGCCGCCTGGAGGCCCTCGCGGAAGATCGACGTGTCGATGTCCAAGGTCGCAAGAACGCTAGAGCGAAGCAGGCCGGCGTCCGTTTCGCCCGTCGATTCGTGGTGATCGTGCCCGTGGGCATGGCGCTCGTCGGACTTCAGATCGGCGATGGACGCGCCGCCTACGCGACGCCGGCCGGTCAGGTTGCGACGATGGCTTCGATCGCGTCGATCATTGTGTGCTGGATCTGGTCGGCTCGCCTGCTGCGCCTTCCTGCTGAGCGCCGGGTATTTCCGCTGTGAGCCGGCTCGTCGTCGCGCTCGCCCTCGCTCTATTTACAGGAACCGCGCTCATATTTGGCGAGCTGCGATGGTTCGCCCGGCCCCGGCTTGCGGCGCGGCTGCGGTCGTACGGCCCCGCTGCGGGCGCTCACTCGGGCCTGACTTCCTTCGCGTCGTTTCGTGAGGTCGTCAGTCCGTTGGCGAACGCGGTGGGCGATCGGCTCGCTCGGGTCGCCGGCGTGAGCGAGGCGCTAGCGCTCCGGCTCGAACGTGTGCACTCCTCACTCGACGTTGCCGGCTTCCGTCTTCGTCAGATTGGCTGGAGCGCGCTGGCGTTCGGACTCGGTGCCTTGGTCACTCTTGCGACCCACCCTGCACCGGTGGTGAGTGTCGCGCTGATCCTCGGGACCCCATTCGTGGCCTTCCTCCTGGTGGAGGAACGCCTGGCGCGGGCCTCGCGTGACTGGCAGGACCGACTCTTCTACGAGCTACCCGTCGTCACTGAACAACTAGCGATGCTCATCTCGGCCGGTTTTTCGCTCACTGCATCGCTTGATCGCATTGCGGCGCGCGGCGGTGGCGCCTGTGCGGCCGATCTCTCTCGCGTTGGCGTCCGCATCCGTCAGGGTCTCGGCGAAGACCGCGCACTCGGCGAGTGGGGCACGATCGCGAACGTCGACGCCGTCGATCGACTCATCAGCGTGCTCGCGCTCAACCGGGAAACGAGTGACCTCGGACGGTTGCTCGCCGAAGAGGCGCGCTCGATCCGGAGCGACGCGCAACGCCGGCTGACCGAGACACTCGAACGGCGGTCGCAACAAGTGTGGATCCCCGTCACGGTCGCAGCTCTCGTACCAGGCGTAATTCTGCTCGGCGTCCCGTTCCTCCAGGTAATGCGGATTTTCACCGGATCTTGACCAACAGAGGAGAGCACATGCAAGGAATCCTTGACCGCCTCGCCGCCACGATGGTCGCCGCGTGGGTGACGGTCCGCCATCGGCTAAGCGAGGAGCGCGCGGAGGGAGTGATCAGCATGGCGATCGCCGTCCTGATCGTCGCGGTGATCGGGGCGGCGGCATTCGTCTTGTTCCGCGACATCCTCGACGGCGCGGGCGCGAAAGCAAGCACACAGGTCAACAACATCGGCAACTGATGCTCGAGCGTCTCCGCGGGACGCGGGCGGCTGGGTTGCTGTCGGCCGTGTTCGGTCTCGCCTTCCTCCTCGCATTCATGCTCTTCGCCACCCAGATATCGGTGCGGCTCTACGCGTCGGCCACCGTCACCGACGACGCGTATCGGGCCGCGCGGATCGTCGCCGGGGGGTCGGTCCAACGACAGGGTCCCGATGGCGTGGCCGCAGCGATGGAAGCGCAGTCCGCGCGCCTCCGTGACCGCTACGGAAAGCTCACGCCCGAGATCACCTGGGGACCACTCGACGGCGACCAGATCGTGGTCACCCTGACGGTCCATCCGCACGGCGAGTTGATCGGCGGGCTGGACGGTCTCCTCGGCTTCGACTCGATCCAGAGAACAGCGCGGGTGCACAGGGAGGCCGGCCCGTGAGGCGCGGGCGGGGTGACAGCGGTTTCGTCGGCGGGGCGGAGGCAATGATCTTCGGCGTCCTTGTGTTCGTTGTGGGCTCGCTTCTCGTCGTCAGCCTGTGGGCGACCGTTGCCGCCAAGATCGCAGTCAGCGCCGCGGCCCACGAAGGTGCCCGCGCCTTCGTCGAGGCCGCTGACGAGGCGAGCGCCGTTCGCGACGCCGACCGCGCCGCCGTGGATGTGCTCGAGGCTCACCATCGCCAACTGGCGGGCCCCATTGAAATCAGTGGGTCGTTCGTGCGGTGTGCACGAGTCACTCTCACTGTTCACGCCGAGCTACCGGCCGTTTCGCTCGGCTGGCTCGGAGGCATTGGACGGCGCACGGTGACAGCACGCGCGAGCGAAGTGGTCGATCCGTACCGCAGTGCGGCCGGCCTGCCCGAAGGTGGCGGCTGTGGTTGACCGCCGGCGGGGCGACCGAGCCAGTGCCGTCGTCTTCGTTCCCGCCGCCGTACTCATCTTGCTCATGCTGGGCGCGCTCGCGGTCGACCTCACCGTCGCCTACCTCGCTCGACATCAACTCGATGATGCCGCCGCCTCGGCCGCCAACGACGCGGTCACTGCAGGACTCGACTTGGCCGCGTTCGACACCGACGGTCGATACCAACTCGACGAAGCGCGCGTTGACGCAGTGGTTCTCCACTCACTCGCCGCTCGCCACGATCCCGTCGTCGACCGGGCCATTGCCGAACAGACGATCTCGGTGGTGGTGGTGCAGAACGGCGACCCGACACGACCGGCCCAAGTGACCGTCACCATCCGCTCGCGCGCCGACCTTGTGTTCATGAAGGCGGTCCCGGGCCTCAGTCCCACCATGGGCGTGACCGCCACCGCGACAGCCACCGCCGTCGTCGGGCCTTGATCGTCACCGGCACTACCGGTCCGAACCTCAAAGAAATCCGTGAAAGGAATCGGCGACCGAGAGGCTCTTTGTAATCGTGACGGGAGTTCGTGAGGACCGTGTGGGCATACGACAGTTCGATGCCGAGACCGTGCTTCGCGATGTCGAGCCTCGACTCCTGCGCGCGCTGGTGGCGCGCTATGGGTTAGAGGTCGGCAGGTCACCGCTGACGCCATCGCCTGGGGTTGGGAGCACCGCGAGCAGTTCGAAACGATGACGAACCCCGCGGGGTACGAGACGATCACCAAAGACAGCGAGGGCAATGACGTGATGCCCCTGGCCCAGTTCCGAACGATCGTCGCCAATGTCGTCAATCGGGCGCAGACGGCGCTCAGCGGGTCTCGGTGATCCACGCGTGAGCGACGGCCACGGCGCCATCGAGGCCCGCAGGTAGATCGAGATCGCCGAGGTCGACGAAATCGCTCCGGCCTCGGTCGACGACCGCGTCGAGTCGTTCGGTGTTGGTCGCGTCGACAACCGAGGCCGTGCGGATCGCGGAGGCCAAGCGCGTTGCGACATCGGGCCGTCGCGCATCAAGCGCGAGCTCGGCAATCGTGATGAGCACGCCGACCACCGCAGAGACATCGCTGAGTTCGGCGTGAGCCGTGAGGGACCGGTCGAAGAACGCGAGCGCCGCGCTCTGGTCGCCTGAGGCACGAGCCAAGCGACCGAGTGTCTCTTCTGCGGAGGCGGCACCGCGGCGGTCGCCGAGCTGGCGGCCGAGCGTGAGGCTTTCCTGAGCTAAAGCCGTCGCCGCTTCGAGGTCACCTTGCGCCTCGGTCACTTCGGCCAAATGGTGGAGCGCCGCCGCAATGCCTTCGGTGTCTTCGAGCGCCCGACTGATCCGGAGGCTTTCGGCCGCGAGCGTGCGGACCCCGTCGAGGTCGCCTTCGGCCTGCGCGACGGCGGCCAGGTTGTTGAGCGACACCGCGATGCCGTGGTCATCGCCGACGCGCCGGCGGATCGTGAGGCTCTCCTCGAGCAGGCGGCGGGCGGTGTCCATCTGCCCATTCGCCCACGCCAAGGAGCCGAGGCCGGCGAGCGCGGCCGCGGTGCCGTGCACGTCGTCGACCGCGCGGCTCAGCGCCAGCGCGTGATCGAACGACGCTTGCGTCGCGGCGAAGTCGCGCCGAGACCACGCATCCACGCCGAGCGCGAAATACGCGGCGGCCTCGGTCTCGGGCTCTCGCACTTCTTCGGCCAAGGCCAGGGCCTCGTTGCCCATCGCCCGGCTGACTTCCTCGTCGCCCTGCACCACCGCCAAAGCCGCCGCCCGAACGAGAAGGCGCATCCGCACAGCAGGCTCCGCCGGCTCGGCCAGCGCTCGCTCAAGCCAAGTGCGCCCTTCGTTCCAGTGCCCGCGCACCAACCAGAACCGACCCATGGCGGCCGCGAGCCGGCCGACCGCGCCATTCGCTTCGCTCGCGAGCCCCCACGCGAGCGCCGCCCTGACGCTGTCGTGATTGGCCGCGAGAACACCGAGCCACCGCGACTGCTCGGGGCCCTGCAGTTGGGCCGAACCCTCCTCCGCCAGCCGCACGCACCACTCCAAGAGGCCCTCCCCAGTCGACTGCTCCTCGTTGGCCTCCGCCAACTTCTCGGCCGCGTACTCGCGAATCGTCTCGAGCATCCGATACCGCGATTCGAGTCGCCCGTCCTCGAACATCACGAGCGAACGGTCGACCAGTTGCGTCAACACATCCACAACATCGTCCTTGGCGAGTCCCTTCCCCGCGCCCACCTCCTCGGCCGCCTCGAGCGTGAACCATCCGCTCAGCGCACTCAACCGACGGAAGAGAACACGCTCCGGTTCGGTCAATAGATCGAAGCTCCAGTCGACGACCGCATGGAGGGTGCGGTGCCGGGCCGCGCCGCCGTGGCGGACACCACTCAAGAGACGGAACCGATCATCGAGTCTCGATGCCAGGCGCGCGAGCGACAACGCCGACGCCCGCGCCGCCGCCAGTTCCACCGCCAACGGAATCCCATCGAGCTGGGAGCAGATGTCAATGAGTACCGGCGTATCGGCGTCGGTCACTTCGAAGCCGGACCGGACAGCGCGAGCGCGATCGACGAAGAGGTCGGCCGCGGAGGGCGTCGACAACGGCGGTACCCGCCATACCGTCTCGCCCACCGCGGCGAGCGGCTCGCGGCTTGTTGCGAGCACGGTCAACTCCGGGCAAACGGCCAGGAGCTGCGTCACGAGCGCAGCGCAGGCGCTCAGCACTTGCTCGCAGTTGTCGAGGAGCAGGAGCAGGCGACGTCCGCCAATCCAATCGACAAGCGCAGCCGTGGGCGTGACGCCGGCCTCTTCGTGCAGTCCGGCCGCGGCGGCGACGGTGCCGGGCACCCGGTCGGGAGCATCGACGTGGGCCAATTCGGCCAGCCACACACCCGCGGAATAGTCGACGGAGAGCGTCGCGGCGAGCTCGGTTGCGAGACGTGTCTTGCCAATGCCGCCTGGTCCGGTCAACGTCACAAACCGGTTCCCGCGAACGAGTTCGGCCGCCGTGACCATCTCTCGTTCGCGCCCGACGAAACTGGTGAGCGCCCTCGGCAGATTGTTCGGCGTCATTGCGAGCGTCCGAAGGGACGGGAAGTCCGCGGGAAGATCGGGGTGACAGACCTGATATAGCCGCAGGGGCTGATCGAAGTCCTTCAGGCGGTGATCACCGACATCGCGAAAGCTGAGGGGCGCCGACATCTCTTCTGCCAGCCGGCGGGTGACCTCGGACACGAGGATCTGCCCGCCATGTCCGACCGCGACAATCCGCGCCGCTTCGTGTACGGCGAGGCCTATGTAGTCGCCGAACGCGAGCAAGGCCTCCCCGCTGTGAATGCCCATGCGCACGCGCACCGAGTCGATCGCGCCGGCCGCGTATGCGACGAGCGCGAGCTGCGCATCGACCGCCGCGGCAATGGCCTCGCTCGCTATTGGGAATACGACAAAGAACGAGTCGCCCGCAGTGCTCTGCTCCTCGCCGCCGTGCGCCGCAAAGGCCGATCGCAGCATCCGGCGATGAGCCTCGAGGACGTCGCCGTAGTCGTATCCGAGGCGGCGCAGCAGACGCGTCGAGCCTTCGATGTCCGAGAACAGGAAGGTCTCGGTGCGAGCCCGCGCCCCGGGCATCGCGACCTCAGGACAACGTCGGGACGACGCCGAACTGGCCCGCGAGGGGATCGGCGGCGTTGAACAGCTTTCGTGCCGCGCGTCGGGCCCCTCCGTGGCCATCGGCCATCGCCGCGATCGTGCCCGAGACTCTTGGCGCCGCGAACGAGGTGCCTGTCCACGTTGCCCACCCGTCGAACGGGTCGCTGCTCCCGTCCTCACGCTCCATCCCACCCGGCCATACAAAGAACGTGCTCTGGGCGTCGACACCGTCGGCCCACGCGTCGACCCACCACCCAGTCGCGCTGAACTCCCAGGGCTCACCGAACGGATCGAGCGCGCCCACTGCGATCACACCCTTGAATGCGGCGGGCCAGGTGGGCCGCGTCGTTGGCTCGTTCCCCGCGGCGGCAACCACCACGCAGGTGCGGTTGCGGGCCTGCAGCCGGGCCAGCGCGGCGGCGGTAGCCGGCGGCGCGGTGTCGCCCTCGGTCCACCCACCGAGCGACATGTTCACCACGTCGACGTCGTCGCCGAGGTCGTCCAGCATGGCGGCCAACTCGACGTCGTCCACGACCACCCTCCCCTCGGCCGGACCCATCGCGTGGCCGGGGAACCGGCGCGCCACAACGTTTGCACCGGGTGCATGCTGAAGAACCAGGCCGCTCACGAACGTGCCGTGGCCGCGACATAGGTCGAGCAATTCGTTCCCGTTCTCGTCGGGTTCCTCGCCGTTGTTCGCGGCGATCTGGACCGAGCCGCGGTACCAGTCGTGATCCCATGCTCCCGAGTCGATCACCGCGACCGTGACCCCGACGCCGCGCTCATCAGGGGTCAGTGGCGGAAGGGGTTGCGCCGGCACAGGCGGGAGGCGGGAGAAGAACCGAATGTGGGAAAACTCGTGCAGGACATGGTTCGGCGACACAGCCGGCGGTTGGACATCGTGCTCAACGTTGCGCATCGCCCTGATGAGTTCAGGCACCTCGACATCGACGCGCACGCGCACCAGGTCGCTGTGGCTCAAAGACTCAACGTCGGCCCTGCTCCCCTTGAGGCGCGCCACGTGCTCCTGCACGACTGCAACGGCCTCGGGTGCGGCCAGTACCTCGCCGGGTCGGTACATGTAACCACCACCGGGCCACGGTGTCGGCGTGCCTTCGACCCCGACGGGCGGTTCGGGCTCGCCAATTTCGCTCATCGGTGCCCCCCTCTATGCCGGAAACCCTACGCCGTGGTCGGGCGAGCCGAGGCGGGCAGTACATTCCCGCGATCGAGATGACCGACGAGGCGGCCCTCATCCGCGCTCACATCGAGGCGTTGAACGTCGAGTTCTGGTACCGCGTCGACCAACAGAACGGCGAAGGCGTCGCCGACCTGTTCTGCGAGGACGGCGCCTACTCCGTGCCCGGCGGACGCAACGCCGGCCGCGCCGCGATCGCCGAGTCGTACGTGAAGCGCGCCGCGCGGGGACCACGGGTTTCGCGCCACGTCCTCAGCAACCTACGCCTGACCCTCGAGTCACCCACCCTGGCCCACGGGGTGTCGACGTTGACGCTGTGGGCTCGTGACGGCGAGGCACCGCTCGCGATCACCCTGCCGGTGTCGGTGTCCGACGTCCACGACACCTACATCAAGGGCGACGACGGTGTCTGGCGGATTCAGCATCGCCACATCACGGCGGCGTTCCGGGGCGAAGAGCCCGCCGTGCTGTCGTTCAGTTCCGATGAAGGGGCGACCCATGCCGTATGACCAGAGCGATCTGCGCTCGCAGCTCACCGCGACAAAGACCGAAGTCCGCAAGTCGGGCGCCACGTTCGCGCCGCAGTACTTCGAGTTCTCGAAGCTCGAACCCGACCAGGTGACGTCGCTCGGTACCCGGTCGTGGTTCGTGAGGAGTCAAAACTGCGTCGTCGATTACACCGAGGCCCAGGCCGGCGACTTGCTGCGGCGGACGGAGCAACCCGACGAGTACGTGGTGCTGTTCCCGTTCGCCGAATCGGCGGCGATCATCACGGCCGGCGACGACGGTGCGGAAGTCAGGGGCAGCGCGGTCGCGATCGTTCCGCCCGGTACGAGCGAGATCTCCATCGAGGCCACAGGGCCCTTACTGCGGCTCTTCTCGAACCGGGCGACCGACCTTGTCGATCGCTGTCGCAACGCCGACGTGTATGCGACCCGACCCGACCCGAACGTCGCGCCCTTCGAACCGTGGCCCGACCCGCCGGAGGGCCACCACATCCGCGTCTATCGACTGGGCGACCTTCCGAACGACCCCGGTCGTTTCGGCCGCCTGCTGCGCTGCAGCACGATCATGGTCAATTACTTCTACGTCGACCCCCAGCCGCGCAGCCCCCACCAGCTCTCGCCGCACCATCACGACGACTTCGAACAGATCTCGCTCCAGCTCGAAGGCGACTACGTGCACCACATCCGCACGCCGTGGACGGTCGATCTCGACGATTGGCGGGAGGACGAGCACCAGCACTGCACGAGCCCCGCGATCACGATCATCCCGCCGCCGACGTTGCATACGAGCCAAAGCGTTGGCCACATGCCGCACCAGCTCGTCGACATCTTCAGCCCGC
The DNA here is from genome assembly GCA_040002995.1 of Acidimicrobiales bacterium. Lineage (GTDB taxonomy): Bacteria > Actinomycetota > Acidimicrobiia > Acidimicrobiales > Ilumatobacteraceae > JBDUDK01. The sequence goes on along the minus strand of JBDUDK010000109.1, from coordinate 16,092 downwards.
CCCGCATCGACTTCTCCGAACGTCCGGGATGGGTGCTGAACCACGACACGTACCCGATGCCGTGAACATTCCCGACGGGCTGCGTCGGCCCGGATCTCGGACCTTCGGCACGTGGGTGAAGCTGCCCAGCCTCGAGACGCTCGAGTTGATCGCAGGCGCGGGGTTCGAGTTCATCGTGGTCGACCTCGAGCACAGCCCGCTCTCGTTCGACTTCGCGTACCAGGCGATCGTGGTCGCCCAGGGTCTTGGTATGGCCGCCATCGTCCGCGTGCCCGATCGCAGCGGTAGCCACACCCAGCGCCTCCTCGATGCGGGCGCCGACGGCCTCCTCGTTCCGCAAGTGAGCACGGCCGAAGTGGCAGTCCAGTCCGTCAGTCAGATGGTGTTCTCCCCTACCGGTAAGAGGGGCATGGGCGCGACATCGCGCGCCGGGCGATGGGGTCTCGCTTCAAGGGCCGAGTATCTGGGTCGCGGCGACGAGATCGTGCGCGCCGTGCAACTCGAGGATCGCCAGGCGCTCGAGAACATGGACGCCATCCTCGACACGCCCGGCCTCAACGCCGCCTTCCTCGGCATGGGCGATCTCACACTCTCTACGGGGCTGCCGGCCACCGCCGACGAGCTCCAGACACTCACCGACAAGCTCCTCGCCGCGACGGCGTCGCGCGCTCTGCCGTGCGGTACGGCTGTGGCTGACGCTGCAAGTGCGGCGGCGGCATTCGAGCGCGGCTTCTCGTTCGTCATGGTGAGCAACGACGCCAGCATCTTTGGCCAAGCCGCCGCAGAACTCGGCGCCGCGGTATCGGCGGGTCTCAATCGAATGAGGGAAAGCCCATGACTAGTCACGACTCGATCGGACTGCGCCGAATGCCTCCGCTCTCCGCGCGCCACCTGCCGCCGGCCCTGCCGTCGCTGCTCACCGATGTCATCGACCAAGCAAAGCGGGTGCTGGCCGAACCGTTCGTCGGCATCACCACTGACGGAGTCGTTCGAACGGGGTTGTTCCCTCTCTCGAAGACCAACGTCTCGACACGGGCGTTGGTGGACACAGCCAACGCCTTCCTGGCCGCGCTCGACTCGACGCAGCGCAAGGCCGCCTCCTTCCCGATCGACGCCGACGAGTTTCGGAATTGGTGCAACGTTCACATCTATCTGATGCGTCACGGGCTCCTGCTCGACGACCTCGCCGAGCGCCCCCGTCAAGCCGCGCTCGATCTACTGCGCGCCAGCCTGAGCGCACGCGGTTTCGACAACGTCCGCGGTGTCATGCGCTTCAACGAGGTACTCGCGGAGATCACCGGCAGCCTCGACGAATACGGCGAGTGGCTCTACTTCCTGAGCATCTTCGGCACGCCGTCGGAAGACGAGCCGTGGGGATGGCAGATCGATGGCCACCATCTCAATCTCCACTGTTTCGTGCTCGGCGATCAGATGGTGATGACCCCGGCTTTCCTCGGGGCCGAGCCGTGCCGCGCTCTCACCGGACGCTACGAAGGGCTCACGATCTTCGAGGACGAGGAGCGCGACGGGCTCGAGATGGTGCGCTCGTTGTCGGAGGACCAAGCGCGCCAAGCGATCCTGTATCCGTCGATCATGAGCACCGAGCTTCCGCCCGACCGGTCGGTGCCGATCGACGGCCAGATGAGGGCGTGTGCGTTCCAGGACAATCGGCGTCTCGACTACGAGGGGCTCCGCGCCGACGCCATGACCGACGGCCAGAGGCGCCTGCTCCGCCGCATCCTCGAGACCTACGTCGGACGAATCCGCGACGGGCATGCCGAAATAACGATGAGCGAGGTGGACAAGCACTTCGACGAGACGCACTTCTGCTGGATGGGTGACACCGGTGACGTGAACCCCTTCTATTACAAGGTGCAGAGCCCGGTGATCCTGATCGAGTTCGACCACGAGCCGGGGGTTGTGTTCGACAACGACGAGCCGAACCGCCACCACGTCCATACCGTCGTGCGCACCCCGAACGGCAACGACTACGGGATCGACCTCCTACGTCAGCACTACGAGCAGGCCGAGCATCATCGGTGAGCTCAGGTTGGTACCCGGCACGATCGCGATCTTCGATGCCGAGCTCGCGGGAGATCACGTCACGCTGGCCGCCCTCCTCGAGGTGACGACGATCGACGAATGGCCCCCGGCGGGCGGCGAGCACGATGCCGGCGCGGTCACCCACTTTCGCGACGCACACCTTGTCGAGCCCTCGGTCTCAGGATGGACGGTGTACTACGTATGCCTCGAAGACACGCTCGTGGGTAGCGCCGGCTTCATCGGGCCACCGCGGGAAGGAAAAGCCGAGATCGGCTACTCGATCTGTCAGAAATATCGCCGCCGGGGGCTGGCAACGGGGGCCGTTTCCGCACTGATCGAGCGGGCGGCGACGGCCGGGTTGCACACCCTCACCGCGCAGACCGGACGCAGCAACGCCGCATCTATCCGCGTGCTCGAACACAACGGTTTCGTTCGAGACGGGCTCGATAGTGACCGCGAGCTGCTCTTTGTCCGCGATTTAGCCCCGGGCACGAAACCCTCACGGAATGCCCGCTGAAGCTGATGGCCCGATAAGGTGGGGGGGCTGGTCATACGGATCAGCCAATTCATGAGAAGAGAATTACCTTGGCAAGTGGCACCGTGAAGTTCTTCAACGCCGAAAAAGGCTTTGGCTTTATTTCCCGCGAGCAGGGCGACGATGTGTTCGTCCATTACAGCAACATTCAGGGTTCTGGTTATAAGTCGCTCGCCGAAGGCCAGCGCGTCGAGTTCGACGTCGCCCCTGGGCGCAAGGGAGAAGAGGCGCAGAACGTTCGCGTCGTCTGAAATAACAGACCTCTAGGGACCAGCCGTCGGCTTTTGCCGGCGGCGGTTCTCATTTTTGGCATGATCGCGGCTGCTAGCGGGTATCGGGACGTGACGCCCGCACAACGGAAGGAACCGTTTCATGGGAATGATCCGCAAGACGATGTCGATAGGGACGCTCGGCTTGGTGAACTTCCGCAGTAAGAAGGAGAAGTTGGCGCGGTCGGAGGCGACGACGGCCGCGGTCGCGGCCGACCGAGATCTCGAACGCGCCGCCCGGCTCGACGCCGAGACACGTGCCGCCACGGCACAGGTTCAGCTCAAGCACGCGAAGCGTGAAGCCGCGGCAGCGAGCAAGCAAGCGGCGAAGCTGCGCAAGCGCGGGAAGCGCCCGAAGCTGGGGAGGCGCGCCAAGCACTCGCGCCCCTTCGCCGAAGTGGGCGGTGCGGTGGCATCGGCCGTGAAGTCAGCCGAGCCGGCCGTGCGCAGCGGCGTCGAGTCCGCGAAGGACCTCACCCACGAGGTCGCCGTCGCCGGCAAAAAGTTCGGAAAGCAGGCGCGCAAGCAGGCGACGCCCGTGCTGAAAAGTGGCGCCGAGTCAGCGCGCGAGCTCAGCCATGAGGTCGCCGTCGCGGGCAGGAAGTTCGGGAAGCGCGCGCGCAAGCAGGCGACGCCCGTGCTGAAGAGCGGTGCCGAGTCGGCCCAGGAGCTCGGCCGCAAGGGAAAGGCTGCGCTCCAGCAGGCGCAGCACGCCACCGCTGAGCACGCGCGCCAACTCGCCGAAGCGGCGCATGCAAAGGTGAGCGAGGCACGCGAGGCCGTCGAAGCCTGATCGATCGCAGACGCTTTCTCAGACCACCTACGCTCCACCGCCAGTGGATCGCCGCGTGGTCGCCCGAACTCTCGCGTTCAGTCGCATGGGGTTCGGCCTCGCGATGCTGGTCACGCCGCGCCTCCTCGCTCGCCTCTGGATCGGCGCGAGCGGTCGCTCCCCCGCCGTGAGCGTGCTCACGCGTGCACTCGGGATCCGCGACGTCGCGCTCGGGCTGGGCTTACTCCGCTCCACAGAACTCGGTCACGATGACAACAGCTGGCTGGTGCTCGGCGCCGTATCCGATGCCGTCGACGCCCTCGCCACGCTCGCGGCCTTCCCCCACCTCCCTCGCTTGAGGCGATGGATCATCATGGCCAGCGCGGCGGGGGCGTCGTCAACGGCGTTGGCCGCCAGTCAGCTCGAGCCGGTATCGGTCGTCTAAGCCGGACGCGGGAACGGTCCCGCCTTGGCCAACGCGCTCTCCGGCGGCCGGCCAAGCACGTCGTCGGACAGCCACCGCGCCGCCTCGAGCAACGCACCGAGGTCGAGACCCGTCTCGTAGCCCATTCGAGCCAGCAGGTAGGCCACGTCCTCGGTCGCGACGTTGCCAGTGGCCGCGGGCGCGAACGGACAGCCACCAACACCGGCCAAGCTCGCGTCGAACGAACTCACACCGACGTCGAGCGCGGCGACGATGTTCGCGATCGCCGTGTTGCGAGTGTTGTGGAAGTGGCATCGAAGTGCGATCTCCGTAGAGATCGCCCGGACCGCGCCTACCCGTTCAATCACGTCACTCGGTACCGCCACGCCGATAGTGTCGGCAAGGCTCAGCTCGTCGGGCCGAGCCTCCAGCGCACCCAGCGCGACTTCGACGACACGAGCGACGGGGACCTCGCCCTCGAACGGACACCCGAACGAGGTACTCATCACCACTGTCAGGCGCTTGCCCGCCGAGCGCACAAGCGGAGCCATCTCGGCGAGCATCGCGAGGGACTCCGCGATCGAGCAGCCCTGATTGCGTTGATTGAACGTCTCCGAGCAGGTGACCACGAAGTTGATCTCGTCGGCGCCGGCGGCGATGGCCCGCTCGACCCCTTTGGTGTTGAGCGCAAGCGTCGACCAGACCACAGCGTCGATGCGCGGCAACGCGGCCATGACCGCTTCGGCATCGGCCATTTGAGGCACCCGCTTCGGACTCACGAAGCTCGCCACCTCAACACGACGGAACCCAGCTGCGACTGCACGCTCGATGAGCTCGACCTTGTGGGCGGTACTCACCGCTACTGGGTCGTTCTGCAGCCCGTCGCGTGCCGACACCTCCACTAGTTCGACCTCGGTCACGTCCGACACGATGCCATCCGCCGGGCCAGGCCGTACAGTCCGCCACGATGGCAACGCTTCATGATGTCGCCGCTCGTCTGGCCGGTGGCGCGCTCGACGACATACGCGTTATCGAGGTAGGCCAGCTCGTCGCCGGTCCCTTCTGCGGCCAGTTGCTGGCCGACTTCGGCGCCGAGGTCATCAAGGTCGAACCGCCCGGCGAGGGTGACCCGATGCGGAACTGGGGCCGGGAGAAGTCGGGCGGGCTGAGCCTGTGGTGGCCGATCGTCGCCCGCAACAAGAAGTCGATCACGCTCGATCTGCACAAGCCCGAGGGCCAACGACTCCTACGTGAGCTCGCCGCCACCGCCGATGTCCTCATCGAGAACATGCGTCCGGGCACGCTCGAGCGATGGGGACTGGGCTACGACGACCTCGCCTCCGTCAACCCCCGACTCGTGATGATCAGGGTCACCGGCTTCGGCCAGGACGGTCCCTACTCGAGTCAACCGGGCTATGGCTCGATCGGCGAGGCCATGGGTGGGTTGCGCTACGTGATGGGCGAGCCCGACCACCCGCCTTCACGCGCCGGTATCTCGATCGGAGACACCATCGCCGCACTGTTCGCGTGTATCGGCGGACTCATGGCCCTGCATGCCCGCGAGCGCACCGGCCGCGGCCAGGTGGTCGATGCCGCACTCTACGAAGCAGTGCTCGCGGTCATGGAGAGTCTCATTTCCGAGTACGACACCACCGGCTACATCCGTGAACGGACGGGAGGCGTGCTACCGAACATCGCGCCGTCGAACGCCTATCCCACGGCCGACGGTCTCATGATCCTCATCGCCGCGAACCAGGACACCGTTTTTCGCCGGCTGTGCGAAGCCATGGGCCGAGCCGAGCTGGCCACCGATCCCCGCTACATGACGCACCTGGCGCGCGGTGACCATCAAAAAGAGCTCGACGACCTCATCGCGTCGTGGACGGCGACGCTCGACGCGCAAACGTTGCGCGAGATCCTCGTGGCCCACAGCGTTCCCAATGGCTGGATCTATCGCGCGCCGGAGATGCTCGCTGATCCTCACTTCGCCGCGCGAGACGCGATCGTGCGAGTGTCCCACCCTGAACTCGGCGAGCTCGCGATGCAGAACGTCGCGCCGCGACTGTCAGCGACGCCCGGCGCGATCCAATGGGTCGGCCCCGAGTTGGGCGCGCACAATGACGAGATCCTCGGCACGGTGCTGGGCCTGAGCGAAGTTGAAAGAGCGGTGCTGCGCGCCGCGGGGGTTATCTAGACGCGCGCATACCCATGACGAGGTCCATGACCTCCTGTGGCGCCTTGGCGGGCGAACCGGAGTCGAATGGCGGCTGGGGGTCGTACTCGATGCCGAGCTGTACCGCCTGGGCGATCACCGGGCCGTGCAGGCGATCGAGCAGCGTCAAGGCCATGTCGATACCGGCGGAGACACCGGCGCCCGTGATGATCTTGCCGCGCTCGACGACGCGTGTCGCCGTTGGCTGCGCACCGAGGCTCGACAGCACGTCGTAGGTGGCCCAATGGGTGGTGGCGTCGATCCCGTCGAGGAGGCCGGCCCCGGCGAGAAGGATCGAGCCGGTACACACGGACGTGGTCCACGTGGTGGTGGGGTGCACCCGCTGCAACCACGAGATGATCGGGTGATCGGGAATGAGCCGCTCGGCGTTGGGCCCGCCGGGCACGACGACAACATCGGGCGCGGCGACTTCGGCGAACGTCCGTGACGCCGTGAGCGGGCAACGACCCGTGTGGTCCATGACCGGCCCGGCCTCGGCCGCCACGAAGAACACGTCGTGGCCGGGCACCCCTACGAGCACCTGGAACGGGCCGATGATGTCGAGTGCGGTGAAGCGTTCGTAGAGCGCGAGAGCAATCTGCATGAGGGTGATCCTCGCAGCATGAGCGAATGGCGGCAATCATTAGTTTCTGATGATTCCCGCCATTGACGCCGTCGGCTCGCCGCGCCAGGATCGCGACATGTCAGGGCGACGCGTGCTGGTTGTGGCCTTCGACGGCGTACAGATGCTCGACGTGGTCGGTCCGATCGAGGTCTTCTCCGTCGCCAACCGCCTTGACGCCGAACCCGGCTACTCGGTTCAGGTCGTCGCTGATGCCAGCGGAACCGTGACGACGTCGAGTGGCCTCGTCCTCGGCGTGAGTGCGATCGACAACGTACGCGGCGGCGTCGACACGCTGATCGTCGCGGGTGGTCTCGGCGTACGCGACGCTCGTCACGATGCCCACCTCGGACGGGCGGTTGTGCGTCTCGCGCAGAGGAGCCGGCGCGTGGTCGGTGTCTGCACCGGCGCGCTTCTGCTCGCAGAAGTCGGATTGCTCGACGGCAAGCGCGCCGTCACCCATTGGGCCTCGTGCGACCATCTCGCCGAGCGCTATCCGGCAGTCACCGTCGAGCCGGATCCGATCTACGTCAGAGACGGCAATGTGTGGACGTCGGCCGGCGTCACCGCGGGTATGGACCTCGCCCTTGCGTTGGTGGCCGACGACCATGGCGCCTCCATGGCTCGCGAGGTGGCCCGCTGGCTCGTGCTCTACCTGCACCGGCCAGGCGGCCAGTCGCAGTACAGCGCCCACCTCGCCGCACAAGCCGCCGAGCGTGAACCGTTTCGCGCGCTGGTCGCATGGATTGCCGAACACCCGCGCCACGACCTCAGTGTCGCCACCCTCGCCCGTCGTGTCGGCATGAGCGAACGGCACTTCACCCGCGCGTTCAAGGCCGAGACGGGTCTCACCCCCGCCGACCATGTTCTGCGCGTGCGCATCGAACTCGCCCGCCGGCTCCTCGAGACCACGGAATTTTCGGTGTCCGCGGTCGCCCGCCGAAGCGGCTTTCACAATCCCGAGACCATGCACCGGGCGTTTCGCCGCCGCCTGGGCACCACGCCGATGACCTACCGCCAAGCCTTTGTCGGGCCGGGGGCGGCCTAAGGTCGCCGCGTGGCGCCGGTGACCGTCGATGTAGTCGACCCCCTCACGCGCACCACCTACCCGATCACCGGCTCGCGCGACGACTTCGGCGTGATCGGCGCGCTGCAACGCACCGGTGGTCACTACGAGCCTCACGTCCTCACGGCGCTCGGACGGGCATTGCGGCCCGACTCGGTCTGTCTCGACATCGGAGCCAACATCGGCGTCGTCACGGTCTTTCTCGCTCGCCACTGCCCCGCGGGCTCCGTCCACGCATTCGAACCGAGCGCCACCACGTTCAGCTATCTCGCCACGAACGTCGCCGCGAACCGGCTCACCAACGTAATTACTCACCAACTTGGGGTCTACGACCGCACCACGACGCTGCATCTGAGCGTCCATCCCACCCATCCGGGCGGTGCCTTCGTTTCGGAGACCGACATACGCGAGGGCACCGGCGAAACGATCAGCGTGGTCGCGCTCGACGAGTGGCTTCCGGCCGTGGGCATCGATCGGGTCGACGTCGTGAAGATCGATGTGGAGGGCGCGGAGTTGCGCGCATTGCGTGGCGCCGAAAACCTGCTCCGCCGTCACCGGCCCGTGCTCATCGTCGAGTGCAACCCGCTGCCGTTGCGGCGGTTCCAGAACGCCACCGCCGCAGACATGATCGACCTCCTGCACGAGATCTACGGGCCGATCGCGTTCCTCGACCCCACCGGTGGGATTCACACGCTCGAGTCGCTCGAGCAGGCGCTCGACGAGCTGGGCCACCAAGGAATCCTCGAGCTGGTCTGCGGCGCCGGCAGCGGGCCCCGGACCACCAGGCTCGCCGCGTGGCGCGCCCGTCTGCGACGTCACCGTCCGCCCCTACGGCCACGTTCGATCTACGTGCACTCACCGAGCTACGTCACCGCGTTCGACGTGGAGCGGATCGACGGGCCGCCCGGAGCGACCATCAGCATCACGGTCCATCTCGAAAACACGAGCGCGTTCTGGTGGGACAGCGGCTACGAATACCACCCGGTGAGGGCGAGCTATCGGTGGCTGTCGACCGCAGGCACGGTCATCGTCGGCGACGGGCTGCGTACCACCTTCACCCGTCCCATTGCCCCCGGCGAGAGCGTCACGCTCGACCTCGCGGTCGAGATGCCCGCGGAGGCGGGCGACTATGTGTTCGAGTTCTGCCTGGTGCAGGAGTCCTACGCCTGGTTCGACCAGCTCGATGCGGCCCTCGCCGTGAGACTGCCGGCCCGTGCCCGATAGGTTGCGCCGCCGGTGATACGCGGCCGGCTCTCTTACAAATACGTGGTGGCCGCGGTGTTCGTGGCGGGGCTGTTCATGGACATCCTCGACACCACGATCGTCAACGTGGCCCTGCCGACCCTCGGCCGTGAGTTCCACGCGAGCACGTCGTCGATCGAATGGGTGGTGGTCGGCTACTTGTTGAGTCTCGCCGTCTGGATCCCCGCGTCGGGATGGATCGGCGACCGCATCGGCACCAAGCGGACGTTCTTGTTCGCACTGGCGATGTTCACGCTCGCGTCGGCCCTCTGCGGCCAGGCCCGCAGCCTCACAGAACTCGTCGTCTTCCGTGTTTTTCAGGGCGTGGGCGGAGGGATGCTCACGCCGGTCGGCACGGCGATGCTCTTTCGGGCGTTTCCGCCCGCCGAGCGGGCAAGGGCCTCGACGATCCTGATCGTCCCGACGGTTCTCGCGCCCGCCACCGGACCGGTGCTGGGCGGACTGCTGGTGGACAAGGCATCGTGGCGTTGGATCTTCTACGTCAATCTTCCGATCGGTGTGGCCGCGTTCATCTTTGGCGCGCTCTTCTTGCACGAGCACAAGGAACACACCGCCGGACGGTTCGACGTCCCTGGCTTCGTGCTCTCCGGGGGCGGACTCGCGCTCGTGCTGTTCGCGCTGTCTCAGGGACCGACCCACGGTTGGGGTTCCGCGGAAGTGCTGCTCACGGGTGTCGGCGGGATCTTGGCCTTCGTCGCGCTCGTGAAAGTGGAGCTTCGCATCGCGCAGCCCATGCTCCAGCTGCGCCTGTTCCGAGACCGGATGTTCCGCACTGCGAACTTGGCATCGCTGTTTTCATACGCCGGTTTCGCGGGTCTGCTGTTCCTGCTCCCGCTGTTCCTCCAGCAGCTACGAGGACTATCGGCGTTGCAATCGGGGCTGACGACGTTCCCTCAAGCGTTCGGGGTGATGATCTCGTCGCAGATTGTCGGCCGTCTCTACCCGCGCATCGGGCCCCGCCGGCTCATGGTCGGGGGTTTGGCGGGTTCGGCCGTCACCGTGACGCTGTTCCTCTTCGTGGATTTGAACACCAATCTTTGGTGGATTCGTGGATTGATGTTCACCCGCGGCATTTGCATGGCGTTCGCGTTCGTTCCGCTCCAGGCCGCGACCTACACGACCATCTCGTCGAGCGACACCGGCCGCGCGTCGGCGCTCTACAGCACGCAACGCCAGGTCGCCGCGGCGCTCGGTGTCGCCGCGCTCGCCACTGTCCTGGCCAGCCAGGCAACGCACATCTCAGGCCTCGCGCCGAAAGCGGGGCTGTCCGCTTTCCATACTGCGTTTGCCGCCAGTGCCGGGCTCGCACTCTTGGGCTCACTCGCCGCGTTGCTCGTGCGTGACGAGGACGCCGCCAGCACCATGCGACCGCGCATGAAGTACCCGGAGACGGAGCCCGCGGCGGTGGCCTAGGACACGCGCCTCCACTCCCCCACGGCGAGGGCAGGGACCTCCCAGCGCCACGCGTGCTGGGTGAGGCCAATGCCTGCGTCACCGCCGAAGTCGCTGTACTTGGCCGACATCAACCGGCCCACCAACTCCCGCTCGGCGCGATCGGCGACGCGTCGGGCGCGGCCGGCCCATCGCTCCCCACCCAAGCTCACCTCAACTTCAGGCGTTTGCGCCGCGTTCCGAAGCCAGTCGCAGCCCTCCCCCGTTCCCGCGATCAGATAAAGCATTCCGTCATTCACGGCGAACCAGATCTCGATCGTATGAGCGCGCCCGGTGCGCCGGCCGGTGGTCGTGAAGTCGCAGACATCGACGCTCGCATGTCGATCAGGAAAGGAGGCAGCCACCGCTTCAGCCTGCCTCGACACACGACCGTGCCGGAAGTTGACTAGGTCGCAGCAACCGTGAGAGGAGACGTCGTGAGTGAAGTCGAGGCAAAGGCCAACGCCGTCAAGGTGCGCCACCATCCCGCCGTCGTCGCGCACGCCACCAGTCGGGCCGCGAAGACGCAGCTGCGCATTGCCGACGCGATCACCACCTTCGCGGGGTCGATGACGTTCGTCTACATCCACGCGGTGCTCTTCGCGTTGTGGATGGTTTTCGTGGAGTCCAACCCGTGGCCGAAGTTGACGTTGATCGTCTCGCTCGAGGCGATCTTTCTGTCGACGTTCGTGCTCATCGGTCAAAACCGCCAGTCCGAGTTTCAGCAGGCCAAGGCCGATCACGACTTCGTCGAGCAGGAGGACGAACTAACTATGAACACGGAGTTGACCCGCGCCATCCATTCCCTCGCGGTCGAGATACACGCGCAAATCTGCGGCCCCACGAGCCCGAGCTAGAAACTCTTCGAGGTGGCGTTTATCCGGTACGACGCCGGGGTAAGGAAGCTCCTGCTGCCAGAAGCCGACCTCGTTGGCCTGACCTTCGGGCCTGCTTCTCGTGTACCAGGCATTCACCTCCCGGTGCTTGCTCAGGGGCACCGGCGCTAGGGAACAGGCCCCCGACCCGTTGGGGGCCTGTTCCGCGTTTCGAGTGCCCTGTAGGCGGCTCGTGAGCGGCTCGTGAGCGGCCCGTAGGTGCTCGGCGCGACACCGGATCAGAGGCGTCGAGAAGGGGGATCTCGTGGAAGAACAAGACCTGTCGCGTCGCACCCTGTTGAAGGGTGGTGGCGCCATGCTGGCCGGGCTGACGGTGCTGCAGGTAGCGGGCCCTGCCCAAGCGTTCGCGTCGTCGGAGGGCGACGACGACGATGAAGACCACCGCGACCCTGCGAACGTCGTTCCTCCGGGCGACGTCATCGATTGGGACGACCAGCCGGCCGAAATCCCACCACCGGCCAGGAGCGTCATCGGCCACCCGTTGAAATGGGAGGCGCTCAACTCCTTTCTCACCCCCAACGAGCAGTTCTTCACGGTCAAGCATTACAACGAGCCCGCCCTCTCGGCCGACACATGGAACCTGACCATCGAGGGTCTGGTGAAACATCCCGGCACGCTGACGTTGGCCGACCTCAAAGCCCGCGCTGCCCGCGCCGTGGATTTCACGCTCGAGTGCTCCGGCAACACAGGACTGCCCTTCTTCATCGGCGGTATCGGTAACGCTCGGTGGGTAGGGACGCCGCTGGCCTCGCTGTTGAGGGAGGCCGGAGTCCAAAAGAGCGGTACTGAAGTCATTTTTTGGGGCGCCGACAGCGGCACGGTGACGATCCGCGACGACTCCGGAATAACCAGCGGTGGCGTCACCGGCACCGTCGAACCCGACGCTGGCGGAGGACTCGACCTGACGATTACGGAACAGTTCGCTCGCAGCATGTCGATCACTGACGCGATGAGCCGCGACAACATCCTCTGCTATCAGATGAACGATGCGCCGTTGCCGCCTGAGCATGGCTTCCCCCTCCGCTTGATCGCTCCTGGCTGGTACGGGGTGGCCAATGTGAAATGGCTCACCCGAATCCAGGTGGTCGATCAGCGCTACGTGGGTCGCTTCATGGCACGCGACTACGTCACGATCCGCGAGCAGGTGCGTCCGAGCGGCGAGACCGTTTGGACGTTCGCGAATGTTGGCCACGACCGCCTCAAGTCAGCCCCCGCCAAGGTCATTCATCAAGGCAGCGCGTACACGATCTTTGGTGCGGCCTGGGGCGCTCCGATCGCGGCCGTGAACGTGAAGATCGACGGAGGACCATGGACCCCCGCGAACCTCCTCGGAGACCGGGGGCACGAATCGCGGGGATTCGCTTGGCGATTTTGGACGCTTCCATGGACGCCCACGCCCGGTCAACACTCGATCACCTCACAGGCTGTCGACGTCAAGGGCAACGTCCAGCCCTCGCCGGATGACCCCTTCCTCGCGAGCAAGCGGACGTACTGGGAAAGCAACGGTCTGATAACCCGCTTGGTCACTATTCCGTCGTAGCCACGGCGTAGATACGCCACTTGCCGGGGATCGCCTCGAGCGCGTGGCAACCGCGCCCGTCAAAGGTGATCGCCGCCCCTGTGACGAGATCGCGAACCGTCTGGGAGACAAGAACTTCACCCGGTTTGGCCAGGTCGACGACGCGCCGGGCAATCTCGACCGCGACGCCAAGGATGTCTTCGCCGGCCGATTCGCACTCGCCGCTGTGCAGTCCGGCGCGCGCTTGTAGGCCTGCCGAACGCAGGTCGCTCACAATTGTCGAGGCACAGCGGATCGCCCGAGCAGGTCCGTCGAAGGTCGCCAGGATGCCTTCCTCCGTGCAGCGCACAGTTCTTCCTCTAAACCGGTCGACGAGCTCCCGCGCCTTGCGCTCATCGTCGACGCCATCAATGAATACGACCGTTGCGAGCACCCGACTGATCTCTCGATTCGGAGCTGCCCCCGTGACAAAGTCCTGGATCTCGTCGGTCATCACGTCGATCGCATCGGAGAACCAGATCAGATGATCCGCGCTGTCGAGCTCGACAAGCGTCGCGTCGGGGATCCGCTCGGCCATATACCGCGCCCGCTCGATGGGGTCAGTGCGGTCGCGAGTGGCATGGAGGACGAGCGTGGGGGCGCTGATCATCGGCAGGGCGTGGCGGACGTCCATGTGGAGGAGGGCTCGCAGGTACGCGGCGGCCGCACCTGGGCTGGCCGCCATGCGTTGGAAGCGGGCGAAGTTCTCCTTGATCACAGGGTCGCCACTCGAACTGGGACAGAAGTCCTCGAACCAGATTCCGGTGCCCCACCCGGATTCGCATTCTTTGACCTCAGCGTCGACCTGCTCGGGTGCCATGCCGATCGGGTAGTCCTCGTCGCGGAGATAGCGCGCGGTCGTGCCGTAGAGCACCAGCGATCTGGTCCGCTCCGGGTAAGTCGCGGCAAAAAGGACCGCGACGGCCCCACCGCCGGACATGCCTAGCACCGCCGCGCGTTCTGAGCCCACCGCGTCCAACACCACCCGGGTGTCTTCCATCCACTGTTCAAGGTCGGAGTGGGGCGGGCGATCCGACAGCCCCGTCCCTCTCTTGTCGAACAAGATGAGTCTCGAGAACGATGCCAAGCGGCGAACCAACCGTCCCGACCACGCCTCCCACCACACGTCGAGGTGGGACACGAACCCCGGTATCAGGATGAGGTCGATGGGACCGTCCCCCGCCACTTGATAGGCGAGATTCACCCCGTCCTCGGACCTCGCGTAATGGATCGGAGGGGGCGATTCACGGGGGACCTGCAACGAACTCGGCTTACGCCGCTCGGCGACCACCGACCAATCCAGCTCGCGTCGTTGCTCCAATACGGCGGTTTCCAGCGCTTGCAGGAGCGGTCCCGGCGCCACGCCGATCTCGTCGATGAGGCGGCGTCGGATCGACGCGCATGCCCGAAGCGCCTCCGCCTGTCGAGCGCACCGGTAAAGGGCCAGGACCCGCTGGCCCCACAACCGCTCCCGCAGCGGATGGAGCGCTACCAATGCATCGAGTTCCGACACGACGCGCTGGTGACAGCCCATCGCGAGGTCCGCGTCAATGCGATCCTCGATTGCGCTCAAGCGAGCGTCGCGAAGTCGGGACGCCTCGGCGTCGAGGCTCACGCCCCCCCGCACGTCAGCAAGGGCGTCACCGCGCCACAACAGAAGCGCCTCGCGAAAGGCTGCCGATGCCCCCGCGTGGTCACGGGCCTCAGACGATCTGCGCGCCCGCTCAACGAGCGAAAAGAACTGGTGCTCGTCGATGTCCTCCGGCACCACGGCCAGGAGGTAACCGCCCGCGACAAACTCCACGTTGATCGGGGCGTCCGCTTCCTTGAACAGCTTGCGCAACTCTGTCACTCGGACCTGGAGCACCCTCCGTCCACGATCCGCCGTAAGGCTCGGCCAGAGCTCGTCGATGAGGTGATCGGCACTCAGGACCCGCCCGCGGTTGAGGACCAGCATCGCCAGGAGCGCCCGCTCCTTTGGCGCGTGCGGGGTGACATCGACGCCGTTGATCACCACCTGGAGTGGCCCGAGAACGCGGACAGCGACCGTCACGACGCCACTCTATGCCGCCGGCTTAACCCGTTTTACGAGCCCCCGTTCGGTCGGCGAGGGCTCGGCCGATCGCACCGTGCGACGTGCTAGTTCGCGCTCGCAACGGAGAATCCGTCCGTGGAGTGTCGATCCGGGTCCGTCACGTTCGTCGTCTCAGAAGAGCCGCCGACGCCCGGCGGTCTCGACAACCCAGACAGGAGAATGCGATGCCCAAGTATGTGTTCGCGTACCACGGGGGCAGCCGTCCCGAGAGCCCAGCCGACCAAGAAGCCGTCATGGCTGCGTGGGGAACATGGTTCGGAACGCTCGGCAACGCCGTCGTTGACGGCGGAAATCCCATCGGCGCGTCGAAGACGGTCAAGTCGGACGGCTCGACGAGCGATGGCGGTGGCGCCAATGCGCTCAACGGATACAGCCTGATCAACGCCTCCGACCTCAACGCCGCCGTCAGCCTCGCCAAGGGTTGCCCGATCCTCGCCGCCGGTGGCACCGTCGAGGTCGCCGAAACGATAGATATGTAAGGGTGGCTACCCAGAGCGACGTGCGCCGCGTGGCGCTCTCGCTCCCCGAAACCAGTGAAGGAAATGACCACTTCGCGTTCTCTGTTCGCCGTGGGTCGAAGGAGAAGGGCTTCGCTTGGGTCTGGTTGGAACGCATCGAGCCCAAGAAGGCGCGGTGCCTTGCCCGGACGCGCTCGCGGTACGCGTCGCGAACGAATCCGAGAAGCAACTTCTCCTGGCGTCTGACCAGGAGAAGTTCTTCACGGAATCGCACTACAACGGCTTCCCTGCCGTGCTCGTCCGGCTCGCGGCGATCGAGGTCGACGAACTCGAAGAGTTGCTCATCGACGCGTGGCGTTGCCAAGCGCCACCGGCACTCGTGAAGGAGTTCGACCGCCGTCGTTTGGTGGGTGGATGGTGAGGTTGGTGGCGTTGCCTTCGATTCGCC
>JBDUDK010000097.1:0-11410 GCA_040002995.1 Acidimicrobiales bacterium | reverse complement strand
CGTCCTGGCCGGTGCGGCGCAGGCCGTCGCGAACCATCGTGCGCACTTGGTCGGCAGGGCGTTCCCTGACGGGGCGAGTGATCATGCCGGCTTGGCAGAACCGGCACCCACGCGTGCACCCACGGAACACCTCGACGCTCAAGCGGTCGTGCACCACCTCGGTGAGCGGCACCAGTGGCCGCTTCGGGTAGGGCCACGCGCCCAGGTCGGCGATCGTGCGCTTCTGGACCTGCTCGGGCACATCACCGTAGCGAGGCTCGATGGCAACGATGCGGGCCTCGTCGTAGGTGACCTCGTACATCGAGGGCACGTAGACACCGTCGACGAGGGCGAGCTGGTGGAGGACGCGCTCGCGGGATCCAGGCGTACGCCCACTGGCTTTCCAAGCGCCGACCACTTCGGTGATCTCGCTGACCACTTCCTCACCCTCGCCGAGCACGAAGAAGTCGACGAAGTCCGCGAGAGGCTCGGGATTGAATGCGCAATGGCCCCCCGCACCGACGAGCGGATGCGACGGATCGCGGTGCTCGGCGCGGACGGGGATGCCGGCGAGATCGAGGCAGTTGAGCACGTTCGTGTAGACGAGCTCGGCCGAAAGGTTGAACGCGATGACATCGAAGTCGGAGGCCGCGCGGTGGGTGTCGACGGAAAAGAGCGGCAGTCCTCGTGATCGCATGAGCGCCTCGAGGTCGAGCCACGGCGCATACGTGCGCTCGGCGACGGCGTCGGGCCGCTCGTTGAGGATCTCGTAGAGGATCTGAAGGCCCTGGTTGGGGAGGCCGACTTCGTAGGTGTCGGGATAGGTCAGAAGCCACGCGACCTTGCCCGCGCCGTGTTCCGGTCGCAGAGATCCCAGCTCACACCCGATGTAGCGGGCCGGCTTCTGCACCTTGGCCAAGAGCGGCTCGAGCCGGGGCCACAGTGATGTCATGACAGGCCGATAGTACCCGGGGTCCTCGACCCTGGTTGGATCCGGCTGGTCAGGTGTATCGGCGCATGTGCACATTCTCGACGAGGCCCATAAGGGCCAGGAACGCGATCGTCGACGATCCGCCGTAGGACAGCAGCGGGAGCGGGATCCCGGTCACCGGCATGATCCCCATGGTCATGCCCACGTTCTGAAACACCTGCCACACAAGCATCGAGGCCGCGCCCGCACAGATGAGGGTGCCGAGAATGTCCTTCGAAAGCTGCGCGGTGCGCCATATTCGTAAGACGAGTAACGCGTAGGCCGCCAGCAGCAGGGCGCTCCCCACGAAGCCGAACTGCTCGGCCACCGCCGTGAACACGAAGTCGGTGTGCTGCTCGGGAACATGGAGCCCGTTGGTCTGGACGCCTTCGAGGTAGCCCTGCCCGGTGAGACCGCCGTTACCAATCGCCAGCTTCGATTCGTCGATCTGGTAGCGCAGGCTCACGACGTTCTCGTTGGTGCTGCTCGCGTTCACGAACGCGGTGAGGCGGGCTTGTTGGTAGTCCTTCAGTTGGTTCGTGCCGAGCAGGACGACGACCGCGACGAGCGCGAGGACCGTGCACACGAGGATGTGGCGGGCGCGGGCGCCCGCCACGAGCAGGATGCCCATGCTGATCGCGCAGAGCGCCGACGTGGTGCCGAGATCGGGTTGCAACAGCGTGAGCGCGGCGGGGACGGCGAGGATGCCGAGGCATACCATGAGGCTTCGGAGGCGCAGCGCGCCCGCCGACATCGACGCCACGCTCGCCATGAACAGGATCATGGTCACCTTCGACAGCTCGGATGGCTGCAGTTGGAACGGACCAATGGCGAACCACGCCTGCGTACCGTTGACCCTCTGCCCCACAACGAGGACGCCGACCAGCAATACGAGGGTGCCGAGGTAGAGCAGCGGCGCGAGGTCGCGCAACCGTCGGTAGTCGACCGCGGCTCCGACGATCAGCGCGACGAGGCCGACCGCGATCGCGATGCCCTGTCGTTTCACGTACAGGTAGGGATCGTGGCCGTTGACCACCAGGTCCTGGTGCTTCGCCGTGTAGATCGCGAGCAGACCAAACGTCGACAGTGCGACGACCGTGGCCGCCAGCACCCAGTCGATGTGGCGGTGCGGGTCGGCGGGACTGTGGCTGAGGGAGGCGATTGGACGCCTTACCAGCGCGGCAACAGATGCGGCGGCCATCAGTCGTTCGACAGGGGTGGTGGCTTGAGGAGGGTTTCGGTGTGCGACAGCCGGGTCACGTCGCTCGGTTGGGCGCCGACGGGGTCGGCCGGCTGGAGCGGATCGAGCGCGTAGACGCCCACCTGCGGGAGCCCTTCGAACACGCGGCGCACGACCGGCGCGGCCGCGTCGGCACCGAATCCCGACTTCTCCATGATGCACAGCACGGCGTACTTCGGGTTCTGGACCGGCCCGAACGCGACGAACACCGAGTTGTCGTTCTCGGGAAGCTGGGTGTTGTCCTGCGCCGTGCCGGTTTTGCCCGCCACCATGAAATGGTCGAGCGGGAAGCCCTGCCACGCCTGGAACGCGGTGCCGGACCGGCCGTTACCGACATCGGCCGCTCCGACTGCACCCTCGAGGCCCAGCAGAATCGGATCGCGCACGATCGGCGGTAACGAGATCGTGGCGTTCGCGCGCGGCTGCACCGCGCGGAGCACCTTCGGCTGATCGGTGCCGGCGGTGCCGTTCGCATCGATCGCCTGCGCAATGTTCGGGTACCAGAGTGTGCCCCCGTTGGCGAACGCCGAGTACGCGTTCACGAGTTGCAGAGGAGTCACCGAGACGAGCCCCTGGCCGATCGCCACGTTGATGTTGTCACCGGTGGTCCAGACACCGTCCGGAAAGGCCTCGGGGTGCTCCTGATGGAGCTGCTGCTTGACGGTGTCGTCGGGAACGCGGCCCGCGTGCTCGTCGGGGAGCTGAACTCCCGTGGCGCTGCCGAACCCGTAGCGGCGGGCCTCGTCTTGCAGTGCGTAGTCGTAGCGGACGATTCGATTGGGGTCGTAGTTGCGGTAGAGCCAGAAGCGGGCGCCGATGTCGTAGAAGTAGTCGTCGCTCGACACGCTCAGCGCCTGTCGCATATCGATCTTGCCGTTCACCTGATTGCCGGCGTTGTGAAAGATGCACAACCCCGAGCATTTCGGTTCGAGGTCGTGGAGATCGAACTTCCCTGAGTCGGTGAACGTATCGGCCGGCGACTTCAGGCCGTACGAGATCGTCGCGGTTGCGGTGACGAGCTTGAACGTCGAGGCCGGTGCGTACTCGCCCTGCACAACGCGGTTGAGCAAGGGAAAGTTCTGCTCCTTGCTGTACAGCTGGTTGTAGCGCTCCTGGCTGATGCCTTGCGCGAACTCGCGCGGGTCGAACGTCGGGTACGAGGCCATAGCCAGGACCTGGCCGTTGCTCGGGTCCTCTACCACCACCACACCCGTGGGTGCCGTGTAACGGGCGCCCGTTGGGAGATTGGACTCGCGGTCGATGGGCCCGCGCGTCGCGACCTCTTGGAGCTTCACCGCGAGCGCCTGCTCGGCGAGCTGTTGGATCTGGGCGTCAATCGTGAGCACGACGTCGTTGCCCGGCACCGGCGCGACGTCCTTCAATACTTGGATCACGCGGCCCTTGGCATCGACCTCGAGCTTTTTGTAGCCGGGCCGGCCGCGGAGCTCGCGTTCAAACACCTGCTCCACTCCCGAGATGCCGACGGTGTCGCTCAGCTGGTAACACGTCGGCGCGGTGAGGTCGGCGTCGCAATCGTGCGCGTATCCGGTGGCGACTTCCTTCGACAACTTGCCGATGTAGCCGATCACGTGCGCGGCGAGGGGTCCGTATGTGTAAAAGCGTTCGGGCTGATCGGTGACCGCGACGCCGGGAAACTCCTCGAGGCGCTCCTTCAAGAAGACCGCCGTACCTTCGTCTTTGATCGTGGTCAACGGCAACGGGAGCAGCGGCGAATACTGGTTGTCCCGGTAGCGCGCTTCGAGCTGAACGGGGGTCTCGCCGAGAATCGGTGCCATCTTTGCGAAGAGTGCCGTCCGCGCTTTGGTCGACGCGATGTCGGCTCTCTCGACAGTGACGACAGTGGTCAATTTGTTCTCGGCGAGTAGCACGCCGTTGCGATCGAGGATGCGACCGCGTATAGGAGCGATTTGAATGACGCGGACCTGGCTGACCCTCGCCGCCTGTGCGAAGCGGGGTGACACCATCACTTGCAAGTACCAGAGGCGACCGAAGAGAACGGCGAACAACGCGAACGCGACAACGCCGAGCACGCCGATACGCAGGCGAGGCGAGCCTTCGGTCACGGTGAGAGTCTGCCCCGGCGAGACCGTGCATGGGGTCGCACGAAGTGGTCAGCCACGGGCCAACGTCAGATCGAGGTCGGCGGCCAGTACCCAGCGCATCACGCGCAGCGCCGCTGGTGATAGCGCGGCATTCAGCCCACTCACAACCAACACAATGCCGATGAGACGGCCGTCGAGAAGGTCGGGAACGCCGAACACGGTCCCGATAAGCACCCACGCCATTACCGCGCCGGCCGAGCCGGTGAATACCGCCAGCGGAGTGAACCACCAAATGGACCGGTAGAGCGCGCCGTGAAGCCGGCCGACGACCGATGCCGACAAGCAATACGCGAGGGCCGACAACCCGAACGGTGTCTGAAGAAACAGATCAAACGCCAACCCGATCGCGAAGGCCACGACGGCACCTTTTCGAGAACCCGTGAGCATCGCCGCAATGAGCGCCAGCAACAGCAGGACGTCGCCGGTCGAACCGAGGAGGTGAAGCTCCGAGATCAGCGATAGTTGCAACGTCAAAAAGACCGGGATGACGAGCACGAGACGCATCGCGGTGGAGTCGACGATCGAACGCACGTCAGCCCTCGGGCTTCCAGACGATGACCTTGACCACGCCGAGATTCGTGAGATCGGCGGCCGGCTCTACCTTCACGGTCAACTGGAGCTCGCCGGGATCCTTGTGAAACTCGGAGACGACGCCGACGGGAATGTTGGCGGGAAACAGGCTCTGCGGGACGCCGCTCGTGATCACGACCGCCCCCTTCGTGAGGGCGGCGTTGGCGTCGATCAGATCGAGCGTGAGGGGATTACCGCGTCCGTGCCCGTTGACGATGCCAAGCTCGGGCACCGTCGGTAGCGAAACGCCCGCGAAGAAATCGGGATCGGTGATGAGGCGTACGACGCAGCGATGCGCGCTGACATCGGCCACCCGTCCGACGAGGCCCGACCCATCCGTTACGGGGTAGCCGATGGCCACACCGTCGGCCGAACCCTTGTCGATCTGGATCGTCTGATCGAAGTTCGACGGGGGCAGGCCGATCACTTCCGCGGCCACCTGGGGGAGGTCATTGACCCACGGGAGGTGCAGGAGCTGCAGCAGCTCTTTAATCTGGGCCTCCGTGGCCGTGGCCTGGGCTTGCTTGCCTTTCAGGTCATTGAGCTGCTGGCGGAGAGCCTCGTTGTCCTGTTTCAGCCGGCCGTAGCGGAACACCCCGTTCCAGGCGTTCTCAACGGGTTGGAAGACGTGACTGGCGGCGCGGGTGACCGGGGCCAACGCGTCGCCCGCGGCGCGCCGGGCGCTGCGGATGGGGGTCCACCCACGGGCGTCCAAGGTGAGGAGAGTTATGCAGGTGAGAACCAATACCAGGAGCACCGGGCGGGGCCGGCCCCGACGTCGGGTGCGCGCGAAAGCCATCGAGTTTCGTCGCTGAGGGTCAGCGCTCCTGTCCCTTGAACAACACGCCCCGCAACGCGTCGAACTCTTCGAGAGCCTGACCCGAACCGATCGCCACGGACTGCAGAGGATTGTCGGCGATGTGGATCGGCATGCCGGTCTCGTGTTCGAGGCGATGGTTGAGTCCGGTGAGCAACGCACCTCCGCCAGTGATCATGATCCCTTGCTCCATGATGTCGGCGGCCAGCTCGGGCGGCGTCTTGTCGAGCGTGGTCTTCACCGCGTCGACGATCGCGGTGACGGGTTCCCCAATCGCTTCGCGTATCTCTTCCGTACTTACGACAATCGTCTTCGGCAGACCCGACACGAGATCGCGTCCGCGGATCTCCGCGTTGAGTTCCTCTTCGAGTGGCCACGCCGAACCCATCTTCATCTTGATTTCTTCGGCAGTGCGCTCGCCGAGCGCGAGGCTGTACTCCTTCTTCACGAACGCGATGATCGCCTCGTCGAGTTCATCGCCGGCCACGCGCACCGACTGACTCGACACGATTCCGCCGAGTGAAATCACCGCGACCTCAGTCGTGCCTCCACCGATGTCGACGATCATGTTTCCCGTGGGCTCTTGCACGGGCAGGCCCGCGCCGATGGCCGCGGCCATGGGCTCCTCGATGATGAACGCAGGCTTACGGGCGCCGGCATACTCCGCAGCCTCCTGCACGGCCCGCTGTTCGACGCCCGTGATACCCGACGGCACGCAGATCACCATGCGCGGCTTCACCCAACGACGGTGATGAACCTTGTGGATGAAGTAGCGCAGCATCTTTTCGCAGATCTCGAAGTCGGCGATGACACCGTCTTTGAGGGGACGGATCGCTTGGATGTGAGCCGGCGTGCGACCGATCATCCGCTTCGCCTCGAGTCCGACCGCAAGGGGTCGCCCGTCTCGAACGTTGACCGCAACCACCGATGGCTCGTTCAGAACGATGCCGTACCCGCGCACATAGACGAGCGTGTTGGCGGTGCCGAGATCGACCGCCATCTCGCGACCGATCATGCCCGAGAAGGATGCGCTAGAAGTCATGCGCGGGCCTCTCCTCTCGTAGAGGGCGGACGCTGGAGCCGCAAGCCTACCCGGGCGGCGCAACCCGGTCAGCCCAGGTCCGGATAGAAGAGCTCGATCTCGCGGGCGGCCGACTCAGGACCGTCGCTGCCGTGAACAAGGTTCTCTGTCAACTCGATACCGAGGTCGCCCCTGATCGTGCCGGGCGCCGCGTCTCGGGGATTCGTCGCGCCCATCATCGCCCGGACGACCTTCCATGTGTCCGCCGGACCTTCGAGCACCATCGTGACGGCAGGCGAGCGCCGGATGAACGTGATGAGGTCCCCGTAGAAGGACTTGCCTTCGTGCTCGGCGTAATGGCGTTTCGCCACCGCCTCCTCGATCGTTCGAAGCTCCATTGCCACGACCCGCAGGCCCTTGCGCTCGAACCGCCCGATGATTCCGCCGGTCAGACCGCGCTCGACAGCATCCGGCTTGATGATGACGAACGTCCGATCCATGAGCGGGCGAGGCTAGGCCAAACCCCTCTCAAGTACCGAATGCCCCCAGACAACAAAACCTCGAAACGTCAGGCGGCGCGCTCAGCGAGCCTGGCCGTGAGCACTCGGCGCAGCACGCGCAGGAAGTCTTGCGGACGCTCGTCACTGTCACGCGTGCTCACCGGAACCTTGCACCAACCAAGCTCGGCGTAGACACGATCACGATCGATGTCGCGCTGAAAATCGTCCTCAGTGGAGTGCCAACTGCGGCTGTCTGCCTCGACGGCAATCTTCAGTTCGGGATACGCGAGGTCGGCGTAGATTCTGCGACCGTCGATCGAGCGGAGCGGATGTTGACGTACGGGAATAGGCAGACCGGCGTTCTCGATGAGCGCGAACACCGTCCGCTCGAAATCGGTCATCGCGAAACGACCGCCGGCGCGCAGTTGACGAAGAAGACTCCGTAGCTCGCCCGCCCCACGATGGCCGACGGTATCGAGTCGGTCGATGACGAGCTCGGCACCGGTCAACGTGAGTAGGTGGCTTACCACGGCACGCTCGATGACCGGCGCGAGCGCCCTCGGGTCGAGTCGATTGGCCAAGTCGAAGATCGTTCGCCCCGGACTCGTCAACACCATGCCGTCCGGCCGGACCACGATATCGGCATCGGGGAGTAGCACGGTCGAGCGGATGATCACGCCGGCGTAGTGCGGCGGTCGCGAGGACGGTGAGATGAACTCGAGTCCGGCCGACGTGACGCTGGCCATGCGCCACAGCCGGGCCCGGTTCCACTCGCGGCTACTGCGCGCGGATGGCGGCGCTCCACGATGAGGACGTCGCGCTCATAGGTAGACGGCCAGCCCTCGACGACATACAGGCCACGCGCGATCGCGCCAGCAATCCGCGCCGTCGCCGGTGCTGGATCTGCTTTGACGAGAGCCCAAGGCCAAGGAGCTGCGCTCGTGTGACCAGTCCGAGGTGTTCTCCGGCGAGCCGAAGAATGGAGGTGTCGGTGTCGATCATGAGCCGGGTTTCTACCTCGACGGTGTGACATAGATGTTTGGCCGCGAGACGTTTCGAGGGTTGGTTCCCGTGGAGGCACGTTTCGAGCCGTGGTGGCGGGGTTAGCGGCGGTGGCGGAGGAGGTAGGTCCGGGCGGCGCCGACGACGTAGAGCGAGCCCGTGACCAGGATGGCGTCGTCCTCGCCGGCGACCTCGAGGGCCCGGCTGACGGCTCCGGCCACATCGTCGACCACGGCAACTTCACAGCCGAGCGCCTTGGCCGCCAAGGCGGTCTCCTCGGCGGGAATTCCCCGCGGCGACGCCGGCGTGCAGCACACGATCAGGCTGGCTTCTTCGGCGCCCAAGGCGCGCAACATCGCCGCCGGGTCTCGACCGCGCAGGAAGCCCACGACGTAAATGCGGTCTCCGACCGGATCGAAGTCCTCGTCCATCACCATCGCGGCGACATCGGCTCCCGCGACGTTGTGAGCTCCGTCAAGGATCACGAGCGGTTGGTGTCCGAGGACCTCGAAACGTCCCGGCATGCGTACGTCGCCGAGCGCGAGAGAAACGAGTTCCGGATCGATCGCCGCGTCGAAGAACGCCTCGACGGCGCACAACGCGACCGCGGCGTTGTCGCCCTGATGACGACCGTTCAACGAAAGAAACACGTCGGGATACGTCGCCGCGGGAGTCCGCAAGTCGAGCACGCGCCCACCAAGCGCGAGGTCGTTGCGCTCACACGCGAAGTCGAGCTCGCGTTCGTACACGCGGTCGGGTCCGGCGCCGCGAAATATCGCCGCGAGTTCGGGTTCGGTCTCACCCAGCACAAGAACCGAACCCGGCTTGATGATGCCGGCCTTCTCGGCAGCGATGTCGGCACGGGTCGGTCCGGCGAACTCCGTGTGATCGAGTTCGACGTTCGTGACCACCGCGACCTTCCCGTCGGCCACGTTCGTCGCATCCCATCGCCCGAGGAGCCCGACCTCGATCACCGCGACATCGACGGCCACGTCGGAGAACCACCGATACGCGGCCGCGGTGAGCAACTCGAAGTGGCTCGGTCGTACACCCGCCAATACTTCGACATCGGCGACGCCCGCGATCATCTCCGCGAACTCTTCATCGGATATCGCCAGGCCGTTTCGCCCGATGCGCTCGTTGATGCGCTCGAGATGCGGACTGGTGAACGTGCCCGCGCTCAATCCGAGTTCCGACAGCAGACGGCTGATGATGGCAACCGTCGAGCCCTTGCCATTCGTCCCCGTGACGTGGATGACGGGAAAGGTGTGCTGTGGGTCACCCATCACCGCCATGAGTCGCTGCATACGCTCGAGCGTGGGCGACTCGATCCTGCCGGTGCGGTCGTAGTTGATGTGGGCGTCGAGATAGGCGATTGCGTCGGCGTAGTCCATACGGCCGGCGCCTAGGAAGAAGTCAGGACGCGGCCCGACGCGGCCGGGTGACGCGCGGTGTGCTACTGCGCGGCACGAGCGTTGGGAGGACCTTGTTCCGCACCGCCTCAGCGTCGATGACCACCTTTTCGACATCGCTGCGTGAAGGCAACTCGAACATCACGTTGTTGAGAACCTCTTCGCAGATGGCGCGCAATCCACGAGCGCCCGTACCCCGAATCAGCGCGAGATCGGAGATGGCGTCGAGGGCATCGTCGGTGAACTCGAGCTCGATATCGTCGAACCCGAAGAACTTCTTGTACTGCTTCACCAACGCGTTCTTGGGCTCGACGAGAATGCGGATAAGGGCCTCGCGGTCGAGGTTGTTCACGGCGCCGATCACCGGCAGACGCCCGACGAATTCTGGGATGAGCCCGAATTTGAGAAGGTCCTCAGGGAGGACCTTTGTGAGCAACTCGGCCATGTCCTTCTCGGACGCCCGACGAATGTCGGCGCCAAACCCCACGCCCTTGTGGCCGATGCGGCTCTCGATGATCTTGTCGAGACCCGCGAACGCCCCCCCGCACAGGAACAGGATGTTGGTGGTATCGATCTGAATGAACTCTTGGTGCGGATGCTTGCGCCCGCCCTGGGGTGGCACCGACGCCGTCGTGCCCTCGAGGATCTTGAGCAACGCCTGTTGCACACCTTCACCGGAGACGTCGCGCGTGATGGAGGGGTTCTCGCTCTTGCGCGCGATCTTGTCGATCTCGTCGATGTAGATGATGCCCGTCTCGGCCTTCTTGACGTCGTAGTCGGCCGCCTGGATCAACTTCAGCAGAATGTTCTCGACGTCCTCGCCGACGTAGCCAGCCTCGGTGAGTGCCGTCGCGTCCGCGATCGCGAAGGGGACGTTGAGGAGCCGAGCGAGTGTCTGGGCCAACAACGTCTTGCCGCATCCCGTAGGACCGAGAAGCAAGATGTTGGACTTCGCGAGTTCGACATCGTCGCGAGGGTGATTCGACCCGAGTTGCACCCGTTTGTAGTGGTTGTAGACGGCCACCGACAGGATCTTCTTGGCTGAGTCCTGGCCGATGACGTAGTCGTCGAGGAACTGATAGATCTCCCGCGGTTTGGGCAGCTCGTCGAACTTCAGCTCGGGAGTCTCTGAAAGCTCCTCCTCGATGATCTCGTTACAGAGATCGATGCACTCGTCGCAGATGTAGACGCCGGGGCCGGCGATGAGCTTGCGCACCTGTTTCTGCGACTTCCCGCAGAACGAGCACTTGAGGAGCTCGCCCCCTTCTCCGAACTTGGCCATCGCTTCCCCCTCCCCCGTTCAGCTGGCCGTGATCGGACCGTTGTAGTCGACGGCGGTCCGCGAAGAGATCACTTCGTCGATGATGCCGTATGCCTTGGCTTCAACCGCGGACATTACGAAGTCGCGGTCGGTGTCTTTGTTGACCTTCTCCTCAGTCTGTCCGGTGTGGCGCGCCAGAATCTCCTCGAGCAGGACTCGCATCCGCAGGATTTCCCTGGCCGCCAGCTCGATGTCGGCGGCCTGACCCATCGCCCCACCGTAGGGCTGATGCAGCAGGATCCGACTGTGGGGCAGGGCGAGACGCTTGCCTTTCGTGCCCGCCGCGAGGAGCACCGCTGCCGCCGAGGCCGCCTGTCCGAAACAAATGGTGGCGATGTCGTTCTTGATGAACTGCATCGTGTCGTAGATCGCGAACAGAGCCGTGAGTTCGCCACCGGGAGAGTTGATGTAGATGTTGATGTCCTTGTCGGGGTTCTCCGACTCGAGGTGGAGCA
>JBDUDK010000081.1:0-88223 GCA_040002995.1 Acidimicrobiales bacterium | reverse complement strand
GAGAGGCGACGATGGGAATCGAACCCATGTACAGGGCTTTGCAGGCCCTTGCCTAAGCCACTCGGCCACGTCGCCATGCCCGCTCGCGCGAGCCGGGAGACCTTAGCCGCCAGGCCGCGAATTCGGCAGGGGTATCTGAACTCCCGATTGGCTCGTGCGCGGCGTGTTCGTCCGTTGAAGGATGCCCGTCTCGTCGGCTACCGAGTCGGTATTGGGACAGTCGCCGCCGGACGGAAAGCTGGTCGTCACGAACGCGGCTCGAGCGACACGACCATCGGCGACCGTGACCGTGAGATCACTCCAGTGAGCGGCGGCCGGCGGGTCGACGCACCGCGCGAACACCTCTGACCACACCACCGGCGAACGGAGGCGATCACCACCGGCATACAGATCCCGAATGACGGTCGTCTCGCCGCTCCCGACGTCGGTGACTTCGCTGCGCCAACCCACAAGTGATCGGTAGATGCGAAACCGGTAGCCGCGAGTCGGCTCCCACGGATACGTACGAGTGTTGAGATCGTCGGCCGAGCCGGGCAGGGCCGGTATCGATCCGTCGAACACGTGACGAGAAGGCGGATCGGCGTAGCCGCCCCAATTCACGGCGCGGGCGCGCGGGAAGTTCGGATTCCACTGCAGACCGGTGTGCGCGGCGCCGTACGTGCGTGACGCGTCGGCGAACGTGGCCTGGAGAGCCCAGAAGTAGAGCCGGTCGACCACGGGCGCTTCGATGATGGTGAGTGTTGCGGCCACTTCGACGACCGGTCGGCCATCGGGGAGACCGCCCCACCAAAGGTGAAACGACGATACGCCGCTCGACGGCGTCTCCGGCACCGGGTGCCGGCGCCTAAACCACGCCACGTCGAGCTTCCGTTATCAAGCGGGCCGAACACTAGGCGCCGCCTAGGGTGCTCCCTCGTGCCTGTCGAGATCCGCACGATCGAACCAACGGAGTTTCGCGAATTCGCGCATGCGATGCGCCGCGTGTTCCTTGTCGCGGCGCCATCCGACGACGAAGTCGAGTTCATGCGTCAACGGTTCGATCTGAGCCGCACGTGGGCCGCCTTCGACAAGCGGAAAGTGGTCGCGACGTTCCACAGCTTCCCTACGCAGTTGACCGTGCCGGGCGGAATCGTCGCGGCCGACGCGGTCACTGTGGTCACCGTCGCCCCTACGCACCGCCGGCAGGGCGTGTTGACATCGTTGATGGCGATCGATCATGCGGAGGCCGCCGCTCGCGGTGACGCCGCCAGCATCCTGATCTCCGCCGAGTGGCCGATCTACGGACGCTTCGGCTACGGAGCGGCCGCCGACGACGCGGATTACACCATCGACACGCGCGCCGCGAAGATCTCAGGGGGGTACTCCGGAACCGTCGAGCTCTGCGAACTCGCCGAACTCCGCGACGACGCTGAGCGCATCTACGAGCAGTTCCGGCTGACCCGGCCCGGATCGATCGAGCGCGAGCCGCTCTGGTGGGACATCAAGACCGGCATCACCCCGCGGCCGGGCTCCACCGAACCGGTACAGAGTGCGCTCCGCCATCGCACGGGCCGCACCGTCGACGGCGTGGTGCGCTATCACGTCGAGAACAACTGGGACAACCGTGTACCGAATAGCACGTTCATCGTCGACGAAATGCTCGCCGCCACCGCCGACGTCGAACGTGACCTGTGGCGGTTCTGCTGCGACCTCGACCTTGTCCGCACGATCCGCGCCGTTAACCGTAGTGTCGACGAGCCGTTGACTTGGCTGTTTCACGACGGCCGGAGCGTCCTCCAAACGCGGCGCGGCGACTTCCTGTGGGTCCGGCCCCTCAATGTCGTCGCCCTGCTCGGCGGGCGCTCGTATGCGTCGGCCGGTCGACTCGTCGTCGAGGTGATTGACCCCGCCGGCTACGCCGCCGGGCGCTTTGCGATCGACTCCGACGGCAGCCATGCCAGCTGCCGGCGGGTGAAGTCGCGGCCCGATCTCACCGTCGGCGTAAGCGCCCTCGGATCGATCTGTCTCGGCGGCGTGAGGCTCGCGACGCTGCGGGCCGCGGGATTGATCGACGAGCATCGACCAGGAGCGCTCGACCGCGGCGAAGCGATGTTCCACTCCCCCGTCGTCCCCTGGTGTACGACGGGCTTCTGAAACGCACGTCCCCAAAGTCCTGTTCCGACCAGAAATACCGCCACCTCGACCTTGGATTGCTGAGTCAAACGGACGCGGCCGAGGGCGGGACGGCCCGGCCCCTACCGTGGTGGCATGAACGCAACGGAGTGGATCGCCGAGTTCGCCGCGAAGCTCGGCATCGACCCTCCCGACCAGGTAACTGTCGACGAACTTCTGGCCCTCGCCGGTGATGCCGCGCACGCGTCGGAGCGCATCGCCGCCCCGATCGCCTGCTTCCTCGTCGGGCGTTCAGGCGTCGACCCGGCCGCGGCCCGCCAGATCGCCGAAGCGAGCTAAGCCCCGCTCAACATCGGTCGCCGCCCGACCGATGTGAACCCTGTGCACTCAGGCGACGGTCCCGTCAC
Organism: Acidimicrobiales bacterium; assembly: GCA_040002995.1. GTDB lineage: Bacteria > Actinomycetota > Acidimicrobiia > Acidimicrobiales > Ilumatobacteraceae > JBDUDK01. Next base: position 85,704 of record JBDUDK010000081.1, on the reverse strand, counting down.
CTCTAACGGCCCGCGCCGCCGATGGGCAATCCCCGCCGTGGGATTGACGTTGATCGCGGCCGTCACCGGCTGCGGCCATCGTGCCCCGGCGGCCGCCCGGCCCGTCGACGTGCGCCTTCGTGACTTCGCGATCGATACGTCGAAGCCCACCCTGAACGCCGGCGCGGTGTCGTTCCGGGTCACAAACACCGGGCCCGAAACTCATGAGCTCGTGTTGGTGGAGACCGATCTTGATCCGAGTGAATTGCCGCTCGAGGCCGATGGAATCACTGTCGATGAGGATGCGCCACAGCTCCGCAAAGTCACCGCGCTCGAAGGGATCCGCCTCGGCCAGACGCGCACCGTGAGGGTCAACCTACGGCCCGGCCATTACGTGCTGTTCTGCAATCTCGAGGGCCACTACCTCGGGCTCATGCACACGGGGATCGACGTCATGCGCCCCCAGACAGTGAAATGAGGAACCGCCGCCGCGGCTCTCGCGCCCACCGCTCACGCGCCCGTGTCGAGTCAGCCGCGGAAACTGTCCTTCGGAGTCAGAGCCGCATCTCGATCGCGGCCATAAGCGCTGTGCTCCTGATCGTGCTGAGTGTGATGGTGGGCTACAACGTCTGGGCCACGACGCGGACACAGTCGATCCCTGCGCTGGTCGATCTGACCGCACGGCAGCGCACGTTTGCCGAGCGCTACGTGAAGGACGTTGTGCTGCAGGTGGAGGGCCAGAAGGCCGACCCCGACCAGAGCATGGACCTCCTGCGCGCGACCGCGGCGACCCTGCTCAGCGGTGGACCGGTCGAGCAAGTCGGTTCCGACGTGCCGATCATCGTGCCTGAGGCACGGGGGGCCAACCTGCGCCAGAAGCTCGCAGCGATCAAAGGATTGATCGGTGACCTCAACGCCGCGGGCGACGATCTCCTCGCCACTCCGACTTGGTCATCGACATTCTCGTCCAAGCTGTTGCACCTGCGCGTGCTCGGCGCACTTGTCTCGAGCTCCACGGCCGACGCGTCGAGCGAGCTGTCTCGCGACGCCGAGGGCAGACTGAAGGGCCTCGTCGAGATCGAAATCTTCCTCGGCTTGCTGGGTGCGTCAACCGCGCTGACGATGGGCCTTGTCCTGCGCCACTCGGCAACCCGCCAGTCGGCCCTGTTCCGTTCGCTGGTGCGCGGTTCGACGGACATGATCTTTCTCACCGCCCGCGAGGGTCGTGTGCGGTACGCCAGCCCCGCGCTGCTCACCGTGCTCGGACGCCCGCCGTCGACCATGCTCGGCCGTTCGCTCGACGACATCATCGACACGCGCCGGTCGGATAACACCGCCAAGTGGTTCCGAGGCACGCCCCCACCGGACGGCCCGCTCCAGCCGCTCACCGTCGTCTTCATCCATCAGGACGGCAGCTTGCGCGACATCGAACTCGACGCCACCGCCCGTTTCACCGACCGCAATATTCGAGGCATGGTCATCAACGCGCGCGATGTCACCGAACGACGACGGGCCGACGACCAGCTCCGCGCCACCCTCGCCCGCACGCACGCGATCGTCGAGACCGCGGCCGAAGGAATACTCACGATCAATGATCGCGGCCGCATCGAGAGTTTCAACCGAGCGGCCGAGCTGATCTTCGGTTACAACTCCTCCGAGGTGATCGGCCAGCCGGCGGCGCTGCTGTTCGCCGATCTCGCCGCCGCGCCTTCGCTTGGTGAGGGCGGGAGCCGGGCCGCTCAAGGCACATGGGAAGGCGGCTGCGCGCGCCACGACGGATCGAGCTTCCACGCCGAGATGGCGATCAGCTCGGTGCAGCTCGGCCAGAGGATTACCCACACCGCCATCATTCGTGACACATCGGAGCGCGACGCGCTCCAGCAGAGACTCACCCACCAGGCGCTGCACGACCAGCTGACCGGACTGGCCAACCGGACTCAGCTTCTCGAACGCGTGGCGCACGGCCTGATGCGCGCCGACCGCGACGATGCGCTGGTGGCCGTGCTCTTCCTCGACCTCGACCGTTTCAAGGTGGTCAACGACGGTCTCGGACATAACGCCGGAGACCAGCTCCTCATCGAGACAGCTCGCCGGCTCAAGGAGCTCAGCCGCTCGGCCGACACCGTCGCCCGCCTTGGTGGTGACGAGTTCGTGATTCTGTACGAGAGCCTCGCGGACGTCAGCGATGCCGTGCACATCGCCCGGCGCATCCTGGAGTTGGTGAGCGAGCCCTACGGACTCGACGAAGGCGAGGCGTTCGTGTCCGCGTCGGTCGGCATCGCGTTCGCGTCTGTGGGCGACTCACCCGACAACCTGCTTCGCAAGGCCGATGTCGCGATGTACCGAGCGAAGGAGGCCGGGCGCAACCGCTACGAGATCTTCGACCACGAGATGCAGGCCTGGGCCGACAAGCGACTCGCTGTCGAGAACGCATTGCGTTACGCGATCGATCGCGACGAGCTACGCATCCACTACCAACCGACCGTCGATGTGCGTACGGGGGAGATCCGCGGTTCCGAGGCCCTCGTGCGTTGGCAGCGGGGTGATGAACTCGTTGGCCCTGAGGAGTTCATCGAAATCGCCGAGGACACCGGCCTCATCAACACGATCGGGGGATGGGTACTCGGGCAGGCGTGTCGGGACACGGCCGCATGGCAGGCGCGCCATCCCGACGCCGAACCTCTGCAGGTTGCGGTGAACCTTTCGGGACGGCAACTCGCGCAGCCCGATTTCGTCGGCTCGGTGGCGGCCGAACTGGCGCTCTCCGGTATCGAGCCATCGTCGGTCATCTTCGAGGTGACGGAGTCTGTGTTGCTGGCCAATACGGAGGCGGCGCTACTCACTCTTGGCCGGCTCAAGGCGCTCGGCGTACGCATCGCGATCGACGACTTCGGCACCGGCTATTCGTCTCTGAGCTACCTGCGCCGGTTCCCCGTCGATCTGGTGAAGATCGATCGATCGTTCGTGGAGCAGCTCGGCACCGATGGCCAGTCCGCCACCATCGTCGAAGCGATCATCGGTCTGGCCCACGCGCTCGATCTTGCCGTTGTGGCCGAAGGAGTGGAGACCGCCGAGCACCTCGCCGCGCTGAGCACGCTCGGGTGTGACCTCGCGCAAGGGTTCTACTTCCGCGCCGCGATTCCGAAGGACGAGTTCGAGGAGTTCCTCGACGCGGAGCTGTCACGCACTCCGTGAGCTAGGTCAGCCGCCCTGCTGGAAGTGGATGCCCGCCACCGACGGCGGTGGGCCGATATCGGACACTGCCCACAGCGTGTAGCCCGCGACCCGAGCCGCGCGACCCGAACCCGCGATGTCGGTATCGAAACCCACGAACGCGTCGTCGCCGACCAGAGGAACCGACCCCGGAGTGAGCGACGGGTAGCCGCCGAAAGACGGGGCGTCGCCGAATGGGTAGACGGAGCCGTCTTGCCCCCATATCAGGTAGCCGTTTCCTGAAGGCGTGGGCACGAGACCGCCGATCGGAGACCGCACCGCCTGCGATGCGGCCGAGCCGTAGAAGAGGGCGTCGCCAAAGCAGAAGACGCCCCCGTCGGATGCCACCAACCAGTAGCCCCGACCCGACGGTGTGGGCGCCATCCCCACCACCGGTTTGACCAACTTCAACGCGCCCGTCGACCCGAAGAACGCGGCGTCGCCGAAACAGAACACGCCCCCGTCGGATGCCACCAACCAGTAGCCCCGACCCGATGGAGTCGGCGACATACCCACGACCGGTTGCGCCAGCTTGAGCGCGCCTGTCGACCCGAAGAACGCGGCGTCGCCAAAGCAGAAGATCCCGCCGTCTGACGCGACGAGCCAGTAGCCGAGACGCCCTTTAGTCGCTGCCATGCCGATGACTGGTCGCTTGAGTTTCTGCCCGCCCATCGACCCGTAGAACGGCGCTCCCTGAAGCCCGAACACGCCGCCGTCGCGGCCCACTACCCAGACGCCACCCGACGGACCCGCCGCGAAACCGTATGACTGGAGGCCGGCCTGCGCACACGGGCGGTTGTGATTGGCGGTGTTGTTGTTCGATATACCGCCGGTGGAACAACTGGCATCGAGCAGGTAGGCCGGCGTACAACTCACGACTCGGCACACGATTCGGCCGGAACACGCGATCTCGGTGTGGCACTGCCCGTAGCGGAACGTGATGCACCCCGTGACCCGGTTGGCGCAGTTGTCGGCGTAGCAGCTGCACGGCACCGGATCGCACGCGGGGTCGCAGAACGACTGCCCGCCGGCGATGCAGCCGCTGCCACACGTGCATTGCGTGTGACAGTCGATGTAGTAGCGGGGACCCTGGCAGTAGATCGACCCGTCGGCCCTCCACCAACCACCCGCGAACGTGCCCGGCGGGCAGGTGTTGGCGCCGTTCAACGTGCAGCAGAACTCTGTGTAGCCGTCACAGCACGCCGAGGCGCACGAGCACGACGGGTTGCCGCACCGGCACGTGAAGGCGTACGCGCTCGTGGGATGGAGCGCGAAGCGGATCGGATCGACGGCGAGGGCGGAGCCCGCGAGGGCAGCGCGAGCGAGGAACCCGCGCCGGTCGGTGCGGGCGGCCAGCACGCGCCCGGCGCGCTCGACGAGACGCACGCTCACGGCGTCACCTGACGAGACGCACTGTGACCGAGGAGCGCGAACGCGGCGCGGCGTGACTCGGCTCCCAGCTGGCCCAACGTTGTCAGCGAAAGTATGGAGAGCCACGACGCAACGCCGACGGCAAGGGCCAACCCCACGCCCAACACTGGACGGTGGACCAATGAACCCAACGGGAACTCGAGCCCATTCGCGGCGGCCCAGAACGCGCCCGCAGCGAACACGAGGTCGAGGCCCACATGCGCGGCCGTCGGCGGCGAATCGGGCTCGCCCAGGCAACCGCACGACGACAACGGAAGGCCGCGAACAAGTGCGACGGCCACGAACGTGGCAAAGGCCATGTACGACAGTCCGACTGCGATACAGAGCACCGGTGCGCCGGTGAATATGGCGCCGGCGGCTACGCCAATCTCCGCGAGCGCGCCAAGACGCACGGCAAGTGACGACGCCGGCAGGCCACTCAAGCGCAACGCGACCGCGGTCTCCCTGGGATGCAACAGCTTCGCCGCACCGGCGACGACCAGGATGACGGCTCCGACGAGAAGGGGGCCGACCGCCGCGGCTGGTCCGGCGGTCGCGATCATTCGTGGCCACGGATCTGAAGGGTGCGCAGGGCAGTGTTCAACGTGGCTACGAGCCGGGCTCTCAACTCTTCACTCCCGAGCACGACGAAAAGCGACCAGGCCCGCCCGGCCGAGTTGAAGAAACGTTGCGCGCCAAGTTGGCCCGGTCGTGCGTGTTGCAGGGTCGTGCGACGGAACTCGCCGACAGGAAGGTCTCCGGGTGGACCGGGCACAATGAAGAGCGCGTCGCCCGCGTGGTCGGCATGAAACTCGACCAGGCAGGCGAGGATCGACAAGGGGCCCATCAGCTCGACCGCTCCATCGCCATAGTCACCGACTTCGGACGGCAGAGGAAAGTTCGCGATTTGCACCACCGTGTGGGTCGTCTCCGGGGGCGTGGCGGGACGGCGGAAGATCCTCGCCTCCCAGCCTGAGGGCACTGTGACCGTGACGCCCTGCGCGCTCACTGTCGTCACGCGAGCTCCGAGGCAGCAGCGACGCCTGCCGAAATGGTGAGGACAGCGAGAGCGGCGACGGTGGCCCACCGCGCGAACGGAGCCAGCCGCTGGAGCCGCAGGTGGACGGAGCGCAGTCGTTCGGCGCGATCGGCGCGAGCCAATGCAAGTACCGGGAGGCTGCGCGCAAGACCGAAGGCCGCTCCCACGAGCGCGCCCGACAGAGCGGAGCGACTTAGTAGCTCGACGGCGACGGTGACATAGACGCTGGCCGTCGTCACGATGGTGACGACCCCGAGGCCGAGCTGCAGTCCGAATCCCGCGCCGTAGACCCAGCCGCGATAGCGGGCCATCCAGTCCTCGTTGACCTGGCGCCTGATCGATACCAGCGGTATGCGGCCAAGGTCGGCGGCGATGGCGACGATGCCCAGCACGGTGATCGCGCCCGCCCACACCGCAGTGCTCGCCGACAGTACGAGCGCGCCGACAGCACCAGCGGCGGCACCGAGTAGCGACGCGCCCAGTACGGACGCGCCGATGTACCAGCCGACGGTGACCAACCACTGTTGTCGGCGGGCCCGCTCGCCGAGCGGGCTGATGCTCGCGAGCATCGACTCTCCTCAAGGCGACCAGGTCGAACGGAGTCCGGCCACGATGGCGATCGCCACGCCGACAAGGGCGCGGGCGGTCATCGTTACTGCGACTCTCGTGTCAGCGGTGGGTAGAGGCGTGGGTCGCCAGGCTCGATGCCGGCGGCCGCCAGTTCGTCGTCGGCACGCCCCTCACGACGGGCGTCGGTGTTGCGTCGTTGCGTCAACTCCTGACGGGCCCGCAGGATCGAGGGCTCGCGGCGGCGGCCGAGTCGCGCCGTGCCGCGGCCGGCTTCGTGGTCGAGATCGGCTTGGTCGACGAGCGATTCGAGCTGTTCCCACGAGGTCGCTGTACCCTCGCCGACGATCGCTCCGCCGTGGCAGAAGATGGCGTACGGCGAACCGGGCACGCGGTAGTCGTCCCACGCCCGGTTCGACAAGACGACCTCGACACCTTCGGCCCCCCATTGCCGCAGGCGGCCGATGCTCTCCTGATCGCCGTCGCGAGTGATCGCGATGACTCTCGTGCCGAGGGCGAGGTGTCGACCCGCGGCCATCGCCTCCCAGAACCGCGCACACGTGTCGCACCCGCTCGAGAGAAAGACGAGTAGGACATTCGCGTCGGGATGAGAGACACCGATGACAACCGCGTCGCCGACCGGCGTCAGTCCGGCCACATCGTGGGCTTCCGAGCCACCGCGTTGTGCCCGTGCGGGTCCGCGTCCGGGAGCCAACGCGACGGGCGCGTCGGGATCGAAGTCATCGACACCGAGATGATGAAGGAGGCGCAACACCTCCGCGTAGCCCCGCAACAGCCCCGCAACGAGCAGCGCGAGGACGGCGAGGCCGATCGTCTCGACAATCACAAGTGCGGCCACGCCACTCCTCTCTGTGGCGTGCGACGAAATCGCGAGGACATTGCGATGACACCAGCGCGCGCTCTGTTACGAAAAAGCTAACGAGAAGCTAACGAGGCTACCCAGGCGGAGCGCGGACCCCGGACCACGATGTGGCAGCCTGATTGCGGAGATCGGCGGTCGGTCTCCGCGAGCTTGGGGGTGTGTCATGGGACGGCTGACCTCGGCGTACGACGCTGGTGGTACGGGCACGCCCCTGGTCGGTGACACGATCGGCGCGTTCCTGGCGAAGGTGGTGGCGCGCCAGCCGGAGGTCGAGGCGCTCGTCTCCCTTCACCAGGGTGTTCGCCTCACGTACGGCGACTTCGCGCTCGAAGTCGACCGGGTGGCGCGAGGGCTATTGGGTATCGGCGTCGAGAAAGGCGACCGCGTCGGGATCTGGGCTCCGACGTGTGCCGAGTGGACGCTGCTGCAGTTCGCCAGCGCCCGGGTCGGAGCCATCCTCGTCAACATCAACCCTGCGTACCGTCCCCACGAGCTCGCTTACGCGCTCGGGCAATCCGGGGTCCGGGTACTCGTGACGGCCCGCGCCTTCAAGACGTCGGACTACCTCGCCATGCTGGCTGAGGTGCGTCCCGGTCTCACGCAGCTCGAGCGCGTGATCACGATCGACGGCGAGGCCGCGAACGGGCGCGACGACATCGTCTGGTCGGATCTGGTGGCGGCCGAAGCTGGCGTCGACGCCGAGCGTCTGACGGCCCGAGAGGCTGAACTCGATCCCGACGATCCCATCAACATCCAGTACACGAGTGGCACGACCGGGAGCCCCAAGGGGGCAACGCTCAGTCACCACAACATCCTCAACAACGCCATGTCGGTCGCGAACATTGTCCGCTACACCAACGCCGACCGTGTGTGCGTCCCTGTGCCGCTCTACCACTGCTTCGGCATGGGTATCGGGAACCTCGGGTGCATCAGCACCGGCGCCACGATCGTGTACCCCGCGGCATCCTTCGAACCCGAAGCGACGCTGCGCGCGGTTGCCGACGAGCGCTGCACGAGCATCTACGGCGTTCCCACGATGTTCATCGCCGAGCTCGATCACCCCCGTTTCGCCGAGTTTGATCTGACCTCGCTGCGCACCGGAATGATGGGCGGCGCGCCGTGTCCGGTCGAGGTCATGAAGCGCGTGGTGCACGACATGCACGCCAGCGAGATATGCATCATCTATGGCATGACGGAGACTTCGCCGGTTTCGTTCATCACCCGCCCCGACGACGACATCGAGCGCCGCGTAACCACTGTTGGAACGGTGCTACCGGGTGTCGAAGCCAAAGTGATCGACCCCGCCACAGGTCGGACGGTTGAGGCCGGCGCACCTGGCGAGGTGTGCACCCGCGGCTACGTGGTGATGCGCGGTTACTGGGAGAACGCGGAGGCCACTCGGGAAGCCGTCGACGACGCGGGATGGATGCACACCGGCGACGTTGGCGTCATGGACGACGCCGGCTATCTCAACATCGTCGGCCGGATAAAGGACATGGTGATCAGAGGCGGCGAAAACCTCTATCCGCGCGAGATAGAAGAAGTGTTCTTCTCGCATCCGTCCGTGGCGAGTGCGCAGGTGATCGGCGTGCCCGACGAGCGCATGGGCGAGGAGCTCATGGCATGGGTGGTGCTGCGAGAAGGCGCCACCACCACCGAGGACGAGCTGCGTACGTTCTGTCGCTCGCAGGTCGCGCACTTCAAGGTGCCGCGCTACATACGGTTCGTCACCGACTTCCCCATGACCGTCACGGGCAAAGTGCAGAAATTCAAGATGCGCGAGGTGGCTATCGAGGAACTCGGCCTGCAGAAGGCGGCGTCGATCAAGACGGCCTGAGGCCGGTCGGCGCACGACTACGGTCGGACACGTGGACGGGACCAACGGGCTCCGTGTGAACCGATCGCTGACCATCCCGTTCGACGAACTCGACGTCAGCGTGAGCACGAGTGGCGGTCCCGGCGGGCAACACGCCAACCGGGCCAGGACCAAGGTCGCGATCATCTTCGACGTCGAGGCCTCGACAGCCCTCGGACCCCGCCAGCGCGCCCGGTTGCTCAGCCGGCTCGGTCCGCTCGTGCGGACCACGGCGTCCGATGAGCGCTCCCAGGCTCGCAACCGCGATTTGGCGCTCAGGCGGCTCAAGGAGAAGCTCATCGATGCCCTTCGAGTCGAGCCGCCCCGCCATCCCACGCGCCCCACGAAGAGCTCGACGGTGAAACGACTCGAGGCCAAGCGCCGCCACGGCGCCATCAAACTTGATCGTCGCCGGCCCGAGGGCGATGACTGAGATCCCTTTCGTTCGTGACGTCGAGTTTTCCTACGGGCGGGTCGACGACCTTTCGCCTCTCGTCCGGCGCGTCGTGGCCCACAACCCGAGCAAGTTCACCTATCTCGGGACGGGCACCTATCTCATCGGTCGGGGTGACCTCGCCGTCATCGACGCCGGGCCGGCGCAACCGGAGCACGTCGACGCCATCCTCGCCGCGCTGATGCCCGGCGAACGCATCACGGCTCTGCTCGTCACCCACACCCACACCGACCACTCCCCCGCCACCCGGCTGCTGCAAGCGCGAGCGGCTGCGCCCAGCTATGGGTTCGGACCTCATGGCCTTGTGGCCGTCGATGACCCGACCGATGTCGTTGTCTTCGGTGAGGCGGACGCCGACGCCACGACCCGAGGCGATCCGAAGGACGACAGCCTGCGCGAAGGCGCCGACACCAACTTTCGGCCCGACAACGTCGTCCGCGACGGTGACGTCGTGTCGGGCGACGGATGGACATTGGAGGCGGTGCACACGCCTGGCCATACGTCGAATCATCTCTGCTATGCACTGCGCGAGGAGCAGACACTCTTCACCGGCGACCATGTCATGGGCTGGAGCACGAGCGTCATCGGGCCGCCGGACGGCAACATGGCCGACTACCTCTCCAGCCTCCGCCTCCTGCTCGACCGGGACGACGCCGTGTACCTGCCCACCCACGGCCCGCCGGTAACCGAGCCGCACGCGCTCGTCCGCGCCTTCATCGCCCACCGCGAGGAGCGCACGCGCCAGATAGTCAACGAGCTCACGGAGGGGCCGAGCACGATCGCCCGGCTCGTTCCGAAGCTGTACCGCGACGTGAGCAAGACACTTTGGCGACCCGCCGCGGCCTCGACCTACGCCCACCTTCTCCAGTTGGTCGGTGAGGGACGCGTCTTCGTCGAGGGCGAGCCTCGGCGCACATCGACGTACACGCTCGCCGGGCAGTGACAGACGATGAGGTACCGCTCCCCGGCGGGATGGGGTCGGGCGGCGCGGTCGTGCGCATCGGGAACACCGTGCGCCGGCCCCTGCGGCCGGAGAGCGCGGCGGTTCATGCTTTCCTGCATCATCTCGAAGAGGTTGGGTTCGACGGCGCGCCGTGCCATCTCGGCACCGACGACACGGGTCGAGCCGTGCTGAGTTACATCGACGGCGAGGTCGGGATCCCGCCGTACCCGGAGTGGACGGCGAGGGAGGAGTTGCTCACATCTGTCGCGGTGCTGCAACGCGGGCTGCACGAGGCGGCGCGGTCGTTTGTCGCTCCCGACTTCGCGTTGTGGCAGCGCGCCAATCTGCCGGAGCCAGGGCCGAGCGCGATCGTTTGCCACAACGACCTCTGCGTCGAAAATGTCGTCACGCGCCAAGGACGGGCGGTGGCCTTCATCGATTTCGACTTCGCGGCACCCGTTGATCCGATCGTCGATATCGCGATCGCCGCCCGCCACTGGGTACCAGTACGCGATCCTGACGACATACGCGACGGCCGAACGGGAGTCGATCAAGTTCGACGATTCCGCGCGTTCTGCGACGCGCACGGCCTCGACGCGCCTATGCGGGCGCGCATGGTTGACGAGTGCCTGGCCTTCCTCGACCGTGCGCTCGTTTCGATGAAGTCGCGGGCCGACGAGGGCCAGCCGCTGTACGTCGTGGCGTGGAACGAGGGTTATGCCGAACAAAACCGCCGGTCAAGACGTTGGCTCGAGGCACAGGCCCCCGCATTGCTCCAGTCCTGACCAATCGCGGCTCGGGGAGTATCGTCGTAGACCTGATGTCGATCGCGGCACCACCAACAGTTTGCGCCGCTTGCGGTGCTTTCGCCACGCACACGGCACCGCTGTCGTCGCGATGGCGCCGTGTGCATCCGGCGGGACGACCGACCGACGTGCGCCTGGCCCAGGTGCCTGAACCGCCGGTGTGTGAGTACCACTGGGAAGCGTTCCTGCATCACGAGAAGATCCCGATTGGTTGGTGCATCGATTGCGAGCAGTACGGGACGTTGGGAACTACGTCACCGTGCGGCCGGAACTTCGAACCTTTCGTGTCCTAGAGGATCTAAGCGAACGCGCGCACGGGATTTCGCAGTACGCCGAGACCCTCGACGCTCACCTCGACGACGTCGCCGTCGCTCAAGAAGATCGGTGGCTTGCGCGCCGCGCCGATACCAGGGGGCGTCCCTGTGGCGATCACGTCGCCGGGTTCCAACCGCCACACGTGGCTGATGAAGCTCACGATCTTGGCGCACGAGAACACCATCTCCTTGGTCGATGAGCTCTGCCGCTCCTCACCGTTGACCGTGCAGCCGATCGCCAGGGCATTCGGATCTCGGATCTCGTCGGTGGTGACGAGCCAGGGTCCGCATGGCGCGAACGTCTCGAATGACTTAGCGGAGACCCACTGCGACTGACGCCGCTGCCAATCACGCGCCGTGACATCGTTGAACGCCATGTAGCCCACGACGTGGTCGAGCGCATCCTCCTCACGGACGCGATATCCGGCCCTCCCGATCACGATGGCGAGCTCGGCCTCGTAGTCGACGGCCTGAGACTCCGGGGGCAGGACGATGGATGCGTCGGGCCCGACCACAGAAGTCACGTGCTTCACGAACATGAGCGGCTCGTCGGGCAGCGCTTGGTTGGCCTCCGCCGCGTGATCGCGATAGTTAAGGCCGACGGCTGACAACTTCGTGGGGCGCGGCACAGGAGGACCCAGGCGAACCTCTGCCGCCGCGATCGTCGGCGCGTCGTGCGAGGCGCCACCGGCGGCGATGTCTAAGAGCAGAGGACTGATCGCGTCCCAGTCGTTCAGGACGTCGGCCATCGTCACGATGGTCGGGTCGTGGCCGAGCCCGCGCAGATCGATCGCATCCCCGCTGTCGAGCAGCAATCCCGGTGCGAACCGGCCGTCGTCATCAATGAAGGAAACCAGCTTCACGTCGTGTCCTATCCGTCGGTCAACGCGCCCACCCTAGGATGCCATCGCTGCGCTCCGGACGAGCGCTCGTGCACCATCGGGGAGGTCATTCGCGATGCAGCTCGGCGTCGTCTTTCCTCAGGTCGATATCGGCACCGATCCGGCGGTTATCCGTGCGTTCGCACGAGCGATCGAGGGCGCGGGCTTCAACCACCTGCTGGCGTTCGACCACGTCCTCGGCGCCGATACCAGCCGGTTCGATGGCCCGATCGGAGGTTTCCCGAGCGCGCCGTTCACTGCCGACCACCAGCTCCACGAGGTGTTCACGCTGTTCGCGTACCTCGCCGCCATCACCGCGGACTTGCAGTTTTTCACAAGCATGTTGGTCCTTCCCCAGCGCCAGACGGCGCTCGTGGCCAAGCAGGCCGCCGAGCTCGACATCCTGAGCGGGGGGCGGTTCCGGCTGGCGGTGGGGGTTGGATGGAACTACGCAGAGTACGAAGGCATGGGCGCCGACTTCCACAATCGGGGCGCCCGTCTCGACGAGCAGATCGAGGTGCTGCGCCAACTCTGGTCGCGGCCGCTCGTCACATTCGAGGGCCGCTGGCATCACCTCGACCGGCTCGGCATCAACCCGCTTCCCTTCCGACCGGTTCCGCTCTGGGTGGGCTCGGGGCCGGGCGAGAAATCTCTGAGGCGGGTGGCGCGCGTCGCCGAGGGCTGGATGCCCCTGTTGATGCCCACTCAAGATCTCGCTACGTCGATCCGCGACGTTCGCCGCTACACCGAGGAGGCAGGACGCGACCCGGCCCAGCTCGCCGTGGAGGCCCGCATCGCGGTGAATCAGGGCGAGCCCGCCAGTTGGAGCCAGCGGGCCGAGGAGCTGCGCGCGCTGGGTGTGACCCACCTCACGCTCTTCAGCGGACGGGGCCAGGGCTTCACCGCGGCCCGGCATATCGAGATGCTGCTCGAGGGACGGCGGGCCGTGCTGACCGTCGCCGGCTAGCGATCCGGCTCCGCAAGGCAACGGGCCTGCGCGGCGAGGTACTCCTGTTCATAGCCCGCGTCGTCGAGGTCGGGGGCCAACGCGAGCAGTCGCTTGCACTCGCGCAGAGCTCGCGACGAGAAGCCGGCGACGCGCTCGGCCACGGCCCGCGCCTCGGCTTCAAGGGTCTCGAGCGCGACGACACGGTCGACGAGACCCATCCGGCGGGCGTCGGTCGCGTCCACGTATTCGCCGAACAGGCACAGACGACGGGCGGCGAGCCAGCCGACCGCGCTCGCCAACCGCTTGGGCGCCGAGCCCGGCAAGATCCCATGGCGCACAGCACCGAGGCCGATTGACAGGTTGTCGGCGGCAATCCGGTAGTCGACCGCGAGTGTGAGCATCACACCTCCGCCGAGGCAGTGACCTTGTATGGCCGCGATGACGGGAATCTCGAGCGCTTCTAGCTCGGCGGTCATCTGATGCCAATCGCGGAACCATTGAATTCCGATCTCCGCGCTCGCGAGCCCTTTGACGTCGACTCCGGTCGAGAACGACCGACCGTTACCGCACAGCACCACGACGCGAGCGTCGGGATCGTCGGCTATCGCGGCGACGCTGGACCGCATCTGCTCGATCATCGGCGCGTCGAACGCGTTCAACGCCTCGGGGCGGTTCATCCGCAACCACCGGACCGTCCCGTAACGGTCGAGCTGAACGCTTTCGGCCGTCATGGATTCAGCCGCCCGCTACCCGGTTGGACACACCCTCCCAATACGACTCGCGCAGCTCTCGTTTCAGCACCTTGCCCGCGCCGGACTTCGGGAGCGGTTCAATGCGGAACTCGATCGACTTCGGAACCTTGTACGCCGCGATCACCGTCCGACAATGCGCGAGAAGGTCATCGCCGCTGACGTCGGAGCGCGCCACAACGACCGCGTGCACCGCCTCGCCCCAACGCTGGTCGGGGATGCCGAACACCGCCGCCTCGAGCACTGCCGGATGGCGGTAGAGGACGTCCTCCACCTCGGTGCTGTACACGTTCTCACCGCCCGTGACGATCATGTCCCTGGCCCTGTCGACGAGAAAGATGAAGCCCCGCTCGTCCTGATATCCGAGATCGCCGCTGCGGTACCACGCATCGGCGAGCGCCGCCGCCGTCTCCGACGGCTTGTTCCAATAGCCCGCCATCACGTTCGGTCCTCGGATCACCAACTCACCGACCACGCCCGCGGGAGCGGCGGTGCCGTCGGGCGCCACCACCTCTACGTCGACACCCACCGCCGGCCGGCCGCACGACCGGGCCAGCGCGGTGTCGAGGACGAGCTCCTCATGCGTGAGTACGGTCGCGATCGGCGCCGTCTCTGTCGCCCCGTAGATGTGGACGAGCTGAGCAAACGGGAACATCATGTGCGCCCGCCGCAAGGTTTCGGTGGCGCTCGGCGAACCGCCGTGACAGATGTAGCGCAAGGTCGAGACGTTTCGCGGACGAACGGCCTGCTCCTCGCTCATCGCGGCCAACATCGTCGGCACGACGAGAGTGGCCGTGATCCCGTGCGCCTCGATGAGGTCGAGCGCGGCTCCGGCGTCGAATGCCGGAAGCACGACATGTTGACCGGCATTCCAGACAGTGGCCAACACCGCGATTGATCCCGCGGCGTGAAACAGCGGCGCGGCGATCAACCAACGGGTCTCCTCGGTGAACGGGCAGAAGGCTTGGAAGTGCATCGCGTTCGCCAGCAGGTTCCGGTGCGTGAGCATGACGCCCTTCGCCGCGCCGGTCGTGCCTCCTGTGTAGAACAGCCCAGCCAGTGTGCTCTCGGGCAGATCGTCGGGAAAGTCGTCGGCTCCCCCTGCGAGGAGCTTCTCGTAGCCATCGCCCATGTCGATGACGTGCTCGACAGCGCCGGTGAACTCCTCGGGGTCTCGCGCCGTGAACAGCACCCGCGCACCGGAGTCCTCGAGCGCGTAGCGCAGTTCTGCGGTGGTGTGGCGTTGGTTCAGGGGAACGATCACCATGCCTGCGCCGGGTACGGCCTGATAGAGCTCGAGGTAGCGATGACAGTTCGGGCCCACGACCGCGACCCGCTCACCGTCGCCGACCCCCAACGTCTTGAGCGCCCGCACGAGGCGGCCGGCGCGCTCCCACGTCGAGATGTAGGAGAGCCGGACATCGCCGCATACGACGGCGGTGGCATCGGCCGCGACACGACAGGCTCGTCGAAGCGGGGAGACCATCGTCGTCATATCGAGCCCGAACGTACTCGTTGAAACGCGCCCCTTCGACGCTGTTCGAACCGGCTCTAGTACCGTCGGTGGCGACGATGGACTTCACGCCGAACGACACGCACGAAGCGATTCGAGAGGGCATCCGGCGGGTGTGCTCGAAGTTCGACGACGCCTACTGGCGCTCGTGCGACGAGGAGCATGAATTTCCATGGGATTTCTACCGAGCCCTCGCGGCGGGGGGCTGGATCGGCATCGCCATCCCGGAGGAATACGGCGGGGGTGGCCAGGGCATCACCGAGGCCTCGATCCTGCTCGAGGAGGTCGCGGCATCGGGTGCCGCGATGAACGGGTGCTCCGCGATCCATCTGTCGATCTTCGGCATGAACCCGGTCGTCAAACACGGCAGTGAGGCGATGCGGAACCAGTATTTGCCGCGGGTCGTCGACGGTGAGCTGCACGTCGCGTTCGGAGTGACCGAGCCCGATGCGGGCACCGACACGACGGCGATCACGACGAGTGCGCGGAAGGTCGACGGCGGCTATCTCGTGCGGGGGCGCAAGGTCTGGACGTCGAAGGCGCTCTACTGCGAAAAGGTGCTCCTGCTCGTGCGCACCACGCCGCTCGTCGACGTGAAGAAGCGCACCGACGGCATGACGCTGCTCCTCGCCGACCTCCAACGGCCAGAAGTCGATATTCGCCCGATCCCGAAGGTCGGACGTAACGCCGTTGTCTCGTGTGAGGTTCGTTACGACGATCTGTTCGTCGAGGAGGGCGATCGTGTCGGCGAGGAAGGGCGCGGCTTCCACTATCTTCTCGATGGCCTGAACCCCGAGCGCATCCTCATCGCGGCCGAGGCTCTCGGTATCGGCAAGGTCGCGATCCGCCGAGCGGTCGCCTACGCGAACGAGCGCATCGTGTTCGGTCGACCCATCGGCCAGAACCAGGGCCTCGCGTTCCCGCTCGCCGAGTGCCACGCCCGCCTGGCCGCGGCTGAGCTCGCGGTCCGTGAAGCGAGCTGGCGCTACGACGCCGGCCTACCGTGCGCCGAGCAGGCCAACATCGCGAAGTTCCTCGCCGCTGATGCGTCGTTCAAGGCCGCCGACCAGGCCATGCAGACGTTCGGAGGGATGGGCTACGCAAAGGAGTACGACGTCGAGCGCTACTGGCGTGAAGCCCGTCTGATGCGCATCGCGCCGATTTCGCAGGAGATGGTCTTGAACTACGTCGCCGAGCACGTGCTCCGCCTCCCGCGCTCGTACTGAGCGCGCCCCGGGGCTCGGCGCGAACTCCAGTGTTTCCTCATCAATTTGCGCACAGACACCGGACTTCGCGGCGATCGCGACCAGTAGCCCTGGCCGGGAGCATGGGATCATGCGTGTCGCATGATCGAAGCAGTACGCGTCACGAAGCGCTACGGAACAACGCTCGCCGTTGATGACCTCAGCTTCACAGTGCCCGACGGTCAGGTGACGGGCTTCCTCGGCCCGAACGGTGCGGGCAAGTCGACCACGATGCGGTTGACGATCGGGCTCGACGCTCCCACGTCGGGCCGCATCACGATCAACGGCCGCAACTACACCGAGATGCGGTTCCCCCTTCACGAGGTGGGTGCCCTGCTCGAAGCCAAAGCGATCCATCCGGGACGTAGCGCACGCAGCCATCTCCGGTGGCTGGCCGCGTCCAACGGGATCAAGCCTTCACGCGTCGACGAGGTGCTCGAGCGCGTGGGGCTAGCGAGTGTTGCCCGCCGGCGGGCGGGGGGCTTCTCGCTCGGGATGGGCCAACGGCTCGGCATCGCGGCCGCGTTGCTCGGGGATCCCGGCGTCCTCCTCCTCGATGAGCCCGTCAACGGCCTCGATCCCGAGGGCATTCTGTGGGTTCGGCATCTGCTGCGCTCACTGGCCGCCGAGGGCCGGGCGATTCTCGTATCGAGCCACCTCATGAACGAGATCGCGCTCACCGCTGACCATCTCGTCGTCATCGGAAAGGGCCGTTTGATCGCCGACGGCAGCGTGCGTGACTTCATCGGGCGCAGCTCCACCAATCATGTGCGCGTCGTGACCCCGCAGGCTGATGCCTTACAACGCCTCGTCGAAGCCCACGGTGCGTCGGTCACCCAGGACGGCGCGGAAACCCTGTCGATCACGGGTCTCGAATGCCGAGAGGTCGGCGTGCTTGCGGCGAACAACGCGATCACTCTGTACGAACTGTCACCGCAACAGGCCACGCTCGAAGAAGCCTTCATGGAGATGACACGGGGAAGCATCGAGTTTCAGGGCGAGGCGCATCCCGCTGAATCGAGCGTGTCGTGACAACCGTCGCGAACGTCGCCGCACCGTCGTGGTTCCGCGTCTTCCTTGCCGCTGTGCGTTCGGAGTGGCTCAAGCTGCGCACCGTGCGCTCGACGATATGGGCGCTGCTCGTGACTCTTGTGATCACGGTTGGTCTCGGCGCGTTGTTCAGCGCAGCCCGGGTGAGTCGCTGGGACCGCCTCGATCCTCGCGAGCGCCTGATCTTCGATCCGGCCGGGTTCAGCCTCAACGGACTCTTCCTCGCCCAGCTGGCCATCGGCGTGCTCGGAGTGCTCGTCATGAGCTCGGAATACGCCACCGGGCAGATCCGGGCGACATTCGGGGCCACGCCGCAACGCCGCACGGTGCTCGCCGCGAAGGTCGTGGTGTACGCGGTGGTGGTGCTCGTGGTTGGCCTAGTCGCCTGCTTCGCGGCGTTCACGGTGGGACAGGCGATCTTTTCCACAAAGCACGCGCAGGCCGCCCTCAGTGATCCCGGCGTGCTACGGGCCGTGCTCGGAGGAGCCGTTTACCTTTCCCTGCTGGGTGCGATCGCGATCGGGCTGGGAGCGATCCTGCGCCGCACCGCCGGGGCGATCGCCACGCTCGTTGGCTTCCTTCTCATCTTGCCCATCCTCGTGAGCTTCCTCCCCGACCCGTGGAACGACGACATCAGCAAGTACCTGCCGAGCGAGGCCGGCGCGGCGATCTTCCACGTACGGCCGAGGATGGCCACCGTGTCCCCCGGAGCCGGTCTGGCCCTGTTGTGTGCGTACGCCGCGGCCTCGCTCCTGATCGGGGCCACACTGCTCAGTGCCCGCGACGCGTAGCAACAGCTACGGCCTACCATCCTGCGGATGACTGATACCGCAACCGGACCCAGCCGCCTCCACCACAACGCGTACGTCGTCGCCGACCAGCGTGCGACGCGACACTTCTACGAAGACTTGATCGGCTTGCCACTCACGGCCACGTGGTGCGAGGTCGACGAGCTCTTCGGCGCGGAACGCGTCTACTGCCACACGTTCTACGCCCTGGGCGATGGCGGCGCGCTCGCCTTCTTTCAGTTCGCGGACCCCGCCGACCAGGCCCAGTTCGCACCGCAGTTCCGGCCCACGCCGTTTATTCACATCGCGCTGAAGACCGACGAAGACACCCAACAGGCCATCGCCAAACGTCTGGCCGAGGCGAACTGGGAGCACTACACGCTCGACCACGGGTACTGCCGCTCGCTCTACGCGACCGACCCCGACGGCCTCAAGGTCGAGTTCACCGTCGATTGCGCCGATGCCGAGCAAATCACTATCGATCGGCGCCGCACGGCCCACGCCGACCTCGAGCGATGGCTCGCGGGCGACCACACCAGCAACAACACCTACCGCCCGGAGTAGGCCCATGAGCACGCAGGAGTTGGCAGGCCGCGTCGCCATCGTCACGGGCTCGTCGAGCGGCATTGGCGCGGCCACCGCCCGTGCGTTCTCCGCGCTCGGCGCATCCGTCGTCGTGAACTCCTCGAGCTCGGTCGAGAACGGCACCGCGGTCGCTGAGTCGCTGCCAGGGCCGTCGATGTACGTCCAGGCCGACATCTCAGACAAGGCTCAGGGCCAGCAGCTGATCGATCGCACGATCGAACGGTTCGGCCGGCTCGACATCCTCGTGAACAATGCCGGTTGGACCACCGTGGTTCCGCACACCGACCTCGACGCGCTCACCGATGAGATCTTCGACAAGACGTTTCAGGTCAACGTGTACGGAACGTGGTGGCTGACGAAGGCGGCGATGCCTTGGCTCCGGGCCAGCGACGATGCGTGCGTGGTGAACGTGACGTCGATCGCCGGTCATCGGCCGGGCGGAAGCTCGATCGCGTACGCGATGACGAAGGCCGCGCTCAACCATATGACGCCGCTCCTCGCGAAGTCGTGTGCGCCCGTGCGCGTGAACGCCGTCGCCCCTGGGCTCGTGGCCACGCCATGGACGGCCGACTGGCACGACATACACGCGATGTACGCCGAACGGACACCACTCAAGTGCGCGGCAACGCCGGAGGACTGCGCCGAGGCAGTGCTCGCTCTGGTGCGCACTCGCCATGTCACCGGCCACGTCATGGTGGTCGATGGTGGGTACTCGCTGATCTGAGGTTGGTTATCTACGACCTCAGGTCGTGCTGCTGGTGGGCGCCGTAGTGGCCGAGCCGGTCGGAGCGGTGGTGGCCGGGCTTAAGGTGCTGGGGATCGTCGTGGTGGTCGAACCGCCGCCCTTGCTGCTGCTGCAGGCACTTCCTACGAGGACGACTCCAGCGAGCATGGCGGCCGCGGTGACACGTCGAATCGGGGGCATAGGGGAGCACTCCCTTCGTTGGTGAGTGCTCACACTCGTCGGTTACCACCCGGTTGGCCTGTGGTGCGCCTGAGAGCACCCTGAGAAATGACGCGCCGAAAGCGCTGTATTGCATGTGGCGTACTGTCTCGCCGACTCGTGAGGAGGAAGCGTTGCAACAATTCCAAGGAAAGCTCGCCGTGCTCACCGGGGGCGGAACGGGTATGGGCCGCGAACTCGTCCGCCAACTGTCGGCCGACGGCTGCCATGTGGCCATGTGCGACGTCTCTGAGGACGCGATGGCCGAGACCAAGGCGCTCAGCGAACAGGCGGCGCCCGCGGGCACGAAGGTCACGACATTCGTTGCCGATGTGGCCGACGAACAGCAGGTGCTGGCCTTTCGCGATGCAGTAGCCGAGGCCCACGCGACGGATCACATCCACCTGCTCTTCAACAACGCGGGCATTGGCGGCGGTGGCAGTCTCGTGGCCGATAGTCGCGAGGAGTGGGACAAGGTTTTTGCGGTGTGCTGGGGCGGGGTCTATTCGTGCACCCGCGCTTTTCTCCCGATGCTGCTCGCGAGTCCCGAGGGTCACATCGTCAACACGAGCAGCGTGAACGGCTTCTGGGCATCGCTCGGTCCGCTGATTCCGCACACTGCATACAGCGCGGCGAAGTTCGCCGTGAAGGGGTTTACGGAAGCCCTGATCAACGACTTCCGCCTGAACGCGCCCCATCTGCACGCGTCCGTCGTGATGCCCGGCCACATCGGCACGTCGATCGTCATCAACTCGCTCCGGATGCTCGGACGCGACCCCAAGGAGCTCAACGACGAACAGATGGTCGAACTCCGAGAGCGCCTCGCGAAAATGGGCCTCCCCACCGACGGCGCGAGCGACGAGGACATTCGCCAGGCCATGGTGCTGCAGGCGGAGAACTTCCGCGACCAGGCACCGATGACTGCCGCGCAGGCGGCGACGACGATTCTCAACGGCGTCCGTGAGCGTCAGTGGCGGATTCTCGTCGGTGAGGACGCGGCGCTCCTCGACCAGATGGTGCGCGAGGCGCCGCTCGACGCGTACGAGCCGTCGTTCCTCGATCGACTCCACGCGAAGGGCGTTTTTCAGTTCACTCCGTGAAGGGAGCAACCGTGGCTGCCATCGAAACCAATACCGAAGACCTTCTCGCCCGCGTCGACGACGGCGTCGCCGTGGTGACGATGAGCCGACCGGAGCGCCGAAATGCCTTGTCGGGACCGATGCTCGACGCTATGGCGCGAGTGCTCAGTCAGCTCGAGGTCGACGACGACGTCGCGTGTGTCGTACTCACGGGCGCGAGCCGAGCCTTCTGCGCCGGCGGTGATGTCAAGGGCATGGCGCAGAGAAGCTCGGGCGGCGGAAGCGGATGGTTCGACGAAAGCATCCACCGGCAGCGGCTGCAACAACGCGCCACGGCCGGGAAGCTGTGGGAAATGCCCAAGCCCACGATCGCGGCGGTGGGCGGACCGGCCGCCGGCGCGGGCCTTTCGCTCGCGCTCGCGTGCGATCTGCGGTACATGACCGCGAGCGCCGTGATGACGACAGCGTTTGCCAAGGTCGGTTTCGCCGGTGACTACGGCGGGATCTGGTTCCTCAGCCGCCTCATCGGATCGGCCAAGGCGCGCGAGCTCTATTACTTCTCCGACCGCGTCAACGCCGTGGAGGCCGAGCGTCTGGGTCTGGTGAATGCGGTGTTTCCCGACGACACGTTCGAGGCCGACGTGATGGCGCGAGCCCGGCAGATCGCGGACGGACCGCGCATCGCGTACCGGTACATGAAGGAGAACTTCAACCGCTCGATGAACGGCGACCTCTTCGAGTGCATGGACATGGAGGCCGCCCACCACATCCGCACCGGCCAGACCGACGACCACAAGGAAGCGGCGCTCGCGTTCACCGAGAAGCGCGCGCCCGTGTTTCGGAACCGCTAGCCCCACACGTCGTGGGCGGTTTCGACCACGAGTCGGATCTTGTCGACCTGCTGTTGATGGGTGATCGCATTGCCCTCGAGCGTGGACGAGAAGCCACACTGGGGCGACAGACAAAGCTGATCGAGCGGCACAAACCGGCTCGCGTCGTCGATGCGCCGCTTGAGGGCGTCCTTTGACTCGAGCTCACCGCGCTTCGTCGTCACCAACCCGAGCACCACCATCTTGCCCTTGGGCACGAACCGAAGCGGTTCGAACGTTCCCGAGCGCTCGTCGTCGAATTCCAGGAAGAAGCCGTCGACGTTCAGTTCGTTGAACAACGCCTCGGCCACGAAGTCGTAGCCGCCTTCCGCGACCCACGAGCTGCGGAAGTTGCCGCGGCACATATGCGTGGTGACGGTCATTCCCGCCGGTCGATCGGCCAACGCCGCGTTGATCTGACGGATGTAGCGCTCGTGCTGATGCTCGGAGTCCTCTCCCCGCTTCGCCATCTGGTCGCGCTGTCGCGGATCGTTGAGATAGGCGAGGCTGGTGTCGTCGAGTTGCAGGTACGTACAGCCGAGGGCCGCGAGTCGCTTCACTTCCTCGGCGTAGGCGGCACTGAGGTCGCTCCAGAACCCGTCCAGTTCGGGATACACGCTCTCGTCGATCATGGCCCGTCCGCCGCGGTAGTGGACCATGCTCGGCGAGGGAATCGTGAGCTTCGGCGTGACGGCTTTCGACACCATCGACTTCAACGTCGCGAAGTCTTCGCCGAAGATCGTGTGTTCGAGGTGCAACGGGCCGACCACACGGCTTGCAGGCGGGGTGAACTCGAGCTTGCCGCTCTCGTTAACGAACTGAACGACGAGCTTTTCGTCGACCTTCGTCACGCCCCCGAGTTGGTAGATGAAGTCCATGTGCCACGAGGCCCGCCGGAACTCTCCATCGGTTGCCGACTGCAACCCGACGTCGGACTGCATGCGTACGACTTCGCGGATCGCGTCGTCTTCCAACGCCCGCAGCTCGGCCGGCGAAATCCGTCCGGCCGCACGGTCGTCTCTCGCCCGCAGTAGTTCGGGTGGCCTCAGCAGGCTCCCCACATGATCGGCACGAAACGGCGGCGTCGAACGGGCACTCATGGACGCATCATTGCTTCGGCGAGACCATCGACCAGCAGGTCGGCGAAGAACGAGGCCACCTGGTCGGCGCTCATTGGCCCGGCGGGGTCGTACCACTCGACCGCCCAATTCGTGATCGAGAAGACGGCCGTGGCGACCAACTTCGGGTCGACGCGCCGGATCTCACCCGCTTCCATCCCCTGCATCAGGATGCGAACGACGATGCCCTGGGTTTCGCGGCGTCGCTGCCGCGTCGCCTCGAGCTCGTGGGGCTCGAGCGAGCGGAAGTCGTGCACGGCCACGCGCGCCTGGCTCGGAGCCTTGCTGATCATGCGAAAGTAGACCGCGAAGACGCCACGAAGCTTTTCCCGCGTCGATAGCGGTGCGTGTTCGAGCACCTCGAGGGTGGCGTGGGCCTCGGCCGCGTAACGCCGCAGGATCTCGGCGAGCAACTCCTGCTTGCTCTCGATATGGCTGTAGAGGCTGCCGGCGAGGATGCCGACCTCACTGGAGATGTCGCGCACACTCGTGCCGTGATAGCCCTTCTCGCCGAACAAGTCCGCGGCGGCACCGATGATGACGCTCCTCGCGGGGCGATCGGGTTCGCGCTGCCGCGGCGCTCGCCTCAACGCGCGCTCGCCGGCCGCTTGGGTCGAGCCGACGGAGACGAGGGCGGTTTCGTGGGCGCGGCGAGGGTCTTGATCAGGTACGGAGTGATGTCGATGTCGTCGAGCTCGATCTCCTTCGCCAGCACGCCCTGCTTCCACGCCTGATGGATTGAGTCGCGCTCCTGGAACTCCGGCATCACCTCGCTGCCGAAAAGCTTGAGGCTGTCCATGATGTCGTCATGGGTGGTCATGCCCGCCTGATTGAGCAGGATGATTTGATCGACGTGCGTCTCCTCCCACTTGCGTAGCCGGTTGCGGAGCGATTCAGGCGATCCGATCAGGGCCTTGTTCCGGTGGGCCTTCTGCCCCTGCGGCGACTCTCGCCACGCCAGATACTCCTTCCACAAACCGCCGGGCGTCGGCTCTTCAAAGACGTTGAGGCCGTCGGCCCCCTGCTGCGCGTAGTAGCGCAACGAGAACTGGAAGAACGTCCACCCTTCCGCCTTGGCATGAGCCTCCTCGTCGGTGGGCGCGCACATGAAGCCGCTCACGAGCGCGATGTTCGGGTTGGTCTTGTACTCAGTGAGGAGCTCGAGTTCCTGGGTGAAGGTCCGGTAGTAGTGGTTCACCCAAGCACGCGCCGCATCGCCGGACACGAACTGGAAGCCGAGCGCGCCCATGCCGCGTTTGGCCGCCATCTCGATCGTCTCGAGTTGGCTGCACGCCACCCACAGGGGCGGGTGCGGCTTCTGGTACGGCTTCGGCACGACATTGCGCATCGGGAAGTCGAACCATTCGCCGTGATACTCCCAACGCTCGTTCGTGAACATCGGGATAAGGCAACGGACGGCGTCCTCCCACACCACTCGCTTGTCGCGGAAGGCCCGATCGAAGGGGTGCAGCTCGGTGGTGGAGGCGCCCTCCCCCATGCCGAACTCGACACGCCCGTCGCTCAGAAGGTCGAGCGTCGCTATTCGTTCCGCCACCCGAGCGGGATGGTTCGTCGTGAGCTGGACGATGCCGTGTCCCAGCCGGATCTGGCGCGTCCTTTGACTCGCGGCGGCGAGGAACACCTCAGGCGCCGAGCTATGGCTGTACTCCTCGAGGAAGTGGTGCTCGACCTCCCACGCGTAGTCGTAACCCAACCGGTCGGCGAGCTCGATCTGGTCGAGGGCGTTCTTCAGGAGCGTGTGCTCGCTCTCCTCGGACCATGGCCGAGGCAGCTGCAACTCGTAGAACACTCCGAACTTCATATGGTTCTCCCCTCGGGTGATCAGAACAGTCTGAGACGGCTGAGCGCGCGGTCGTCGACCATCGTGGCGACCTGCTCTTGGACATGACGCAAGAGACGCGCATCGGTGAACACCCAGAACGTGTCGGTGACGATGGCGTCGAGGACGAGACGGCCGACGTCGTCGGGATCCATGCCGCCGGCGAGCGCGGCGGTGACCTTGCTACTCAGCTTGTCGCCTTCCACCGACGACCGCGCCGGCTCTTTCCCCTGGTGGGCGCGGCGGCTGTCGACGCTGTTGCGGCCGATGCCGGTGTTCACCGCGCCGGGGCAAAGCACCGACGTCCGCACCGACGACTTCGCCGCGCGCAACTCCCGCTCGAGCGTCGTCATCAACGCCACGATGCCGTGCTTGGCCACGTTGTATGGCCCCGCCGCGCCCCCGGCGACGAGCCCCGCGATCGATGCTGTCGAGTTGATGTGGCCCTGCTCCTCACGCTCGATGAGCGGCAGGAATGTCTTGACGCCATAGATCGGACCCCAGAGATCGATACCGAGCATCCACTCCCAATCGTCGATCGAGGTGCGCGAGATCGGCGAGAAGGTGCCGACGCCCGCGTTGTTGCACAGCACGTGGACGTGCCCGAACGTGTCGAGCGCGGCGGCGGCCAGCGCCTCGACGTCCGCGAGCTTTGAGACGTCGGTGGGCACGCCGATGGCCTCGTGTCCCTGACCCGTGATCTCGGCCACCGCGGCATCGATGGCGTCTTTGCGGACGTCGGCGATCACAACGCGCATGCCGGCCCCGGCAAACGCCCGCACCATCCCGAGCCCGATACCGCCGGCCGCTCCGGTGACTACGGCTACCCGGCCTTCGAGCTGCTCCATCGGGCCCCCCTCGACCAAACAAACACTTGTTAGCGAGCGTAGGGAGGGCCGGCGAGAGCGGTCAAGAAGCAGGTGCGCACACGACGAACGGCAGCCGCCCGGAGATCATGAAGTTCGGCTCGTCGGCCCGGGTGCGCTCTAGTTCCTCAGACTTGGCCGACATGCGCAGGGCATCGAGGTCGTCGAACCAGGTCTGCGCGATGCCGTCAAAGGCCGGCGCCTTGCCGGAGGCAGAGATCACCTGGTTCTGGACGTAGCGGCGCAGGCCCGGGACGCGGGCCGCTATCGGGCCGTGGTGGTCGCGCCAGTACGCGTGGAACGCGGCCGGCTCCGTGCCCGGAAGTCGGTTGAGGAAGGCGAACATGGTGAACGAACCGGCCGGCGGACCGCCGTCGACGATCACCACCTCGTGGGCGAGGACCGAGCCGAATGTCGACGGATCG
The DNA here is from genome assembly GCA_040002995.1 of Acidimicrobiales bacterium. Classification (GTDB taxonomy): domain Bacteria; phylum Actinomycetota; class Acidimicrobiia; order Acidimicrobiales; family Ilumatobacteraceae; genus JBDUDK01. Next base: position 59,342 of record JBDUDK010000081.1, on the reverse strand, counting down.
CTGAAGCCGCGCTGATCGGCTCGTGGGGCTGCGTCGGAGTCGTCTGAGGGCATCTCGAGAACACAGTCGTAATTGGGCTCGTGGGCTCGGTAGCCCGTGTCGTGCGTGAAATGAAGCACGCATGGGCTACCGGCATAGGTCTCTTGCACTTGGGCGCGAAACGCTGCAAGGTCGAGGTCAGGCCGGCGCTTGAAGAAATCCAGGCGCTTCATCACGGGGCAAGGTTTGCACAGTGGACGAACATGCGTTGCAGCTACTCGCCGACGAATCCGATCTTCGAGACCTGATCCACCGCTACGCGTTCGGACTCGACACCCGCGACTGGGACATGTGGCGCTCGGTCTTCACCGACGAGGTCGTGATCGACATGAGCGACTACGAACCGGAGCCGCCGCCCCGAAGCCTTCCGATCGACACGTATCTCGCGTACGTGCGCCGCCTGTTCGCCGGCTTCGATGCCACCCAGCACTTCATCGGCACGCATCGCTTCCTCATCGACGGCGACAGGGCGACGATCGTCGCCCACATGCGCGCGGAACATTGGGTGACCACCCGGGAAGGTGGTGACCGCTACACGATGTATGGCACCTATACCGACGAGTGCGTGCGCACCGCCGACGGCTGGCGGATCTCGGCGGTGAAGTTGAGCCTTCTGCGCGAGGACGGCAACCGCCACGTCATGCGGCTCGCGGCGAGACGAGGCCGCCTATGAGGTCGCGTCGACGCCCTTGGGTGCGTTCTGCTTCATGAATCCGAACATGTAGCCGGCCACCCTTCGCATCTGGATCTCCTCGGCGCCCTCGGTGATGCGGTACCGACGGTGGTGACGGTAGATGTGCTCGAAGGGCTTGTGGCGCGAGTAACCCATGCCGCCGTGCACCTGCATCGCCCTGTCGGCGGCGTCGCAGCACATGCGGTTGGCCCAGTAGTTGCACATCGAGACGCGCTCAGACTGCGAAAAGGCGCCATGCGTGTCCATTCCCCAAGCCGTCTTGTGGATCAGCGCCCGCAGCATCTCGCACTGCGTCTGCAGCTCGACCAGAGGGAACTGAATCGCCTGGTTCGTGGCCAACGGCTTGCCGAAGGGCTTGCGTACCTTCGCATACTCGATTGACTCGTTGATGCAGAACTGGGCAGCGCCGAGGCTCGACGCGGCCTGGCGGATCCGGTTCTCGTTGAAGAAGTGTTGCACCACCTGCAGCCCTTTGCCCTCACCGCCGAAGATCGCGTCATTGTGGACCCGAACGTTGGTGAGCGAGATGTGGGCGTGGTCGGTAGGCATGTTGAACGTCCACAAGTACTCCTCGACCTTGAAACCAGGAGACGAGGTTGGGACGAGAAACGACGTGATCCCGCTCCCGTCGCCAGCCTTGCCACTGGTGCGGGCGAAGATCAGGTCGTACTGCGCGGTATGAATGCCCGTGTTCCACGTCTTCTCACCGTTGATCACCCACTCGTCGCCGTCGCGCTCCGCGTGCGTCTCCATGTGGGTTGCGTCGGACCCGTGCTCGGGTTCGGTGATGCCGAACGCGAACCCGCGCCGATGTTCGGCGAGATCGTCGATCCACTCGGCCTTCTGCACGTCGGTTCCGTAGTTCAGCATGAGCAACAACCCGACGTTGTTGCCCACGATGGCGTGTTCGTTCTGCAAGTCGCAATGCAAACCGAGCCCCTTCGACGCCAGGTGCTCCCGGATCACGGCCATCCCGAGGTTGGTTCCGTCCTTGCCGCCGTACTTCGCGGGGAACGGGTAGCGGTAGTGGCCCGCGGCGTCGGCGCGTCGACGCGCCTCGCCCAAGAGCGCCTCCCACTCCGCGTTCGGCAGGCCGCCGCGGTCCCAGTCGGTTCGAGAGTCCTCCCGACGGTGGTCGAAGAACCGGATGTTGTCGTCTTGTTGCTCGAGCGGCCGAATCTCGCGCTGGATGAACTCGTCGAGCTCATCCAGGTAGTCGGCGAGGTCCTTGGGAATGTCGAAATCCATCACGACCGTCCAAGGGACGAAGAGCAGGTGGGGCGGATTGTCGGGTTGTCCGAGGAAAGGTGCACGGGCCAATCGTCGAACGTCATTTGCAATCGGTCAAGTCCGCTAGATGTGCAGACTGCTCGCGACCTTCTCGAGTTCGACCAGCGGAACCGTTCCCGTGACGTGCACAAACCACGGAACCGTGGCCTGAGGGGTCGCCGCCAGGGTGTTGCCCACGACGCCGGCGGCGACATGAGCCGTGCCGAGGCCGCCGGCGTCGGCCTCGGCCCCACCGCTGGCAGGGGTAGTGGGCTCCGAGGCCGTCGGGCCCTGTTCGATGATGATCGCCTTGTCGGCGTTGACGTAGACGTCGACATAGCTCTCTTTGACCGGCGGCGCCTGGCCGGCCACGGTCGTGGTCGTTGTCGAGGTCGAGGTGTCAGGGGCCGCGGGCACCCGAATCAGGTATCGACCCTGCAACTCGTAGCCGGCAGGAGGGGCGTCGAGCAGCCAGTAGCCGGGCGTGGGAGCGGAGATCGCTGAGATCGGGTTGAGCTCCTGGCCGCCGTCGGCGAGGGTCGGCGGGGCGCCGGTGATGGCGAACACAGAGTCGGCCGGTTTCGTGGTGTCGTCGATTTTCGTCACGATGCGTCGTTCGGAGATCTTGTTGGCCAGCACGGTCATTTCCTCGAGGACGAGGCCGGACGAGTCAATGCAGACGTCGGCGTAGGAATCCGCGGCCGGGGCGGCCACGGAGAACGTCTCGAGCGCCTGTCCCGTGCGGTACACCTGGCAGTCGCGGCCCAGCACCTGGCGGCGTTCACGGGCGACAAAGAGCCCTTGGGCGATGAGGTCATTGAGCGCGGCGTCGAACCGGTAGTCACCGAGCGAGGTCTGCGGGGCTCCACGGGAGATGGTGGGCGCGCTGCCGGCCGAGGTCTGCGAGTAGAGACCCAAAGTGCCGATGATCGAAAAGTTGGTGGCCCCTCCGGGCGGCGCTCCCACCTTGGCGACAATTTTCGCGTTGAAGGGCCGGCTGATCGTGTACTCCTGGGTCGTCGTCGTGACTGTGCCCGTGGAGTTATAGGAGTCGAGGCGGTACACCGCCTGATAGGCCGACGGGGTCAAAGAGATAGAGAACGTGCCCGCCGGCGTGGCCACCTTCTTACCGGTGAGGCTGTAGTGGGTCGTCCCTCCGTCCCGTTCGACGAGCACGATGCCGGTGACGGCGACCGCAACCAGAACGAGACCGGCTGCCGACGCGCGAATGATCAATCGACGGCGCCGGGCCCGCCTCTCACCGTGCGCGAGTCGCCGCGCAAGCTGGCGGCGCCGCTCCAGGGCCGCCCGCCGCCGTTCCGACCGGGTGGCCGAGCGTCGACCTGGGTCATGGGCTGTACGCCGTTGTGGACTCACGAGCGCCCCAGCACACACGAGCGACCTGGCGGACTCCTGTGCGGAAGCTGGGAGTTGTATGGACGGCTCGGGGCCGGCCAGGTGGTCGCGCGCATCGCCCGATTCTTCCCCAGTGCAGGCCCAAATGCCCTCCGGCGCAGAAAAGAACGACGGAATACGTGCGGTACCGTCCGAGCCGTTCGGCTCAGAGGGGCCTTCAAACGTTCTGGGCCAAAGAATTTGAAGGGAGCGGCGTTGTCCAAAACGCGCGACGAAGCGGTGGCTGTTCTTACGGCGCCCGGAGCCATGTTCGAGTTGGGCGGCCTCGTCCTCGACGACGTGCCGTGGCGAGTGTTCAAGAACGCGCCGGGATCCATGCGCGACGTCTTGGCCCTGACCGGGATGCACGGCTCGAAGGAGTTCGTCGTCTACGACGACGAGCGGCTCACGTTCGACGAGCACCTGAAGCTGGTGTGTGGACTGGCCCAACACCTTCGCGATCGGTACAACATCGCCAAAAGCGACCGGGTGGCGATCTCCGCGCGCAACTACCCGGAGTGGATCGTGGCGTTTTGGGCCACGGTGGCCCTGGGCGCGGTCGCCGTGCCCCTGAACGCGTGGTGGACCGGCCCAGAACTCGAGTACGGCATCGCCGACTCCGGCGCCAAAGTGATCGTCGTCGACGGCGAGCGATGGGACCGACTCCGCGACCGTTTCGCCGACCTCGGTGTGCGCGGCGCGATCGTGAGCCGCTACAAGGGCGAACTCCCCGAGGGTGTCGAGCGGTGGGAGGAGCTTCGCGACACGCTCGACACGTCGGCACCGATGCCCGACCTCGAGATCCTGCCCGAGGACTACGCCACGATCCTCTACACCTCGGGCACAACGGGCGCGCCCAAGGGCGCCCTGGCCACGCACCGCAACCACTGCACGAACATCATGAACACGATGTTCATGGGCGTCCTCGGTCTCGAGATGGCCGGCGCGCCGGTCGCGCCGCCGGCCAACCAACCCGCCTCGCTCCAGGTCTTCCCGTTCTTCCACATCGGCGGGCTCACCGGCATGTACGTCGCCGCGGCATTCGGTTCGAAGCTCGTGCTGATGTACAAGTGGGATGTCGCGCGGGCGATCGAGCTGATGGCCCAGGAGCGCATCACGAGCACATCGCTGGTGCCGATGCTGTTGCGCCAAGTTCTCGAGTCGCCGCTTCTCGACACCGTCGACAACGAGGCCCTCGCCGGCATTGCGTCGGGCGGCGCTCCCGTGCCCCCCGACCTCATCCGCCGTATGCAGGATCGTTTCGAGTCGCGGGTGTCGCCGGCCAATGGCTACGGGCTCACGGAAACGACGTCGGCGATCGTGATCAACGCCGGCGGCGAGTACTTCGATCACCCGCAGAGCATCGGCCGGCCGGTGCTCGGTGCCGACATCCGGATCGTGGCGGAGCATGGCCACGATTGCGCGCCGGGCGAGGTGGGCGAACTGTGGATCCGGGGCCCGAACATCGTCAAGGGCTACTGGAACAAGCCAGAGGCCACCGCGGCCGCGTTCACCGACGGGTGGTTCCACAGTGGCGACCTCGGCCACTGGGACGACGACGGCTTCTTGTATGTCGTCGACCGGCTGAAGGACGTCGTGATCCGCGGCGGCGAGAACGTGTACTCGGCCGAAGTCGAAGCGGTGCTGTTCGAGCACCCCGCCATCGCCGATGTGGCGATCGTCGGCCTCCCCCACGCTGTCTACGGTGAGGAGGTTGCGGCCGTGGTGGAGTTGAAGCCCGGAAGCGCGGTGAGCGCGGCCGAACTGCAGGAGTTCGTCGCCGGTCGCCTCGCCCGGTTCAAGGTCCCCTCGCGGATCGTGTTCCGCGACGAACCGCTGCCCCGCACGGCCACCGGCAAGGTGCTGAAGCGCGACCTTCGCAATGAGTTGCTGGGCGGCGCTACCGCGTGATCCGCGTCGGCGCAATGTTCCGGTGCCTCTTACCGCCGGAGAGGCTGATCCCGTTCGCGCGTCTCGTCGACGGTCTCGGACTCGACGAACTCTGGCTCGTCGAGGATTGTTTCTGGGCCGGCGGGATCGCATCGACCGCGACGGCTCTCGCCGTCACTGAACGGGTCACCGTGGGGCTGGGCGTGGCCCCTGCGGTCGTGCGCAACCCGGCCGTGCTGGCGATGGAGTTCGCGGCGTTGGCGCGCCTGCATCCGGCCCGCCTCGTGGCCGGCATCGGGCACGGCGTCCAGACCTGGATGAGCCAGATAGGCGCCCGCGCCCCCTCTCCACTCGCCGCGCTCGGCGAGACGATCGATGTCGTGCGCCGCCTGCTGCGAGGCGAGTCAGTCGACGTCGATGGTCGCCACGTGCACCTCGCCGATGTGGGCCTCGTGTTTCCCGCGCACGATCCGCCACCTGTTCTGGCGGGTGTCACAGGGCCGCGATCACTCGCGCTCGCCGGCACCGTCGCCGATGGTGTGCTCCTGCCGGAGTACTCGAGCCCGGCTTACATCGAGGCCGCGCGTCGCCTGATGGCCAACTCCGGGGCATCGGTCACGACCTATGCCTGGTTCCATGTTGACGACGACCGCGAGACGGCTCGGGCCACGGTCCGACGTGCGCTCACTCCCACATCATCCCTCGACGCCCAGCTGGCCCCGCTCGGACTGACGGCGCGCGACATCGCGTCGAGCGTGCCCGACGACGTCCTCGACCAGCTCGCCGTGGTGGGCACACCACGAGAATGCGCCGCGGCGATCTCCGCGCTGCATGACGCGGGTGCCGACAGCATCGTCGTGATCCCCGCGCTCGACGACGCCGAGAACCAGGTCTCCCGGCTGGCGCGTGAGGTCGTCCCGCTGCTGGGGTGATGGGGCCGCGTCACACCTCGATGTCGAGGCTGACGGCGATGCCCTCGAGGCCAGGCCGGGCGGCTGGAAAGCGTTCCAAGACGAGCGGATCGTGTCCGGGCACGATCGCGCGGGGCGAGTCGGCCAGCCGGCGGAGGGTGTCGTAGCCGTCGAGCATGGCGCCGACATCGAGCACGATCGGGAAGGGCCGACCGGTCTCGATGTTCTCGTAGTAGTGCGTGGCGTCGGAGGCGAGCACGAGCCAACCGCGCGCGGTGCGGACTCTCACCACCTGGAGACCGCCGGTGTGACCTCCGATGAGGTGCACCGACAAACCCGGCGCGAGCTCGTGATCGCCGTCGTGGAACACGACCCGGCGCTGATGCACCGCGACCACCAGGTTGGCGACATGCTCAGCGGTGAACGCATGATTCAGCGCGGGTCGAGTCATCTGCCGGCCCGTGGCATACGCCATTTCGCGGTCTTGGAGGTGGAAGCGGGCCGCAGGGAATTGGTCGAAGCCACCGACATGGTCGTAGTGAAGGTGCGTCAGGACGACGTCGGATGCCGTGGCCGCGTCGACGCCGATCGTCGCCAGGGCCTCAGCGCTCGAGCGCACCAGCCGGCGACCGCGCGCCGCCGCATCGCTCGGGCCGAAACCGGTGTCGACCACCCATGTGCGCTCGGCGCCCACGACAGCCCAAACGAAATAGTCCATCGGCATGGGCGCGTCGTGAGGATCGCCACCGAGGAAGTGCTCTGCTCGCCGCGCGTCGCGCTCCGCGTACTTCACGGCGAACACACGGTAGGTGTCGCGATCGGTCATGTCGCCTCTCCAGCTCAGTCGAGCGGCGCCGTAGATTACCGAGCGCGCCGGAGTGGCCGACACGAGGAGGATGTCTTGGACGCTGAGCTTTTCGAGGTCGGGCTCGAAGCCCGCACACGCGTCATGGGCGAGGAGTACGTGAGCCGCGCGTTCGCGAGCGCCGACAGTTTCAACATCGAGTTCCAGAAACTCGTCACCGAATACTGCTGGGGTGAGGTCTGGGGTCGCTCCGCGCTCACAGACCGCCAGCGCAGCCTGAACAACCTGTGCATGCTGGCCGCGCTCAACCGGCCGCATGAGTTCAAGTCGCACTTCCGCGGGGCGCTGCGCAACGGGTGCACGCTCGAGGAGTTGCGCGACACGCTGATCCAGATCGCCGTGTACGCGGGTATACCCGCTGGGGTAGAGGCGTTCCGGCTCGCTCGAGAAGTGCTCGACGCCGAGGACATAAAGCCCGCGCCCGCGCCGTGAGCGAGCGAACGTTCGGGTTCATCGGGCTGGGCAACATGGGCCACCCCATGGCCACCAATCTGGCGCGGGCCGGCTTCGACGTCGTCGGCTTCGACGCCGCGGGCACCGCCGAGCGACTCCCGCCCGGGGTGCGATCCGCGGCGGGAGCCGCCGACGTGTGGGCAGCGGCCGACACCGTCCTGCTCAGCCTGCCCGACGGCGCCGCGGTGCTCGAGGTCGTCGACGAAATCGTCACCGCCGCGCCCCGGCAAGTAGCGACAGTGATCGACCTGTCGACGGTCGGGCCAACCGTTGCGGTGACCGCCGCGACACGACTCGCCGCCGTAGGCGTGATCTATGTCGACGGGCCGGTATCGGGTGGGGTCGCGGGAGCTCAGGCCGCGACCATCTCGCTCATGTTCGCCGGCCCCGACGAAGTGTTCGAGGCCCACCGAAACGCGCTCGAGGCCTTCGCCGGCAACGTCTTCCAAGTCGGCAGCCGGGCCGGGCAGGGACAAGTCATGAAGCTGCTGAACAACATGCTGTCGGCCACCGCGCTCGCGGCGACGTCGGAGGCTCTCGCGTTCGGTCACGCTCACGGGCTCGAGATGGGCGTGATGTTGGATGTGCTGAACGTGTCCACGGGCCGAAACTCAGCCACCGTCGACAAGTTTCCGAACCGGATCGTGACGGGCACGTACGACGCGGGCTTTCGCACGCAGCTGATGGCCAAGGACGCCCGCCTCTACATCGACTCGACGGAGCGCGTGGGCACGCCCGCCTACGTCGCGCGGGCCGTCGCCGAGCTCTGGACGCAGGTCGACGCGGCGATGCCCGGAAGCGACTTCACGCGCATCTGGCAGTTCGTGAGCGGGACGGGCTAGTTCGCCGGCGGCAGCACCTTGCGGTCGATGAGCTTTTGCAGCCAGTAGCAGAACGACTCTTCGGTGTCGTAGGTCTCGGTGAAGCCCGCTTGTTTGATCTTGACGGTGCTAACGAACGCCATCGGTGCCTCAGTGGCTCCGTACAGAAAGCAGAAATCGGCGTAGTGGTGCGACTCCCCGACCAGCTCCGACATCGGGATGGGCCTGAGGTCGTGCTTCTTCACGATGCCGTCCCACACGTGGGCGTTGTCCAAGAGGAACTCGGCCAGACGCACCGGCTTGTCGGGGCCCACTTCGACCCCGAGCGTCTTGGCCATCGCCGGCCAGATACTGCGCCACTCGAAGACTTCGCCGTTCGTGAGGTTGTACGTCTCGCCGGCCGCCTGAGGAGCGGTAGCGCCCCACGCGAGGGCGTTGGCGACGAGGCGGGTGTCGACCGCCTCCCACGCCCATGGACAGCCCCCTGGGAAGCCGAACGGCTCCCCTTCCTCTTTGAGGATCGCGGCGTACGCGCCGATGATGGGAGGCAGATTCATCACGACGCCGTAGTTGGGACCAACGATCAACTGCGGGCGCCAGATGCTGAACGTCCAACCGTCCTTGGCGGACTTGTCGCGGATGTAGTCCTCTTGGAGCCAATAGAAATTCTCGTGCTGATCGCGCGGGAACCGCTCTCGTGCGGGGACGGGCATGGGGTGCACGTGCACTCCGTACGCCTTGGTGCCCTGGAGCAGGCTCACGTGCTTCAGTCCCTTCGCCGACTTCGTCAGCGGGTCCATCAAGTTGCGCAGCATCGTCAGATTCGTGTCCATCTGATCGCGCTCCTGCCAGCCCGGGATCAGGCCCGGCTTTTCGTAGACCGCCGTGTAGACGACATGGGTGACGTCGGGCAGCTTGCTGAATGCCTTCTTGCTGGCTTCCGTGTCGCGTAGATCGACGGGCATGTGCTCGAACGGGCGATCGCTCTCGACCTCGGGTTTCCGTCTCGAGACGGCGATGACGTCGTAGCCGTCGTCGAGAAACTTGTCGACTGCCGCGGCACCAACGAGCCCGCTCGCACCGGCGATCAAGACTTTGCTCATCTCGTCCTCCCCAAGGTCGGTCCCTGGCGATCCTAACGACGGCTCGACCCCACCCCGTTTGGAGGAGCGCGATCGGGCGCGCGGAGGCGAAGATGGTCCACATGCGGCGCGACCTGAGTGACGGCCTGGTCTTGCGCTTCGCCTCGCGGGCCGACGCCGATGAGCTGGTCGAGTTCAACGCGGCTGTACTGGGCGACGACGACGCGCCGGGCACCCTCATCGCCGACTGGACCCGAGACCTGTTTGATCTGCCCCACCCGACTTTTCGAGTCGACGACGTCACCGTGGTGGAGGACACGGCCACGGGCAGGATCGTGTCGGCGCTGTTTCTCATCGCGCAGATCTGGTCGTACGCCGGCATCCCGATAACCGTCGGTCAGCCCGAGCTGATCGGGACGCACCCGGATTACCGACGCCGCGGGCTGGTGCGGGCCCAGTTCGATGTGATTCACGATCGCAGCGCGGCGAGCGGCCACCTCTGGCAGTACATCGGCGGGATCCCCTGGTACTACCGCCAGTTCGGCTACTCGTACGGGCTCGACCTGCCCCCCCAGCCGGTGTGGATGCTGACTGGCTCCGACACGCCCGTTTCGGGCTCCACGGTGCGCCCAGCGACCCTCGACGACGTCGCGTTCCTCGCCGGCGTCGAAGCCGCGGCGCTCAACGCTCCGATCTTGAGTGGACTCCGTGGCCCCGGCGGATGGGAGCTCGAGCTCCGCCGCCGGCCGGGGGCACTCCCCTCACATGTCGTGAACATCGTCGAGCATGAAGCGACCGCGATCGGCTACCTCGTCCACGACCACAAGACGTCGGGCGGTGGGCTGCTCTCCGTCCGGGCCGCCGAGTTGCTCCCGGGGCGCAGCTGGCTGGAACCCACTGCGGCGATGCTCACGCACCTGCGCGAATGGGTCGGACGCGAGCCAGGCGACCGAGGGGTCCGCTTCGCACTCCCTGAAGGCCATCCGGCGTTGCGAGCGGCGAGCACCCGCCTCGGCCGTGGCCCTGGCGGGCCGTATGGCTTTTACGTGCGGGTTCCCGATGTTGTCGCCCTTTTGCGCGCCGTGAGCGCGGTGCTCGACGCACGTATCGCCGCGTCCGCCGTCGAGGGTTTGTCCGGTGAGGCCAGTGTCGACCTCTACACCGAGTCGCTTCGCCTCACGTTCAACGACGGACGATTGACCTCTATTGAGCGGGGCGCGACGTCGGTGCACGACTCCGACGTCAGCCTCCCGCCCGATGCCTTCGTCCAACTGATTCTCGGCAACCGCGGTCTCGTCGAGCTTGAACGCACCGTCGCGGACTGTCACATCAACACCGACGCCGGGGGCGCGGTCGTCGACGCGCTCTTCCCGCGCCTCAAGTTGTACTCATGGGAGATGGGCTAACGCGGGTCGCGCCACATCGCCCAGAGTGGAGGACCGCCGGCGCCGAAAACGAGCTGGTTCGACACGGCGAATCCCAATGATTGATAAAAGCCGAGGTTCTCGGGATTCGTGGTCTCCAGATGGACACCGAGGCCAGTCTCGTCAGCGAACGCTAGGCCCGGCTCGATGACTGATCGTCCGAGACCTTGGCGTTGTCGCGTCGGCCGAACGGCCAGCAAATGCAGGTAGGCAAATCGACCGGTGGGCGTGACGGTGGCGATCGCCCTGAGGCTCTTCCAAATCGTGTCCGCACGACCCTTCCCGATGAGCGCAGCCAGAAGACCAGAGATGGAGGGAAGCGAAGGCGGCGGGGTGCCCGCATCGGGCAGGCGCCAAAGAGCAACTGCGGCGAGGTCGTCGTCGGCGATGGCGTCGACACGGCCGTCGCGGGCATAGCGCTCGGCGAACAGCCCAAGCCACGCGGCAGTGGCATCGAGGCGGGTTTCGTCGTCCGGAAAAATCCAGCGCAGCATCGGATCGGACACGAACGCCTCGGCGAGCACCCCGCGAATCGCGCTCGCATCGGAACTCGTCGTCGTGCGGATCACCGGAGAATACGGTGCACCGCGATGGAGCCGCTTCCGAGATCACGTGAATGGCCCGACCGCGATGCGACCTTGGCCGAGTCCGCCATCGCGTTTCTCGACTTCGTCCGCGTCACCAGCATCAACAAGCTCGCGGGCCTGACGGAACAGCAGGCACGCGCCACGCCACTCGCGACATCGCCGATGATGAGCCCGCTCGGCCTGATCAAGCACCTCACCGCCGTGCAACGCCAGCACATCCAGATCCACATCGGCGGCTGCGACATTCCGTCGTTGTGGCGCGCCGACGAGCACGAGTACGAGTTTCGGATTGGTGCCGACGAGACGATCGACAGCGTCGTGGCTGGGTTCGACGACGAGTGGGAACGCAGCCGAACGACGCTGTCAGCCGTAGATGTAGAGGCGCGGATTGTGGCCTATGGCGAGCCCAATCGGGTCGGGCGCTTGTTGGTGGACGTCGTCCAAGAATCCGCACGCCACCTCGGGCACCTCGACATCGTGCGCGAGCTGATCGACGGTGCTACCGGCGAGTGACGGTCAGTCGAGATCGGGCGCTGTGAGATCGAAGAACACGGGCTGGCCGTCGATGTTGGACATGAACTCCTCACGGAGCTCCTCGTTGCCCTTAGCGGACTCGCCGTCGCGGGCCGCCTTCTCCGACGTGAAGTAGACGGCTTGGGTAAAGCGACCGTCTCCGTGCCAGCCGATGGTGATGCCGAGGATGTCGGGGCGGGCCTCCTGGAGTTGTTTCTCGACGGTGGGCAGGAGCTTGCGCATGTCCTTCTCGTTCTTCGCGCGTCCCTGCAGCACCTGGACGAAGCCGGCATCGTTCGACCCGCCGCCGAGCGCGCTGTCGGTTTCCTTGCAGTCGTGGAACGTCACGTCGCCGTCGAAGGCCTTGGCGGTCTCGGCCCACCACGCGCCCTGCTCTGGCCGCGCCGCGTTCGCGCGAGCGGCGTCCTCTGATTCGAAGCGCACAAGCGTTATAGCGCGTCCGTCACTCGTAACTCCCGAGGTCGCGCCGAGATAGCCGCGCGCGCCTGGCTTGAGTTCCGACCTCCATCGATCGACCTGGCGCCTGAGATGTTCGGCATCGGCAATGCGCCCTTGCATGACCTGAATGAACATGGATGAGCCCTTTCGTGAGGTATGTGTCAACGCTAGGTCCTCCGGGAGGCCCGGCGGTCAGGTGGGGCCGAGCGCCCCGATCTCGGCTTGGTACTTGGCCGTTACATCCTCGACGGCCTTGAGGTGCTGGGCGGCCAGTTCGGGCCGCGCCGCCTCCGCCCGGCTCTTGGCCTGCAACGTGCTCCAGGCCTGGCCCTGGAACTGCGGCAGGACGTGCTGGCTGATGAGCTCATAGCTGCGATGGGTCGCGACCGGGTTGGCCCATTCGTGCGCGAGGAGCATGTAGCAACCGAAGCCGCCGTTCGATTGTTTGATCAGCCGTTCGATCTGAGCCACGGCGTCGTCGACCGTACCGACAGAGCCGAGGCCGGAGTCGTTCACGAAATCGATCATCTCGCGGATGTTCCCACCACCGACGGCCATCTGCGGGAACGCGGCTACCGCCTGAAAGTAATGGAACCATTGCTCGATGCCGAACTCGACGTCGCGATAGGCCTGTTCGCGAGTCTCGGCGATGTGCATCAGACCGACGAGCCGCCATTGATCGCGGTCGACAGACGTTCCGAACTTCGCGGCTCGCTCTTCCATCACATCCCAGTGAAGAGCCAAAACATCGAAGCCCACCGCCTGCGTGGCGCCGATCGACAGGAGTCCGATGCCGTGCTTACCGGCGAGTTGCGGTCCGATCGGTGACGCGACCGCCGCTACCGACACGTCGAACAGCGGGTTGGAGTACGGACGGAGGTGAAGGCGAGCGTCACGTAGGTCCCACCGATCGTTCTTGAACGTCACCGGCTCGTCGCTGCGCAGCAGGCGCATGATGATGTCGACACCCTCGGCGAGCAGGTCACGCGTCTGGCTCTGATCGAGACCGATCATGGCCGCGTCGGTGGGAAGCGAGCCGGGGCCGAGGCCGAGCATGAAGCGCCCGCGCGTGAGGTGATCGAGCATCACGGCCCGCTCGGCCACCCAAAGAGGGTTGTGATAGCTGACGCTGATGACACCGGTGCCCAGCTTGATGTGGCGGGTCCGTTGCGCCGCAGCTGCGATGAATATCTCGGGCGAAGCGATGATTTCGCTGCCGGCGGAATGGTGCTCACCGATCCACGCCTCGTCCCAGCCGAGACGATCGAGATGCTGGACCAGTTCGAGATCGCGCTCCAACGCCAGCGTCGGGTTCTCGCCTGCAGGATGGAACGGCGCCATAAAGATGCCGGACCGAAGTCGATCGGACATGGTTTGCCCCCTGTCGTCACCCACGCTCGGGTGCGGTGATGTTAGGCGGCGTTGTCCGCGTCGAAATCGCGAGGGCAACGGCCGCTGAGCCGACCGCCAAGGCGGTGGCTGCGTCGGCCCACTGCCAGTTGAACCAGCGGGTGGTCGCGGCGCCGACGAGCGCTATCGCGGCTTGGGCGGCGCCTACGCCCGAAAGGTGGCCGTCGCTGAGCAGGGCGCCACTCGGCACGAGCCGGGCGATCATGCGCTTTCGCCGCGACAACACGTAAAGCACCACGAGCGAGGCGGCGGCTAGTGCGGTGCCGGCGATGGATGCGTCGCCCGAAGTTCCCGAGGTCAGACGGACAATGCTGACGACGATCGCGCCAAGCCCGACCAGACCCAGGCCTCCGACGACGATGCGATGGGCCACCAACTCGAGTCGTTCAGACAGCGCGTCGTGGCGGCGCGCGTGGTGGAAGTGGTAGGCGAGCGCCAAAGAGCCGACACCGTCGACGAGACCGATGCCTCCGAGGGCCACGAGCACGAACGTGTGCCCGAGCAGCCCAAGAACGATGGCCGCCGTACTCGCGCACGCGGTCCACACGATGCTCTGGATCGACACGAGCCACGCCGCTTCCGTCGGCGTCCGTGCGGGCCGTGAGGATGTCGACATGAACGCCTCCTGGGCGTCTGCCGACCAGAGCCGCTGAGCGCCCAACGCTAGCTGCGACTAGCCGCGGGGCGGTGAAGCGAAGTCCTGGAGTGCGCGCCCCGGCAGGGTCGGCCGCCTCGGCGGGGGTGGCTCACTTCTCGTTGAGGAACTCGGTGATCACCGACTGTGTGCGATCGAATTGCTCGAGATGGGGCAGATGCCCGGCGTCTTTGATCACCTCGAGGCGCGAGCCGGCGATGGCGGCCTGGAAGTCCTCGCCGTACGCGGGCGAAACGAGGCGGTCCTTGTCCCCCCACACCAGCAAAGTCGGGGCCTTGACCCTGTAGAGGCGCTTCTTGAGGCCTTTGTCGGGCAGGGGCCAGATGAACTGGAGGATGCTCGCGAGGGTCATGGCCGCCGTGAACAACGCCTCGGGATCGTTCGGATCAGGCGCCGGCACCAACGAGGCGAGCGGGCTAACGGGTTCCGCGAACAAGAGCCCGACCAAGTTCTCGAAGGGCATACCGGAGATATCCGGTACCGGATGGTCGTCGCGCCACAGGCCGATCGGCGCGATGAGCACGAGCTTGCCGACCCGTTCGGGGTTCGTCGCGGCGATCTCCGCCCCGACCATGCCGCCAAACGAGTGGCCGATCACCGTGGGCGCGTGCAGCTTGAGCGCGTCGAACAGTTCGGCGTAGTAGAGGACGAGGTCCCAGATGTCCTCGACATGCTCGAGTCCTTGCGAGGTGCCTGCCCCTGGATGCTCGGGAGCGATGACCTTGTGGTCGGTGGCGAGCGCATCGAGGAACGGGTCCCAGAAGAGGCCTCCTGCGCCGTGCAAGAACACGACCGGCTTGCCCTTGCCCGACGTGAGCACACGCGTCTTGAACATGCCGCCACGGAGTTCGACGATCGATTCGTTGACTTTCGCCATGGCCGTCTCCTATGCCTTCGCCGGCGCGGCCGGATCGTCCTGCCGGGCACCTTGCGGCCACCAGCGATGCTTCCAACCTTCGTCCGACCAAAGGTGTTTGATCTTGGGGATCACCTCCTCGGCGAACAAGGTGAGGTTCTTCTCGGTGAGGCCGTGCGGCATCGATCCGATCTGCATGAGGGCGATCAGGTTGCCGACCCGCAGTCCCTTGCACGCCTCGATAAGGCGATCGGCGACGGTTGACGGACTGCCGGCGATGATGAAGCCGTCGTCGACGAGGGCCTTCCAGTCCTTCTTCACGACGAGGGCCGCCGCGATGTCGGCCGGCTGGTTCGTCTTGATCGCGAACTCGGTGCTGCGGCGGGTTCGGTAGCCAGGCGTCTCGAAGTAGTACGGCGGGATATGGAGGCATTTGTTGAAGAAGTAGCTGACGTGCTCGAGATAGTCCTTCTCGGCCTGCTCATCGGTTTCCGAGACACATATTTGCTGGGCGAACCCGGCCTGGTAGGGGTTGCCGTCGGATCCGAGCCGCTCGGCCGTCTCCCAGAACCCGTCCATCACCTTCTTCGCGTACTTGTAGCCGAAGAAGCTGAGGAAGCTGTACGTGTAGTCGTAGGCCATCGCCATCTCGTAGGTCTCCACCGACCCGCCGCCGGCCAGCCAGATGGGCGGATGGGGTTGCTGCAACGGCAGCGGCCACGGATTGACGTACCGCAGCTTGTTGAAGCGGCCGTTGTACGCGAACGGGCCGGGCTGCGTCCACGCCTTCATGATGAGGTCGTGAGCTTCGTAGAACCTCGGCCGGGTCTCGGTGGGCGTGATGCCGTAGCAGCGGTTGACGTCCATCGATGTTCCCACTGGGAAGCCCGCCGCGAGGCGCCCGTCGGAAAGGCAATCGAGCATGGCGAACTCCTCCGCCACTCGGATGGCGGGCGAATACAAGGCCAGCGTGTTGCCGAGCACGAGGAGCGCGCTCTTGTTGTCGGTGCGGCGAGCGAGTGCCGCCGCCATGATGTTCGGTGAAGCCATGAAACCGTACGCGTTCTGGTGGTGTTCGTTGACGCCAATCCCGTCGAATCCCAGTCGGTCGGCCAGCTCCAGCTCGTCGAGATTCCACTTGTAGTACTGGGCCACTTTCTTCGGGTCGCACAGCTCCCTGTTCGGGGGGGTGACCCACACGCTCTCGTAGCGCTCCTCGAAGTCATCCGGCAGGTCCCGATAGGGCATCAGGTGGAAGAAGATCGACTTCATCGCGAACCCCCTCAGGAATCGTCCTCGGCATCCGCCGGTTAGGGCGAATGTACCTCGGCGCGCACCGCCGCCGCGCCGGGCTCGGCGCCTGGGCGCCCACGTGGGAGGGCCACCGCCACCACCACCGCGCTGACTCCCGCGCAAGCCGTGGCCATCCACCACACTCGGCGGAAGGGAGCGACGACATCACCACCACCGGCGTTGCGCAGGGCGACGGCGACCGCGATCCCCACGGCCGTGGCCAGCTGGAAGATCGTGCTGCGGGCGGCGCCGGCCATCGAATAGAAACGGGGCGGGACACGGCTCATAAGCGCGCCGGTGAGCGTGGCGAAGGCGGCTGTGATACCCAGCCCGGCGAGCACCATCCCGGGGAGCACGTCGCGGACATAGTCGGGGTGTGCACCAACCATGATCGCCCACCACATCGTGCCCAGCCCGCCGATGACGAGGCCCACAGTGACCAGCTCGCGGTGGCCGACACGGTCGGCGAGGCGCCCTGCGAGCGGTGAGAGCACGGAAGAGATGGTGGCGGCGGGCGCAAGACCGAAGCCCGCGCCGAGCGGAGACCAGCCCCAAATGCCAACGAAGAACGACGGCATGAGGACGAGCCAGCCGAAGCATCCTGAGATATAGATCGCTTGAGCGAGGTTTCCCACGGTGAACGAGCGCAGGCGAAAGAGGCCGAGGTCGAGAAGGGGTGCAGGGTGGTGCGCCGAGCGCCAAATAAACCAGGGCAGCAGGACGGCCGCGCCCGCAAAGCAACTGAGCGTGCGCGGGTCACCCCATCCCCAGGGCTCGCCCTGGACGACGCCAAGCACGAGCAAACCGATGGCCAGCGCCGCAACCGGCACTGCGACCGGATCGAAGCGGTCGCGCGCGTTCTCCGCTTTCGAATCCCGTAGCACCCTCGTACCGGCAATGAGCGCGGCGACAACGAAAGGAACGTTGATGAAGAAGACCGACCGCCAGCCGGCCGTGTCAACGAGCAGCGCGCCCAGCGTCGGCGCGATCGCGCCGCCCAGCCCGGCGATGCCACCCCACAGACCAATGGCCATCGATCGCCGAGAGACCGGGAACTCCGGCAACAACAGGGCAAGCGACGCCGGGTAGATGAGCGCGCTGCCCACCGCCTGCAGCACGCGGGCGCCGATGAGCACCGCCGCCGACGGCGCCAGTCCGGCGAGGATCGAGGCCGTCACGAAGACGACGAGACCGCCCAGAAAGGCATGTTTGCGACCCCAACGATCGCCGAACTTGCCCGCGAGGAGCAGCAGCGCGGCGAATGTGATGTTGTACGCCGTGAACACCCACGACAGTTCAGATGGAGAGGCGTGTCGAAATGAGCGCGAGATGCCGGGCAAGGCGACGCTGACGATCGTGACGTCCATCGCGACGAGAAAGATCGAAACCGACGTGATGAAGAGGGTCTGCCACGCCCGAGCCTCGATCTTGCCGGTGTCGTCTGCGGTGCTCCGCACTCGGCAAGCCTAGGGATCGTGCGCGAGGGCGCGAAACGGCCAGACTCTCGACATGGCCCACTACCCGGAGCTCACGCCGACCGACGACGGTGCCGTGCTGGCCGTCCACGTACAGCCGGGCGCAAAACGCACCCAGGTGGTGGGCCGCCACGGCGACGCTCTGAAGGTAAGGGTCGGCGCCCCGCCCGCCGGCAACCGGGCGAACGATGCGGTCGTCGCGCTCGTCGCCAAGGAGTTCAACCTGAAGCCGGCCGAGGTCAGCGTCATCTCGGGCGCTAGCACCCGCGACAAACGGCTGAAACTCGACGGCGTCGACATTCGAGACGCGGAGCGAGTCATCGACCGGCTCCTCGAGCCAGTCGTGCCAGACACCCCTCGACAAAAGCGCTAGACCAATCGATGTGGCTCTTCGCTGGCAGTGCATCTGTGTCGACTCCACAGAACCGGCGTCTCTCGCGGCGTGGTGGGCCGAACTGCTCGGTTGGCGAATAACTTCCGAGGAGGACGACGAGGTCGCCCTAGAGCCGCCCGAAGGCAGTCCAGCCGACGGGGTGTCGCCCGACATCTTGTTCTTGCGGGTGCCCGAGGCGAAGTCGGTGAAGGACCGCATCCACATCGACCTGCGGCCGGACAACCAGGCCGCCGAGGTCGTCCGGGCCGAGGCGATGGGCGCGCGGCGCGTCGATGTCGGGCAGGGCACCGACAAGTCGTGGGTGGTGCTCGCCGATCCGGAGGGCAACGAGTTCTGCATGCTTCGTGCCCTCCGCGCCGACGAACTCACCGACGCGACGAGCCCGCTGCCGCCGGCGATTGGATAGCGAACTGGAAACGGTTGGATACTGCGTACCGCTGAGCGTGCTCCCGGGTGAACCCGTCGCGCTGCACGCGTCGGGCCGAGGTGGTGCGGTCGACATCGAAGTAGTGCGCGATGGCCTTCGCCCCGAGGTTGTCTGGCGAGCCGCCGGCGTCCGCGTGCTCGACGTGCCTTTGGCGGACGACTCTCCCGAACGCGGCTGCGGATGGGACGTCACCACGATTATCCCCACCGACGCAACGTGGCCGAGTGGCCTCTATGTCGTCCGCTTGGGCGCTGCCGACCGGCCCTCGGCGTGGTTCGTCATCCGCTCGCCGCAGCCATCGGCCGATCGCGTTCTGCTCGTGCTTTCGACGAACACGTGGAACGCCTACAACGACTTCGGAGGACGCAACCTCTACACCGGCGCGGTCGTGCTCTCGTTCGAACGTCCTCTCGCCGCGGGCCTGCTCGCCAAACCAACCGGTGCCGGCGAGCGAGTCATCGAGGGTCGCGCTTACGCCGAGTACACGCGAGTCAATGAACTCAGTCTGTGGCACGGCATGAGCGGCTGGGCCGGTCAGGAGCGGCGATTCGCGCTCTGGGCTGAGGCGGAGGGAATCGCGCTCGACTACGCCATCAACTCCGATCTGGAACAAGCGCCGAGCCTGCTTGACGGCTATGCCGTCTACATCAGCGTCGGCCACGACGAGTACTGGACATGGGGCATGCGCGATGCCGTGGAGGCGTTCGGGGCCGCCGGCGGGCGGGCCGCGTTCCTCTCGGGCAACACGTGTTACTGGCAGGTGCGCCTAGAGGGTCACACCATGGTGTGTTACAAACACCGGTTCGTCGAGGACCCCGTGCACGGCTCCGGCGACACGCATCTCACGACCACGATCTGGTCTGACCCCTTGACGAAACGGCCCGAGGCGACGATGACGGGGCTGTCGTTCACACGCGGTGGATACGCGCACATAGCACGCAGCGTTCCGCGCGGCAGCGGCGGTTATGAGATCCACCGGCCCGGTCATTGGCTTTTGGCGGGCACTCGGCTGCAACGAGGTGACATCTTGGGCGCGCCCGACGTGATCGTGGGCTACGAGTGCGACGGCTGCGATCTGGCCCTCGTCGACGGGTTGCCCGTCGCCACCGGAGCCGGCGGGACGCCATCGACCTACGAGGTCGTGGCGAGTGCGCCGGCCACGCCGTTCGATCGCCACACCACACCGTTGCCGCTGGCGCCCGGGGGCGACTACGAGCTGGAGTTCCATGCTCGACGATTGCTCGGCGATGACTCGGCCGCAAACTGCGAGCGCCTCCGGCACGGCCACGCGGTGTTGGGCACCTACACACGCGGGGGCACGGTCGTCTCGGTCGGATGCACCGAATGGGCGTACGGGCTCGGCGATCCCGTTGTCGCGCAGATAACCCGCAACATCCTCGGCCGGGCCGGGACCGGATGATCTCGGAACCAGAACGCAAACGGCTGCGGAACACTTTCAATCGCGCGGCCGACCGCTACCAGCGCGCCCGACCGGACTACCCCGAAGGACTCATCGACCGCCTCGTCACTGTCACTGGCCTGCGCGTTGGTGATCGACTCCTCGAGATCGGATGTGCGACCGGCAAGGCCACCCTTCCTCTCGCGCGGCGGGGATTTCGGATCACGTGCATAGAACTCGGGCCGGAGCTGGCGCGGGCGGCCGGAAAGAACTTGTCCGACTTCGGTGAGGTGGAGATCGTTGAGGGGAATTTCGAGGAGTGGGCGCGGCCACCGGGCGCGCAATTTGATCTCGTCTTCGCCGCCACAGCGTGGCAGTGGATCGATCCAGCCGTGCGGTACCAAAAGGCTTGGGAGGCGCTCCGGGCCGGCGGCCACCTCGCCTTTTGGGATGCGGTCCACGTATTCCCCGACAACGGTGATCCGTTCTTCGCCGAGATTCAGGACGTCTACAAAGAGATCGGCGAAGGGCTGCCGCCCGGCAGCGCGTTTCCTCGTCCGAACGAACTCCTAGATCAACGCGGCGAGATCGAGGCGAGTGGCCTCTTCTCCGTGGTCGACATCCGCCATTTCGACTGGGAGCGCGTCTACAACGCCGACGGCTACGTCGAGCTGCTCGAGACCTTCTCCGGCCACATCGCGATGGAACCCTGCCAGCGCGAGCGTCTTTACGGCGCGATCCGGATGCGCCTTGCCCAGCGGCCAGACGGCCTTTTGCGCCGTCATTGGGGTGCCGTGCTCCACATCGCCAAACGGCTCAAATAAGGACGCCACCCGCGCTGACATCGCATTGTATACCGAGTAGACTACCCGGTATGCGATCACATTGGACCAGGTCATGAGCGTACGGCACGCCGTGCTGGCGCTGCTGAGCGAAGGGCCGAAGTACGGGCTTCAGCTGCGTCACGAGTTCGAATCGAGAACGGGAGAGGTCTGGCCGCTGAATGTCGGCCAGGTCTACACCACGCTGCAACGCCTCGAACGCGACGGGCTCGTCGAGTCCGAAGGCGCCGCCGACGACGGACCGCAGAAGACCTTCAGAATCACGGCAACCGGAGCCGAGGAGTTGCGGACCTGGCTCAGTACCCCTCCCGACACTGACGCTCCCCCTCGCGACGAGCTGGTTATCAAAGTGCTCGTCGCGTTACGGATGCCCGACGTCGATGTGGTCAATCTGGTCCAGGTGCACCGCCGGCACTTGGTGACGATGATGCAGCACTACACCCGCGTCAAAGAGAACGCCCCCGAAAATGACGTGGGCTTGTTGCTCGTCGCCGACGCGGAGATCTACCGGCTCGACGCTCTCATCCGATGGCTCGACGCCGCCGATGCCCGCATCAAGCGATTCCCGATGCCCGCCGCGGGCATCACGGTTCCTGCGCCGACACGGCCGCGCCGACAATCGATGGCCCGGCGATGAGCGCAGCACTCGAGTTCTTTGGGGTGTCGAAGTCCTACGGCGAGGGGCCCACCCTCGTGCGAGCGCTGTGCGACGTCGATCTCTCGGTTCAGGTGGGCGAGTTGGTGGCAGTCATGGGACCGAGCGGCTCGGGCAAGAGCACGCTGCTGACGATCGCCGGCACACTCGAAGAGGTCTCATCCGGTGACGTCCTTGTCGACGGGAAAAGCGTCTCGAGCATGTCACGAAACGACCGGGCGAGATTGCGCCGCCGGTCGATCGGCTACGTGTTCCAGGACTTCAACCTGCTGGCCGGCTTGACGGCGGCGGAGAACGTGTCCTTGCCGCTAGAACTCGACGGCACGAGAGCAGGTGCGGCACGGGCCATCGCGCTTACCGCGCTCGAGGACCTCGGCCTCGCCGACCGCGCCGAGCACTATCCCGACCAGCTGTCCGGCGGCGAATCACAGCGCGTCGCGATTGCTCGCGCGGTGGTCGGCGACCGGCGCCTGTTGCTCGCCGACGAGCCCACCGGCGCGCTCGACTCCGTGAACGGCGAGGCCGTGATGCGTCTGGTGCGCGGCGCATGTAAGCGGGGAGTGGCCGGAGTCGTGGTGACCCACGACGCGCAGCTGGCATCGTGGGCCGACCGCATCGTGTTCCTGCGCGACGGACGCGTGATCGATCAAACCGTGGCTCTGCCGGGTCCCGAGTCGTTGCTCGCGCCAGGTCCGAGATCGTGAGCCAAGCGAGAAACGGTGGGGTGGCTGCGCGTCACGCGATGGCCCGGTGGGCGTGGCGGATGTTCCGTCGCGAGTGGCGTCAGCAGACGCTCGTGCTCGTGCTACTCACCGTCTCGGTGGCCGCGGCGGTGTTCGGCGCGTCGGCGGCCTACAACGTTGCTCCCTCGCGCGACGCCGAGTTTGGTTCGGCGGAGCAGCGGATCGTCCTCCGCGTCACCGCCCCAAATACACTCGAAGCCGATCTGACATCGCTCCGGTCATCGTTCGGCGCCATCGATGTGATTGGCCATCAAGAGGTGGCCGTTCCAGGATCGGTTGAGAAGCTGGATCTTCGGACGCAAGACCCGCGCGGCCCCTACGGCGCTCCGATGCTGGCGCTGAGGCAGGGCCGCTTTCCGGCCCAGGCCGACGAGATCGCGCTCACAGATGGGGCGGCGCAATCATTGAACACTCATGTCGGCGCCTCACTCAGCCTCGAGGGCGTAGATCGAACGGTGGTCGGCCTGGTCGAGAACCCGGGCAAGTTCAGCGACGAGTTCGCCCTCCTAGCTCCGTCCGCCGACGCTCCACGCCAGTCAGTGACCGTGCTCCTCGGGTCCGGCTCAACTGATCTGTCCCGGGTCAGACTCCCGAGTGGTGCCAACTTCTTCGGTCAACGGCGAGGCGCGGACGAGAACGTGACCGCTGCCGTCCTCGTGCTTGTGCTTTCGACGTTGGTCCTGCTTCTGATTTGCCTCGTCGCGGCGGCCGCCTTCGCGGTCATCGCGCAACGCCGGCTTCGCCAACTGGGCATGCTCGCCGCGATCGGCGCAACCGCAAGACATCTTCGCCTCGTGGTGTTGATCAACGGCGTGGTGGTCGGTGTCATCGCCGCCGTGGTCGGAACGGGCATGGCCCTCGTTGGGTGGATTGCGCTCTCGCCACAACTCGAGTCCGCCGCCGGACACCGGATCGATCGCTTCGACGTGCCGTGGTGGCTGCTCGGCGCCGGGGTGCTGCTCGCCGTGGCTACCGCAACGGCGGCGGCCTGGTGGCCGGCTCGATCCTCCGCGCGCATTCCCGTCACCGAGGCCCTGTCCGCCCGACCCCCACGACCGAAACCGGTGCATCGCTCGGCGATTGCCACGGTGATCTTGCTGGGTGCCGGCTTCGCCGCCCTTACGGCGGGCGTCAACACGGCTAAGGACAAGGTCAATCCGCTGCTCCTCATCGGCGGCACCGTGGCGATCGTGATCGGCCTTCTCTTCGTCAGCCCCCTCGCCATCCGAGCGCTCGCAACCACCGCGAAACGACTGCCGATCGCCGTGCGACTCGCCCTGCGCGACCTGGCCCGCTACCAAGCGCGGTCCGGCGCCGCGCTCGCCGCCATCAGCCTCGGCCTCGGAATCGCCGCCGCCACCGTCGTCATCGCGGCTGCGGCCCAACACTCGGCCGGCGAAGGCAACCTGTCCGATCGCCAAGTCCTGGTCCGCTTGGGCAACGATCAGGAACCGGTCATCCCCGAACACTCCCCCACCGAGCTCCAGCAGTTTCAGTCAGACGTCGACGGATTCGCGGCAACCCTCAACGGCGCCACCGTGATCGCCCTCGACGCCGCGATTAACCCGAGCGCCCACGAAAGCCGCCAGGGCCAGTCGCTCATGGCGGAGGCCATGCTGGGTCGGCGTGTCGGCGAGGACACCTACCGCGACGAAGGCATCCTCTATGTCGCCACACCGGGGTTGCTCGATCATCTGGGTCTCGATCGTTCATTGGTCAACTCACAAGCCGACGTCCTCACCTCCCACACCGGTGAGCTGAGCCTCATCGGTCCGATCAAACAGGGCGGGGCCACCAAAGCCGCTCCCCGCTTGCAGACGATCTCGGCTCCGAAGTACTCGTCCGCTCCGACCTCGTTCATCACTCCCGCCGGCCTCACCCGGGCTGGTTTGCAACCGGCGCGCTCCGGTTGGCTCGTCGAGACGACGAGGCCCTTCACGACCGAGCAGCTCGCCGCGGCCCGGACCATGGCCGCAAACGCCGGGCTCACCGTCGAGAGCCGCGATCACCAGGGCGGGCTGGCCACCATTCGCGCCGGTGCGACCGCCGCGGGCATCCTCCTCGCGCTCTGTATCCTCGCCATGACCGTCGGCCTCATCCGCAGCGAGGCCGGCCGCGACCTTCGAACGCTTACGGCCGCGGGGGCCACGAGCATGACGAGGCGCACGTTGACGGCGGCTACCGCGGGGGCGCTGGCCCTGCTCGGCGCAGGACTCGGCATCGCGGGTGCGTACATCGCCCTGATCGCCGGCTACATCCACGATCTCAAACCCCTGGCCAACGTTCCCGTCCTGCATTTCAGCATCACCATTGTCGGTTTGCCGGTCCTTGCGGCGATCGCCGGTTGGCTGCTTGCCGGTGCCGAACCGCCGGCCATCGCCCGGCCCGCGATGGACTAAGACGCACGACTGTTATTCGTCAGAACAATTACTGGTCGGCGTCATTCTCGTTCTCATGGTCAAACCGCACCGGTCGCGGGAATCGATCGACGCGAGATGGCCGATCTTGCGACCGTGCTCGATACCCACCCGCACCGCCGTGCGGAGGTGGAATCCGATAAGGATGCGCGACAAGCCATTCTCGACAACGGCATCAAAAACTTCGACCAGCTTTCATCGGTGTCTCCTTGCCGGTTGATACGGCTTCGCAGACGTTCTCCCCTGGAAGTCGATGGAAAATCGGCCGTATGGCGGATGAAGGAGAGGCGGCGGGCCATGACGCTGGCCCTCATGGTCGATGATGTACGTCGTGGGTTGGGTTGGCCGCTGTTCGTGGAACCGGATGTGAGCGGTACCGAGGAACGGGGCTTCACCCTGCCGACTGGCACGGTCACGTTTCTCTTGAGCGATGTCGAGGGATCAACCCGACGCTGGGAGACGGCGCCCGAGGCAATGACGATGGCCATTCCCCGCCATTACGAGCTCCTTGACCAAGCAATCACGAACAACGGTGGGGTCCGACCGGTGGAGCAGGGGGAGGGCGACAGCGTGGTGGGCGCGTTCAGTCGCGCCTCCGACGCAGTGGCGGCGGCACTCGCGGCGCAACGATTGTTCGCAGCCGAGCCGTGGCCCGACGGTGCCGATCTCCGAATACGCATCGCTGTCCACACCGGCGAGGCGCAGGTGCGCAGCGAGGGCAGTTACCTGGGCCACGCGCTGAACCGCTGCGCGCGGATCCGAGCCGCGGGGCACGGTGGTCAGGTGCTGGTGTCCGCCGTGACAGCCGCGCTCGTGACGGAACGTTTACCTGCCGGCGCCACTCTCGTCGACTTGGGTATGCACCGCCTCAAGGACCTTGGACGCCCTGAGCACATTTGGCAAATGACCCAATCGGACCTGCGGCTCGATTTTCCGCCGCTGCGGTCGCTCGAAAGGTTTCGGCACAACCTACCCGTACAGCTGACGCCGCTGGTTGGACGGACCGGCGAGATCGCCGAGCTCTGTGCCCTGTTGACCAGCGATCGACTCGTCACTCTCACCGGTTCGGCCGGAGTAGGTAAGACACGGCTGGCTCTCGCCGTCGCGGCAGAGGTGCTCGACCGATATCCGGGAGGGGTGTGGTGGGTGGAGCTGGCGCCCCTCGCCGAACACGATGCGGTCGGTCGGGCCTCGCTAGCTGCTCTGGGCGCCCGCGAGACGCCTGGCGCTCCGGTGAGCCACCAGCTCGCGGTCGAACTCGGCGAGCAGTCGGCGCTTCTTGTCCTCGACAACTGTGAGCATCTCATCGAGGGTTGCGCGGCTTTGGTCGCCGAACTGCTCGCCGCGAATCCGTCCGCATCGGTGCTGACGACGAGCCGCGAACCGCTGGGCGTTCCTGGCGAGATCACGTGGCGAGTGCCGTCGATGAGGTGCCCTGGTCCTGAGCACGGCCTTGACGTCCCGACGCTGTCGCAATACGACGCCGTCATCCTCTTCGTCGAGCGAGCTCGTCGAGCTCGACCGTCGTTCTCCGTCACCGACGCGAACGCCCCGGCACTGGCACAGATATGTCACCGGCTCGACGGGATTCCTCTCGCCCTCGAGCTCGCCGCGGCCCGGTGCCGACAGCTGTCGGTCGAACGCATTGCTTCGGAGCTCGACGATCGTTTCCGTCTCCTCACAGGAGGGGCGCGCACCGTGATGGCTCGTCAACAGACCCTCACCGCGTCGGTCGATTGGAGCCACGAACGGCTCGACGATGCCGAGCGCATCACCTTCCGGCGCCTTGGTGTGTTCGCCGGACCATTCCCCCTCGAGGCCGCCGAGTCAGTCGTCTCCGCTGGTGGTGACCTCGAGTTGGCTGAAGTGTTCGAACTGATGAGCCGGCTCGTCGACAAGAGTCTCTTGGTTGTCGGCGACGGTCCGCGCGGCGAGCCGCGGTACCGATTGCTCGAGACGCTGCGCATCTTCGCACTCGACCGGGCTCGCGCCGCCGGCGAGCTGACCACGATGCGCGACGCCCACGCCGCTTGGTGGGCGGGCTGGCTCGAACCCCGTGGTGCCATGCCGACCGACGAAGTGCTGGAGGAGATCGAGGACTTCCACGGCAACCTCAAAGCCGCGCTCGACTGGAGCGTTGCCGACCCGCCGCTGGGCCTGCGCCTCCTGCGCGACATTTCGAGGGCTTGGGACGGCTCGGGTCGAGCCGGTGACGCCATGTTCGCGGCCGACCACCTGCTGACCGACGAGTACGCCGAGAGGTATGGGGTCGCCTGGCTAGAGGCGGCCTTCCGCTCCTCCTTTCTGCATTTCGACGCGAGGGGACCCCAAGCGATGAAGGAGGTGCTTCAGCGGCTCGAGCGGGTCGCCGACCGCATGGGCGACGACTATCACAGCGCCCTCGCGCGCATTGAGCAATCTCCAGAGATCAACCTCGCCACGCGAGAGTTGGCTCGCCAACGCGGCGACCGTTATGTCGAAACGTGGTTGACGGGCGTGATCGCGTACGACTACGCGGAGAATGAGCCAGCCGCGGCAGGGACGCTTGTCGCCGAGGCATCGGCCGCCGCGGCGGCGAGCGGAGTACGAAACCTGCGCGACTCGGCCCGCACGAACGAAGCCGCCCTCGCCTGCTCGACCGGCGATCTCCCACGGGCGATCGAAGCCGCCAGGAGCTGTCTCGACCAGCCCCTTTTCACAAACTGGAGTGACGCCGTACGCGACTTGAGCTTCGCGGCGCTCCTCGCGCGAAACGAAACCGCGCTTCGTTTCGCGGCGGCCGCCGGCGAGCGGGCTCTACGGCGAACCCCTGGAGCCGCTGTCTGGAGCGGCAATGCCCAACATCGGCTGCGGCTCTTCGAGGGCGAGAAGAGCGCGTCTCCCGAGTCGGAACTTTCCACAATCGTCACGCCAACTCCGTGGACGCTCTGGCTCATGGGTCGCGAAGCCCTGGACGCGGGCCATGCCGGCACCGTCGTCGAGCTGGCTCGCGCGCGGGCGACCGAACGTATCCACCCCCAGGCGGTAGCAGTCGCGCTCGAAGCGGCGGCCACGGGCGATGAGGATCGCTGGCACGACGCTCTTGGCATCGCTCTCGACCAAGGGCTCAGGCTCATCGCGGTCGACGCGCTCGAAGGTTTGGCGACCGCGGCGGCTGGAGCCGAGAGTTGGAATGAATGCCTACGGCTCTTCGGCGCCGCAGAGCGTCTGCGCGACGAAACCGGTTATCAGTGGCGTTTTAGCTTCGAGGAGCGCACCGTCGCAAAAGCGCGAGCGTCAGCGTTCGCTGCGCTGGGCGACGACGCCGGCGCGGCAGAAACCGAAGGCGGCAACCTCGACTGGCGCGAGGCCGCCGCGTATGCGCGCCGCGCGCGTGGCGAGCGGAAACGACCTCATCACGGTTGGGCCAGCCTCACGCCCACCGAACTGCAGGTGGTGGCATTGGCGTCGGAGGGTCTCACGAATCCGCAGATCGCGGAACGGCTCTTGATGGGCCGCGCCACAGTGAAGACGCACCTCGAACATGTCTTCACCAAGCTCGGAATCCGGACCCGCGCCGAGCTCGCCGCCGAAGCAACTCGAAGGTCGAGCCAGCGTTAGCTTCCAGTGATGGCTGCCGAAGCTCAGGGGCAGGTACTCGAGTGCGGCGACACGCAAACTCCAAACCCTGGGCGAACGCGGCGGCGAGCCCGGAATTAGACAGTGCTTCGGGCCGGGTCAACAAGACGGCCGGTATATCTCGTCTGGAAAAGGCAAACCGCCCAATTCGGGCCGTATTCCTGGTTGGAACGGCTGGGGGAATAGCTTCGTCACCTTGGCGGCGGGCGAGATCTCCAAGCGTTACCGAAGGGTCGCCGAGCAGTTCACGGGGCGAGCCCGGTCGGTACCCGACGACGCGTGGGACAACCCCGCGCCGTGCGAGGGCTGGGTCGCCCGCGATGTCGTGCGCCACATGGTCGACTGGATGCCAGGGTTCTTCCTCGGCGGCGCCGGCGTCGACGTCCCGACCATCCCGTCGGTCGACGATGACCCCTCCGGCGCGTGGGAGGTTGTCGACCGAGCGATCCAGGCGGCACTCGACGATCCCGAGATCTCGGCACGCGAGTTCGACATGCGCGCCGGCCGCTACCGACTCGACGACACGGTCGCGACGTTCGGCCTCGGCGACGTCCTCGTACACACCTGGGACCTGGCGCGAGCGACGGGACTCGATGAGACGCTCGATGCCGATGAACAGACCAAGCTCATCGCGTTCACCGGTCGCCGTCCATAGTGTCGGACGTGTGGGACCTCGCGGACGACTATTGGGACTATTACCGCGGCACGGAGCAGCTCTGGAACGTCGACCGGGGTGACGTCGAGCAGATCGAGCACTGGGAAGACCTGAGTGCGACTGGCGTTGCCGATCGAATTGCCCGGCTCTCAGCTTTCGCGCAGCAGGCCGAGACCCTGCAAAGGAAGGACCTCGACGACAAACAACTGACGGTGCTCGGCGCGTTGGGCTTCAGTGCCCGGGCCACCGCCGCCGGCCTGCCGTACACACGGGATCTGTCGCTCGTCGCGGGTTCGTTTCCCTTCTCCGCGTGGTTGTCCGTGTTGGTGCCGGGCTACACGTTGGTCACTCGTCAACACGGGCAGGGCTACGTCACCAAACTGCGGGCCCTGCCGGGATTCGTCGACGGTTGGATCTCGGGTCTACGCGAAGGTCTCGCCGTGGGCCGGGTGGCGACCGCGAGAGGCGTCTCGAACGCCCTGGCCGCGTACGACGTGCTGCTGGCCACCGAGGTCGCCGACGACCCTTTGACTTCGCAGTCGCCGCCGATCGAGGCGTCACCCGAAGAGATCGACGTTTGGCGGGCCGAAGTCCTCGACGCGATCCGCGACGCAGTACGGCCGGCGCTGGCGCGTGTGCGCGATGTGCTGCGGGACGAGGTGCTGGGGGTGGCCCGCTCGGATGCACACGCAGGCGTGTGCATCCTCCCGGGCGGTGAGGAGGGATACGCCGCACTCCTCTGGTCATCGACGTCGACCGACCTCACAGCCGCGACGGTCCATCAAATCGGACTCGACCAACTCGAGCGGCTCGACGACGAGTACGCCAACCTTGGCCGCGCGGTGCTCGGCGTCGGTGATCCTGTACAGGTGCGCGAACAACTCCGTAGCGACGGCAGCCTCCGTTATGCGAGCGCCGACGAGATCGTCCGCGACGCAACCGCGGTGCTTGCGCGCGCCGAGGCCGAGGCGCCGCGGTGGTTCAGCCGGGTGCCGCGGGCAACGTGCACCGCGACCGCGGTCACGTCCGGCCCGATGGCCTTCTACACGGGGCCGTCACCGGACGGCGTCCGAGGGGGCAGGTTCTTCTTCAACACCGCGAATCCCGCCGCTTGGGGTCGCTACCAGCTCGAGTCGGTCACGTTTCATGAGTCCGTTCCTGGCCACCACTTCCAGGTCGCCTTGGCCAATGAGCTCGACCTTCATCCGATCGTCGGCGAGCTCGAGGTCATGAGCTATAGCGAAGGGTGGGGGCTCTACGCCGAGCGGCTCGCCGACGAAATGTCGCTATACAGCTCGCCGCTCCACCGCATGGGCATGCTCTCCGCGGACTCCATCCGCGCCGCCCGTCTCGTCGCCGACACTGGTCTCCACGCGATGGGTTGGACGCGTGAGCAGGCCGTCGAGTTCGTACTTGGTCACACCGCACAGGACCGTGAGAACTGCGAGATCGAAGTCGACCGCTACATCGGCAATCCTGGCCAGGCGACGAGCTACATGATCGGTCGCCTCGAGATAGAACGTCTCCGTCGCCATGCCGCCGCCCGCCTGGGCGAGCGGTTTTCGCTGCAGGGATTTCACGACGTCGTCCTCGGCCAGGGCATGACCCCATTCGACGTGCTGGCTCAAACCGTCGACAACTGGATCGCGAGTTCGCCCGCTCGTTAGGAGCGGTAGTCGAAGTCGGAGGCAAACGACGCCCCGCGGCCGCGCACTTCCCAACGCAGCAACGGGTCGTCGGAACGGGCGATGTCGTTGAAGAGCTCGATACCGGGCCGGTCGAGACCAGGGATACCGCACGCCACCTCGCCCGGTTCGCTGGCCGGCTCCTCCGCCTCGACGGTGATGTACCCGGCGACGGCGATGCGCTTGCGCACCTTGACGTGCTCGACGGTGATGTGGGCACGGCGCACGGCGTGGACCTCCCCGATGGCGCGCCCGTACTGGTCGGCAACGGTTCCCCCGGCTCGCCCCAAGAAGATCGCGGCCAACGCCTCCGCCTGTGCGTCGTCGGCGCGGTCGTCGACGTAAAGCACCACATCCCATCGGGTGGACGGTTGCACCTTGTCGTAATACCTCAGGGTCATCACGACGAGGCGATCGGCGAGATCGATGCCGTCGGCATGGCCCTCATGGACGTGCCACGAGAGCGCGCCGTAGCACTCCCCATAGGTTGACGGTCCCCCAGGCGCGCCGCGCACGCTGCGGCACGGGCAGATCGCCTCGCAGTTGCAGCCTTCGAAATAGGAGCCTCGCGCTCTCCAGTCGACTGGAACCGACACGGCCGCGCTCACATCATCATCTCCGCATCGGTCGGGGCATGGAGGCCGCCGGCCAACGACGGGTGGACCCAGATCGCGATGCCCAGCGCGACGGCAACGATCCCGACACTGAAGGAAAACCAGCGCCCGGGCAACAGCACCTTCTCCAGAATGATCACCGCGGCGAGGACGAGCATCGCCACCACACTCATGACGCCGAACGTAACCAGCAACACCATCAGCGCCCAGCAGCACGCCACGCACCATGCACCGTGGTGAAGACCCACGCGGAAATCCGCCAACGTCCCGCGGAATGACGCGTAGTGCAAGAGATGCCCCAAGGGCGAGCGGCATTTCTGGAGGCAGCGGTCCTTGAGCGAAGTCATCTGGTACATCCCGCAGGCGAAACACGTGCCCACCGCCGCCGCTTGAGCCCAGCCCGGCGCGTGCTGCGCAAGCCGGTCGCCACCGGCGGCGAGGCCGAACGCCACCAGCCCCACGGCCGTCCACGCCCCGACGTAGCCGAGCGCGAGCAGCCCCAACCGACGCGGTCGATGGTCACGCATCGTCCGCGAGTAGAGCGACGCCAGTGGCGCGATCGACGGCAGCATCATCGCCGACATCATCAGCGCCCACACACCGAGGAACGCGCCGATACCGAGCCCCATTGTGCCGGGCATCACGCCCATGTCGCGCGCAATAACGATGGTGACGACCCATGCCGCCGCGGCCACGAGCAAAAGCGACGATGTCTCGGCGATCGACAGTCGCGGCGGCGGGGCCGCGACGATTGACGCTGGCTCCGTCACGCGGCCCACGAGAACGGCGAGGAGAAGCCTGCGGTGCCGTCGCCGGAGAAGTCGACGCCGAGTAACGAAATACGCGAGCCGACACCTTCGCCGACGGTAAGAACGGTGTTCACGGGGTGAGCCACATTGTGCAGTTCGACCGGTCCGATATTGGGGCTCACGATGTCGGCGACTGTGACGGCGACATCGTCGCCGATCTTGAGCGTGTGTTGGCCGTCCTCGTCTCGGAACACGATCGGTGCGACGACCTCACCGAGTATCTCGCCCACGAGTGGCCCGAGCGCCGCGGGGACCCCGCCGAACTCACCGCCCATGAACCGCCGCAACCGGTCGAGCTGCTCGCCATTGGCGGCTTCGTCGAGCAGGATGCCCAACCGCCAACCTCCGGTGCTCATCACGGCAGGCGTGTCCGCAATCATGCCGACCGACAGGCCGCTGACGTCGACCCCGTCAATTTGGCCCCGATCGATATGAAGGACCAGGACGAACTTGCAACGGTCGTGCGTCGCCGCGCGGGACATACCGCTCCACGTACACGGACAGATCACATCGCAGGTGCAGTTCTCGACGTAGGTTCCCTCGATCTGGAAGGGCATGCTCCACCTCCTGGTGATGGTCTCACGATCCTAGACAACGGGTTCTCTGTCAACTTAAGCTGACACCGTGGCCAAAGAGTTGCAACAGCTGGCCCGAGAGCTCGATAGCCGCGACCGCACTGTCGGCCTGAGCGCCGTGGCTGCGCTGCGGCGCCTTGTGGAAGAGCTGGAAGCCGCCCACGTGCACCACGCGCGAGCCGAGGGCATGTCGTGGCAGGCCATCGCCGACGTCCTCGGCGTCTCCCGGCAGGCCGCGCACAAGAAACACGCCGGTGGCGTTGTCCTGAGACGGCGGCGGCGCTGATGTTCGAACGGTTCACATCCTCGGTGCTCGATGCGGTTGAGAACGCGCAGATTGAGGCCCGCAGTCTCGGCCATAACTACATCGGTACCGAGCACATGCTCATCGCGCTCAGCGCTCGGCCTGACACAACCGCGGGCAGCGCGCTTCACGAGTGCGGCATCGAGACGGTCCGGCTTCGCGAGGGCTTGACGCGACGGCTGGCGGGTCCACCGTCCGACGATGCGACGCTTCTCCGAACACTGGGCATCGATCTCCAGGCCGTCCGCCAGACCGTCGAGCGCACCCTCGGGCCTGACGCGGTGCAAGCGGCGCGGCCCACGCGTCGCCGAAGATGGATTCGACAGCGGCACGGCTCGTGCCGTTCGATCCTGCTCGGTGAAATGGGCGTCACACCAAGGCTGAAGCGTTCGTTCGAACTGGCCGTGAAGCAGGCCGATGCGGCGGGCCACGCTCAAGCCGATGATGGCTACCTCTTGCTCGGGTTGCTGGACGATCGCAAGGGCCTGGCCGCCGAACTCGTCACCGAACAGATCGGCGATGTGGCGCTCCTCGAAGAAGACCTTCGTCGCCGCCTCGCGCTCTAACGAAAGTCGGCGGCCGGCCGGGCGCCGTTTTCCCTCAGCCAACTGACCAGATCGCCGGCCTCACTGCGTCTTGCGGCGTCGAGCGGTGTCAGGTCATCCCAGCCGACCCAGTTGATGTCGGCGCCGCGTTCAAGCAGGTACTCCGCCGAAGCGCGCTGCCCACCGTGACACGCGCCCCAGAACGCATGCGTGACGTTCTCGGATCCGGGCGGCGCCGCGCTCGCGAAGAACGCGACGACGCGGTCCATCAGGCCGAGCGTCGCCGACTCCCAAAGCGTCGACCGCGCGTTGCGCTCGATAAGTCGGCGAGCCGCGTTCCACTGGCCGAACGCCGTGGCATCGGCGAGTGGGGTCCCGCCGCCGATTACAGCGCCCGGGGTTTCGATGTCGGCACCGGCATCGAGGAGCGCGTCGAGAACTTCGACGTCGTCGCTGCTCGCTGCCCAGTGCAGCGGGGTCTCAGTGTGCGGACCACCGAACCTCGCGTTCACGTCGGCACCGGCGTCGACCAGCGCGTGCACGCTGGCCGCACCGTTGGGAAAGTGCCCGGGCCAATCGGTCACCACGTGTAAGAGCGTGCGCGTCATCTGATCGGTGCCGAGCCGGGCGGTGGCGAGCTTGGGGTATTCCTGCAGCAGCCGCTTGAGCCCCTCCGTATCGCCAGTTTGGATCGCCTCGACCGCCGCGACGGCCCGCGGATCATCGGTCGGGATCGTCACCATCAAACGAACGTACCGCCCTGTGGTTAACGTCGGGACGATCCCGGGGGAGGGTTACCAGTGACCCAGTCGCATCGCGTCACCATGCTCGGCACCGGCCTCATCGGTGACTTCTACACGATGACCTTGCACGGCCAGCGCGGCCGTGACCGCGTGGAGGTTGTGTACTCACGCTCAGCGGAGCGCGGCGCGGCCTTCAAGGATCGGTGGGACGTCCCCCACGCGACGACGAGTCTCGAGCAGGCTGTTCAGCACCCCGACACCGACACTGTGATCGTGGGGCTGCCCAACCACATGCACGAGGAGGCGATCGCCGCGGCGGCGGCCGCGGGCAAGGCCGTGCTCTGCACGAAGCCGCTGGCCCGAACCGCGGCGGAGGCGAGACGCATCCTCGAGACCGTGGAACAAGCCGGTGTGTTCGGCGGCTACCTCGAAGATCTGGTGTACACCCCCAAGACGCTCAAGGCCGTCGCGGCGGTAAGGAACTCGGCCATCGGTGCGGTCACGTGGGTACGGAGCCGTGAGGCCCACCCGGGACCACACAGCGCGTGGTTCTGGGACGACGCGCGGGCAGGAGGGGGCGCGATCGTCGATCTCGGCTGTCACTGCATCGAGATCATCCGCAGCTACGTCGGCAAAGGCAACCGACCGGTGGAGGTGATGTGCTGGAGCGACACCATGGTCCACCCCATCAACGCGGAGGACAACGCCATCGCTCTCCTGCGCTTCGAGAGCGGTGCGGTCGGGCAATTCGAAGTGAGCTGGACGTTCCGCGGCGGGATGGATCTGCGCGACGAGGTCGCCGGCACGGATGGCACGATCTGGACGAACCACTCCCTGCGCACCGGCTTCGAGATGTTTTCCATCGGCAACGGTGGCGGCTACGTCGCCGAGAAGGCGGAGACAGAAAACGGCTGGATCTTCCCGGTGGGCGACGAGGTGAGCGAGTTCGGCTACGTCGACATGTTCACCGACATGTTCGACGCGATCGACCGCAACTCAGAACCAACCGAGACCCTCTACGACGGCTACGTCGTGAACGCGATCATGGACGCCTGCTACCGCTCCGCGGCGAGCCGCCAGTGGGAGCCGGTCGAGCTCGAGTGGCGCGGCGGAACCACGCCAAGAATCTCCAAGCAGTCCCGCACCGAGGATGGTCTCACGATCATCAAGGAGGAGCACCTCCCCGACGGCCGGCGCAAGCTGATCCTGAAGGACCCGACGTCCGGGATGTTCCTCGACAAGCTCGTGTGAGGGCTAGACCATGTAGGGCGCGACGGCGTTGCGAGCGAGGAGGAACCCCGCCTTCACCTTGTCGTCGCTGCCCTCGAACCGTCGGTCCTCGTGCTCGACAATCACCGCGTAGTTGTAACCGGCCTTGTACAGCGCGCTGATGAAGCGGTCCCACCTGATCTCGCCCAGACCGGGCAGGCGAGGCACCTGCCAGCCCATGCCGGCCGACAGCACCCCGCGGTCATAGAGACCGTTCCGATCGATCTCCATGTCCTTCGCGTGCACGTGATAGATGCGGTCCGCGAACTCGCGCACAACCCGCTCGTAGTCGATCATCTGCCAGACGAGGTGCGAGGGGTCGAGGTTCAGACCGAGGGTGTCGCCTTCGAGGTAGCCAAAGACCTCGCGCCACATGGCAGGGGCGTACATGAGGTTCTGACCGCCGGGCCACTCGTCGTCGCTGAAGATCATCGGGCAATTTTCAATGCCGATCTTCACGCCGTGGTCGGCAGCGAGGCGCACGAGGTCGGGCCACACCGTCGTGAACTCCGCGAAGTTCTCCTTGGGCGATTTGTGCTGATCGGCCCCGATGAAGGTGTTCACCACCGGAACGTTCATTTTCGACGCCGCCGCGATCACATGCTTGAGATGGCCGTTGACCTCGGCTCTGTGCGCGGGATCCGGGTGCAGGTGGTTCGGGTAATAGCCGAGAGCGGAGACCTCGATGCCGCGGTCGGCGAGGTCGGCGACGAGATCCTTCGCTTCGCCGTCGGAGAGATTGGCGCAGTCGATGTGGGATACGCCCGAATAGCGACGAGTGGCACCCTCACCGCGCGGCCAGCATGCCACCTCGAGCATCGCGAACCCGTTGGCCGCGCTCCAATCGGCCACCTCGGCCAGCGGTGTCTCGGGAAAAGCGGCGGTGAGCAAGCCGAGCTTCATGGCTACCTCCTGACGTTGGCCCAGCCGCCCTCGAGGGCGCTACGGGCGATGGCTTCGGTGACGCAGACGGCATCGTGCCCGTCGGCGAACGTCGGGTACAGCGGATCGGGCGACGGCTTACCGGCGTCGATGTCGCGGTACACCGCGGCGAACAGGGCCCGGAAGGTATCCGGGTAACCCTCGACATGCCCGGCGGGATAGGCGGCCGCATCGGCGCCGGCCGAGGTCATGAGCGAGGCGTCCTTGTTGAGCAGTTCGTTCGGCCGGCCGCGGTGACCGATCCAGAGGTACTCCGGGTTCTCTGCGCCCCACGCCACCGCAGACGTCGAACCGTCGACCTCCCAGTCAAGCCAATTCTTGCGACCGGCCGACACCTGGCTTATGGAGCACACCCCACGCGCCGCCCCTTCGAAACGAAGAAGGATCCCCGCGGCGTCATCGCTCTCCATGTGCTCGCGGACCCTCTCTATGTCGGCGTCGACCGTGGCCACGGCAAACGTCTCGACTTCGCCGGCCGGTCGGCTGCGCTCGGTCACGAACGTGTGCAAGTCGGCGCACACGGCCTCGATGCGCAACCCCGTGATGAACTGCATCAGATCGAGCCAATGCGAACCGATGTCGGATACCGAGCGCAGGTTGCCCTGCCGGCCGGCGACCAGCCGCCAATTCCAGTCGGTCTCGAGCAGCAGCCAATCCTGGTGATAACCGCCGGTGACAAACCGCGGCTCGCCAATCGCGCCCTGCCGCACCAGCGCCGCGGCATTTTGATTGTGCGGGTAGAACCGGATGTTGAAGCAGACCGCGTGAACGCACCCGCTCGCCTCGGCCAGCGCGACCACCTCCGCGGTCTCGTCCGATGAGACCGCGAGCGGCTTTTCGCACACCACGTGCTTGCCGGCCGCGAGTGCGGCTCGCACCTGTTCGGCGTGGACGTCGTTGGGGCTCGTGACATGTACGGCGTGGACTGCAGGATCCGCGAGCAGCTCGTCCACACTGTCGTAGACGCGGGGAAGGTTGGCAGCGGCCGCCTTGGCCCGGGCCCGCTCGGGCGACGATCCGACGATGCCAATGACGTTGACGCCCAAGCGCCGGAGCGCCTCGGTATGGGTCAGACCCATGAAGCCGGTACCGATTACGCCTACGTTGATGTCAGCGAGCATCGGCCGTCCCCTTGTGCCCGGTGAGGCGGACGTAGAGCCACGCCAACGCCAGCACGATCAGGCCGTACAGGATCTGCTTGAACGCCTCGCTTGTGTCGAGGGCGAGCAGCAGGCGGTTGAGCACGGTGAGGATCAGCGCGCCCACGATCGTGCCGCTGTAGCCACCCGAGCCACCGAGGATCGACGTGCCGCCGATGACCGCCGCCGCCACCGACGGCAACAGGTAGCTGTTCGTTTGATCAGGACCGACCGAACCGGTGGTGCCCGAGAACAACAGTCCGGCCACCGCGGCGAGCAGCGAGGCGACGATATAAACGACGAGCAGCACCTGCCACACCCGCACGCCGGCCAACCGGCAGGCGATCCGATTGTCGCCGACCGCGTACACCATCCGTCCGATGCCCGACGAGCGCAGGCCGAGCACGAGCACGGTTGCCACCACCGCCCACACGATGATGTTTGTCGGAAGCGGACCTACCAAGGTGCCCGACCCAACCGTCTTCACAAATGGGATCAGGTTCGTGGAGCCTTTGAGGATCGTCTTCAGCCACACGGTTACCAGGCCGAGCAAGACGCTAGCCATGCCCAACGTCATGATGAGCGGGTTCACCTTGAACACGCCGATCCCGATCCCGTTCACGATACCGACGGCGATACCCACGAGGAGGGCGAGCCCGAGCGCGAGGATCGCCGCCGTCCCGCGGCTGTATTGGTTGGCCGCGACGTACGCAACCAGGTTCGCGGTCATCGCGATCGAAAGGTCGATCCCACCGGTGAGCATGCACAGCGTTTGACTGGCGGCGAAGATCGCGAGCGGGCACGCCAGCAGCAGGATCGAGCGCACACCGTTCGAGGTGAACAGGCTGTGATCCTTCAGTCCGGTTGCCACATAGAGGACGACGAGCACGGCCGTGAGCACGATGATCGGGTTCTCGGCCAGCAGGGTGCGCAGGTCGCGGCGCGTGCTCGGCCGCGGGGCGGCGACGGCGGTCATGTCGCCCGCCTCCGCGTCTGCACGAGGCCCCCGACCAACACGACGGCGATGATGATGACGCCTCGCCATGTCTCGGCGTAGCTCGGATCCCAGCCCCGCCCGAGCATGATCGCCGGGATCAACGACAAGCAAACCGCGGCCATCACGGGGCCGGCCAACCCGCCGACTCCTCCGGTGAGGGCGACACCGCCGAGCACCACGGCCGCGACGCTGTTCAACGTGGCGTTGGCACCGATCGAAGCCCGAGGCTCACCCCCGCCCGTGTAGGCCGTCGTGATGATGCCGGCCAACCCGGCGAACAGGCCGCCGAGCGAGTAGGCGAGCACGCGGGTACGGGCCACGTTGACTCCCGCGAGAAACGACGCGCCGCGGTTGCTCCCCACCGCGTAAATCGCGAGGCCGAGGCGGGTTCGACGCAACGGCAGCCAAACCAACGCGAGGGTGCCCACCGTCCACAGGAGGGAGGGCCAGTAGTCGTTGAGCCCGCCGGCGACGAGCTTCTGGAAGTCGAGCGACGCTCCCCCACCGGGCGACTTGAGCACGACGAGCGCGAGTCCGGAGATCGTGAAGCTCGCGGCCAGCGTGACGATGATGTCGGGGACACCCGACACCGTGATGATCACGCCAATCAGACTCGACATCGCGATTGCGATGGCCACGACCGCGACTGCGATTCCGATGCACTCACCGAGACCTTTGCCGTCCATCCAGAGCGCCGAAAGGCAGTTGGTGAAGACGAGCATCGCGCCCACGGAGAGGTCGATGCCGCCGGAGATCACCACGAGCGCCTGGGCCATGGCGAGGAAGGCGAGGCTCATCGCTCCGGCGGTGATGGTGCGGATTTCGAAGTCGCCGAAGTGCGGTACCTGCGACGTGCGCCAAAGCACCAACAGCACCATCAGGACGGCCACACCCGTGGTCCACGCCTGGCGGTGCAGGAAGCGCTGAAGGCCGCCGGTGGGCTCGGGGATGGACGTGGCGACCCGATGCACGCTGGCCGTGGGCGACGTCATCCCACCGTCTCCAGGCCGTGGGCGGCACGCAGGAGCGCCGACTCACCGGCATCCGGCGGCAGTTCGGCGACGATGGTGCCGTTGTGGAGCACCGCGGCCCGATCGCACACGAGGGCGACCTCGCGGAGTTCGCTCGTGAACATGAGGATCGCCGCGCCATCGTCGGCGAGCGATCGGATGAGGTCGTAGACCTGGTGCTTGGTGCCGACGTCGATGCCGCGCGTCGGGTCGAACAACAGCATCACCCGAAGCCCGGGGGCCAACCAACGCGCGATCGTGACCTTCTGCTGGTTCCCGCCGGACAGACGCCGTACTTGGCTGCCCGCCCGCGTGTCGATCGACAGACGGGAGACCGCGTCGTGCACCCGGCGGCGTTCCTCCCGACCGTTGATCGGGCCCCAACGGGCAACGCGATTGAAGAGCGGCGCGGCGATGTTCTCCCTCACCGACCGCTGCGGCAGCAGGGCTTGCAGCCGGTCGCTCGGCACGAGCACGACGCCGTGGCGGATCACGTCGAAGGGGTGGTCCGCGCGCACAGCACGGCCTTCGATGACAAGCTCGCCGCTGTCGCTGTGTCGGTTGCCGGAGAGGACATCGAACAACAGGTCCTGGCCCTGGCCTTCGAGCGCCACGAGGCCGAGAACTTCTCCCGCCGCGACCGTGAAGGAGACGTCCCGAAGATTGCGTCCCGCCGCGAGGTTGCGGGCCTCGAGCACCACCGGCCGGCTGCCCTCGCGAGCGCGGCCGCGCGCCTCTTCGCGCACTCCGGCGGCGGCCTCGCCGAGCATGGTGCTGACGATCTGCGCTTCGCCGCCTTGCGCCGGAACGAACGAGTCGACGTCGCGCCCGTCGCGCAGAACCGTGCACATGTCGCAGTGCTCGCGTACTTCCGCGAGGCGATGCGATATGAACAGCACCGATCGATTCTGCTCCTTCCATCGACGCATGAGCCCGAACACGCGCTCCGAGAGATCGGGGGGCAGCGCGGCGGTGATCTCGTCGAGTAGTAGAAGCTGCGGGTCGCGTGCGAGCGCACGCGCCAGGTCGAGCATGCGCAAGAACGGCAGGGGAACATCGCGCACTTGCTCCGTGAGGTCGAGGCCGTCGAGGTCCATGTCGGCCAGCACGCGGTGCACCTCGGCGACGTCGACGCCGGTAAGACGCAGGTTCTGCACCACCGTGAGATCGGGCGCCATCGCCGGGTCTTGGAAGACCGGCGCCAGCCCGCGAGCCTGCGCGTCGGCGGGGCGCGAAAGGGTGACTTCCTCTCCGTGCACGGCGATCGAGCCCGCGTCAGCCCGCAGCACGCCGGTGAGGATCTTGACCACCGTCGACTTGCCCGCACCGTTAGCCCCCAATAGCGCGTGCACTTGCCCGGGCGCCACCGTCAGATCCACCGACCGCAGCGCGATGACTGGCCCGAAGGCCCTCGCGAGGCCCCGGGTCTGGAGCAGCGGGGTTGTCATGTAGGTGTTGGGTGATCGTGTTGCCTACGAACGGAGGGTGTCGAGCGCCCGGAGACGCTCGACACCCTCCGGTCAAGGCGACGGGACCGCGGGCCCCGTCGCCCGTTCACTCGCCTGGGCCCTTGCAGGCAAACAGCTGCTCGGGTGTGTACGTGGTGTAGGGCTTCACGCTCACAGCGGAGCTGAAGGTCTTGTCGCGGTCAGCGAAGTAGTTGGCCTTGAGATCGGCCTCGTTCTTCGTCTTGTCCCACACCGCGGGCGTCAGCAGCGTCTGCTTCGGCGGGCTCTTACCGTCGAGCGCGTCGATGGCGATAGCCGTGCCCACTCCACCGATGACCGCAGGATTGGTGACCGCGGCACCCGGCTGCCCCTGTAGGAGCTGGTTCAGGAACTCGTTGTTGTCGGCCCCGATGACGGGAACCGGGCTCTTCTTCGCGGTCGCGAACGCGTTCACGACCGTGAAGTCGATACCCGATGTCCAGATGCCGTCGTAGTTAGCGGCCGTGAGCTCCTGCACCGCCTCGTCACCGCCCTTGGTGAAGTCCCACCCGGAGAAGACCTCTTTGGTCTTGATATCGGGGTACTTCGCCATGACTTCCTTGAAGCCCTTGTCGCGGTCGCTATCGGCGGGCACTCCGTCGATGCCTCGCATGTAGAGCACACTGCCCTTGCCGCCGATCGCGTCGGCCAGATACTGGGCACCGAGGCGCCCGTACGCGACCTGGTCGTTCGTGGCGACGTAGGCCGAAGGTGCGGTGACCGCCTGATCGACGGCGACGACAACGATGCCCTTCTTCGCCGCGTCCTCGATGACCGGGTTGAGCTTCTCACGGTCGGAGGGGTTCACAACGATGGCGTTGACGCCCTGGGAGATGAGGTTCTGCAAGTCCTGGATCTGCTCGGTCGGGCCACCGTTCTTGGAGATGGCGATGACCTTGCTCACGCGCCCGCTCGCTAGTGCCTGAGCCTTCACTGCGCAGATCATCTCCTCTCGCCAACCGTTGCCGGCGAGGGTGTTGCTGACACCGATCACGTAGTTGCCCGCGCCAGCCGCAGCAGAGGTACTGCCACCGGTCGCCACGCTGCTTGCGCTGGTGGCGCTCGTGCCTTTGCTGCTGCTCCCACACGCGGCAGTGATCGCCGCCAACGCCAGGACGAGAGCCCCGGTCTTGCCTAATCGCTTCAATGTTTTCTCCTTTGCTTGGGCAGGGCCGAGGGCCCGGCCGTTTCCCCCCTGGAATGACCAAGGCTCGTGGACGGCGCACCAACAGGTGCGGCGGTCGAAACTGGGGCGGCGGTGTGCACGCTCACGCGCCAACCTCGCCCATCCGGTCGCTCAGCGCCAAACGGGCGTCGACGGCTTCCGGCGAGAGGATGTGTTGCAGCACCGTCACCGCGCACCCCACCACGCCGGCATGGACGCCGAGGCGGCTGCGCACGATCTGCAGGTGACGAGTGGCCAATGTGGTTGAGCGGCGGTACACGACCTCGCGGACGCCAGCGAACAGTTGCTCGTGCGCCTCGGCGAGATCCCCGCCGAGAACGATGACGGAGGGATTGAAGAAGTTGACCGCGCCCGCCAAGACCTCACCAAGAAGGCGTCCGGCGTTGCGTACCAACGGCACCGCGACGCGATTTCCGGCGCGCGCCAACGTGACCACGTCTCGGGTGTTCTCGGCGTGCACTCCGGCCGCGCGCAACGCCGCGGCGAGTGCGCCGCCCGCGGCGACCGCCTCGACGCACCCGGTGTTGCCACACCGGCAGATGGTGTCGCCGGCATCCGGAATCTGAACATGTCCGATGTCGCCCGCTGCGCCCTGCGCGCCGCGGTGGATAGCTCCGTCGACCACGATGCCGCTGCCGATACCGGTGCCGACCTTCACGAACAGCAGGTCGCTGACCGACGAGCGCCAACGGGCCCAGTACTCCCCCATGGCCATGACGTTGACGTCGTTGTCGACCAGCACCGGCACGCCCGGGAACTGGTCGGCGAAATAGGGCGGTACGGGTACGCCGTCCCAACCGGGCATTATCGGAGGGCTCACCACCCGACCAGCGGCGAACTCGACAGGCCCTGGCAGACCCACGCCGACCCCTTCGACACTCGACACGGCGCGGCCGGCGCGATCGAGCAAGGCGTGAAAGCCGTCCAACGCGAAACCCAGGCACGCATCGGGCCCCGCGGCGATGTCGAGATCGGTCGCTTCCTCGACGAGGACCGAACCCGCCCGATCGCTCACCGCGAGACGGCATTGGGTCGCGCCGAAGTCGGCCGCGAGAACAACGCCGCCGTCGGAGTTGAACGCCAGGCGCGTCGGGGGTCGCCCGCCGGTGGACTTGCCATCGCCCCGCTCGACGACGAGGCCGGCGGCCGCCAACGCGTCGACACGCTGGGAGATCGTGGAGCGCGCCAGACCAGTCACGTTCACCAGGTCGCTGCGTGTCGCGCACTGGCCGTTGCGGATCAGCTGCAACACCGTGCCCGCGCTCCCCGCTACCGGCCCCCCTGCCACATCGGCTGTCTACACCGCCTACTTCGTTCGGTCAAGGACGAAAGTCCGCGCCAATCTCGACGGAAGTAACCAGGAGATCGACGCGATCACCGCGCCAGGCAGCGCGTTTCGCTCGCGGTCGTCCAAATCATCTACCACCAAACCGTGAACTGTTCGCGTTTCGGGTGCATAGAGACCCTCAAACCGCGAACAGTTGCGCGACGAGCGCCTCTGTCGCGCGCTACATCGCGGCGAGGGCGTCCCAGAAGAACGGGAACACGAACGCTGCCAAGCCGGCCGCAAGGAACGACGTCTTGCCCCGCGTGTACCCAACGGCCGCAATGAGGAACGCCGCGACCGCGACCGCGAAGAAGATCATCCGCACCGATGGGTCCATTGCTGCTACTGACGCAAACATCGTTTGCCGTCCTTTCGCTAACCCCTCTCCCAGGTCTCGCCTACCCGGCGGGGTCGCTGCCTAACCACGGCGCGGTCCGTACCGGAGCGCCGGACGCGCACGGTACGGTCGCGAAAGTCGATTGGGAGGTGGGATATGGCCGAGTTCCCCGCAGTTGCGCATGTTGCCGTGACCGTCAGCGATCTCGACAGAAGTCGACCCTGGTATCGGCTCTTGTTCGGCTCTGATCCGGTGCTCGACGAAGACACGGGCACGTTCCATCACGTGGTATGGCTTCTGGGCGGCACGCTGTTCGGTATTCACAAGCATCCGAAGCCGTCGAGCGCAGAACCGTTCGACGAGTTGCGGCCCGGCCTCGACCATGTCGCGTTTGGCTGCGCGAATCGGGCAGAGCTCGAGCAGTGGGAGAAGAAGCTTGACTCGCTTGGCATCAACCACGGCGGTGTGGTGGACGCGCCCTACGGGTCGGGATTGTCGTTCCGCGACCCCGACAACATCGCCCTGGAGTTCTTCGCTCCGCCGGGCTGACCGGTCGCTACGACGCCTTTTCCAGCCACCGTTCGAGCGCGTCAAAAAAGCGTTCGGGTTCCTCGAGCCAGGGAAAGTGGCCGCTGTCCTCAAGAACAACAAGT
Organism: Acidimicrobiales bacterium; assembly: GCA_040002995.1. Classification (GTDB taxonomy): domain Bacteria; phylum Actinomycetota; class Acidimicrobiia; order Acidimicrobiales; family Ilumatobacteraceae; genus JBDUDK01. The sequence goes on along the minus strand of JBDUDK010000081.1, from coordinate 14,479 downwards.
TCACAGCCCGAGATGCGCCGCGCGATCCGTTCGGACTGTTGCCACGAGGTCGGGATGTCATGGCGACCGACGAGCACGAGGCACGGAGCTTGGATCTGATCGAGTCGGTCGACCGCGCTCCACCCGCCAAGAATGATCATGCCTCGGACCAGGGCATCGACACTGAAGACCGTATCGGCGAGCACCGGCTCCACATCAGCCCACGTGAGACGGTGTAGGTAGAACGGCATCATCCTCGGGCCGGCCGCGGCGAATTCTGCGTCGCTCGCGGGAAAGCTGGACATGACCTCGATGAACCCCGCGGGCGGTGGCGGGCCCTGGTCGGCTTCAGGATCGTCGTTGGCGCCGAGCTGGCCAGGTGTTGTATCGACCAATACGAGGCCGGCGAGCCGGTCCGGGTGGCGCAACGCAAACTCCTGCGCGATGAAGCCGCCGTAGGAGTGGCCAATGACGACCGCCTGCGCCACGTCGAGGTGGTCCAGAAGACCGGCCGCGTCGTCAGCGGCCTGCTCGATGGTCAACGTCTCGATCGGTGGTCGACCCGAGCGGCCGTTGCCTCGATGGTCGTAGTAGACGACTCGGTGAGCAGGGGCGAGGCGGTCGAATCCTGACCGGAAGTAGGTGTGGTCGAACCCAAGACCACCGTGCATCATCAGCACGACGCGACCCTTGCCCAGTTCTGTGTAGAAGATCGTCGTCCCGTTTACATCAGCGATCGGCACGAACCAGAGGCTAGATACAGATCTCTTACGAGAACGAAATCGTCGCTGAGGCGCTTTGAGTGCCGCCTCCCGAGAAGTGGGTCACGACCGTGACCACGATCGTTCCCGGTGTGTTGGGCAGCTTGTACGGACGCGCCTTGCCGTCGCCCCTGGTCCCCATCATGTCGTAGGGCGCGACGGGCTGGTCGCTCACGAAGGCGCCATCAACGTAGAAGGTGACCGACGTGATCCCGAGGGGCGGGATCGCGAACACGAAGATGTCCTTTCCCTTACTAAACGACGCGCCGTTCGCCGGCGCGGGCGAAGTGCGGGTGTCTTTTAGGGAGACGAGGATCTGCGTCGCAGCGGCAATCGTTGTGGCGGTGGTCGTAGCCGGGCTCGTGGTCGGAGGCGTCGTTGTGGGAGGCGTGGTCGTCGGGGGCGCGGTGGTTGGCGCGGGGGCGGTCGTCGGAACCGTCGTGGTTGGAGCCGGGGTCGACGTCGGGCTCACCACTGTCACGGGCCGGGTGGTCGGTGTCTTGTGAGGCGGCGCCGTTGTCGGAGCGGTCGTCGTGGCCACAGTCGTGACCACCAGCACGCTCGTGGTGGGCGCTGTCGTGGGAGCCGTGGTGGGAGTCGTGGTGGACGCGGCGGTGCTGGTGGTCGTGGATGGGTGAGTGACCGCAGTCGTCGTTGTAGCCACGGCTTCGGTGGCTGCGACCGTCGGGGTTTCTTGCGTTGCGGATGCGGGCGCCACCATGACCATTGTTGCGGCAACGACACCAGCCGCCGCGACGCTGCTGGCGGCACCGGAGAGCCATCCCGCGACATACGGAAGTTGCGCCAGTGCGGCGAAAGGGCCCGCCAGCTCACGAAGCTCGCCAAGCGAGATGTTGAGAAACGCCCGCACGATTTGCGGATCGAAATGAGTCCCCGAGGAGCGCACGAGTTCGGTGCGGGCCTCCGCGAGAGACATGGGCTTCTTGTACGACCGGGCCGCGGCCATTACTTCGAAGCTGTCGCAAACGGCCACGAGCCGCCCTGCATACGTGATCTGGCTGCCACGCAGGCCCTTTGGATACCCCGTGCCATCGAACTTTTCGTGGTGCTCCCAGATGCCGTTGGCCCACGGTCCGAGCCACGCGATAAGTGCCGCGGCTCGTACTTCGCCCGCACCGGGGTGCCCGAAGATGACCGCCCGTTCGGCCTCGTCGAGTCGGCCGGGCTTGTTCAAGATGCTCGCGGGAACGTCGAGCTTGCCGATGTCGTGAAGCAGCGCCGCCCACTGCAACTTCGCGCTCTCGTCAGGGTCGAGGCCCACTTCGTCGGCCAGAAGCGCGGCGTAGGCCCTCGTCCGTTCCGAGTGCCCCACGGTCCGGCGGTCGTGCCGGCTCAGCGCGGCCACCATCGCCAAGAGATCTTCGGCGCACGCCTGAGCGGTGCCCGCCTTGGCGGCGTCCTCCACCTCCCGGAGCCGTTGCTTGAGGTTGGCCCGGAGCGCGAGGCGCAGGCGCGACGGCGCGTGATCGGGAAAGACCAGGGTCATCGAGAGCAGCGTCGACAGCGGTAACAGTCGACGAGCACAACGCTCTGCGGCTCGGAGCACCACCACCGCGACGGCGCTCGCCAGCACCCACCACAGCAGCCGTTGGACAATGCCGTCCGGTGGCGGGAGCAACCGCGACACGACGAGACCCGATGCGAACGCCAGCCCGAAGGGCAGGATCGACGCCACGGCCCGCACCGTGAACGCGAAGCATCGCTTTGGTGCCCACATCCCTTTGACTTCCGCCCCTTCCGCCATCCCGGCCCATCGTCACGACCCGCGCTGGGTTGAGCCGACGGTGATCAAGAAATCGGCAACGATCGGCGTGGCCACTGCCGGCCCGCAGAACAGCCCCGGGCTACGTTGACGGCGTGCCCGCTCCCCGCGTCGACAAACCGGATGAGACCACGTTGTCGCCCTTGTTCTACCTATTCACGGCCAGCCAGCGGGCACACGCGTAGATCGATCGCGCCATGGCCAGAGTCCTTTGCGGCCAGATGAGTACGGCGTGATCTTCGAAGTTGGGTCGATCACCCCCACCGACTTCGCGCGCAGCATGGGGTTGCCGCTCACCACCGCTCTGGATCACATCCGGTCGATGCTGCGGCGCGGCCATGTGGTGAAGTGCGCAACCCGCGCGATCAGCGCTCCTACCTCATCGAGCTCACCGACGACGGTCGCGCGGTGCATCGGGCCGCCCACAGCCACTTTGCGCCGGCCGACGATCGCCTGCTGGCGATCTTGGGGATTCAGGCCGTCAGGTCAGCCGGGCGTTGCTCAAGCTCATGAACGCCGCCGAACAAGCCCTCGCCGTGCTCGAAGAGGCGACGGCCAGGCTGTCCTGGACGCCCCGCTGAGCGCCTAGCCCTCAACAAAACTCGGCCGACGCCGACAGGTGGACATGAGCCCCTTCGGGGCACAACTGGGCGACGAGTATCAGCGGGTTCCCACGGCGGCAGAGCTCGAACTCGCCGAGAACGAATCCCGCTATCGGCGCATGGTGAACCTGACGGGCGAAGGCGTTCTCGCGTGTGACGCAGAGGGGTTCATCGCGTTCGCGAACCCCGCTGTTGCGCTTCTGGCCGACCGACTGGCGGGCGACTTGGTCGGGGCTCGGTTCGAGGACCTCGTGCATCCCGACGACCTGGGCATTTTTCGCGAGCGAAAGCGCCTGAGAGTCGGTAGTCGTGGCGACACGTTCGAGCTACGGCTGCGGAACGCGAGCGGACGCGAGGTCTGGGCCCTGGTGAATGTGGCCGACGTCTACGAGCACGGCCGCGTGACGGGTTCGGTCGCGCTGCTCGCGGATGTGTCGGCCCGGCGCGAGGCGGAGACAAGCCTCGCGGGCGCCGAGCAGCGCTATCGGACGTTGCTCGAGATGTCGCCCATCGGCATGTTCCACGTCAACCGCAGCGGTGACCTCATCTACGTGAACAGGAAATGGTGCGGGATAGCGGGCCGGTCGGCGCTCGTGGACACGACCCCGACGTGGGAGTCAGTCATGCATCCCGACGATTTCGAAGTCGCCGCCCGCGTGCTGCGCGCGGGGTTCGAGACAGGAGCGGACTTCGAGGAGAATTTCCGTCTTCAGACCCCGGACGGCGAGATCCGCTGGGTCACCGTCCGTTCGGTGCCAATCGAGGCAACCGAGGGCATGACCGGGGGCCGCCTCGGCACGATGGAAGACGTAAGTGCCCACCGCGCCGCCGAGGATGCGCTGCGGCGCCGCGAGGAGCTCTATCGCTCCGTGATCGAAACGATGACCGAGGGCGTGTACATCCAGGACGCGGCAGGCCATCTCATCGAATCCAACCCCGCCGCCCGCCGGCTCCTCGGAGCGCCCTCCGGTGACCTGCGAGACGTCGCTGTTGTCCGGGAGGATGGCACGGCCCTCCCCGCCAGCGAGTTTCCGGCGGCGGTAACGCTGAGAACGGGCGAGGCCTGCACCGAGGTGGTGCTCGGCGTGCACGACCCGGTCCGCGGTCGCCGGTGGTTGACCTCGAGCTCCCAACCGCTTCACCGTGACGAGTACGAGGCCCCGTGGGCGGCGGTGTGCACCTTCATCGACGTCACCGACCGTCGGGAGGTCGATCGCATGAAGAACGAGTTCATCTCGGTGGTCAGCCACGAGATGCGCACGCCACTTACATCGATCAAGGGTGCACTCGGCCTCATTGCCGGCGGCGCCACAGGCGCTCTGAGCGACACCGCTCAGCGAATGATCGACATCGCGGCGAACAACACCAACCGGTTGATCCGCTTGGTCAACGACACGCTCGACATCGAACGGATCGAGTCGGGCCTGATCGCGTTGGTTCGAACCGAGGTCGACCTGAGCGAACTCGTGCGCGACGCCGTCGCGATCGTGCGCCCGGTCGCGGAACGGGAAGGCGTAGACATCGTCGCTGACGAAGCGGTCGGTTCGGAGTTTCGCGTGATGGCCGATAGCGACCGCATCATCCAGACAGTGACAAACCTGTTGTCGAACGCGGTGAAGTTCTCGCCTGCGGGTAGCTCAGTCGCGCTCAGTGTCGATGGGCGGGCGAGAATTGGAGGACGCGACGCGGTCGCGGTCCGCGTGATCGATCACGGGCGGGGGGTGCCCCCGGAGCGGGCCCGTGACATCTTCGTGCGGTTCCACCAGGTCGACGCGAGCGACTCGCGCGACAAGGGCGGCACCGGACTCGGCTTGGCCATCTGCAAGAGCATCGTCGAGGAGCATGGCGGAAACATCTGGATGGAGGCCACGCGCGGTGGAGGCGCCACGTGCGTGTTCACGCTTCCCTTATCGCCCACTGTCTCCGACAAGAATCCCGATGTCGTCTCAGATGCCGGGTGGCACAGCGGCTGGGGAAGATGATGCACGCGCTGATCGTCGACGATGACGGCGACATCCGTGAGGTTGCCCGTCTGAGCCTCGAACTCATCGGAGGATGGGCCGTGTCGGAGGCCGACTGTGGATCCGAGGCGATCGAGCGAGCGCGCGCGCTTTCACCCGACGTGATTTTGCTCGATGTAATGATGCCCGGAATCGATGGCGTCGCGACCCTGGGGGTGCTTTCGAACGACCCACGGACGAGTCATATTCCGGTGATATTCCTCACCGCTAAGGCGCAAAACGGCGAGCTCCGCCGGCTCGAAGCAGCGGGCGCCTGCGGGCTCATCGCCAAACCGTTCGACCCGATGCGTCTCCCGCAGGAGATTGAACTGATCCTCTCAGCCGGGGCTTGAATCGTCGGCACCGATCATCTGCTCGAGCCGGGCGACCAGGGTGCGCAGCTCGCGCCGGCCAGACGCCATGAGATCGCTCTCGAGCAAGTCTTCAATAGCCCGAGCAACTGACGACGCGTCTCGTCGCCCGAACATACCCAGACTTCCGCTCAGCTTGTGAGCCGCGCTGCGGGCCGCACTGCGCTGAGCCGGGTCGCCACCTTCTTCGATGAGCTTGAGGTGCGCACGCGCTGCATCGCGGATCCGGGGCCACCGCTCGTCGAGCGCCCGGCGGACGTCGGCCGACATCGATGGTGTTCGGTTCATGCGGCGGCCGGCAGCGAGAAGCACACGGCGATCCCCTCGTCATCGGGGCCGTCATCTATCCATATCTCGCCGCCGTGCAGCGACACGATCCGGCGGCAGAGCGACAGGCCCAGACCGATGCCCTCGCTGCGACTACTCAGCCGCTCGAACATGCCAAAGACGCGGGTTCGGAATCTCGGCTCTATGCCAATGCCATTGTCGGTGATCCTCACGAGAACCATGCCGTCCCCGGCCACGTCGGCAGAGATGATGACCCGGAGGGGTCGTTCTGATCGGTACTTCACCGCGTTGCGTATGAGGTTGAGCAGAAGGCTGCGGATCAGCACTGGATGCCCACGCACGGACGCGACTCCGCAGACGTCGATCAGGGCCTCGGATTCTCGGAGATCGGCGTCGAGGTCCGTGACGATCTCCTTGACCACATCTGCGACGACTTCGTCCCTGAACTCACCCGACGATCGGAGGTCACGGGCTTGGGCGTAGTCGAGCAGACCCTCCAACATGGTCTCGAGGCGTCCCAGGCAGGCATCCAGAGCGTCTCCGAGCGCGGCCGATCCCGGATCGGCACTCGTGCCCTGAGAAGCGACCATCCGCCCAACGAGCACCCGCGCCGTGCGCACCGGTGATCGAAGGTCGTGCGAGGCAATCGTCGCGTACTGCTCCAACTGGCCGTTGGATTCCTCGAGTTGGCGGTTCGACATCTCCAGCTCGTGCAACGTGGCCCGCAGCTGAGATTCGGCACGGGAGCGGGCGAGCGAGTAGCGGATCGCTCGCATCAAGTCCTCGTCGTCGAAGTCCCCTTTGATGAGGTAATCCTGCGCGCCGTTGGCCAACGCTTCGAGCGCGAGGTCGACATCGCGGCACGAGGTCAGCACGATAATCGGCAGGTGGGCAGCAACTTCGCGACATCGCCGTACCACCTCCAGCCCGTCGGCATCCGGCAGAGAAAGGTCAGCCAGAATGAGGTCGACGTCCTCCGACTGCAAAACGCGTGACGCGTCGGCGACCGATCCCGCGACGAGGGTCCGATTGTCGGCAAATCCCCTCTCGGCCAAGACCAAGCGGGTCAACTCGACAAAGACGTCGTCGTCCTCGACAAGCAGCAGCCGAGGAGTTTCAGTCCCGCTATCCACGCACCACGTTGACAAGCTCGTTGGCGAAGGCGACCAGTTCGGGATACGAGCTGGGCTTGATCTCGAATTTGGTCACGCCGAGACTCAGCCCGTGCGCCTGGTCGGCCGCCCGGCGCGACGTCGTGAACATCACCACCGGGATCCGTCGCAGGATCTCGGACGCGGAGATCACTTCCATCGCCTCGAGGCCCGAGCAGCGTGGCATCCGGATGTCGAGTACGACGACGTCGGGGGCGTTGCCTTCTGTAACTCGCTCGGCGAGGATCCGCAGCAGCTCCTCTCCGTCCTCGGCAAACGTGAACGTCATGTCGACATGGGCGTCCTTCGCGGCCAGAGCGAGCAGCAGGTTGTCCGCCGGTTCGTCGTCGGCAACGATCACATCGAGGGGCCGGGTCGCCTGCATCACTTGGACGGTTGAATTCATCGAGGGCCCTTCGCTAGGTCGATCGGAGTACCGGGGATGAGGCTCGGGTCGCGAACGATCACCAGCGGGTCGAGGATTTCCGTCTGGATCGGCGCGCCCGCGGGCGCGATCACGGCCGGAGATGGAGGCGCACTGCCCACGACAGGTGGAGCTTTGGTGGCCGTGTTGTTCTGTGCGTCGATCAACGAGATGACGCCGGCCGCAATCGAGGCCGCGGCCAAGACGACCACCACACCGTGCGCGATGCGCCGGGGCGACACCGACGGCTCCAGGGGTGGGCCGACGAGGAGCTCGAGATGGCGGGTCACCTCGTTGCGACGACTCGCCAGCACGACGCGGAGCACGTCGAGATCGAGAGCGGTGAAGGGGATCGCGGTTGTCGGCGACATCTTGCTCGGGCCGAAAATCAGCTCGAAATAGACGAGGAGGGTTCGGTCTGCCGCCGTCTCCTCCACTGCGGTGTCCGAAACCGTTACCGATACCGATCCGGCCGCGAGGTCGACCTTCACCAGCGAGCGGAACTCCGGAAAGACGACGCGGGGCACGGCATACGCGGCCACCACCTCGGCCAGCTCGTCCGAATTGAGGTCGGCTCGTCCCAACTCGAGCTGGGCCACCTCGACGGGCCCCAACGCGCACCTGCGGCTCACGGACTTCGCTGATTCACCCTCCCCCATCCGAAACCTCTGGAGCAGAGAACCGAGGCTTGGAGCGAGTGCCTTGGTCGAAGTTGCGTGAGCGGTAGTCACCTCCGACCGTCGGTCCTGTCGACCCCTGCCATGAGCCTTGGTTCTGGAAATCCTCAACCTTGACGAATGGACCGAGCACGACGGCGTCACCTTTTGGCATTGGCCGCGGTTATATAGCTCGTGGCACCCGTGTCGGAGCTCGAATCGGAGGCCGCGCTGGTGATCGCTGCGCAAGCCGACCCCGGCCGATTTTCCGAGCTCTACCGCGCCAACGTCGCTGGCGTGCACGCCCTCGCATGGTCGCATCTCGGTGACCGGGCGGCCGCGGAAGACGTCACAGCAGAGACATTTCGCCGGGCGTTGCGCGCGCTACCGCGCTTCGAATCGCGCGGTATTCCGTTTCGAGCCTGGTTGTGGCGCATCTGCATCAATCTCTCCAACGACGAGCTTCGCCGCCGGCAGCGAGCATCCCGTTTCACCGAGACCATGCCGGTGGAACCAACGGAGGACATCGGCGCCGACGAGCTCGCGAATGTGGAGACTCGCGCCCTCGTGCATGGCCTTGTCGACCGGCTCCCCGCCGACCACAGGGCCGTGATCACGCTGCGCTTCGGCGAGGACCTCGCAATCGCCGACGTCGCGGTGCGGCTCGGACGTTCGCCGGACGCGATCAAGCAACTTCAGCGGCGGGCGCTCGCCACGCTTCGCACTTTTCTCGCCGAGGGAGGCGACGATGCCTAAGGCGCACGCAATGAACAATCTTGTCGAAGGCCTGCCGCGACCGGCGTTCATCGACGTACTCGCCTCAGAGCTCGCGGTCGCCGCGACCACGCTGGCACCAACAATCGGCGTCATCGCGCGGCGCGTGGGCGTGATTGCCGACACCCATTGCGTCAGCTTCGATGGGTCGGATCTACCCGACGCCGTGCTCGAAGCGTTCTCCGGCTGCGACCTCATCCTGCACTGCGGTGACGTCTCTTCATCGGGCGTTCTCGATCGCCTCGCCACGCTCGCGCCGGTTCTCTCGGTGCGGAGCGCGATTGACCCGCCGGCGGATGGAGTTCGACTGCACGACGGTCCCCTGCTGGTCCGTGCCGGTCACACACTCATCGGCATGGCCACCGATCTTCCCGATCTCATCGATCCGTCGGTCCTCTTCGGCACCGATGTCGACATCGCATTGAGCGGCACCAGCCACGTCCCCAACGTTTCTCGCCCTGGTGCAACGCTGCTCGTCAACCCCGGCAGCCCCACCATCCCGTTGTCGGGCTCGGGTCCCACGGTCGCGACTATCGACCTTGACGGTCCCCGATCCGCCGTCCACATCGTCCATTTACCGAGGAGCCGGTCATGAGCACGTCGACAGAAACGAAGCCGCCCATTGTCATTGGCCTAATCGCGGACACGCATTGCAAGCTCGCGGATGGGAGCGATCTTCCCGACGCCGCCACCGACGCACTGCGCGGGTGTGATCTCATCGTCCACCTCGGCGACCTGACGTCGCTCGGGGTGCTCGATCGCCTCGCCGCGGGTGGGGCCGAGGTCATCGGGATCCGCAATCCGATTCTCGATGTCCCGGCCGGAACCGACCGTCGTCTCGTCGACGGTCCGGTGTACCGAAATGTGCTCGGCCGGCGATTGGCATTTGTGCGCGAATACCCCACCGACGGTGTCAGCGCCGACGTCATCGCATACGGCGTGCCGCCCGCTGGCGGCGGCCACGATCACCGAGTCGCGCTGGTCGGCACGACTCTCATCGTCACCCCCGGCAGCCCGAACCTGCCAGTGCGGCACGGAACAGTGGCCCGGTTGACGTTCACCGAAATCGTCGACGTCGAGATCGTCCATCTGCCGACCTAAACGGACGCGGCGCGACACCTGTGAGCTGTGAAGCTGCGGCACATGGCTGCGACTGTCGACCAACGCACGGTCGTGCTCGTTGAAGGGTTGAGCGACCAGCGCGCGCTCGAAGCGCTCGCCGAGCGCCGGGGCCGGAACCTCGCGGCGGAAGGCATCTCCGTCGTTGCGATGGGTGGCGCCACGGCGGTAGGTCGGTTCTTGGATCGGTTCGGGCCGCACGGACTCGACCTCAAACTGGCGGGACTCTGTGACGCAGGCGAGGAGCGCAAATTCCGCCGCGCTCTCGAGCGGGCCGGCCTCGGCTCCGATCTGACGCGCGTGGAGATGGAAGCACTCGGTTTCTACGTGTGCGTCGCCGACCTGGAGGACGAGCTGATCCGCGCGCTCGGCGCTGCCACCGTGGAGAAGGTCATCGACGCCCAGGGCGAGCTTCGATCGTTCCGCACCCTCCAGCGGCAACCCGCACAACAAGGGTGGACGAAGGAACGGCAGCTCCGGCGCTTCATGGGCAGCCGTGGCGGCCGGAAGGTCCACTACGCGCGCGTGCTTGTCGACGAGTTGGATCTGGCCCACGTGCCGCGTCCGCTCGACGGGGTACTTGCGCACATCTGAAAGACCGGGCCGTACCGCGCCTAACGTGCGCCGCCATGGAGATCTCCTGCGCCTTTCCCACCACACTCGACACACCCGATCACATCGTGATCGCTGAAGAGCTCGGCTATGAGCGCGCTTGGATCTACGACACGCCACAGCAGAGTCCCGACGTGTGGATGACGCTCGGGCTGGCGGCCGTGCGCACGAGCCGCATTGGATTGGGTCCTGGGGTGCTCATCCCGACGTTGCGCCATCCGATGGTGAACGCCGCGGCCACCGCCACGCTCGCGGCTTTGGCGCCCGGTCGAGTGGTCATCGCCTTCGGGACCGGCTTCACCGGGCGACGCGCCATGGGCTACGGCGCGATCACGTGGGACTTCATGCAGCGCTACATCGCCGCGTATCGCGGCCTGATTCACGGCGACGTCGTGGAGTGGGAAGGCGCCAAGATGCAGATGCTGCATCCGGCCGGGCACGCCCCACCGCGCCCCGTCGATGTTCCGATCCTCATCGGCGCGCTCGGCCCCAAGGGTCGAAAGATCGCGCACGACATCGGCGACGGCCTCTTCGTCGCGCTGGGCGTCGATGAAGAAGCCAAGCAGTTCGACTGGGTTTCCCTTCTGTTCTGGGGGACCGTGCTCGACGACGGCGAGTCGCCGACCGGACCCCGGGCCAAAGCCGCGGCCGGCCCCGGATGGGCGCTCGCGTATCACGCCGGCTACGAGCTTGGTGGGCGCAACGCCGTGTTGGAGATCCCCGGCGGTCCTGACTGGCTGGCCGTCATCGACCGCAATCCCGAAGACCAACGCCATCTCGGCGTGCACGTGCAGCACTGTGTCGGTCTCAACGACGCCGATCTGGCCGGCTGGGACGCCGGCGGTGCTGCGCTGGTCGAGCAGGTCACGGTGACTGGTACGGCCGACGCCGTGCGTCGCCGTCTCCAGGAGTTTGGTGAGCAGGGGGTGACCGAGCTCGTCTATCAACCAGCGGGCACGGATATTCGCCGCGAGCTCGAACGTTTTATGGCCACGGCCTCGACCTGACGCGAGATCAGCCACGCATCCGGCAGGACGCGCGCATGATGGTCGCGTGAGCCGCCGGGGCGAGGCGTCGACCGCACCGTCGAAGGGTGACCGGTGGTGGCGGGCCGATGCGGAGAAAGGGCCGTTCAGGCGGCTCGTGATCATGCACGCGGTTACGGGCGCGGCCGGCGCCGCGTTCACCGTGTCGCTGGCCGGATCGTTGTTCTTCAACGTCTCGATCAACGCGGCCCGCCCCCGCATCCTTCTGTACCTCCTGTCCACCCTCGCACCGTTCGCCTTGGTGGTGCCGCTCCTCGCGCCAGCCACGGACCGCTTCCGTGGCGGCTATCGAGCGATCATCGTGGCCACCGCGATTGGGCGGTCGGCGGTGTGCGCGTTGCTGGCCAATCACCTCACGACGTTGTTCTTCTTTCCGGAAGCGTTCGCGGTTCTTGTGCTCGGTAAGACGTACACGATCGCGAAGAGCGCCCTCGTGCCTCGGCTCGTTGCCGACCAAGAAAAACTGGTGGCGGCGAACGCACAGATGGAGCGAGTGGCGACATTGGGCGGTCTGCTCGGTGGGCTCGTCGCCGCACTCGTTCTACGACTCGTGGGTCCGCCGGCCGTGGTCATCGTGGCGTCGGTGGGACAGGCCATCGCTGCCGCGCTTGCCATCCGCATACCGCGGCCGGCTCCGGCTCCGCCCAACCGGGTGGTGGAGGTGGCCGAGCTGACCAGCGCGCCGCTCAGCCTGGCGGCCTCCGCGATGATCGTGCTGCGGTTTGCGGTCGGCTTCATCACGTTCTTGCTCGCGCTCAACCTCAAGACCGCCAGCGAACCCGCGTGGGTATACGGAATGGTCTTGGTGGCCGGCGTGCTTGGTGGGCTCAGTGGAACCGTCATCGGTCCACTCGTGCGGAGGCGGGTGGCCGAAGAGGCTTTGTTGACGGCTTCGCTCGCGGTGTCGGGAGCACTCTGCCTCCTCGCCGCGGCACAGGACCGCCGCACCAGCGGGGTCTTGATCTCGTTCGCCATCGGTGTGGCCGCGGCCGTTGCACACCAAGCGTTCGACAGCACCACCCAACGGCTCGCGCCCGACGCGGAAATGGGGCGGGCGTTCGCCCGGTTCGAGACGTGGTTCCAGCTCGCGTGGGTGGCCGGGGCGGTCGGGCCTGTGTTGGCGCGGCCCTCGGGATTCGTAGGGCTTCTCGTGATCGGCGTGCTGCTCGGTTTCGGCGCGCTCGTGTACGTGATCGGCCGGCGCGCCCTTCAGTCCGGGCCGCTGGTGGCGTCCGCTCCTCACGAAGCCGATCCAGTGGACGCGCTCGTCGCATTGGCCCATCTCCTCCGATTGCAGGGAGCCCCTGCGCTCGCCGTGCTCACCGCAGTCGAAGCAGTACGGGTCGCCGGTACCCGGCGTCCACTTGGTGACGATTCGCTCCCAGCCGAGCTCACCACCGTATGGCTGTACGTAACCCAAGGGGGCATCCCATCGGATGCCGACGTCGACCACGCCGTGCACCTCGCCGAGCAGGCACGCGGCGATGGGGCCGGCCCCGTTATCCCTCCGTGGTGAGGGGGCCCTCGGAGATGACCCGGGCGTCCCAGGTTTCCCCGTTCGAGCGCGCGGAGAGCGTGAGCAGTGCCTGGTCACTCGCGGTGCGATACCGGTCGGCCGTGACTTCGACCGGGTCGCCGGCCGCTACCGGCCCGAGGCGCAACAGGACCCCCTCCTTCACGGGGGCTCCGTCGGCCGTGCCGTCGATGGCCTCCTTGTCGTCGTCGACGAATCGAACCGAGACTTCACCAGCCAGACCATCGACGACGGATGCTTGGACGGGGAGCGGGATCGTCTTGGCGTCGGGCCTCGGGGCGACGAACACGACCGGCGGATGCGCGTCGTCCGGATGTCCGTCAGCGACGGCCCGGATCACCGCCCGATAGACGGCTGCCAGCCGCTGGTCGCCGTCGTCGTTATGGGCCGCGCCACTCGAACCGCAGGCGGCGAGCACTACCAGCGACGCTGCCACGAGCCCTCTCACGCTTCGCCGGAGCCAAACGGGGGCCATATCCGACCGTACCCTCGGCATCGCGTCGCGGTCGAACATCACCGCGCCGCCGCGGCGCGGGAGTCGAGGCCGACGCCCGCATGGCAGAATCGGGATAGTCCCAGGTGAGGAGGCCCAGATGAGAACGGTGCTACCGGAACCTGATGCAAACAACGTCTGGCGTCTCGAGACCCCGGGCAACGACGGGTGGCTTCGTTCGGCGCGGTCTGATGCGGTCGGCAAGTTCTACATGGCGTCGGCCGACGGGCACGTGCAAGAGCCGGGCGATCTCTGGGCGACCCGCATCGACGCCCGCTATCACGACCGTCTTCCCGGCATCATCGTCGACGCGAAGGGCGACCAGTTCCAGAAGACCGAGGGCTTCCGCCCAACGAAGATGCAGAACGTTCAGCTTGAGGGCCACGAACTGTTGCGGAACAAATCGGGGCGCACGCCCGAGGACCGCGTGCGCGACTTGGCGATCGACGGCGTCGACGCCGAGATCCTGTTCCCGAACAAGGGGCTCACGATGTGGGCGACGCGAGACGCGGTGTTCAGCCAGGCGATGTGCCGCGTGTACAACGATTGGGCGTGGGAAACCTTCGGACCGTTCAACGACACGCTTGTCGCGCTCGCCTGCGTGGCCACGGCCGACCTCGACGGCGCCATTGCCGAGATCCAGCGCTGTGCGAGTTTGGGGTTCCGTGGTTTGTCGCTGCCGTGCAAGCCCGTCTTCGGTCCACCGAATCACGAAGACCTGAACTACAACCTGCGTGAGTTCGAGCCGCTGTGGGACTGCGTCGAGGATGTCGATCTTCCGATCACGTTCCACGTCTCCACTGGCCGCGACCCGCGCACCGCCCGCAGCCAGGGTGGCGCGGTCATCAATTACACCGTCCACTCCCTCGCGCCGACGATGGAGCCG